>NZ_JBFBEK010000001.1:0-548051 GCF_040683715.1 Streptomyces sp. NPDC093260
ACCGGCAAGGAGGTCGGCCAGCTCACGCTGCACTACGGCGCGGACGACCTCGGCTCGGTCATGCTGGAGGAGAACGTCGTCTCCTCCGCCGGGGCCAGGCACCGCTCCAACCGTATGGAGATCATCGAGCTGATCCGCCGGGCCGGCCGCGTCCCCGCGCAGCGCGCCACGACGTACGAGCACCTCGTCGTGCACGACGACCCGGCGAACGACCCGGTGGACGACCGCGTGATGTCGCACATCTCCTCCACCGCCATCGACGGCGGCACCGCCCATCCCGAACTGAAGCTCCTCACCTCCGACTGAACCGGCCGCCGGTCCGGCAACCCGCCCCCTGAGCGGTCACCCGCCCGGCCCGCCCGCCTTCACGACGCGCAGCCCCGGCTACGGCGGGGGCTGCGCGCGCCTCGGCCGTACGAGGAGGAAGCACGGACACGAACGCACTCGTACGGCCCGACCGCCCGGGCACACCCGTGCCAGGCGCGGAACACACCCACGTGTGACCCGGCCGCCCCGACGGCACACGCACCTGTGCCGCCGCGGTCCCGGCCCCCGCGTCACACGTGTCCTCCGCCCGCCGGGTCACACGGACGCGACCGGACCGCCCGACTCCGTCGCCTCCGCCTCCGCCTCCGCGACCGCCCCCGTGCCGTCCCCGGCCCTCGCCGGTTCCGAACGGCGGGTCAGGCGGCGTACGTCCGGGACGCACAGCACGGCCAGCGTCAGCAGCAGCACCAGCGCCGAGCAGCCCCACAGCGCGGCCGGGCGGCCCACCGCGTTCTGCACCGGGCCGGCCGCCGCCGTCGCCAGCGGCACCATCGAGATCGAGCCCAGCCAGTCGTACGACGACACCCGGGAGAACTTCTCCTGCGGCACCTCCTGGTGCAGCGCCGACATCCACGCCACCGCGAACACCTCGACGCTCACCCCGGTCGCCAGCATCACCGCCACCAGCGCGGGCGCCGGCACCGGCACGGCCAGCGCGGCGGACGGCAGCGCCAGCGGCAGCACCGCGAGCACCCCCACCAGCAGCAGCCGCCGAGGCGCCCAGCGGGTCATCAGCAGCCCGCCGAGCACCGTGCCCACCCCGAAGGCGGACAGCGCGAGCCCCCAGGGCTGCGGTCCACCCAGCCGCTCCCGCGCGACCAGCGGGCCGTAGACCGTCTCGGCCGCCGCGACCACCGCGTTCACCACGGAGAACTGGAGCACGATCGACCACAGCCAGGGCCGGCCGACCACCTCGCGCCAGCCGTCCCGCAGATCCGCGAGCAGCCCGGCGCCGCCCCGCCGCTCGGGCATCCCGCGCACGTCGAGGAAGGCGCGCAGCGCGCCCGCCACCGCGAAGGCCGCCGCGTCGATCGCCAGCACCCAGCCCGGCCCGGCCACCGCGACCAGCGCGCCGCCGAGCCCGGTGCCGAGGATGCCCGCGCCGTTCACACCCATCCGGAAGACGGCGAAGGCACGCCCCGACCGGCTCCCGGAGACCGTGGACAGCACCATCCCCTCGGCGGCGGGGGAGAAGAACGCCTGACCGGTGCCGCCCAGCGCGGACAGCGCCGCCATCTGCCACACCTGTGCCGAACCGCTCAGCACCAGCACGGCGAACACGGCCTGCGAGACGCAGTTGAGCGCGTTGGCCGCGACCATCACCCGGTGCCGGGGCAGCCGGTCCGCCAGCGCGCCGCCGACCAGCAGGAACACGATCAGCGGCACCGTCCGCGCGGCCGCCACCAGTCCCACGTCGGTCGCCGAGCCCCCGACGGCGAGCACCGCGAAGGCCCCCGCCACCAGCGCACCGGAACTGCCGAGCCCGGAGACGACGGCGGCGGCCGTCAGCAGTGTGTAGTTGCGGCCCGCCCACGCGGGGCGAGGGGGACGAGCAGGGCGGGCGGGCAGACGAAGGGGACTCACCCACGGATTATCTCCGCACCCGCATCCGGCTCCCGCCCGCACCCCTTGCCGCCCCACCGGACCCGTGGCCCGCCACCTCCGTCCGCGGGCCGTCCCTCCTCCGGGGGCCGCCCCTCCTCCGCGGGCCGCCCCTCCTCCGCGGGCCGCCCCTGCGTGCGGCGGCCGGCCCGTCCGTGGGGCGGCCCGATTCGCCGGGGGCGGGGATGGCCTCCGGGGGACGGGGCAGGCGTCCGGGGGCGGGCGTGACGTTCGCCTCGTGTTCGTCGCCCAACGTGTCGCTGTTGGGCCGAACAGGTGACATGGCGTAAGAATTGGCTGGTGCAGGCGATGAGTGCGAGGCAGATCGGGGGGAGCCGGTGAACAGCCACGATGTCACCGACGAACAGTGGGAAGGGCTCGCCCAGGTCGTGCCGCTGCGCGGCCGCGACTCATGGCCGTCCGCGGTGGACCACCGCGCCCTGCCGGAAGCGGCGACGGAGATGCGCCGCCGCTTCGTCGTCCTCCGGGTCAACGTGTTCGCCGACGCGCGCGACGTCGCCGAGACGCTGATGGCGGGGATTCCGGTGCTGCTGGACCTCACGGGAGCCGAGGGCGAGGTCGCCAAACGCATCCTGGACTTCAGCACGGGCGTGGTGTTCGGCCTGGCGAGCGGGATGCACCGGGTCGACCGCAACGTCTTCCTGCTGACCCCGCCCGGCACCGAGGTGAGCGGGCTGATGGAGAGCGCCGCCGTCCCCGGCCTGTGAGCCCGGCCCGGCGGGGCCGAGACCGGTCCGCCGGGGACCGCGTCGTCAAGTCCCGCTGACGCGGCCGGACTCGGGACCGTCCCCCGATCGTGGGAAGGCGGTCCGGGCGGAACGGTTCGCCCTGGTCGCGGGGCCCTACGGTCCGGACATGACCGCGTTCCCGGCGCCCGCCACGCCCGCCTCCCCGACCATGCCGTCCCCGCTCCGCTCCCCGGACCAGTCCCCGCCCCGCCCCTCGGACTCGTCCGCGCCGTCGTCTTCGTCTTCGAATGCGTCCCGGCCGGAGCGGGCGTGCGTCACGGAACTGCGGCTGTCCGCCTTCGCCCGTCACCGCGGGCTCCGTGTCCCGTTCGGCCCGCTCACCCTGCTGGCCGGGCCCAGCGGGTCGGGCAAGACCGCCGCGCTGCGCGCGTACGAGGCGCTGGCCCGGCTGGCCGGCGGGGCCGCGCTGGACGAGGTGTTCCCCGATCCGTCGGCCTGCGTACCCGAAGGGGCCCGGCCCGACGCCCAGCGCCGCCGCGGCTTCCGTATCGGCTGTACGGTCGACGGCCCCAGGGGACCGGTGCGGCTGGACCTCGCCGTCCAGGCGGAGCCGACACTTCGGGTGGTGGGGGAGCGGCTGAGCGCCGGCGGGCTCGTCCTGCTGGAGACCGCGCTGCGCGATCCGGGGCGGCGGACGGTCGAGGCGTCCTGGTACACCGGCGGGCCGGCGGCGGTGACCCGTGCGGCGCTGCCCGACGACCGGCTCGGCACCGCGCTGCTGCCGCTGCGGGTGGCCGGACGCACCGAGGGGCAGCGGCAGGTCCTCGCCGCGGCCGAGCAGGCGGTCGTCGCCCTGCGGTCGCTGTACGTCTGTGCGCCGCGCCCCGGACGGATGCGCGCGCCCGCTCCCGTGGACGCCGGGCGGCTGACGCGCGGCTGCGACAACCTCGCCGCCGTGCTGTGGCGCACCCGCGCCGAGTGCGGGCGGCGGCACGCGCTGCTGGTGGAGGCGGTGCGCGCCGGCTGCGCCGGGCCGGTGGCCGATGTCTACGCCGACCCGGCGGGCGAGGGGCGGGTACGGGCGGTGCTGGACCGCGGGGACGGGACGCGCACCGGGTTCGAACGGCTGGGCGACGGCGAACTGCGGTACGCGGCGCTGGCGTTGGTGCTGCTGACCGGGCCCGGGGTGCTGGAGGTCGATCCGGCGGGCGAGGTGCCGGAGGCACTCCAGACACTCACGGTCCTGGTCGACGGTCTCGACCTGGGCCTGGACCCGCGCCAGCGGGCCGCCCTGCTGGAGCTGGCCGCGCGGATGTGCGAGCGGGGGCACATCCGGCTGGCCGGGGCGGTGAGCGACGGGGGCCTCCTGGGCGAGGAGCCCTCGGCGCGGGTGGTAGACCTGGTGCCGTGACCGATCACCACGACCCAGCCTCCGCAGGCTCCGCCGCCCCGCCTGACCTGGCGGCGCTGCGGCGCAGGCTGGTCGAGTTCGCCGCCGCCCGCGACTGGCGGCCGTACCACACCCCGAAGAACCTGGTCGCCGCGCTCAGCGTCGAGGCCTCCGAGCTGGTGGAGATCTTCCAGTGGCTCACTCCGGAGGAGTCGACGCGGGTCATGGCGGATCCGGACACGGCGTTCCGCGTCCGCGACGAGGTCGCCGACGTCCTCGCCTACCTGCTCCAGCTGTGCGAGGTCCTCGACATCGACCTCCTGGCGGCCCTGTCCGCGAAGATCGACCGGAACGAACAGCGGTTCCCGCCCCGGTCCGCCGGTCCGGGGCGGGGCACAGGCCCCGCCCCGGGTGGGCGTCCGGCCTCCGGTGAACGGTCCGAACCGGGCGAGGGAGCGTAGCGGCCCGCCGCACCGGCCGGCGGCCCGGACGTCCGGTACGGGCCGGTTTCGGCCTGCCCGGAGAGGTGTGGGGAACAGTGGCTACCCCATCTCTGTCACAGTGGGTAGTCATTTACTGAGTCGAAACCGATTTGTTGTCCATGAATTTCCGTCTTGCTCTGGCTTTTCGGCTCAGTCGCCCTCACTCTGGGTAGTGAACTGAACATGGGAGTTCGGGCTGACGTGCGAGGAGCATGTCGGGAGAGACGGGGGCAGCGCATGGACGCGGTGCGGCTCATCCTGGCGAGCAGGCGTGGCCTGGCGGGGAGCGACGACGCCGCCGCCATCCTCACGGAGGTGTGGCAGGCGCAGGCCCTGGCACAGGCGATCGGCAGTCGGCTGGCGGTTTCCGGGCCACCCGAACTGCGCGGGGAGGCACTGGGGTTGACCGAACTGGCGGGCCGGGGCTGCGGAGTCCTGGACACACCGGACCTGGAGCCGGACGATCTGCTGGCCGCTCAGCTCACCGAACTGAGCGACGCCCGCCGGACGTTGCTCAGCCTCGGCGGTCTGCTCGGCGAGGTCGGCATCGCCCTGGTCGGTGTCGCCGGCTCGGCCGTGGACGAGCGGACGTACTGGCAGTGCGTGGAGGCCATCGACGCGGCCGACGAGTCGCGCGACCGGGTCCGCGAGATGCTGCGGAAGCTGGCGGCGCGTGACGAGTCGGCCCTGCCGGAGCGCGAGCCGGGCTGACGAGGCGGTCCCGTCGGCCCTGACGGCGGCCGAGCCGTCCGCGCGGGTCCGACGGACGCGTGTCCGTGCGCCTCAGCCGTCCCCGCCCCGGGTGCCCCGCGGCCGCCACTCGCGGTGGGCCGGCAGCCGCCGCCCCCTCAGGACAGCGAGGCCGGCCGCAGCGGCGTGCCGATGACCACACCGGCCGGAATGCCGACGACGGCCGCGCCGAGCCGGCCGCACACCACCGTCACCGCGCTCGCCGGCGCCGCGACCGTCGCCGACCACCCGCCATGCCGCCGACCGTCCACCCTGCCCGCCGGCGACCGGCCGCCACGCCGTCGCCGACCGCCCGTCGCGGCCCCCGTCCCCGACCCGCAGCCCCTGCCCCCGCACCCTCACCCCACCCCCCGCCAGCCGAAACACCCCGACCCCCGGACCCGTCGGCAAGGGCCACGGGTCCGGGGGGTGCAGGATGGAGACATGGATCTCCGCATCTTCACCGAGCCCCAGCAGGGGGCCACCTACGACACGCTGCTCACCGTGGCCAAGGCCACCGAGGACCTCGGGTTCGACGCCTTCTTCCGCTCGGACCACTACCTCAGCATGGGCGACACCGACGGCCTGCCCGGCCCCACCGACGCCTGGATCACCCTCGCGGGCCTCGCCCGCGAGACCAAGCGCATCCGCCTCGGCACGCTGATGACCGCCGGCACCTTCCGGCTGCCCGGCGTGCTCGCCATCCAGGTCGCGCAGGTCGACCAGATGTCCGGCGGCCGGGTCGAACTGGGCCTGGGAGCGGGCTGGTTCGAGGAGGAGCACAAGGCGTACGGCATCCCCTTCCCGAAGGAGAAGTTCGCCCGCCTGGAGGAGCAACTGGCCATCGTCACCGGGCTGTGGGCGACGGAGGTCGGCAAGACCTTCGACTTCCGCGGCGCCTACTACCAGCTGGCCGAGTCGCCCGCGCTGCCCAAGCCCGCGCAGGCCAAGATCCCGGTTCTCATCGGCGGGCACGGCGCGACCCGCACCCCGCGGCTCGCCGCCAAGTACGCCGACGAGTTCAACATCCCGTTCGCCTCGGTCGAGGACAGTGAGCGGCAGTTCGGCCGGGTGCGGGCCGCCGCCCAGGAGGCCGGCCGCGACCCCCACGACCTCGTCTACTCCAACGCCCTGGTCGTCTGCGTCGGCCGCGACGAGCAGGAGATCGCCCGCCGGGCCGCCGCCATCGGCCGCGAGGTGGACGAGCTGCGCGCCAACGGCCTGGCCGGCACCCCGGCCGAGGTCGTCGACAGGATCGGCCGCTACGCCGAGATCGGCTCCCAGCGGATCTACCTCCAGGTCCTCGACCTCGCCGACCTCGACCACCTGGAACTGATCTCCGCGCAGGTGCAGTCGCAGTTGTCGTAGCCGCCACGGCGGCCCGGGCCGGGCCCTTCGAAGGGCCGCCCGAAAACCAAGCGCGCCGGTCAGCAGCCCTGTGCCAAGGTGGAGGCGTCGTGCTGCCGAGCCCCCGGAGCCAGTGTTCTCGGGGGCTCTCGCGCGCACGGCGACCCATTCGTCGTCCACCGGCCGGAGAGGCCCTCCGCATGTTCCTGACCATCACCACCACCGGCACACCAGAACGCCCGGCGACCGACCTCGGCTACCTGCTGCACAAGCATCCCGGCAAGGCGCAGGCGTTCTCCACCTCCTACGGCACGGCGCACGTCCTCTACCCGGAGGCGGACGAGCAGCGCTGCACGGCGGCGCTGCTGCTGGAGGTCGACGCGGTGGCCCTGGTGCGGCGGGGCAGGGGCAAGGGCAGGGGCGGAGCCCCCGACGCTGCGCTCGCGCAGTACGTCAACGACCGCCCCTACGCGGCCTCTTCGCTGCTCGCCGTCGCGCTGAGTGGCGTCTTCTCCAGCGCGATCCGCGGAGTGTGCCGGGCCAGGCCCGAACTCGCCGATCAAGCAAGGCCGTTGCACATCGAGATACCCGCGCTGCCGGCTCGCGGCGGACCCGCGCTCGTCGAGCGGCTCTTCGCGCCGCTCGGCTGGGCGGTCGTCGCCGAACCGGTGCCGCTGGACACCGATTTCCCCGAGTGGGGCCCCTCCCGCTACGTACGGCTGACCCTGGACTCCGGGACCCTGACCCTGGCCGAGGCGCTGCGCCATCTGTACGTCCTGCTCCCCGTCCTCGACGACGCCAAGCACTACTGGGTGTCCTCCGACGAGGTGGACAAGCTGCTGCGCGTGGGCGAGGGCTGGCTGCCCGGCCACCCGGAGCAGAAGCTGATCACCAGCCGCTATCTGACCCGCCGCTGGTCGCTGACCCGGCAGGCGATGGAGCGCCTGGAGCTGGTCCGGCTCGCCGAGACCGACGACAGCGACGTGGCCGAACTCGACAACGCGGTGGCGGACGAGGCGGAGACCGAGGAGCGGCCCACCCCGCTCGCCGTGCGGCGGCGCGAGGCGATCACCGCCGCGCTGGCGGCGACCGGTGCGGCCCGGGTGCTCGACCTCGGCTGCGGCGAGGGCCAGTTGGTGCAGGCGCTGCTGAAGGACGCGCGGTACACCGAGGTCGTCGGCGTCGACGTGTCGGTGCGGGCGCTCACCATCGCCGGGCGGCGGCTGAAGCTCGACCGCATGAGCGAGCGGCAGGCCGCGCGCGTCAGGCTCCTTCAGGGCTCCCTCGTCTACACCGACAAGCGGCTCAAGGGGTACGACGCGGCCGTGCTCAGCGAGGTGATCGAACACCTCGACCTGCCCCGGCTGCCCGCCCTGGAGTACGCGGTGTTCGGCGCGGCCCGCCCCCGCACGGTCGTCGTGACCACCCCGAACGTCGAGTACAACGTCCGCTGGGAGTCCCTGCCCGCCGGGCACGTCCGGCACGGCGACCACCGCTTCGAGTGGACCCGCGCCGAGTTCCGCGCCTGGGCGGACGCCGTCGCCGAACGCCACGGCTACGCCGTCGGTTTCGCCCCGGTCGGCCCCGACGACCCCGAGGTGGGCCCGCCCACCCAGATGGCCGTGTTCACCCGCACAGCCGGCCACGAGAAGACCGGCGGGAGCGGCGAGACCGGCAAGAACGACGGGACCGGCACGACCGGCGAGGGCGAGAAGGAGGCGAAGGCGGCATGAGCGAGACCACCACCACCCGGCGGGAGCGCGTCCTGCCCGTCACCGACCTGTCCCTCGTCGTCCTCGTCGGGGCCTCCGGCTCGGGCAAGTCCACCTTCGCCCGACGCCACTTCAAGCCCACCGAGGTCATCTCCTCGGACTTCTGCCGCGGTCTGGTCAGCGACGACGAGAACGACCAGAGCGCCAGCCGCGACGCCTTCGACGTGCTGCACTACATCGCCGGCAAGCGTCTCGCCGCCGGCCGCCGTACCGTGGTCGACGCCACCAGCGTGCAGTCCGACGCGCGCAAGCAGCTGATCGAGCTGGCCAGGCGGTACGACGTGCTGCCCATCGCCGTCGTGCTCGACGTGCCCGAGGAGGTGTGCGCCGAGCGCAACGCGGCTCGCACCGACCGGGCCGGCATGCCCCGCCGGGTGATCAACCGGCACGTCCGCGAACTGCGCCGCTCGCTGCGTCACTTGGAGCGCGAGGGCTTCCGCAAGGTCCATGTCCTCCGGGGCGTCGAGGAGGTGGAGCACGCCACCGTCGTCACCGAGAAGCGCTTCAACGACCTCACCCACCTCACCGGCCCGTTCGACATCATCGGCGACATCCACGGCTGCTCCGCCGAACTGGAGGCGCTGCTCGGCAAGCTGGGCTACGCCGACGGGGTGCACCCCGAGGGCCGTACGGCCGTCTTCGTCGGCGACCTGGTCGACCGCGGACCCGACTCGCCGGGCGTGCTGCGCCGGGTGATGGCGATGGTCAAGTCGGGCCACGCGCTGTGCGTGCCGGGCAACCACGAGAACAAGTACGGCCGCCACCTCAAGGGCCGCAGCGTCCAGCCCACCCACGGACTGGCCGAGACCGTCGAGCAGATGGCCGGCGAGAGCGAGGAGTTCCGGCAGGAGGTACGGGAGTTCATCGACGGCCTGGTCAGCCACTACGTCCTCGACGGCGGCCGTCTCGTGGTCTGCCACGCCGGTCTGCCGGAGAAGTACCACGGCCGCACCTCCGGCCGGGTCCGTTCGCACGCGCTGTACGGCGAGACCACCGGCGAGACCGACGAGTTCGGCCTGCCGGTGCGCTATCCGTGGGCGGAGGACTACCGCGGCCGGGCCGCCGTGGTCTACGGCCACACCCCCGTCCCGGAGGCCACCTGGCTCAACAACACGATCTGCCTGGACACCGGCGCCGTCTTCGGCGGCAGGCTGACCGCGCTGCGCTGGCCGGAGCGCGAGCTGGTCGACGTACCGGCCGAGCGGGTCTGGTACGAGCCGGTCAAGCCGCTGCGCACCGAGGCGCCCGGCGGGCAGGACGGACGGCCGCTCGACCTCGCCGACGTGCACGGGCGCCGGGCGGTGGAGACCCGCCACGCGGGCCGCGTCGCCGTGCGCGAGGAGAACGCGGCGGCGGCCCTGGAGGTGATCAGCCGGTTCGCGGTGGACCCGCGGTTGCTGCCGTACCTGCCGCCCACCATGGCGCCGACCGCCACCTCGGCGGTGGACGGTTATCTGGAGCATCCGCAAGAGGCGTTCGCCCAGTACCGGGAGGACGACGTCGCCCGGGTGGTGTGCGAGGAGAAGCACATGGGCTCGCGCGCGGTGGTCCTGGTGTGCCGGGACGCCGACGCCGCCCGCCGGCGCTTCGGCGTGGACGGCCCCACGGGCTCGCTCTACACCCGCACCGGCCGTCCCTTCTTCGACGACCCCCAGGTCACCGAGGAGATCCTGGACCGGCTGCGCACGGCGGCGACCGGCGCCGGACTGTGGACGGAACTGGGCACCGACTGGCTGCTGCTGGACACCGAGCTGATGCCGTGGTCGCTGAAGGCGGCCGGGCTGCTGCGCGGGCAGTACGCGGCGGTGGGCGCGGCGGCCGGGGCGGCCCTCCCCGGCGCGCTGGCCGCTCTGACGGCCGCGGCGTCCCGGGGCGTGGACGTCTCCGCGCTGCTGGCCCGCCAGCGGGAGCGCGCCGAGGACGCCGCCGCGTTCACGGCCGCCTACCGCCGCTACTGCTGGACCACCGAGGGACTGGAGGGCGTGCGTCTCGCGCCGTTCCAGATCCTGGCCGCACAGGGCCGCAGCCTCGTGGAACTCCCGCACGACGAGCAGCTGGCGCTGATCGACCGGCTGGTGGACCACGACGCCACCGGCCTGCTCCAGATCACCCGCCGCCTCTACGTCGACACGGCGGACGCGGAGTCGGTCCGCGCGGGCGTCGACTGGTGGCTGGAGATGACCGGGCGCGGCGGCGAGGGCATGGTCGTCAAGCCGCTGGGCGCGCTGGTGCGCACCGAGCAGGGCCGGCTGGTCCAGCCGGGCATCAAGTGCCGGGGCCGCGAGTACCTGCGGATCATCTACGGTCCCGAGTACACCCGGCCGGACAACCTCGCCCGGCTGCGGCAGCGGTTCCTGAACCACAAGCGGTCGCTGGCGCTGCGCGAGTTCGCCCTCGGCGCGGAGGCCCTGGCCCGCCTCGCCGACGGCGAGCCGCTGTGGCGCGTGCACGAGGCGGTGTTCGCCGTACTGGCCCTGGAGTCGGAGCCGGTGGACCCCCGTCTGTAGCCCGGCCCGCGGCCCCGCCGGGCCGCACCCCGCCCGGACCTCCGTACCCGTACGGGCGTCCGGGCGGGGAACACCGGGAAGCGGAAACGGGAAGCGGTGGGTGAAGTCCCGGTTCGGTGGTCAGGATGGAGGCATGGGATTCCATGTCGACTCCGAGGCCGGGCGGCTGCGCCGCGTCATCCTGCACCGGCCCGATCTCGAGCTCAAAAGGCTCACCCCCAGCAACAAGGACGCCCTTCTCTTCGACGACGTGCTGTGGGTGCGCCGGGCGCGCGCCGAGCACGACGGGTTCGCCGACGTGCTGCGCGACCGCGGGGTCGCCGTGCACCTGTTCGGTGATCTGCTGACCGAGACGATGGAGAACCCGTCGGCCCGGTCGCTCGTCCTGGACCGCGTCTTCGACGAGAAGGAGTACGGCCCGCTCGCCACCGACCATCTGCGGGCCGCCTTCGAGACCCTGCCGGCGCAGGAACTGGCCGAGGCGCTGATCGGCGGCATGACCAAGCGGGAGTTCCTCCGGGCGCACGCGGAGCCGGCCTCCGTGCGCTTCCATGTGATGGAGCTGGACGACTTCCTGCTCGGGCCGCTGCCCAACCACCTGTTCACCCGGGACACCTCCGCCTGGATCTACGACGGCGTCTCCATCAACGCGATGCGCTGGCCCGCCCGGCAGCGCGAGACCGTCCACTTCGAGGCGATCTACCGCTACCACCCGCTCTTCCGCAGCGAGCCGTTCCACGTGTGGTCGGAGGGGCAGGCCGACTACCCGTCCACCATCGAGGGCGGCGACGTGCTGGTCATCGGCAGCGGGGCCGTGCTCATCGGGATGAGCGAGCGGACCACCCCGCAGGCCGTGGAGATGCTCGCCAACAAGCTGTTCGCCGCCGGTTCGGCCCGCACCATCGTCGCCCTGGACATGCCGAAGCGGCGCGCGTTCATGCACCTCGACACGGTGATGACCATGGTCGACGGCGACACCTTCACCCAGTACGCGGGGCTCGGCATGCTCCGCTCGTACACGATCGAACCGGGCTCCGCCGACAACGAGCTGAAGGTCACCGACCATCCGCCGGAGCACATGCACCGGGCGATCGCCGCGGCGCTGGGGCTGAGCGAGATCCGGGTGCTGACCGCCACCCAGGACGTGCACGCGGCCGAACGCGAGCAGTGGGACGACGGCTGCAACGTCCTCGCCGTCGAGCCGGGCGTCGTCGTCGCCTACGAGCGCAACGCCACCACCAACACACATCTGCGCAAGCAGGGCATCGAGGTGATCGAGATCCCCGGCAGCGAGCTGGGCCGCGGCCGCGGCGGCCCCCGCTGCATGAGCTGCCCGGTCGAACGGGACCCGGTGGGCGGCCCGGGTCCCGCCTGAGGGCCGGGCCTCACCCGAGGGGCGCGGCGCGGGACAGGCGGACGCCAGGGAAAGCCGGCCCCCGCCGGCCCCGCCGGCCTCCGGTGGTGCTGCCCGGCCTTCCGGTGTCCCCGCGGTCTCCGTGGTGGCTCCGCCCGGCTTCCCGGCGGTATGCTCCGGCCTCCCCGGCGGCCTGGCCCGCCCGGCGTCTCGCCCGGCCACGGCCCGGAGGCCGCCCAGCCGTCTCTCCCGGCTGCCTGGCGCCTCGCCGGGCCGGCGGTTCCGCCCGGCCCGGGCCCCGCCCTGTGTCGGCCGCTGCGACCCGGCGCCCGGCTGTCTGACGCCACGACCGGCCGTGGGCTCCGTCCGGCCCGGCGGTTCCGCCCCGCGGCCGGCCGCCGCTGCGTCTCGGCGCCCGGCCGTCCCGTCCCGGGCAGGCCCTCGCTACCTGCTCGCCCACCTGTTGCATAGAAATTCTATGGGTCGTATAGAATTCCAGAGTCCTGTCCCTCAGCCGTTGGAGCGCCCCCATGGCGACAGTCCCGACCGCCCTCGCCGGCCGCCACTTCCTCAAGGAGCTGGACTTCACCGGGGAGGAGTTCCGCGGTCTGATCGAGCTGGCCGCCGAGCTGAAGGCCGCGAAGCGGGCCGGGACCGAGACGCGGTACCTGACCGGCAGGAACATCGCGCTGATCTTCGAGAAGACCTCGACCCGCACCCGCTGCGCCTTCGAGGTCGCCGCCGCTGACCAGGGCGCCTCGACCACGTATCTCGACCCGTCCGGTTCGCAGATCGGGCACAAGGAGTCGATGAAGGACACCGCCCGGGTCCTCGGCCGGATGTTCGACGCGATCGAGTTCCGGGGCGACGGTCAGGCCGCCGTCGAGGAGCTGGCCGCCCACGCCGGTGTCCCCGTCTACAACGGGCTCACCGACGACTGGCACCCCACCCAGATGCTCGCCGACGTTCTGACGATGACCGAGCACACCGCCAAGCCGCTGCACGAGATCGCCTTCGCCTACCTCGGCGACGCCCGCTTCAACATGGGCAACTCCTACCTGATCACCGGCGCCCTGCTCGGCATGGACGTCCGCCTGGTCGCGCCCAAGAGCTACTGGCCCGCCCCGGAGATCGTCGACCGGGCGCGGGAGCTGGCCGGGGCCAGCGGCGCGCGCGTCACCCTCACCGAGTCCCTCGCGGAGGGAGTGCGCGGGGCCGACTTCGTCGCCACCGACGTGTGGGTCTCCATGGGCGAGCCCAAGGAGGTGTGGGAGGAGCGCATCAAGGCGCTCGCGCCGTACGCGGTCACCATGGACGTGCTGCGCGCCACCGGCAACCCGGACGTGAAGTTCCTGCACTGCCTGCCGGCCTTCCACGACCTCGGCACCAAGGTCGGCCGCGAGATCCACGAGCGGTACGGCCTCGATTCGCTGGAGGTCACCGACGAGGTCTTCGAGTCGGCCCACTCGGTCGTCTTCGACGAGGCGGAGAACCGTCTGCACACGATCAAGGCGGTCCTGGTCGCCACCCTCGCCTGACCGAGACGCCCCCACGAGGGCAGCCGCTGCCCCCGCCCCACGGCCCGACCGGGCCGTATCCTGGCCGACGGAGCGGAACCACCCATTCCGCCCGTCGCGCGGTCCCATCCCGATCGCCCCGCACCACCAGAATCGAGCACCACACCCCCCATGCCCGCTCCCCGCATCAAGTCCCCTCAGCGTCTGCTGGCCGAGTCCGGCGCCGACCGCGAGGGCCACGGCCTCAAGCGCACGATGGGCCTCTTCCAGCTCGTCTGCTTCGGCGTCGGGGCGATCGTCGGCACCGGCATCTTCGTCGGGCTGTCCGACTCGGTCGCCCAGGCCGGTCCCGCCGTCGTCGTCTCCTTCGTCCTCGCCGCGGTCACCTGCGTCCTGACCGCGTTCGCCTTCGCCGAGCTGGGCGGCGCCATCCCCGTCTCCGGCTCGTCGTACTCCTTCGCCTACGCCGGCCTCGGCGAGTCCACGGCCTTCCTGGTCGGCTGGTGCCTGCTGCTCGAGTACGGCGTCTCCGTCTCGGCGGTCGCGGTCGGCTGGAGCCAGTACGTCAACGAGCTGCTGCACAGCCTCACCGGCCGGCAGCTGCCCGCCGTCCTGTCCGCAGGCCCCGGCGACGGCGGCGTCGTCAACCTGCCCGCCGTCATCGTGATCGCCCTGGCCGCCGTGCTGCTGGTGCGCGGCGTGCGCGAGAGCGCCCGCGCCACCGCCGCGATGGCGGTCCTGAAGCTGGTCGTCCTCGTCGCGTTCTGCGCCATCGGCTTCACCGCCTTCCAGCACGGCAACCTCACCCCGTTCTCCCCGGCCGGGCTCGGCGGGATCGGCGCGGGCACCACCGCCGCGTTCTTCTCCTACATCGGCTTCGACGCCATCACCACCGCCGGCGAGGAGGCCAAGAACCCCCGCCGCGACATCCCGCTCGCCATCCTGGTCTGCATCGGCGTGGTCACCCTGCTGTACTGCGCGGTCGCGCTCGCCGCGATCGGCGCCATCGGCGGCGGCCAGGTCGGCGACCGGCCCGCCGCGCTGAGCTACGTCGTCAACGCGGTCACCGGCTCCACGGTCGGCGGCGCGGTGATCGCCTTCGGCGCGGTCGTCGCCATCGCCTCCGTGGTGCTCGCGGTGATGTACGGGCAGACCCGCATCCTGCTGTCGATGTCCCGCGACGGCCTGGTGCCGCGGGTCTTCGAGAAGGTCTCGCCGAAGACCTCGACGCCGGTCGCTGGCACCCTCGTCGTCGCCGTCGTCTTCGCGCTGCCCGCGGCCTTCGCCTCACTGGACGCGGTGGTCAACCTGTGCACCATCGGCACCCTGGCCACCATGGCCGTCGTCAACGTCGCGGTGATCGCGCTGCGCCGCCGCGAGCCCGCGCTCAAGCGCGGTTTCCGGGTGCCGCTGTACCCGGTGGTCCCGCTGCTCGGCGTCGCCTGCTGCCTGTACCTGATGTACGAGACGGGCTGGTCGACCTGGGTGCAGTTCGCCGGCTTCCTCGCCGCGGGAGCGCTGGTCTACGTCCTCTACGGCCGCCGCCACTCCAGGCTCGCGGCCGAACGCGACGTCACGCCCGCCCCGGCAGCCCAGGAGCTGCAAGCAGTCTGAACCACACCGCCTTGCCCGACCCGGCGGGGCGGTGCCCGCAGGCGGAGCTGAGGGCGCGGATCAGCAGCAGCCCGCGCCCGCCCTCCCGCCACGGGTCGGGCGGGGTGAGGTCGGGGCGGGTCAGATCGCCGGGCGGCGCCGGGTCCGGGTCGCGCACCTCGACGTGGCAGCCGCTCGGCAACAGCTCCACCAGCAGTTCTATCGGTCCGCCGCCCGCCGTGTGCTCGACGGCGTTGGCGACCAGTTCCGCCGTGAGCAGCTCCGCCGTGTCGCTGTCGGCCGAGTGCTCCAGTTCGGCCAGCGCCGTACGCACCAGGGCGCGGGCCACCGGCACCGCAGCGGCCGAGTGCGGCAGCGCGACGCGCCAGGAGGCAAGGGGGGAGTGGGGCACCGTGTGTCCGTTCATGACGCAGAACGTCCCAGTGGTCGCCATGAGGCTGTCCTGCTTTCGACGTGAGGAATGGTACGGGGGCCGCCGCCGGCGGTGCGCGGCACCCTCCGCCCGGGACCGCCCGGGCCCCGGCACGGGCGGAACTACCCACGTCAGCCACCCCGCTCCCGTCTCCCGCGCCCGCCGTTACCGGGCCATCGCCGAGCTGTGACGAAGCGGCCGGAAGCGACGGGTCCCGGCCACATTGTCACGGCCCCTATCGTGCGCTCGTGACGATGGTCACAGATGAGTGATAACTTCGTCGGGAGAGCTGAGCGCGCACCGACAAGGCCGTTCGCCGAGGAGGCCGCCCGTCATGAGTCCCTTCACCGGCTCCGCCGCCCGCACCGCCGGCTGGCGCCATCTGCGGGTCGCCCACGACGACGGCGTCGCCACCGTCACCCTCGCCCGCCCCGACAAGCTCAACGCGCTCACCTTCGGCGCCTACGCCGATCTGCGCGACCTGCTCGCCGAACTCTGCCGCGAGCGCTCCGTGCGCGCCCTCGTGCTGGCCGGCGAGGGGCGCGGCTTCTGCTCGGGCGGCGACGTGGACGAGATCATCGGCGCCACCCTGGCCATGGACACCGCCGAGCTGCTCGACTTCAACCGGATGACCGGCCAGGTGGTGCGGGCGGTGCGCGAGTGCCCGTTCCCGGTGATCGCGGCGGTGCACGGCGTGGCCGCCGGGGCCGGAGCCGTGCTCGCGCTGGCCGCCGACTTCCGGGTGGCCGACCCGTCCGCCCGGTTCGCGTTCCTGTTCACCCGCGTCGGACTGTCCGGCGGCGACATGGGCGCCGCCTATCTGCTGCCCCGCGTGGTCGGCCTCGGCCACGCCACCCGGCTGCTGATGCTCGGCGAGCCGGTACGGGCGCCCGAGGCCGAGCGGATCGGCCTGATCAGCGTCCTCACCGACGAGGGCCACGCCGACGAGGAGGCCCAGGCCCTCGCCCGCCGCCTCGCCGACGGACCCGCCCTCGCCCACGCCCAGACCAAGGCCCTGCTCACCGCCGAACTGGACATGCCCCTGTCCGCCGCCGTCGAACTGGACGCCGCCACCCAGGCCCTGCTGATGAACGGCGAGGACTACGCCGAGTTCCACGCCGCCTTCACCGAGAAGCGGCCCCCCAAGTGGCAGGGACGGTGAGGGCGCCGTGACCGGCGCGCCCCGGAGGGAGACGACCGGTGCACCCCGAGGCGGGGCGAGCGGCCCGCTGAGGGTCGCGGTCGTCGGCGGTGGCCCCGGCGGCCTCTACACGGCGGCCCTGCTCAAACGGCTCGACCCGGCCCGCGAGATCACCGTCTTCGAGCGCAACGCGCCCGACGTCACCTTCGGCTTCGGCGTCGTCCTGTCCGACGAGACGCTCGGCGGCATCGAGCATGCCGACCCGGTGGTCTACGAGGCGCTCCAGCGGGACTTCGTGCGCTGGGACGACATCGACATCGTGCACCGGGGCACCCGGCACACCTCCGGCGGCCACGGCTTCGCCGCGCTCGGCCGGCACCGGCTGCTGCACATCCTCCAGGAGCGCTGCCGCTCGCTCGGCGTCGAGCTGCGCTTCGGCGCCGAGGCCCCGGACCCGGCCCGCCTGACGCAGACGTACGGCCTGGTCGTCGCCGCCGACGGTGTGCACAGCGCCACCCGCGCGGCCCACGCCGACGTGTTCCGTCCCCGCCTGACACACCACCGCTGCCGCTACATCTGGCTCGCCGCCGACTTCGCCTTCGACGCCTTCCGCTTCGAGATCGCCGAGACCGAGCACGGCGTCATGCAACTGCACGGTTATCCGTTCGCCGCCGACGCCTCCACCGTGATCGTGGAGATGCGCGAGGAGGTGTGGCGGGCGGCCGGCTTCGCCGAGCTGGACGAACAGGGCTCGGTCGAGCGCTGCGCCAAGATCTTCGCCGAGGCCCTCGGCGGCCGCCCGCTGCGCGCGAACAACTCCGCCTGGACCACCTTCCGCACGGTGGTCAACGACCGCTGGTCGCACGGCAACCTCGTCCTGCTCGGCGACGCCGCCCACACCGCCCACTTCTCCATCGGCTCCGGCACCAAGCTCGCCGTCGAGGACGCCCTCGCGCTCGCCGCCTGCCTGGACGGACAGCCCACCCTGACCGAGTCGTTGACCGCCTACGAGGAGGAACGCAAACCGGTCGTCGCGTCCACCCAGCGGGCCGCCCGGGCCAGCCTGGAGTGGTTCGAGAACCTCGACCTCTACCTCGGCCAGCGGCCCCGCCAGTTCGCCTTCAACCTGCTCACCCGCAGCCGCCGGGTCACCCACGGCAACCTGAGGCTGCGCGACGCCCGCTTCACCGACGCCGTCGAGCGCGACTTCGGCTGCCCGCCCGGCACCCCGCCGATGTTCACCCCGTTCCGGCTGCGCGGCCTGACCCTGCGCAACCGGATCGTGGTCTCGCCCATGGACATGTACTCCGCAGTCGACGGCGTCCCCGGCGACTTCCACCTCGTCCACCTCGGCGCCCGCGCGCTCGGCGGCGCCGCACTGGTGATGACCGAGATGGTGTGCGTCAGCCCCGAGGGCCGGATCACCCCCGGCTGCGCCGGACTGTGGACCGGCCGGCAGACCGAGGCCTGGCGGCGGATCACCGACTTCGTCCACCGGCAGGCTCCCGGCACCGCGATCGGCGTCCAACTCGGCCACAGCGGACGCAAGGGCTCCACCAAAATCATGTGGGAGGGCATCGACGAACCGCTGCCCGAGGGCAACTGGCCCCTGGTCGCCGCCTCCCCGCTGCCCCACCGTCCGGGCAGCCAGATCCCGCGCGAGGTGACCCGGGCGCAACTGACCGACATACGCGAGCAGTTCGCCACCTCCGCCTGGCGGGCCGCCCGCGCCGGCTTCGACCTCCTCGAACTGCACTGCGCCCACGGCTACCTGCTCTCCGGCTTCCTCTCCCCGCTGACCAACCGCCGCACCGACGCCTACGGCGGCTCACTGGACAGACGGCTGCGCTTCCCGCTGGAGGTGTTCGACGCGGTGCGCGCGGTGTGGCCGGAGGAACGGCCGATGACCGTCCGGCTGTCGGCCACCGACTGGGCCGAGGGCGGCACCACGGCCGAGGAGGCGGTGGAGATCGCCCGCGCCTTCGCCGCGCACGGCGCCGACGCCGTCGACGTGTCCACCGGACAGGTGGTGGCCGAGGAGCGGCCGGAGTTCGGGCGCTCGTACCAGACGCCGTTCGCCGACCGCATCCGCAACGCGGTGGGCGTCCCGGTGATCGCGGTCGGCGCGATCTCGTCCTGGGACGACGTCAACTCCCTGATCCTGGCCGGGCGCACCGACCTGTGCGCGCTGGCCCGGCCGCACCTGTACGACCCGCAGTGGACCCTGCACGCCGCCGCCGAGCAGGGCTACACGGGCCCCGGCGCCGTCTGGCCCGCCCCCTACCGCGCCGGCAGCCGCCGCCCCCGGACCGGCCGCACGGACGCCCCCAAACCCCGTCTCACCCTGCGCAGTTGAGGCGGCACGCACGCGTCACGCCCGGCCGGCCGGGACGGACACCCCCGCGTAGAGCGCGCCCGCCTCGTGCAGCCGCTCGTGCAGCGCCCGGAACACCGCCGCCGAGCGGGCCCCCGGCCAGTCCGCGGGCAGCAGCCGGGCCGGCAGCCCCGGGTCGGCGTAGGGGAGATGGCGCCAGGAGTCCAGGGCGAGCAGATAATCCCGGTACGCCTCCTCCGGCGGGGTGTCGGCGCGCTCCTGCCAGGCGCGCAGCACCGGTGCGTGCCGGTCGAGGAACGCCTCGTGCTGCGCGGCCAGGGCCGCCAGGTCCCACCAGCGGGCCACCGCCTGGGCCGTCGGCGCGAAGCCCAGGTGGTCGCCGCGGAAGAAGTCCACGTACACGTCCAGGTCCAGCCGCCGCAGCGTGTTGCGGGTCTCCTCGTACAGCCGGGCCGGGGCGATCCACACCCCGGGCGCCGCCGTGCCGAAGCCGAGCCCGGCCAGCCGGGAGCGCAGCACATGCCGCTTCTGCCGCTGCGACTCCGGCACCGAGAACACCGCCAGCACCCAGCCCTCGTCCTCGCAGGGCGCGCCCGCGTACACCCGGCGGTCGCCGTCCTCCAGCAACTCGCGTGCCTGGGGCGAGAGTTCGTAGCCGGCAGCGCCCTGCCCGGTGCGGGCCGGGAGCAGCAGCCCGCGCCGTTTGAGCCGGGACACCGAGGAGCGCACGGAGGGCGCGTCCACGCCCACCGCGGCCAGCAGCCGGATCAGCTCCGCCACGGGCACCGGGCCCGGCACGAAGCGGCCGTACGCGCCGTACAGCGTGACGATGAGGGATCTCGGGGCGGGTTGCGCGGACTGCTCGGACACGTTGATCATTTTAGGTCGTCGGGTGCCGCCCCTGGTCGTGGGTGCCAGGGTCACGCAGTCTGAACCGCTGGAGTTTGCCGGTCGCCGTGCGCGGCAGCGCGTCCGCGAAGACGATCTCGCGCGGGCACTTGTAGGGTGCCAGCTCCTCCTTGACGTACGCGCGCAGCGCCTGGGCGTCCCGCGCCGTCCCCTCCCGCACGACGACGTACGCCACCGCCACCTGGCCGCGGGCGTCGTCCGGCCGGCCGACGACCGCCGCCTCGACCACGTCCGGGTGGCGCAGCAGCGCGTCCTCGATCTCCGGTCCCGCGATGTTGTAGCCCGCCGAGATGATCATGTCGTCGGCGCGGGCGACATAGTGGAAGTAGCCGGCGCCGTCGCGGACACAGGTGTCGCCGGTGACGTTCCAGCCGTCGCGCACGTACACCCGCTGGCGCGGGTCGGCGAGGTAGCGGCAGCCGACCGGGCCCTGCACGGCGAGCAGCCCCGGCGTCCCGTCGGGCACGGGCCGCCCGTCCTCGTCCTGGATCCGCGCCCGCCAGCCCGGCACCGGCACACCCGTGGTCCCCGGGCGGATGTCCGCGTCCGCCGCCGAGATGAAGATGTGCAGCAGCTCGGTGGCGCCGATGCCGTTGACGATGCGCACACCGGTCCGCTCGCGCCAGGCGTGCCAGGTGGCGGCGGGCAGGTTCTCACCGGCCGACACACACCTGCGCAGCGAGGAGAGGTCGTGGGCGGCCGGGTCCGCCAGCATCGCCCGGTAGGCGGTCGGCGCGGTGAACAGCACGGACACCCGGTGCTCGGCGACCGCGCTCAACAGCTGCCGCGGGTGGGCCTCTTCGAGCAGCAGGGCGCTGGCGCGGGCCCGCAGCGGGAAGACGACCAGCCCGCCGAGGCCGAAGGTGAACCCGAGCGGCGGACTGCCCGCGAACACGTCGTCCGGACGCGGTCTCAGCACCCGCGCGGAGAAGGTGTCCGCGATCGCCAGCACGTCCCGGTGGAAGTGGACGCAGCCCTTGGGGCGGCCGGTGGTGCCCGAGGTGAACGCGATCAGCGCCACGTCGTCCGCGGCGGTGTCCACGGTCGGGAACGGCGTGGCCGGTGCGGGCCGCCGCAGCAGGTCGTCGGGTCCCTCGCCGCCGTACGTCGCCAGGCGCAGCCCCGGCACCCCGGCCTTGACCAGGTCGTCCACCGATCTGATGTCGCACAGCGCGTGCCGGACGCGGGCGATCTCGCAGACGGTGCTCAGCTCGTGGGCGCGCTGCTGGGCCAGTACGGTGACGGCGACCGCGCCCGCCTTGAGCACGGCCAGCCAGCAGGCGGCCAGCCACGGCGTGGTGGGGCCGCGCAGCAGCACCCGGTTGCCGGGCACCACGCCGAGCCCGGCGGTCAGGACGTGCGCGACGCGGTCCACCCGGGCACGCAGGTCGCCGTAGGTCCAGGTGTCACCGGCGGGCGTGCGGAACACCGGCCGCCCGGCGTCGCCGTCGTCCGCCGGGCCGAGCAGCTCGGCGGCGCAGTTCAGCCGGGCCGGGTAGCGCAGCTCCGGCAGGTCGAACCGTAGCTCGGGCCACTGGTTCGGGGGCGGGAGGTGATCGCGCGCGAACGTGTCGACGTGGGCGGACGGGTGGTCCATGGCGGTTCGCCCCCTTGGTGTGGTGGGCTCGCACCTGGAGCGTAGCGCGTTGGTGACGGCAGTCAACGGTACGCGATACGGTGGGGGCGAGCCCCGGCCGCGCGGGCGGCCCGGGGGAGGGAGGACCGGCGGATGCCCGCTTTCTCGCTCGAACCCGAACAGCAGGCCTGGTGCACCGAGTTGCGTACGCTGGCCGCCGAACGGCTGCGGCCGGTCGCCGAGAAGGGCGAGCCGGGCCGCGTCGACCGCGCCCTCCTCGCCGAACTGGGCCGGTCGGGTCTGCTGGAGCGCCTGTTCGCCTCGGGCGCGCTGGACCTGTGCCTCATGCGGGAGTCCCTGGCCCACGGCTGCACCGAGGCCGAGACCGCGCTCGCCCTCCAGGGCCTCGGCGCCCACCCCGTCCACGCCCACGGCACCCCCGCCCAGCGCGCCCGCTGGCTGCCCGCGGTGGCCGACGGCAGCGCGGTGGCGGCCTTCGCCCTGAGCGAGCGGGCGGCGGGCTCGGACGCGGCGGCCCTGACCCTGCGGGCCGACCCGGACCCGGGTGCGGCCGGTGGTGCGGGGCGGGGCTGGCGGCTCACGGGGGAGAAGTGCTGGATCTCCAACGCCCCCGAGGCCGACTTCTACACCGTCTTCGCGCGCACCACACCCGGCGCCGGCTCCCGTGGGATCACCGCCTTCCTGGTCCCCGCCGGCCGGCCCGGCCTCACCGGCAGCGCGCTGGAGATGCTCTCCCCGCACCCGATCGGAGCCCTCGCCTTCGACGGCGTCCCCGTCACGGCCGACGACGTGCTCGGCGAGACGGACCGCGGTTTCCGCGTCGCGATGGGCACCCTCAACCTCTTCCGGCCCAGCGTCGGCGCCTTCGCCGTCGGCATGGCGCAGGCCGCCCTGGAGGCGACCCTCGCCCACACCGCCCGCCGGGACGCCTTCGGCGGCAAGCTGAGCGACCTGCCGACCGTCGCCCACCAGGTCGCCGAGATGGCCCTGCGCACCGAGGCGGCCCGCCTGATGGTCTACGCGGCGGCCACCGCGTACGACGCCGGCGCACCCGGCGTGCCCCGGCGCGCCGCCATGGCGAAGCTGCTCGCCACCGAGACGGCGCAGTACGTCGTCGACACCGCCGTCCAGCTGCACGGCGCCCGCGCCCTGCGCCGCGGCCACCTCCTCGAACACCTCTACCGCGAGGTGCGCGCACCCCGGATCTACGAGGGCGCGAGCGAGGTGCAGCGGGGCATCATCGCCAAGGAGCTGTACGCCGAGACTCCGCCGCCGACCGGGGAGGCCCCGTGACCACCGAGCGCGTCAACCCGCCCGAGCTGTCCCCGCCCACCGGCTTCTCGCACGCCGTCGTCGCCACCGGCTCCCGGGTGGTGTTCCTCGCCGGGCAGACCGCCCTCGACGGCGAGGGCGAGGTGGTCGGCGACACCCTGCCCGAGCAGTTCGCCCGCGCCCTGACCAACCTCCTCACCGCCCTGCGCGCCGCCGGCGGCGCCCCCGCCGACCTGGCCCGCGTCACGGTCTACGCCACCGACGTCGCCGCCTACCGCGCCCACGCCCCCGAACTCGGCCGCATCTGGAGCCGGTCGGTGGGCCGCCACTACCCGGCGATGGCGGTCGTGGAGGTCGTCCGGCTGTGGGACGAACGGGCGCTGGTGGAGCTCGACGGGTTCGCGGTGCTGGCCTAGGGCCTCTCGTTCGGATCCGGCCGGGCTCGCGGGGATCTGGCACCGCCCCCCAGGCTGCTTCGAGCAGGGGGGACCCCACGCCGCGCTGTCGTCGGTCGCCGTGGCTCCGCCATGCCGCCCTCCTCCGCCTTGCGGGCTCCCTCCACTGCCCGAACGGCGTGGGAGGCCCCCCATCACCGGGCCCGGGAGACCCGCCTCCCGCCCGCCCGCCCGGCCGGCCGGGCCGGCCGGGCGGGCGGCGGACGAGCCGCCGGCCGGCCGGGCGGGCCCCGCCCTGTCCGTCCAGCCCGCCGGCAGGCAACTCGCATGGGCCGTTAGACGGAAGTCCGGGTGGACTCGCGTCGTGACGGTGCGGATCACGGACGCGTGCCCGGTACCAGTGGAACCCCGCATTCCAGTTCCTCGGGAGGCCCCATGTCCGTCACGTCAGCGTCCTTCGGATCAGCCCGCCGGGTGCTCGGCACCCTCGGCGCGGTCGCGGCCACGCTGCTCCTCGCCGCGCCGGCCGCCACGTCCGCCGTCGCCACCGCGTCCACCACCGACGCCGAGACCGTGACCGTCGACCGCACGGTCCGCCAGGCGGCGGACGGTACCGTCACGATCTCCGGCACCTACCGCTGCACCGGCGCCACCGGCGCGGTCTTCATCAGCTCGGCCATCAGCCAGGGCGACTCCGACGAGACCCAGTCCATCGGCGGCACCCGCGCCGTCTGCGACGGCGGCACGCACCGGTGGACCAACCGGGGCACCGCCTACCACACCTTCGCCCACGGCCGCGCGCACGTGCAGGCCATCATCACGGAGCTGGTCCCGCAGGGCATCCTGCTGGTGCCCGCCTTCCACGCGCTGCGCGACCAGGACGTCACCGTGGCCGGGGCCTGACCGCGCCCGGCTCAGTCCGGTGGGCCGTCGTGGACGAGGAGGCCGTCCTCGCGCAGCCGGGCGCCGGCCGTGGGGACGTGCGGGACGGTCCGCCCGTCGTGCATGAGGTGGCGGACGGGCACCCCGCGCGCGAGTTCCGCGAAGTCGGCGATCAGCCGGCGGTGGCAGCGCCACCACACCGCCTCGCCGCACATCACCGCCGTCCGCCGCCCCGCCGCCTCGCCGAGCAGCCGGTCCATGGCGGCGACGAACTCGGGGGTGCGTGCGTACCCGGCGTAGCCGCGGAAGGAGTCGTTGCGCCAGAAGGTGTCCGGGCTGTCCGGAGCCGGCTTGCGGAACCCGCCGAGGTCGGGTTCCCAGCGGTAGGCGATGCCGTCCTCCGGCAGCCACCGGGCGAGCCGGTCCCGCAGCAGGTCCGGGTCCCGGCGGCTGCCCGGGGCGGTGCGCACGTCCACGACCGCGGCGACCCCGGCCCCGTGCAGCAGGCCGGTGATCTCCTCGCGCCCCGCGGTGCCGTGCCCGAAGGTGTACAGGGGTTCGTTCATGGCGGCGCACCTTCGCGATCGGGGACGCGACCGTGGGCTACGGGTCACCAGGACGGCGCACGCCATGCCCGCCGCCCGCAGCCCCGAACCCGCACCTGACGAGGGCGCGCCGGTCCCCTCGGGGACTTTCGACCGCCCGAGGCCGCCGCCGCGCCCCGGCCGCCGCGGGACCTCACATGTTGATCATGTGCCCCGCGAGCCCGTGCACCGCTTCCTTGACCGCCTCGCCCAGCGTCGGGTGGGCGTGCACGTTGCGGGCGACCTCGTGGACCGTGAGGTCCCACTGCTGCGCGAGGGTCAGCTCCGGCAGCAGCTCGGTGACCTCCGGCCCGATCAGGTGCGCGCCCAACAGCTCGCCGTGGGCGCCGTCGCTGATCACCTTCACGAAGCCGGCCGGCTCGCCCAGCCCGTGCGCCTTGCCGTTCGCGGTGAACGGGAACCTCGCCACCCGGACGTCGAAGCCCGCCTCGCGGGCCTGCGCCTCGGTGTGGCCGAAGCTGGCGATCTGCGGCTGGCAGTAGGTCGCGCGCGGGATCATGCGGAAGTCGACCTCCATCGTCTCCGCCCCGCCGATGGTCTCCGCGGCGATCACGCCCATGGTCTCGGCCGCGTGCGCCAGCATCAGCTTGCCGGTCACGTCGCCGATCGCGTACAGGCTCGGCACGTTGGTGCGGCCGCGCCCGTCGACGTCGATGGCGCCCCGGTCGGTGAGCCGTACGCCGGTAGTCTCCAGGCCGTAACCGGTCACCCGCGGGGCGAAGCCGATCGCCTGGAGCACCTTGTCGGCCTCCAGCACCTGCCGGGCGCCGTTCTTGTCCACGGTGACCCGGACCGGCCGCGCGGGGTCGGAGTCGTCGATGGACTCGACGCGGGTGGAGGTGTGCACCTCGATGCCGAGCTTGCGGTAGTGCTTGGCGAGTTCCCTGGACACGTCGGCGTCCTCGGCCGGCACGATCCGGTCGGCGAACTCGACCACGGTCACCTTCACACCGTAGTTGTGCAGCACGTAGGCGAACTCGACGCCGATCGCGCCGGCCCCGGCGATGACGATGCTGCCGGGCAGTTCCTCGCTGAGGATCTGCTCCTCGTAGGTGACGACGCGTTCGCTCAGCTCGGTGCCGGGCAGCAGGCGCGTGGTCGCGCCCGCCGCGATGACGCAGTGGTCGAACGTCACGGTCCGGGTGGTGCCGTCGGACAGGGCGACCTGGAGGGTGTGCGCGTCGCTGAAGACGCCGCGGCCGTCGTACTCGGTGATCTTGTTCTTGCGCATCAGGTAGTGGACGCCGGCCACCCGGCCCTCCGCCACGTCCCGGCTGCGCTTGAAGGCCGCGCCGTAGTCGAACGTGATGGGGGAGTCGGACCGGATCCCGAACGTCTCGGCCCGCCGGGTGACGGTGTGCGCCAACTCGGCGTTGCGCAGCAGGGCCTTGGAGGGGATGCAGCCCACGTTCAGGCACACCCCGCCCCAGTACTTCTCCTCGACCACGGCGGTGGACAGGCCGAGTTGGGCGGCACGCACCGCGGCGGTGTAGCCGCCGGGCCCCGCGCCGAGAACCACGACATCGTAATGATCGCTCATGCCCGTCACTGTGGAGGATGGCGCGGTCACCGCGCAACGAACCCGGGCGGCACGTGACGTACGGCGCAGTGCACCCGGCGGGGGGCGGCGTACCGCGCAGTGGGCCCGGCGGCGGGTGGCGCACCGCGCGACGTGCGGGTGACGCACGGCACGGCCCGGTGCCTGACCCTCGACGCGCGCCCCCTCGCCATCTGCCGTACCCGGCACCGCCGTTCGGTGCCCCGGCCGCCGCCCGGCGCGTCCCGAGGCGGGCATGACATCCTGTGTCGCCACGGGACGTCATGGAATGCCGGACGACGAGGGCGGGCGTCCGGAGGGTCGGGGTAGATCGATGAAGCTCTGCTTTCTGGTGGAGGAGCAGTACCGCCACGACGGCATGCCGGTCGAGGTGATCCGCCGGCTGACGTCCTGGGGGCACCAGGTGGACGTGCTGCGGCCGGGCGGCGCCCTGCTGCGCATGACGGAGACGCTCCAGGGCGCCGCCCACGACGCCTGGGTGCTCAAGACGGTCTCCGGCGGCCCGGGACTCACCCTGCTGGAGGCCGCCGCCGCGGCCGGGACGACGACCATCAACGACGCCCGCTCGATCCGCGGCGTCCGGGACAAGGCGCTGGCGGCGGCGATCGGCCGCGGCCGCGGGCTGCCGCTGCCGCCGACCTACGCGGCGGCCGGCCCCGAACTCCTCGCGGAGGTACCGGAGTCGGAGTACCCGATCGTCGTCAAGCCTGCCGACGGCAGCTCCGGGCGGGCCGTGCACCTGGTGAGGTCACCGGACCGGCTCGCCGCGCTCGCCCCCGAACTCGCCGGCGAGGGCCTGCTCATCGCCCAGCCGTACATCCCCAACTCGGGCGTGGACATCAAGGTGTACGGCGTGGGCGGCGAGTTGTACGCGACCGAGCGCCGCTCCCCGCTCCACCCCGACCACGCGGCGCCCGAACGCCGGGTGCCGCTGTCGGACGAGGTGGCCGCCGTCGCCGCCCAGGCCGGGGTGGTCTACGGCCTCGATCTGTACGGCGTGGACGTGGTGCTGGGTCCGGACGGCCCCGTGGTGGTCGACGTCAACGACTTCCCCAGTTTCCGCCAGGTCCCCGACGCGGCCGCACGGGTGGCCCGCGCCGTACTCGCCCTGGCCGCCCGCGGCGCCCGGACCGCCGAACCGGCGGAGCCCGTGCGGCCGCGGATGCCCGAACAGCGCGGGGCGGTCGCGACGGCCGTGCCGCCGGCCGCAGACGCCGTGTCGCCGGCCGGAGCGGCCGGGGCGCAGGGCTCGCCGCCGGGTGCCGGCCAGGCGGCGCAGCTTCCCGTGCCGGCGGGCAAGGCCGTATGAGGATCGGCCTGATCACCTCCGACCCCGCCCACCCGTTGCTGGCCGCGACCACCGCGCTGCTCGCCGCCGGGCACACGGTGCGGACGCTGGACCCGGCGACGGCCGAGCCCCCGGAGCCGTCCGAGGCTCCCGCCGACGTGTATCTGCTCAAGGCGCGCACACCGCGGGCGGTCTCCCTCGCCCGCGCGCTGGAACGACGCGGCGCCCGGGTGCTGAACTCGGCCGCGGCGACCGCGTTCTGCCAGGACCGTACGGCGATGGCGGAGCACGCCCGGCGGGCCGGCCTGCCGTTCGCGGTCACCCGCACCTACCCCACGCTCGCCCGGTTCGCCGACGAGCAGGGGCGGGACGGCCGCTCCGGCCTCCCCGGACCGGTGGTGGTCAAGAGCCGGCACAGCCGCAAGCACGATCTGGTGACCCGCGTGGACAGCGCCGCGCATCTGCGCGAGCTGGCCGCCGCGCGCCCCGGAGAGCCGGTCGTGGTGCAGGAGTTCGCGCCCAACAGCGGCTGGGACCACAAACTGTGGGCGATCGGGGGCCGCGTCTTCGCGGCCCTGCGCCGCTCCGAACTCTCGCCCGGGGGCCGCGGCCCCACACGGCCGCTGGCTCCCGACAGTCTGCCGCCCGGCTGGACCGCCCTGGTCCACCGGGTCGGCGAGGTGTTCGCCCTGGACGTCTACGGCGTGGACGTCATCGACCGGGGCGACGGCGTCCCGCTGATCGTGGACGTCAACGCCTTCCCCGGAGTCCGCGACCAGCCCGGCGCACCGGAGGCCCTGGCGGCCCTGACCCTGGCGAGCGCGGGCGGCTGACACCCGGACGGCGGGCCGCGTGGGGCGGACCGGGGCGGGACGTCACGACACCGCACGTCGGCCGCCCGCAGGGAGCGGCGGTAGGCCTTCGGACGGCGGGCGTGCGCCCGTCACGACCGCCCCCTCACACCTCCGACTCGCTCGCGACGGCGTTCACCGCGGCGGCGGCGACGGCGCTGCCCCCGCGACGGCCGCGTACGACCAGATGGTCCAGGCCGGAGGGGTGGGCGACCAGCGCGTCCTTGGACTCGGCGGCCCCGACGAAGCCGACCGGGACGCCGATGACGGCGGCGGGCCGGGGCGCGCCCTCGTCGATCATCTCCAGCAGCCGGAACAGGGCGGTGGGCGCGTTGCCGACCGCGACCACGGCGCCCTCCAGCCGGTCCCGCCACAACTCCAGCGCGGCGGCGCTGCGCGTGGTGCCGAGCTCGGCGGCCAGCTCCGGGACGGCGGGGTCGGAGAGGGTGCACAGCACCTCGTTGCCGGCGGGCAGCCGCCCCCGGGTGATGCCGCTGGCCACCATCTGCACGTCGCACAGGATCGGCGCGCCGGCGCGCAACGCCTCGCGGGCGCGGGCCACGACGGCCGGGGTGTGGGCGAGGTCGCGGACGAGGTCGACCATGCCGCAGGCGTGGATCATCCGCACCGCCACCCGGCCGACGTCGGCGGGCAGGCCCGTGAGGTCCGCCTCGGCGCGGATGGTGGCGAAGGACCGGCGGTAGATGGCCGCGCCGTCCTTCTCGTAGTCGTAGCTCGTCACGCGCTCTTCCCACCGCTCCCGGTCGTCGTGCGGCTCGGGTCTCTTCGCCGCCGGGTCGGACGGAGATCAGCCGTGGACATGGCGGCGAGCATACCCAGGCCGGGGCGGGGGCGCGCCGACACGGGAGGGGGGTCCTAGGTCCATCGTCCGACGGCGCGATACCGTTCTTGCTGTTAGCGTGCAGCTGCATATCATTGGCAATAAGGAGGACGCCGGACATGGCGCTTTACACGCTCCCCGAGCTTCCGTACGACTACGCGGCGCTGGCCCCGGTCATCAGCCCCGAGATCATCGAGCTGCACCACGACAAGCACCACGCGGCGTACGTGAAGGGCGCGAACGACACGCTGGAGCAGCTCGCGGAGGCGCGGGACAAGGAGTCGTGGGGCTCGGTCAACGGCCTGGAGAAGAACCTCGCGTTCCACCTCTCCGGGCACATCCTGCACTCCATCTACTGGCACAACATGACCGGCGACGGCGGCGGCGAGCCGCACGAGAAGGACGGCGTGGGCGAGCTGGCCGACGCCATCGCCGAATCCTTCGGCTCCTTCGCCGGCTTCAAGGCCCAGCTGTCCAAGGCGGCGGCCACCACCCAGGGTTCGGGCTGGGGCGTCCTCGCCTACGAGCCGCTGAGCGGCCGCCTGATCGTCGAGCAGGTCTACGACCACCAGGGCAACGTCGGCCAGGGCTCCACCCCGATCCTGGTCTTCGACGCCTGGGAGCACGCCTTCTACCTGCAGTACAAGAACCAGAAGGTGGACTTCATCGAGGCCATGTGGCAGGTCGTCAACTGGCAGGACGTCGCCAAGCGCTACACCGCCGCCAAGGAACGCGGCAACAGCCTCCTCCTCGCGCCCTGACCGGGTGCGGCCATCTCCGGTCCGGGGCACCCCCGGACCGGGGGCTGACGCGGCGCGCCTGCCGGTGACCGGGTTCTCACCCACCACCACCGGCACGCACCCGCCGAAGGGCTCCCCGGCCGGACCGCCGCGGGAGCCCTTCCGCGTCCACGGCCCGGAAGTCCGCGGCGGAGCGTCCGGGCCTTGTCCACGGGCATGAGGATCGGCGAAGCAGCCAGGACCAGCGGGGCGAGTGCGCGGTCGTTGCGGTACTACGAGGACGAGGGGCTGGTCGTCCCGGGCCGGTTCGGCAACGGCTACCGCGACTGCTGCCGGTCGACCGTCGAGCGGGTCTGCGCCATGGGCTCCCTGCCGGAGTCCGGACTGCCCGTGCGGCTGATCAGGGAGATCCTGCCCGGCCTCACGGACGGCCCGGAGGCCGAACCGGGTCCGCCGTGCGCGCAGTTCCGGCACGAGGGGGGACCGCCGCGACCGGCCGGCCGCTCGCATCGCCGACCCCGGCGAGCAACGGGCGGCCCTGGAAGCGGTGGAGTCGCGGCCGCCGTGGGTCGGGGGCGTGTCCGTCCTGGCTCCGGCCTGCTTCCACGTCGCCTCCGGCCGCGGCGCGCACAAGCACCGTGTCACCCCGGCCTCACCTGCCGCAGCGGCCTCAACGCGGCCATGCGGTGACCCAGTTCGACGCGAGACCGAGGGCCTGGGTGTCCGTCCGTCCAGCCGGCCGGGACGGGCAGCGCCTGTGCGCGGATCCCCCCGCCCGCGGCGCGGGTGCTGGACCAGGGGCCCGCATCGTCGCTCCGGTGCGGGCCACCGCGGGGGCGCACATCATCGGACACACGTGCTCCTGCGGGGACGCTCCCGGCGGTGGACCACGGACCAACTGCCGTGCTGTGGAAGCCGATGGGCGCAGCGGCTGCCGTCGACGGCCTCCGCGGCGGCGAGCGCCGTCAGGAGGGTGCTGCTATGGTTCCGGCATGTTCCTCCACCGTGCGTAGACCGAAGACAGCCTCCGCTTCGCTGCGGATCAAGGCTGCACTGTCTTCGGCCTGCCTCCGGCACGCGTACGCGTGCCACGTTCGATGGGGAATGTCCTATGTCTTCCCGTTCCGGGAAACCTTCGTATTCCGCTGTGGTGCGTCAGCCCTGGGCGCTGCGCACCTTCGCCGCGGCCACCGTCGGCCGCTTCTCGTACGGCATCGTCTTCCTGTCCCTGATGGTGGCGCTCAGCCAGGCGACCGGCTCCTACGCCTGGGCCGGCACGGCCGTGGCGTGTTTCGGGCTCAGCTCCTCCTTCCTGGCCCCACTGCGCGCCCGGCTGCTCGACCGGCGAGGACCCCGGCGGGTCCTGCCGGTCATGGCGACCGTCTACGCGGCCCTGCTCGCAGCACTGACGGTTGCCACGTGGGGACCGGGGGCACCGCCCTGGACGCTGCTGGTCCTCACGCTCGCGGCGGGCGCCTGCGCGCCTCCGCTCGGGCCGGTGATGCGGGTCCTGTGGAGTGACCTGATGCCCGACGAGGAACTGCGGCAGCGCGCCTTCTCCCTGGACACCGTCGTGGAGGAACTGCTGTACGTGTTCGGGCCCCTGGTGGCCGGGCTGTTCATCGCCTTCGGCCATCCTGCTCTCGGCGTGGGCGTCAGCGCCGTCCTGGTCCTGACCGGAACGCTCGCGCTGGTCGCCTCCCCTCTCCTGCGGCGCCGGGCATCCCCCGCCGCGACCGGCGAGCCGGGCACGGAGCCGGTGAGCGACGGCGGCGCCGCTGACGACCGCCCTGAGACCGGCTCCGGCCAGGGGCCGGCGACGGACGGGGGAGCGCGCGGCTGGGCCGGGCTGCTGGCCCCGGTTGTCGTGACAGGCGGCGTGGGCATGGCACTGGGCGCCCTGGAACTGCTGGTGGTCGCCTTCACGGAAGCGCACGACCGCGTCGCGGCCGTGGCCTGGATCCAAGCCGCCCTCTCGGTGGGCAGCGCCATCGGCGGCATGGCGTACGGGGCGCGCAAGTGGCGTCTGCCCAGCAGGCAGCGCCTGTTCCTGTCGGCCTTCGTCCTGTCCGTCGTGCTGGCGGCGGCGGGGGCCGTCTCCGATCTCTACGTGCTGGTCGTCGTGGTCGGATGCATCGGCCTGTTCGTCGCGCCGGCCCTGTCCACGGCCTACCTCGTCGCGGACGAGTGCGCCACGGAGGAGACGCGCATCCAGGCCGGCACCTGGGTCAACAGCGCCTTCAACGCGGGCAGTTCCGGCGGGACCACGACCGCGGGCCTGCTTCTGGGACAGCTTTCCCTGCCCGCCTGCTTCGTGGTGGCGGCGGTCCCCGCCCTGGCCTCCACCGCCACCGCACTCGTACGACCCCGGCAGGCCGCCCGGCCCGCGACGGCGACGAAGACCGCGCCCGCGGCCGCCGACACGCCGGCCCCGGACGCGCGGTGACACACGGGCGGAGGGGGAGTCACCGCTTCCGGTGACTCCCCGACGGCGTGGGGCGACGAGTTCAATTGCTCGTCGCGCGCGGTTGTGCGGCCCGGTGCTCCCTCACTCCTCGTGCGCAGAGAGATAGCCCCGCCGCACCGCGCGCACCCCGGCCTGGAACCGGCTGCGGGCGTCCAGACTGGAGATCACGCTGCCGGTCAGCCGGCGGGCCGTACGGACGGACACGCCCAGGCTGGTGGCGATGCTCTCGTCGGTGCGGCCCTGCGCCATCAGACGCAGCGCCTCCTCCTGAGCGCGGGTCAGCCCGGTCGGGGTCGGCCGGGCCGGCTCGCCCAGCGGGGACGCGTCCGCCCACACGTAGTCGAACAGGCTGAGCAGCATGGTGAGCAGTCCGGGACCGCTGACGATGTAGGCGCCGGCCGCGGTGTCACCGGCCCGGGCGGCGACCAGCGCGACCCGCCGGTCGATGATGATCATACGGTTGGGGAGACCGGGCACCGTGCGCACATGGGCTCCGTGTTCCTCCAGCCAGCGGGCGTGGTCCATGGTGGGGGCGTCCCGGCGGATGCTGTCGAGGTAGACCGTCCTCATCTGGACTCCGCGTTCCAGCAGGAGCAGGTTCAGCGGCTGGGACGCCTTCATGTTCGCCGGAGTCTGCGGCCCGCCCGGCGCGAACGTCAGGAACTCGTTGCGCACCTGGCTGTTGAGCATCTCCAGGTGGTCCCTGATGGCCTCGACGCCCTCGATGTACTGAAGGCCCAGCCCCGGCTCCAGATCCTGGAGATGCGCGTAGTCCGCGATGAGTTCGGCGGCGGCCGCCCGGGTCGCCTCCAGACGCTGTTTCCGCGCGGCGATCTCCGCCTCCTGGCGCGCCAGCAGGATCTGCATCGCGAGCGGTGGGCTGACGGCGCGCGGCGACGAACCGGTGTCCTCGCCGACGCGCACCAGGGTCAGTTCGGACAGCGTGTCCAGCGCTCCGCGGACCGTCTCGACCGGCATCGACAGCCGCTCGGCCATTTCCCCGACGCTGTCGTCCGGATGCGCCAGCATGGCCCGGTAGACAGCCTCCACGACGGGATCGAGACCCAGTTGCCCTGACATAGAAGAGCCCTTCCCCCATTGAGCAGTTTCCCACCAGGTCGGATTCGCGGAATAGTGGTCGATATCCGCTGTTCCGGCGAACCTCGCGTCAGTCTAACTACGGGCCACAAGCCCTGACCTGCGGGAAGGGTGGCCGCTGCGGAACTTTATCTGCGTAGGAATCGCCCTCTACACAACCCAAGGCCCTGGCTCTCATGTATTTGGTGCATACCGAGTTGAAACATTCCAGTGGCGCGCCGCTGACGCTCGAGGCGGCGCACGCGGTCGCCCGGGCGGAGGGTGTCGAGCACGCCACCGTCCACCCCGACACCGGTCCCCGTCCCGTCCTCGCGCTCTATACGCGTGCCCGGTCGGCCGTCGACGCGGCCGGCGTGGCCACACGTGCCTGGCAGGCCGCCGCGGCCCGGGAGGGATGGGAGGGCTGGACCGTCGTCAGCATCCGTGCCTACCGGATCGGACACGCCCCGGAGGAACGGCCTGCCGCCGGAGAGGACTCGCAACCCTTCTGAACACCCTTTCCGCCTCCTGGACAGATCCCGGTCGCCCGACGCCGTGACCGTCCGAAAACCGTTGCCGGCCGCGTGCCGCGGCCCTTCTGGCCAGTTCGGCCATGGCCACTTTGACCGTCGGAGTCCCCCTTCAACGGGGCTGTGGGGCCGACCAGAATCGTCGGCGACGGATCACCGAACGGAGTCAAGGAGGAACCCCATGCGCTTCGTGAACGGTCTCGCCGCGTCCCTGGCGGGCATCGCGGCCGCGCTCGTCTTCGGTCTCGCCGGACAGGTCCACGCGGAGGCGCCGGCCGACGCGCCCGTGACGGCGGACGGCGGCGCCGCGCACGTCCGGGTCACCACCGACGACTCCGGCTGGCAGTGACCGGGACCCGGACCTCCTCGCGGCACTCAGGAGCAGTGGACATGAATGCCGGTGGGCTTCCGCCCGCCGAGGCCGTGGACGCCCAGCGGCTGTTCCGGCTGCGCGACGAGGTCCTCGCGGCCACCGCCGTGGACCAGGTCCACGTGGCCCGCCTGGTGGTCGGGGACAGCCCACGGCTGGCGGGCGAGGACCCGGCCCATGTGCGGATCCTGGCCGAGGTGGAGGACTCCCTTCCCCCGCTGGTCGTGCACCGGCCGACGATGCGGGTCATCGACGGGATCGCCCGGCTCCGCGCCGCCGCGCACAGGAGGCGGACGACCGTCGCGGTGCGGTTCTTCGACGGCACCGCGCAGGAGGCGGACCTGCTCGCGGTCGCCCTGAACATCACGCACGGGCGTCCGCTCACCCTGGAGGACCGGATCGCCGCCGCACTGCGGATCTTCGTGTCCCATCCGCGCTGGTCGGACCGTGCGGTGGCTGCCCTGGCGGGGCTGTCCGCCACGAAGGTGGCCGCCCTGCGCCGGGACGGCGCGGGCGCCCGCGGCGGCCGGCGGGTCGGCAAGGACGGGCGGGTCCGCCCGGTGGACGCCGCCGCGGGGCGCGAGCGGGCCCGGCTGCTGCTGGAGCGTGACCCGGGTGCGTCGATGCGGCAGATCGCCCGTGAGGCCGGCATCTCGGCGGCGACCGTCGCGGACGTGCGCGACCGGATGCGCCGGGGCGAGAGCGTCGTCCCGGCGGGCTGCTCCGGCGCGGTCCGGGAGCGTACGGCCGCAGCGCGGCGCATCGTCTCGGTGGTTCCCGCACGGCCGGCCAGGGAGGCGGACGAGCTGGCGAGAGCGGTGCACGGGCTGCAGCGGGACCCCTCCCTGCGGCAGAGCGAGGAAGGGCGTTCGCTGCTGCGCATGCTCAGCGTGTGCGGGGTGTTCGCGCGTGACCGCGACACCATCGCCGCTGCCCTGCCCCGGCACTGCCGGCCCCGGCTGGCCGAACTGCTGCTGGACTGCGCCCAGATCTGCCAGGACGTCGCGGGGGACCTGACCGGCACACCGGGCACCGCTCGACTGCACGCGGTGGGCAGTTGAACATCCGTCCCGAGCGATCCTCGCCGGACTCCGGGCGGGCGTGGACGGACTCCGGGGCGGCGTCGACCGCGTCGGGCCGGTGCGGACCGGCACGGGGCCGGTGCGGACCGGCACAGGGTCGGCGTCGCCTGCATCGGTCCGGTGCGGACCGGCACGGGGTCGGCCTCGCCCACACCGGTCCGGCGTAGGGCGGCACAGCGCCGACGTCGCCCACACCGGTCCGGGGTCGAAGCGCACCGGCCCGGCGCGAGCGACTTGGTCCGGCGTCGTTCCGTGCCCGCGTCGCCCGGTGTCGAGCCGTGTCGCCCGGCGTCGTGCCCGGGGAGCGACGCCGCGCTCGCCCCCGCACCGCCGGGGTCCCGCGTTGATCACCACCGTTGACGGATATCCGATCCGCCGATACATCTTTGCACGCTGCTTTTTCTTCGCGGCTTTCCACGGGCCACAGTCATCGCTCGATCTCCAGGGGAAGGCTGCCTTTCACGGCGCCGACCACCATCTTTTGGCACTAGGGGTTCCCTTGTCTCGACCTGCTGAAAATCAGCCCGGATCGCGGGCGGACGGAAATGATTCCGGGATCGGGGTCGACACGCTGATTCCGCAGATCACGGAGGTCTTCCAGCGGCGGCTCGACGCCGCGCAGTTCGGTCCGGACGACGATTTCTTCCGGCACGGCGGATCGTCCTTCCTGGCCGCGCTGTGTACGGCGGACCTGCGGAAGAGGGGGGTTGCCCTGTCGATCCAGGACCTTTTCCTCGCACCGTCCGCGCGCGCCCTGGCCGCCCGTGTACAGCCGCTTCAGAAGGCCCGGTGACCGTGTACGAGAATCTCCTGTCCCGCCCGGCCGGGACGCCCGCCGCAGACCGGGGAACAGCGGTGGACCTGGTGGCCTTCCCGTGCGCCGGTTCCGGGTCCGCCGGCTACCGCGGCTGGCGGGAGGCCCTCCCGGCCGACTGGCGGTTCGCCGTGGCCTGTCCGCCCGGGCGCGAGACGACCTACGGACAGCCTTTCGCCGAGGACATGGCCCGTCTCGCCGACGACATGGCCGCCGAACTGCGCGCCCGCCGGGCGGACGGCACCGGCGCCCCGCTGGTGCTGTTCGGCCACAGCATGGGTGGACTGCTGGCCCAACTCGTGGCCCTGCGGGTCACCGCCGACGCCCTGGTCGTGGCCGCCTGCCCGCCCCCCGCGGCGCGCGCGGCGCTGGACGACGGCAGGCCCCTCGACCACGAGGAGCTGCGACGCGAGGTGGCCGGGATGCTGCGGGCCGTGTCGCCGATGGACCCCGCACTGCTGGCCGAACTGGTCGACCTGACCGCGCCGGTCCTGGCCGCCGACGTCGAGCTGCTCGCCACCTACCGGGCCCCGTCCGCCCGTCTGTCCTGCGACGTATGGGCGCTGTACGGCCGGGACGACACCCTGGAGCGGCTGCCGTGGACGGCCGAGACGACGGCTGCCGCGCACGTCCGGGTACTTCCCGGGTCCCACTTCTTCGTCCAGGAGTCGCCGGCGGCCGTGATCGCCGAGCTGCGCCGCTGCCTGGCGCCGGTCGCGGGAGGCGCGGTATGAGCGCCCCGGTCGTGCTGGTCTTCGACTACCCCGGGCGCCGCCCGGAGGCCCGGGTGTCGGACCTGCGGCTGACGGACGCCGGATACGACGTCCGTCAGCTCATGGCCCCTCCGCTGCCCCGGGCCACCTCCGCGACGGCGTACGCGCGGCAGGCCCTCGACACCGTCGCCGGCTCCGTCGGCGAGGTGCACGCGGTGCTGGGGTACTGCATGGCCGCCCCGCTCGCCCAGGAGGCCGCCGTCCTCACCGGCTGTGCCCGGGTGCTGCTGTTCGACGGGGAGCCGTCCACGCCGCACGCCGTCGAGGCCGAGTACCGCAAACTGCTCGTCTCGGTCGGCGCGCCGGCGACGTTGCCGTCCTGGTGGGACACCGAGCTGCTGCGCACACCGTCGAAGAGGTTCCTCGGCCACGCCGAACACCAGCTGACCCAGGCGGTCCGGCGCTCGCTCGCGGAACAGGGCGAGGACGGCGACGACGGCGACGAGGCGCTGGCCCCGCTGGTCGGCGGCTTCCTCGACTGGCTGGCCTACCTGGTGGCGGCCTACCGCACCGACCACCCGGCCTGGGACGGCTCGGTCGTCAACTTCCTGTCCCGGAAGCAGCCGGAGATCCCCGCGTGGCCCGGCGCCCGCGGCACCCGTTCGGTGCGCGTCGACACGGCGCGCGCCGACCTGCTGACCGACGCCACGACCCGCCGCCATGTGCTGGAGACGCTCCGCGCCCCCCAGCGCGCGCACGCACACCTCGAGGAAGGAGCGCAATGACGCAACGCAAGCCGGGGGCGCCGTCGGCCGGCACCCTGACCGAGCTCTGGGGCCACGCCGTGGCGCGGCACCCCGACGCGCCGGCGGTGCGGGACACCGCGGCCGCGCTGACCTACGCCCAGCTCGACTCGTACTCCGACGCCGTGGCCCACGCCCTGATCGAGGCCGGCGTACGGCCCGAGGGCCGGGTGGCCCTCGCTCTCCGGCGCGGGGTGGGCGTCTTCGCCGCCCTGCTCGGGGTCCTGAAGGCGGGCGCCGCCTATGTGGCCGTCGACCCGCGCTACCCCCGCGCCCGGCGCGACATGATGATCGAGGGCAGCGGCGCCCGGGTGGTGCTGGCGGAGCCCGAGTGGGCCGCGGAGATCCCGGCGGAGCACGTCCTGCCCCTCCCGAAACCCGATCCGGCGGCCCGCCTGCCCCGGCCGGAGGTGACGGTACGGCCCCGCAACGCGGCCTGTGTGCTGTTCACCTCCGGTTCCTCGGGCCGGCCCAAGGCGACCGTGCTGGAGCACCGCGGGATCGTCGGCTTCGCCCGCAACCCGGCGCTTCCGGAGCTGACCGGCGAGGACCGGGTCGGCCAGATATCCAGCCTGTCCTTCGACGCGTTCCACTTCGAGACCTGGTGTTCCCTCGCACAGGGCGCCGAGATCGTCGTCCTCCCGGCCCTGCCGGATCTGCTCGCCTCCGATCTCCAGCGCACGCTGCGGCGGCTGCGTGTGACGGCGATGCTCGTGCCGACCATGGCCGTCAACCACGTGGTCCGGGAGGACCGGGACGCGTTCGCGCCGCTGCGGATCCTGCACACCGGCGGGGACGCCCTCCTCGCCGACACCTGCCGCGACCTGCTGTCCGGCGAGTTCACCGGCCGGCTGTTCAACCTGTACGGACCCACCGAGGCCACGACGGCGTGCTCCGCCTTCGAGGTGCGCGAGCTGGCCGAGGACGCGGACGGCGTCCCCATCGGGCAGGCCGTCGACGGCGCCCACCTCTACGTGCTGGACGACGCGTTGAACCCGGTGGAGCCCGGAGGGACCGGTCAGCTGCACGTCGGCGGCCACGGAGTGGCCCGCGGCTACCACGGGGACCCGGCGCTGACGGCCGAGAAGTTCCTGCCCGACCCGTTCCGGGCGGACGGCACCCGCATGTACGCCACCGGCGACCTGGTACGCCGGCGCCCCGACGGCCAGCTGGACTTCGTCGGCCGCGCCGACCACCAGGTCAAGATCCGCGGCTACCGGGTCGAGCCCGGCGAGGTCGAGCGGCTGCTGGCCCGCCACCCCCAGGTGCGCGAGGTCGCGGTGGTCCCCGTGGGGGACGGCCCGGACCGCGTCCTCGCCGCCTTCGTCGAGCGGCGCGGCCCGCTGCTGCCGGACACCGTACGGGCGTTCGCCGAGGACACCCTGCCGGACCACATGGTCCCGGGAAAGATCATGATCCTGCCGAAGATCCCCGCCACCGACAACGGCAAGCGCGACCGTGCCGCGCTCCTGGAGATCCTGGCGGCGGAGACGGCCCGCAGCCGCGACCACCAGCCGCCCGCCACCCGCAGCGAGCGCATCCTGGCCGCCGTCTGGTCCGAACTGCTCGCCGTGGAGAAGGTGGGCGCCAACGACGACTTCTTCGCCCTGGGCGGCAACTCCATGCTGGCCTTCCGGGTCCGCCAGAAGGTCAAGCGGGAGACCGGCGTGCTGTTGGAGTTCAGCGACATCCTGGAGCTCACGGTGCTGCGGGACATCGCCCGCACCCTGGAACCCCGGCTTCGGGCGGCGGTGTGACGATGCGCGCCATCACCACCGTCGACCTGACCGATGTCGCTCCCTTCGCCGCCGGTCGGCACCACGAGGTGTTCCGCCGGCTGCGGGCCGAGGCGCCGGTGTACCGCAACCCCTCCGCCGACGGCCCCGGGTTCTGGGCGCTCACCCGGTACGAGGACGTACTGGCCGCCTATCGCGACCACGACACCTTCAGCTCCGCGCACGGCGCCATCCTCGGCGGCTCCTTCCGCACCGGCGGCGACACCGCCTCCGGGGACATGCTCGTCGCCTCCGACCCGCCCCGGCACCGCCTGCTGCGGCGGGCCCTGCACCCCCCGTTCGGCCCCGCCATGGTCGAGCGCGTCACGGACCAGGTCCGCCGGCTGGTCCGCGACGGCGTGCGCCGGATGCGCGCGGCGGGCGGCTGCGACATCGCCCTCGACTTCGCCCCGCTGCTGCCGATCGGTGCGCTGATGGCGCTGTTCGGCGTGGGACCCGACGACGCCCGCCACATCGTCGGGCTCACCCGGCGCATGGTCGGCTACCGCGATCCCGTCCTGTCCGACCTGGGCGGCGACGAACGGATCCGGCTGGCCCACGCCCAGAGCGAGATCTTCGCGTACTTCGCCGATCTGCTGGAGGAGCGCCGCGACCGGCCCGAGCGCGACGACGCCGTCGGCATGCTGCTGCGGGCCGAGCTCAACGGTCGGCCATTGGACGACGAGCAGATCCTGTACAACTGCATGAACATCGCCGTCGGCGGCAACGAGACCTCCTCGTACACCACCTGTGCCGGAATCCTGGCGTTGCTGGAGCACCCCGACGCCTGGCGGCGGCTGCGCGCCGAGCCGGGGCTGCTGCCCTCGGCGCTGGAGGAGATCCTGCGCTGGAGCTCCACCAACGCCTACGTCCAGCGGGTCGCCGTGCGCGACACCCGGATCCGCGACGTGGACATCGCCCGCGGGGACGTCGTGACCCTGTGGAACGTCTCCGCCAACCGGGACGCCGACCAGTTCCCGGACCCGGACCGCTTCGACATCACCCGCAGCCCCAACCGGCATCTGTCCTTCGGCAGCGGCATCCACCGGTGCATCGGCGCCCCGGCCGGCACCGCGGAGCTGACCGAGGCCTTCTCCGCGCTGCTCGACAGCGGGCTCGCACTGCGCACGGCGGGGGAGCCGGTCCGGCTGCACTCCAACTTCATCCTCGGCTTCACGTCGCTGCCCGTCGAGATCGTGGCCTGACGACGGACCCGTACGTCCGCCCCGCGCCGCCGCGGGCCCACCACTTCCAGGGGGTCACACGTGTCTCACCCATCGTCCGCCGGTCCGTCCCGCCCGGCCCATGACGCCGTCCCGCCACAGGACTGGGCGCGGGAACTGAAGCGGTACGCCGCCGAGCGGCTGCCCGCCTACCTGGTGCCCGACGTCGTCATGGTCCTCGACGGCCTCCCCACGACCGCCAACGGAAAGATCGACCGGAAGGCCCTCGCCGCCGTCGAGGCGCTGCCCGGCCCGGCGACGGGGCGGGCGCCGCGCACCGAGCCGGAGAAGGCGCTGTGCGCCCTGTTCGCCGAGGTGCTCCGGCTGCCGGAGGTCGGCGTCGACACCGACTTCTTCGCCGTGGGCGGCAACTCGCTGCTCGCCATGCGGCTGGTCTGGCGCATCCGCGTGCGGCTGGGGTACGAACTGAGCGTCCAGGAGGTGTTCGAGGCGCCCACGGTGGCGCTGCTCGCCCCCCGGCTCACCGTCGGCGGCACACCCGCCCCGGCCCTGGAACGCCGGGCGGGCGACGGCGCCGTACCGCTCTCCCCGGCCCAGCGCCGGCTGTGGTTCCTCAACCGGCTCGACAGCGGCTCGACCGCCTACAACATCCCGCTGCCGCTGCGGCTGCGCGGCCGGCTCGACCCCGACGCGCTGTCGGCGGCCCTGGCGGACGTGGTGGAACGGCACGAGGCGTTGCGCACCGTCTTCCCGGAGTCGGGGGGCGAGCCACGGCAGGTCGTGCTGGAGAGCGCCGAGGCCTGCCCCGGGCTCGAGCGGGTCCGGCTGGACCCGGACCGGCTCGCCGAGGAGCAGGCACGGTTCGAGCGCCGCGGATTCGACCTGCGCGGCGATCCGCCACTGCGGGCGCGGCTGGTCCGCCTCGCCGAGGAGGAGCACGTCCTGCTGCTGGTCGTCCACCACATCGCCTGCGACGGCTGGTCGCTGGCCCCCCTCGCGCGTGACCTGGGCGCCGCCTACACCGCCCGTGTACGGCGGGAGACGGCCGAACTCCCCCCGCTCGCCGTGCAGTACCGGGATTTCACCCTCTGGCAGCGTGACCTGCTCGGCGACCCGGACGACGCGGGCAGCCTCATGTCCCGGCAGCTCGCCTTCTGGACGGACGCCCTGGCCGGTTCGCCGGAGAAGCTCGCCCTGCCCGCGGACCGGCCCCGCCCGGCCCGCTCCGGCCACCGCGGCGACACGGTCGACTTCGAGATCGGTCCCGAACTCACCGCCGCCATCGACCGGTTGGCCGCCGAGTCCGGCGCCAGCGCGTTCATGGTCGTGCAGGCTGCCCTCGCCGCCGTGTTGACCCGCCTGGGCGCCGGGTACGACATCCCCGTCGGCACCCCGGTCGCCGGCCGCGCCCACGAGGCCCTCGACGACCTGGTCGGGTTCTTCGCCAACACCCTCGTCCTGCGCGCCGACACCTCCGGTGACCCCGGTTTCCGCGAACTGCTCGCTCGGGTCCGCGCGTTCGCCTTCCAGGCGTTCGCCCACCAGGACCTGCCGTTCGACGTCCTGGTCGAGGCCCTCAACCCGCGCCGGGACCCGGCCCACCACCCGCTCTTCCAGGTGATGCTGGTCTTCGAGAACAACACCAGGGTGCCGGTCGGCCTGCCCGGACTCGAGGCCGCCGAGGAACCCTGCCGGCTCGGCGTCGCCCGCTTCGACCTGGTGTTCAACCTCACCCCGCCCGCCACGCCCGGAGCGGGCGGTACGCGCGGTTTCGTGGAGTACGCCACCGACCTTTTCGACCGGGACACCGTCGAGCGCATCGCCGGATACCTGGTCGCGACCCTCGAACGGGTCCTCGCCGACCCCGACCTGCCGCTCAGCCGGCTGGACATGCGCTCCCCGGCCGAGCGGGCCCGGATCGAAGCCTGGAACGCCACCGGGCGTCCCGTCCCCGCCGCCTCGCTGCCCGACCTCTTCGAGGCGCAGGTGGCCCGTACGCCGGACCGCGCCGCGGTCGTCCACAGCACCGGGACGCTGACGTTCACCGAGCTGAACGCGCGGGCCAACCGGCTCGCCCGGGACCTGGTGCGGCTCGGTGCGGGCCCCGAGAAGGTAGTGGCGCTGGCCCTGCCGCGCTCGCCGGACGTGGTCGTGGCCCTGTGGGCGGTACTGAAGACGGGCGCCGCCTATCTGCCGGTGGACCTCGGCCACCCCGCCGCCCGGGTCCGGGCCATGCTGGAGGACGCCACCCCGCTGCTGGTGCTGACCAGCGTGCACACCGCCGAGCGGCTCCCGGCCGGGGTGGCCCCGCTGTGCGTGGACGACCCGGAGCTGGTCGAGCGGATCGCCGCCCTCGACGCCGCGGACCTCACCGACGCCGACCGCCGGGCCCCGCTGCGTCCCGGGCACCCGCTGTACGTCATCCACACCTCCGGCTCGACCGGCCGCCCCAAGGGCGTCGTCATGCCGGCCGCCCCGATCGTCAACCTGCTGGCCTGGCACGCCGAGGTGATGCCGGCCGAACCGGACTCGGTGACCGCCCAGTTCGCCTCGCTGAGCTTCGACCCCGCCGCCCAGGAGATCCTGTCGGCCGGCACCAGCGGCAAGACGCTCGCGGTGCCCGCCGAGGACGTCCGGCGCAGCCCCGCCGACCTGGCCCGGTGGCTGGACCGGCACCGGGTCACCGAGTTGTTCGCCCCGACCGCGCTGATCGAGCTGCTGTGCCAGGAGGCGCTGCGGCTGGGTCTCACCCTGCCCCGGCTGCGGCACGTGGCTCAGGGCGGCGAGGCGCTGGTGCTCAGCGACGCCGTGCGCGCCTTCTTCGACGCCGTACCGGGACGGCGGCTGCACAACTACTACGGGCCCACCGAGACCCACGCCGCCACCGCGCACACCGTGGACCGGCCGGTGTCCGGGCAGCCCGCGCAGGTGCCCATCGGCGGGCCGATCTGGAACACGCGGATCCACCTCGTCGACGACGCACTGCGTCCGGTGCCGCTCGGCGTGCCGGGGGAGGTGTGTGTCGCGGGGGCCGCCGTGGCCCGCGGCTACCTGGACCGGCCCGCCGAGACGGCTCAGCGGTTCGTCCCCGACCCCTTCGGCCCGCCCGGCGGCCGGATGTACCGCACCGGCGACCTGGCCCGCCTGCGCGCGGACGGACAGCTGGAGTACCTGGGGCGCAACGACTTCCAGGTCAAGATCCGTGGCTTCCGGATCGAGCCCGGGGAGGTGGAGGAGGCCCTGCGGCAGGCGCCGGCGGTGGCCCGGGCCGTGGTGACGGCCGTCGACGCCGAGCACGGGGGCAAGCGGCTGATCGGGTACGTGGTCCCGCGGCAGGGGCGGACCGTCGACCCCGCGTCGGTGCGGGCGTTCGTCGCCGAACGGCTGCCCGGGTACATGGTGCCGGCGGCGCTGGTGGTCCTGGACGAGCTGCCGGTCAACCCCAACGGCAAGGTGGACCGGCTCGCGCTGCCGGCGCCGGCCGAACCGCCGGCGGCCGCGGGCCGGCCGCCGCGGACCGGGCGTGAACGGGAGCTGTGCCGGATCACGGCCGAACTGCTGGGCCGCTCACAGGTCGGCGTCACCGACGACTTCTTCGAGATCGGCGGGCACTCCCTGCTGGTGACGCGGCTCATCGACGACGTACGCCTGGCTCTCGGCCTGGAACTGCCGGTCCGCTCCTTCTTCGACGAACCGACCGTCGAGGGCATGGCACGCCGTCTGGCGCCGGTGGCCCGGCAGCGGCCCGTGCTGCGCCGCAGGACCGGCCACGACACAGGGCGCTCCGGCTGAGCCCGCCGCCCCTCCGGCCCGCCCCGTCACCCCCGCCCGCCCCGCTCTCCCGCGCTCACCCGCGCCCGACTCGCTCGACGAAGGGTTTCCCGACATGGCAGAACAGCGGTATGCGGCCGCGTTCGCGCAGCAGCGGCTGTGGCTGCTCCAGGCACTGGAGCCGGAGGGCACGGCCTACCACCTCACCGAGGCCTTCCAGGTGTCGGGGCCGCTGGACACCGGGGCGCTCGCCCGGGCGGCACGGCATCTGTACGACCGGCACGAGGCGCTGCGCACCCGGTTCGAACAGGCCGACGGCTCGATCGTCCAGGTCGTCGCCGAACCGGGCGCCGAGCGGTCCTTCCCCGGCATCCGGCACAGCACGCTCACGGCGGCCGGGGGAGCGGACCGGCGCAGGGAGACGGCCCGCTTCCACCGCGCGGTGCTGGACGAACCGTTCGACCTGCGCACCGGGCCGCTGGTCCGGCTGCACATCGCCGAGGCGGGTCCCGACGAGCACGTGGTCGCCGTCACCGCTCACCACATCGTGTGCGACGGCTGGTCGATGAGCGTGCTGCTGGGCGAACTCGCGGCCCTCTACCGCGCCGAGGTGCTCGGCGGGGACGCCGGGCTGCCCGAGCCCGAACTCCAGTACACCGACTACTCGGTGTGGGAACGGGAGTGGCTGGACGAGGAACGCGCCGAGGAGTGCCTGAACCACTGGCGCCACCACCTGGCCGGTGCCCCGACGGTGCTGAGCCTGCCGGCCGACCGGCCGCGGCGGGCGACGGGCTTCCCCGCCTCCGGGGTGCACGAGCTCGTCATCGACCCCGCGGTCACCGAACGCGTCCGCGCCCTGGCGGCCACCACCCGGTCCACCCCCGGGGTGGTGCTGCTGGCCGCCTTCCACGCCTTCCTCGCCCGGGTCACCGGCGAGCGGGACGTCCTCGTCGGTCACCCGGTGAGCGGCCGTACCCGGGCGGGCACCGAGTCTCTGGTCGGCATGCTCGTCAACACCCTCCCGGTGCGCGGCGACCTGCGCGACGACCCGGCCTTCGGCGAGCTGGTGGAGCGCGTACGCGCGGGCGTGCTGGACGGGCAGGAGTACGGGGAGCTGCCGTTCGAACGGATCGTCGAGGAGATCAACCCCGACCGCACCCAGGGCGTCAACCCGCTCGTCCAGGTGATGTTCCAGCTGCTCGACGAGGGTTTCGCCCCCGGTCTGGACCTGACGGGCACCACCACCCGCCCGCTGCGCGCCGCCCAGCCCACCACGTTCTTCGACCTCGCCCTGGACATGTCCTGGCGGGACGGGCAGCTGCACGCCTCCTTCAACTACAGCCGGGACCTGTTCGACCCGGACACGGTGGCCCACCTCGCACAGTGCTACGTCACCTTGCTGGCGGCCGCCACCGAGAACCCGCGGACGCCGGTGCCGCGGCTGCCGCTGCTCGACGACGCCGGCCGGGACCATGTGCTGCACCGGCTCGGCCGCGGGCCACGCGTCGACGTCCCCGCCGGCGCGACCGTGCTGACCGCCCTCGCCGAGCGCGTCGCCGAGCGGCCGGACGAACCGGCGGTGACCGACGGGCGCCGCGAGCTGACCTACCGGCAGCTGGGCGAGGCCGTCGACGCGCTCGCCGCCGAACTGGCCGCCCGCTCTGTCGCGCCCGGCGACCGCGTGGGCCTGCTGGTCACCCGGTCAGCCCTGCTGCCGGTGGGCGTCCTCGGGGTGCTGCGCGCCGGGGCGGTGCTCGTCCCCCTCGACCCGGCCAACCCGGCCGAGCGGCTGCGGGCGATGACCGACTCGGCCGCCCTGCGTCTGATCGTCACCGACGGCGCGGTCCACGAGCGGGCCGCACGCCTGGGCCCGCCGCTGCTGGACCTGCGCACTGTGCCGGCGCGGCACGCCCACGCCGTCCCGCCGGCGCCCGGCCCGGACGACGTCGCCTACGTCGTCTTCACGTCCGGGTCCACGGCGACCCCCAAGGGCGTGGTGGTCCGGCACGGGGCGCTGGCGAACCTGTACCACTCCCACCGCGCCTCGCACTTTGCGGCGATGGCGGCCACCGCCGCGCCCGGCCGCAGACTGCGCGTCGCCTACACCATGTCGGTCGCCTTCGATGCCAGCTGGGACCAGCTGCTGTGGATGGTCGACGGCCATGAACTGCACGTCGTCGACGACGACACGGCCCGCGACGCCGTCCGGTTGCTCGACGCGGTGCGCCGGCGGCGGATCGATGTCCTGGAGGCGACCCCGTCCTTCCTGGAACAGCTGGTCGGGCTCGGTCTGCTGACCGGGGAGGGGCCCGGGCCCCGGCTGTTCGTGCTGGGCGGCGAGGCCGTCCGCCCGTCGCTGTGGCGCACCTTGGCCGCCGCGCCGGACGTGGTCGCCATCAACATGTACGGTCCGACCGAATTCACCGTGGACGCCCTGGTGGCGCCGGTCGAGGGCGACGCGGGCCCGGTGATCGGCCGCCCGCTGGCCAACTGCGCGGTCGCGGTGCTCGACCCGGCGGGACGGCCGCTGCCGGTCGGGGTGATCGGCGAGATCTGCCTGTCCGGTCCGCAGCTGGCCGCCGGCTATCTCGACGACCCCGCGCGCACCGCCGAACGCTTCGTCACCGACCCCTTCGCGGTGGTGCCGGGCGGCCGGATGTACCGCACCGGCGACCTGGGCCGGCTGCGCGCCGACGGCCAGATGGAGTTCGTCGGGCGGCTCGACGGCCAGGTCAAGATCCGCGGCTACCGGGTGGACCCGGGGGAGGTCGAGTCCGCGCTCCTCGCCCACGAGCAGGTACGGGACGCGGCCGTGGCGGCCCGGCCGGACGCCCGCGGCCACATCCGCCTGGTCGGCTACGTGGTGGCCGCGCCCGGGCTCGACCAGGCGGCGCTGCGCGATCACCTGGCCCGGCGGCTGCCCGAGTACATGGTGCCGTCCGCCCTGATGGAGGTGGCCGGGATCCCGCGCGGTGTGAGCGGCAAGGCCGCCACCGCCGCGCTGCCCGAGCCCGACGCCGCCGCGCTCGGAGCGGGCCGCTACGTCGCTCCGCTGCCGGGCGTGGAGGAACGGATCGCGACGATCTTCCAGGAAGTGCTGGGTCTGGACCGGGTGGGCCGGAGCGACGACTTCTTCCAGCTCGGCGGCCACTCGCTCAGCGCCGTCCAGCTCATCTCCCGCATCCGTGACCGGCTCGGCGCCGGACTCTCCCTGCGCGCCCTGTTCGAGCGGCCCACGGTGGCCGGACTCGCCACCGCCCTGGACACCGGGGACGAGCGGGACCGGCTGATCGGCGCGCTCGGGGCCGGGGAGCAGGTGGTGGCCTCCGCCGCCCAGCAGCGGCTGTGGGTGCTGCAGCAGATCGCCCCCGCGAACACCGGCTACAACATGGTCGAGGCGGTCCGGCTGCACGGACCGGTGGAGGCGGTCGCGCTGGCCCGCGCCGTGGAGACCGTGGTGGCCCGGCACGACGTGCTGCGCAGCCGCTACGCCCTCGGCGAGCGGCAGCTACTGGTCGCCGTCGACCCTCGGTGGGGCCGGGAGGTGACCCTGCGGGACCTGTCCGGGCTGCCGTCCGCCGAGGCCCGGCGGCAGGCCGAGGAGTACGTCCAGGAGGTCGGCCGGCGCTCCTACGACCTGGAGAAGGGGCCGCTGTTCGAGGCAGCCGTGCTCACCCTCGAACCGGACGAACACCTGCTGGTCCTCGGCGTGCACCACATCGTCTGCGACGGCTGGTCGGTGAAGGTGGTGCTGGCCGAGATCGCCGCCCACTACCGGGACCTGACGGCGGGCCGGACCCCGGCCCTCCCCGCACCCGCGCTGCGGTACCAGGACTACGCCGCCTGGGAGCGCGGCACCGAGCACACGGCCCGTCTGGCCGCCGACCTGTCGTACTGGCAGGAGCAGTTGGCGGGCGCGCCCACCGAACTGGCGCTTCCGTGCGACCGGGAACGGCCCGAGGTGCACGGCGGACGCGGCGCCACCGTCCGCTTCCGGATCCCCTCGCGGGACACCGCCGCGCTCACCGACCTGGCCCGCCGCCGTCGCACCACCCTGTTCACCACGCTGCTCGCCTCCTTCCAGGTGGTCCTCGCCCGCTGGACCGGGCAGCGGGACCTGCTCGTCGGCGTGCCGGTGGCCGGCCGGACCCGGGCCGAACTCGAAGGGCTGGTCGGCCTGTTCGTCAACATCCTGCCGATCCGTGGCACCGTCGACGACAGCCTGCCGTTCGACGCCTTCCTCACCCGGGTCCACGACACGGTGCTCGCCGGCCACGCCCACCAGACGGCGCCGTTCGAGCAGATCGTGGAACGTCTCAACCCCGCGCGGGACCTGGGTCTGAACCCGCTGGTCCAGGTGACCTGCCAGCTGTTCGAGGACAGCGGCGCCGAGGCCCTTGACCTGCCCGGCGTCGGCGTGGAGTCGGTCCCCCTGGACGTGCCCAGCAGCCGCTTCGACCTCTCCCTGGACCTCACCCGCGACGGCGAAGGGCTGTCCGCCGAACTCTGCTACGACGCCGACCTCTACCGGCACACGACCGTCACCGAACTGGCCGAGGCCTTCCAGGCCTTCGTCCGCTCGGCCGGCCGCGACCCCGGCGCGACGATCGCCCGGATCGCCCCGCCGGCCGGTGACCGCGCCGGGGACCTGGAGGAGTACGCCCGGGTGGCGGCCGCGCTGAAGGCGTACCCGCAGATCCAGGACGCGGCGGTGGTGGCCGGGACGGACGCCGGGGGCAGGCCCTGTCCGGTGGCGCACCTGGTGCCGGCGGACGACATCCGGGCTGACGACTTCGAGGCCTTCATGGACTCCTGGCGCTACGTCTTCGAGAGCACCTACGTCCCCGACCCGGACGGCGCGCCGGAGGCCGCCCTCCAGGGCTGGACCGACAGCTTCACCGGCGGCACCGTCCCGGCCGAGCAGATGACGGAGTGGGTCGCGGGCACCGTGGACCGGATCCGGGCGCTCGGCCCGTGCCGGCTGCTGGAGATCGGGGCCGGCACCGGCCTGCTGGTCGGGCCCCTGTGCCGGCAGGCCGGGCTGGAGCGGTACGTGGCCACCGACTACGCCGACGCGGCGGTCGAGATGCTCCGGCAGGCCGCCGACGCCGCCCCCGGACCGGTGGAGGTCGCGCAGGCCGAGGCGCCGGAGGCGATCGAGGCGGTCCCGGGCCCCTACGACACGGTCGTGCTCAACTCCGTGGTGCAGTACTTCCCCTCGCTCGCCTACCTGCGCAAGGTGGTCGAGCGGACGGTCGCCGGCATCGCGGACGGGGGCCACCTGTTCATCGGCGACGTGCGCAACGGCGTACTGCTGGAGGCGTTCCTGAGTCTGCGCGAGCACCTGCGGCAGGGCCCGGGCGCACAGGCGCGGCAGGTCGCCGAGGCGGTCGGCCGGGCGCTGCGAACCGACACCGAACTGAGCGTGGACCCACGGTTCTTCGCCGCGCTCGCCGGTGGCCACGAGCGGATCACCGCGGTGGAGATCGCGCCCCGGCGAGGCCTGGCCGGGAACGAGATGGCCCTGTTCCGCTACGACGTCGTCCTGCACGTCGGCTGTGCCGCCGAGGCGGACGACACCGAGTGGGCGCCGGACGCGCCGGCCGACGTCGCCGGGGTCGAGCGGCGGCTGGCCCAGCACACCGGCGCGTTCGGGTACCGGCGGGTTGCCAACGCCCGGTTGACCGAGGCGCTGCGGCTGCGCGACGCCTACGGGGTCGTCCCCGAGGGCGCCGGCGGGCGCGGGGGACTGGGACTGCACCCGGAGGACCTGTGGCGGCTGGGCGCCCGGCACGGCAGGACGACCAGGATCGGCTGGGGACACGGGGACGCCGCGGGCACGCTGGAGGTGTCCTTCCTCCCCGCCGGCGCCCGCTCCCACTACACGCTGAGCGAGCCGCTCACCACCGGCCCGGACCAGCGGCAGCTGAACGCGCGCGTCCTGGCACCCCAGCTGGAGCGCGCGCTCACCGCCTCCCTGGAACGGGAACTGCGCCGCGGCGGCCTGCCCGAGCAGTCCCTGCCCGGCCGGTACGTCTACCACCTCGGCCCCCGTCTCCACCCCACCCCGTCCGCCTAGACCGGAAGGTGCCCCGCGCCCATGCACCCGGAACGCAACCCGGACCACCCCCCGCGCCCGGCCCCGCGGCAGCACCTGGACCGCGTCGTCGTCAAGGTCGGGACGTCGTCGCTGATCACCGGCGGGCGCCTGGACCCGGCCAAGGCCGACGCCCTGGCGGCGTCCGTCGCGGAGCTGACCCACGCGGGCGTGCGCCCGGTGCTGGTCGCCTCCGGCGCCATCGCCCAGGGACGCCACCTGCTCGGCGGCGCGGGCGCCGCGGACGAGGACCGGCGGCTGGCGGCAGCCGTCGGCCAGGCCCCGCTGTTCGAGGCCTTCCGCGCGGGCCTGGCCCGGCGCGGACTGACCGCGGCCCAGTTCCTGTTCACCCCGCTCGACCTGTGCGACCGGGAGCACCGCGAGGGGGTGCGGTCCACCCTGGAGCACGCCCTGGCCCTGGGCGTCGTACCGGTCGTCAACGAGAACGACGCGGTCCGGATCCGCAACAACGACGTACTGTCCGCCCTGCTCGCCGTGGTCCTGCGGGCCCGGCTGCTGGCCCTGCTCACCGATGTGCCCGGACTGTACGCGAGCGACCCGCGCACCGACCCCGCCGCCCGGCTCGTTCCCGAGGTCAAGGGCATGTCGGCCGAGGTCGAACGGCTCGCGGGAGCGGGCGCGGGCGGTCCCGGCACCGGCGGCATGGTCAGCAAGCTCGGCGCGGTGTGGATCGCCACCCTCGCCGGCGTCACCGCGGTGATCGCGGACGCCCATGCGCCGCGGGTGTTCCCGCGGCTGCTGGCCGGTGAGCCGGTCGGCACCCTCGTCCACCCCCGCGGCACCGTCCGGGAGCACGGCCTGGAGCCGCTGTGGCGGGCCTTCGCCGCACCGCCCCGCGGCAGCCTCCTGTGCGATCCGGCGGCCCGGTCCGACATCGCCGCCGGCCGTGCCGTACCGCTCGCCCGACTGGTCGCGGCGCGGGGCGCCTTCGCCGGCGGTGACGTCGTCGACGTCACCGCCGACGGCGAACCGCACCCGATCGCCCGGGGCCGGGTCCCGCTCGGCGCCGCGGTCCTGGCCGCCGCCCGGACCGCGGGCGACGGCGCGCACGTCCTGCTCCACCCCCGTCAATACGTCAGTCTCCTGGAGGTCTGCTGATGTCCGTCACCGAGATCTGCCGCGCCGCGGCCGCCGCCGCGCGCGTCCTGCGCGAGACACCCACCGAGGTCAAGGACCGGGTCCTGGAGAGGATCGCCGACGCCCTCGACGCCGACCGCGAGCGGCTGAAGGAGGCCAACGCGCTCGACATCGAGGCGGCCCGGGCCGCGGGCACCTCCACCACCCTGATCGACCGGCTCACCCTGACGGACAAGCGCATCACCGGCATGGTCGAGGCGATCCGCACCATCATCGGCCTGCCCGACCCGGTGGGCGCGGTCACCGGCGGCTGGTCCCGGCCCAACGGCCTGCGCATCGAGCAGGTACGCGAGCCGCTCGGCGTCGTCGCCGTCGTCTACGAGGCCCGCCCCAACGTGACAGCGGACGTCGCCGCCCTGTGCCTGAAGTCCGGCAACGCGGCCGTGCTGCGCGGCTCCTCGATCGCCCGGCACAGCAACACCGCCATCGCCGCGGTCGTCCGCGAGGTGCTCGAGACCCAGCAGGAGGTGCCGGCCACGGCGGTGCAGCTCGTCCCCGACACCTCCCGGGATGCCGTACTGGAGCTGCTGGCGGCGGAGGAGTACGTGGACCTCGTGGTGCCGCGCGGCGGCCCCGGGCTGATCAGCACGGTCAAGGAGAACGCCAAGGTGCCGACCGTCATCGACGGCGACGGCAACTGCCACGTCTACGTGGACGCCTCGGCCGACCCCGCCCGGGCCACCGACATCGTCGTCAACGCCAAGACGTCCCGGCCGAGCGTGTGCAACGCCGTGGAGACGCTGGTCGTCCACGAGGCGCTGGCCGAGACCTGGCTGCCGGGCTGCCTGGACGAGCTGGCCGCGCGCGGGGTGACGGTCCGCGGCGACGAGCGGACCCGCCAGGTGTGGCCCAAGGCCGAAGCCGCCGACGCCGAGGACTGGTCCACCGAGTACCTCGACCTCGTCGTCGCGGTGAAGGTGGTGCGCGACCTGGACGAGGCACTGGACCACATCCACCGCCACGGCACCCGCAACGCGGAGGCGGTGGTGGCCCAGGACATCTCCGTCGCCCGGCGGTTCGCGCTGTCGGCCGACTCCGGGAGCGTGTTCGTCAACACCTCGACCCGGTTCTCCGACGGCGGCGAGTTCGGCTACGGCGTCGAGATCGGCGTGTCCACACAGAAGCTGCACGCCCGCGGCCCCATGGGCCTGGAGTCCCTCACCTGCGTCAAGAACGTGGTGTGGGGCGAGGGACAGATCCGCGTGCTGTGACGGTCTCCCGCAGGCGACCACCGCACCCGTCCCACGAGAGGAGAGACACGATGGGACCCCTACGTCCTTCGGCCCTGGTGACCGGCATCACCGAGGCCGCGTCGATCAGACAGAACAACCTGGTCTATGAGCTCCAGGCCGACGGCGCGGACATCATCACGCTCTCCCTCGGGGAGGCCTTCTTCGACATCCCGGCCCCGGCCTTCGAGGAACTGACGCCCGCCGTCCACCACTACTCGCACACCAGAGGCGTACCGCTGCTGCGGCAGAAGCTCGCCAAGTACCACGAGACGACGACCGGGACCCCCGCCGACCCGGACCGCGAGATCATGGTCACCGCCGGTTCCAAGTCGGGGACGTTCATGACGCTCGCCGCGGTCCTGGAGCCCGGCGACGAGGTGATCATCCCCGAGCCGCTGTGGGTCAGCTACCCCGACCAGGTCAGGCTCTGCGGCGGTGTCCCGGTCACGCTGCCCTGGCACGCGACCGTGGACGACATGGCCGCCCGGATCACCCCGCGCAGCCGGGCGATCATCGTGAACAACCCGCACAACCCCACCGGACGGCGCCTGTCCGACGGCGAACTGCGCACGCTGCACGCGCTCGCCGACACCCATGGCCTGCTGCTGATCGCGGACGAGGTGTACAGCGAGTTCGTGCCGGACGACGAGCCGTTCCGCTCCGCGGCCGCCCTCGACCCCGACAAGCGGCACACCGTGATCTGCAACTCGATGTCGAAGAACTTCGGGATATCCGGCTGGCGGGTGGGCTACGTCATCGCGCACGAGGACCTGATCCGGCAACTGGCCAAGCTCCAGCAGCACCTGGTCACCTGCGCCCCGACGATCCTGTGCCAGTACCTCGCCGAGCACTTCGAGGACGTCCTGGTGCGCACCCGGCCTCAGATCCGGGAGGTCGTGCGCAGACGCAACCGGATCGCCGAGGCCTTCGCCGCGCGGGGGGTGACCAGCCTGCCGGGCGACTCCACCTTCTACCTCTTCCCGTCGCTCGGCGCCTCCCGGCTGAACTCCACCGAGTTCGCCGCCGAACTGCTGCGCCGGCACCGCGTGAGTACGGTCGCGGGCGTGTCCTACGGGGCCTCCTGCGACCGGTTCCTGCGGGTCTCCGTGGGCACCGAGCCGGAGGAGCGGATCCTGCGCGGGGTCACGGCCATCTGCGACCTCATCGACGAGACCGGCGCCGGGGGGCACGGATGAGCGCCCCGACGGTGGCCTTCCTGGGCTGCGGCCGGATCACCCGGGCGATCGTGACGGGACTGGTCGCCTCGGGCCTGCCGGCGCAGCGGCTGTACGGGGTGTCCCGGCACGGCCGCAGCGCCCTCGCCCTGGCCGCCGACACCGGGCTGACGCCGGCCTCGGACATCGCAGGGGCGGTACGGCCGGCTGACCTGGTGGCGGTGGCCGTGCACCCGCACGAGGCCGCGGACGTGCTGGCCGGTCTGCGGCCGTTGCTGAGGCCCGGTCAGCTCCTCGTGTCCCTGGTGGCCTCCTGGCCGGCGGCCGCCGTCGCCCGGGCGGTCGGGGACGCGGTTCCGGTGGTGCGCGCGGTCCCCAACGTGGCCGCCGCCGTACAGGCCGGCGCCACGGTGCTGTCCGCCGGGCCGGGGGCGGGGCAGGCCGAACTGGAACGGGTGAGCGGGCTGTTCGAACGGCTCGGCCGGGTCCTTGTCGCCGCCGACGAGCACATGGAGGCGGTCAGCGCGCTGTCCGGTGCGGGTCCCGCACTGCTCGCCCGGTTCGCCCAGGCCCTCGCCCAGGCGGCCGCCGGGCTGGGACTGCCCCAGCGGCTCGCCGAGGACCTGGCGCGGCACGCGGTGCACGGCACGGGAGTGCTCCACGCCCGGCCCGGCGCTTCCCTCGCCGGCACGGTCGCCGCCGTCAGCTCCCCCGGCGGCATGACGGAACAGGCGCTGGCCACGCTGGACCGCCACGGACTGGCCCCGGCGACGACCGCCGCCCTGCGAGCCGCCGTCGCCCTGTCCCTGACCCGCACACCGAACCCCGGCCCGTACGGCGACTCCGGCACCGGCCCGGGCCCCGGCGCCGCCCGCGACACCGCCCCCGGCCCAGGCCCTGACACCGCCCCCGGCGCCGACCCGAGCCCTCGTCCGTAGCCGGCACGGACCTTCGCGGCCCCTCGACCGAAGGAGCCCGCGGTCTCGCCCGCGAGGCTCCGGCCCGTCGTTCGCGGACGGCCCGATCGGCACGCCCCCATCCCCGTCCGTCCGCCCCCGCTCCGATCCCGCCCGTCCTCACCGCCGGGACACCAGAACTCGCAGGAGTGTTCTTGTCATCCGCGAAAGCCCCCTCCTACCTCGCCGTCCTCCGACTGCCCGGAGCCGGCCGCACGTTCGGCGCCGCGCTGGCCGCCCGGTTCGCCTACGGCATCGTCTTCCTGGCGCTGGTGCTGACGGCCGAGCGGGCGACCGGCTCGTACGCCGTCGCCGGCGGTGTCCTGGCCGTCTTCGGACTCACCAGCTCGCTGCTGGCCCCGTACCGCGCCCGCCTCATCGACCGGCACGGCGTGCACCGGGCCTTGCTGCCCATGGCGGCCGCCTGCGCCGCGCTGCTCGCCCTGATCGCGCTGGTGGGCCGGCAGCCCGGCGGCCCCGATGCGGCGCTGTGGGCGCTCGGCGCCGCAGCCGGCGCGTGCGCGCCCCCGCTGGGTCCGTTCATGCGCACCCTGTGGCGCGAGCTGGTCGGAGACGACGAGCGACTGCTCCAGCGGGCCTACTCGTTGGACACGGTCGCTGAGGACCTGCTCTACGTCGTCGGCCCGCTGCTGACCGGGGCGCTCACGGCGCTCGCGGAACCCGCCCTCGCGGTGCTGCTGAGCGCGGTGCTGCTGCTCGGCGGCACCGCCGTGCTCGCGACCTCCCCGGTCGCCGCCTCCTTCCGCGGGGCCGCCTCGCCGCCGGGCCCCGGCGGCGAGCGGGCGCCCGCCCCGCCCGGCCGGGACCCGCGCTGGTGGACGGCCCTGCTCGCCCCGGTCCTCGTCACCGCCGGCCTCGGGGCCTGCATGGGCGCCTTCAACCTCCTCGCCGTCGCCTTCGCGGACCGGCACGGGGCGGCCGCCTCCGTCTCCTGGGTGTCGGCGGTGCTCGCGGTCAGCAGCGCACTGGGCGGCCTGCTCTACGGCGCGGTCCGCTGGCGGCTGTCCACCCGCGCCCGGCTGCCGCTCCTGACCGCTGTTCTCGGAATTTTCTGCGTGCTGTCGGGGCAGGCCACCGGAATGGTCGGACTGGTCGCACTCGCCGGTGCCGTCGGGTTCCTGATGGCGCCGACCCTGACCACGGCCTATCTCATCGCGGGCGAGGTCGATTCCGAGTCCCGCGGCACGGAGGCCGGCACCTGGGTCAATACCGCCTTCAACACGGGAAACGCCGCCGGGTCGGCGGGTATCGGCCTGTTGCTGTCACCCCTGCCGCTGGCCTGGTGCTACGCCGTGACCGGTGCTTTCGTGTTGCTGCCCGCGGCGATCGCGGCCCTGCCCGGGACCGCCCGCAAAATTCCCCAGAGCATTCCGGGTGACATTCCGGCGATCGCTGCTACGCTGAATTCAGGTGAAGGCGAGAAGCCCTAGAGGAAATGACTCGGGCTTGTTCTGCGGAAGCCGTTTCTCCGGTTTCCATCTCCTTCCCGGCCGTCATCTCCAGGCCACCCTCGGATTTCCTCGGATTATCCAGCCGATTTCCCGCTCCTTCGCTCGCCGCCGGAATCGCCCTGATTCCGCTCTCCATCCCTTTCCTCGACGGGAGAATTCCGTGACCGTTATCGACAACGCCCCGACCCAGATCGCCGAGGCCCAGAAGGTCCAGGTCCGCTCGGTGTACCAGGAGATCGCCGCCGAGTACGACGAGCGCATCCCGGGCGAGGGCCCCACCGACGAGGGCTTCACGCAGTCCGAGTACGACTTCGTCCTCAGCAAGGTCCGGGCCGGCCAGAAGGTGCTCGACATCGGCTGCGGCACCGGCCGCTTCACCGTGCCCATGGCCGCCGCCGGAGCGAAGGTGACCGGCCTGGACATCTCGCGGGCGATGCTCGACGTCACCGAGGGCAAGCTCACCGCCCAGGGCCTCTCGGCGGACCTGCACGAGGGCGACATGGCGAACCTGCCGTTCGCGGACGGCTCCTTCGACGTGGTCACCAGCATGCTCGCCCTGATGCATATCCCGCTGGAGGACCGCGAGCGCGTCTTCGCCGAGGTGAGCCGGGTGCTGCGGCCGGGCGGACGCTTCGTCATCGGCGTCAAGAACGGCCTGTTCGAGCAGTTCTTCAAGGGCGACCGGTTCGCCGCCGTCGACATCACCGACGTCGAGGGCAAGCAACTGCTGTTCACCAGGACGCGCGGCGGCAGCGACCTGACCGCCCCCTGGTACAGCTTCACCCCGCACGAGCTGAAGGCCCTCTTCGTCGCCTCCGGCCTGGTCATGACACACCTGCGCGGCAACTCCACGATCTCCGCGTGGCTGGCCGACGAGGTCCTGGCCGACAGCGGCGTGGCCGGTGTGGTGCGCAGCCTGGAGAAGAACCTGGGCGACGTCCCGCCGTTCAACTACCTCGGCTACCACATCCTCGTCGAGGCCGTGAAGCCGGGCCGCTGACCCCCCCGCCCCCCGCGGTGGCCGCACCGCCCGCGCGGTGCGGCCGGCGGAGACCGGCCCACCCACGGGCCCTCGCCCCGTCCCACGTCCCGAGGTGTTGCATGGACACGCAGATCGTCGTCGTCAACGACGAGGACCAGTACTCGATCTGGCCCGCCGACCGCCCGGTCCCGGGCGGCTGGCGCGCCGAGGGCTTCACCGGAGACCGGCAGGCCTGCCTCGCCCGGATCGCCGAGGTGTGGACCGACATGCGCCCGCGCAGCCTGCGGGAGCCGGAGCCCACCCCGTGAACGGCGCGCGGAACACTCCGGCCCGCCGGCCCGAGCACGACCCCGGCGCCACCCTGTCCGCGCTGTTCGAGCGGCAGGCGGACCGGCACCCGGACACCCCGGCCGTCTCCGCCGAGGACGGGGAGCTGACCTACCGGCAGCTCGACGAGGCGGCCAACCACCTCGCCCTATACCTCGTCGACCGGGGCCTGCGCCCGGGTCAGGCCGTGCTCGCCGCGTTCCCGCGCAGCACCCGGGCGCTCGTGGCCCAACTGGCGACCTACAAGGCCGGCGCGGTGCATGTGCCGGTCGACCCCGGCGCCCCGCAGGAACGGCTGAGGCTGCTGGCCGCCCGCACCGGGGCGGCCGCGGTGCTCGGCACGGCGGAGCGGATCGGCGACCTGGCCGGCCTCGCCCCGCTGCACCGGGCGGTGCGCCCCGGCGAGCGCTGCACCGAGCGGCCGGCCGCCCGGTCCGGTCCCGAGGACCCCGCCTACATCGTCTTCACCTCGGGTTCGACCGGTGAGCCCAAGGGCGTCGTCGTCCCGCACCGGGCCATCGTCGCCATGACCCTCGCACGGTTCCGGCACTACCCCGAACCGGTCCGCCGGTTCCTGATGATCTGGCAGATGACCTTCGACGCCGCCATCGGCTGCGTGTGGTGGACCCTGGCCGGCGGCGGCACCGTCGAGCTGGCCCCCGCCTCCCTCGACGGCGTCATGGCGGCGGTGGACGCGCTGTTGGTGTGCGGCGACCGGATTTCGCACACCGCGATGACACCCTCGCACTACCACGCCGCGCTGCAACGGCTGCCCGGCCCGGCGAGCGGCCCCGGCAACGTCGTCGTGGCGGGCGAACCGTGCCCGCCCCCGCTCGTGGACGACCACGCCCGCCTCCAGCCGGACACCCGGCTGTACAACGAGTACGGGCCCACCGAGGCGGCCGTGTGGTGCACGGGCACCGAACTGCTGCCCGGCCGCGAGGTCACCGTCGGCCGGGCCGTCGACGGCGCGGAGATCCTCGTCCTGGACGAGTCCGGGCAGGCCGTGCCGCCCGGCGAGCTGGGCGAGATCCACGTCCGCGGCAGCGGCCTCGCCGACGGCTATCTCGGCGACCCGGGCCTGACCGCCCGGCGGTTCGCCGACCACCCGGCCGGGCGCCGCTACCGCACGGGCGACCTGGGCCGGCTGCTGCCCGACGGACGGCTCGTCGTCATCGGCCGCAGCGACGACCAGCTCAAGATCCGCGGTCACCGCGTCGAGCCCGGTGAGATCGAGGCCGTTCTCCAGACCCACCCCGGCGTCGCCCAAGCCGTGGTGACCGAGCGTGAGGGCCGCCTGGTCGCCTTCGTCGTACGCCGCGACACCGCGCCGGCCGCGGACGTCGCCGCCCCGGCCTGAGCCCTGCCCGCACAGCCTCAGGCCCTGTCATCCGATCGGCACGGCACGTGCTGTGCACTGGAGGGACTTCCATGCCCGATTCCATCTCCCCACAGGTCAAGCAGGTCCTGGTGGACGTGCTCGACCTCGATCTGCCGGCCGGGGACATCAGTGACCAGGCCTCGCTGTACTCCACCACCGTCAGCCTGGACTCCCTGACCCTGCTGCGCGTCATCACCGAGATCGAGCGACGGTTCGACTGTGAGATCGACGACGAGGCCGTCATGACCGCGGAACTCGTCGATGTGGGCAGTCTGGTCGACCTGGTGCGGACCCAACTCGCCCTGGCCGGTGCCGGCCCGGAGCTCGCCAGCAGCTGACCCATCCCAAGGAGACGCACCGTGAACACCGGCGCCGAACCGCGCCCCGCCGCCGCGGGCCAGGTTCCCACCCACTGGTACAACGTCATCGCCGACCTCGCCGGCTACGTCCCCGAGGAACGCAGGCCGGCCCAGCAGCCCGGCCGGCACGGCCTGCGGCCGCAGCTGCCGCTGTCGATCTACCGGCAGAGCGTCAGCGACGAGCCGTACATCGAGATCCCGGCCGAGATCCGCGCCCAGTACGAGCGCTGGCGGCCCACCCCGCTGGTCAGGGCACGCCGGCTGGAGGAGTTCCTCGGCACGCCCGCCCGCATCTACTACAAGTACGAGGCCGCCAGCCCCTCAGGCAGCCACAAGCTGAACTCGGCCATCGCCCAGGCCTACTACTACAAGAAGGCCGGCGTCCGCGAACTCGTCACCGGTACCGGCGCCGGGCAGTGGGGCACCGCCCTGGCCATGGCTTGCACCGCCTACGACATGGAGTGCACCGTCTACATGGTGCGGTGCAGCTACGAACAGAAGCCGCAGCGGCGCGTCATGATGGAGCTCAACGGAGCCCGCGTCATCCCGAGCCCGAGTGTGACCACCGAGGCCGGCCGGTCCATCCTGGCCGACGACCCGGACTGCGCCGGCAGCCTGTCGGTGGCCAGCTCCGAGGCCCACGAGTACGCCAACGAGGGCGACGGCGTGCGCTATTCGGCGGGCAGCGGCGACAACCACGTCCTGTTGCACCAGACGGTCATCGGACAGGAGGCCCTCGCGCAGCTGCGGGAACTCGGCGAGTACCCCGACACCGTGGTGGCGGCCCTCGGAGCCGGCAGCAACTTCGCCGGCCTCGCCATGCCCTTCCACCGCGACGCCGTCGCCACCGGCCGCCGCACCCGGCTGGTCGCGGTGGAGCCGGCGTCCTGCCCCAAGCTGACTCGCGGCGTGTACACCTGGGACCACCACGACGCGCTCGGCAACACACCCATGTCGAAGATGTACACGCTCGGCCACACGTTCATCCCGTCGCCCATCCACGCCGGCGGACTGCGCTACCACGGCGCGGCCCCCGTGATCAGCTGGATGTACCACGAGGGGCTCATCGACGCCGTCGCCTACGGCCAGCGCGCCGTGTTCGAGGCCGGGGTGACCTTCGCCCGGGCCGAACAGGTCATCCCCGCACCCGAGTCGGCCCACGCCATCCGGCACGTCATCGACCGCGCCGTGCGCGCCCGCGAGACCGGGACGGCCGAGACCATCCTGTTCAACCTCAGCGGCCACGGACTGATGGACCTCGGCTCGTACGAGAAGTACCTCACGGGCCTGATGGACGACGACGCCGCGGACGAGGCCGACATCGAGCGGGCGCTGGCCAGGCTGTCCGCGACGGCGATGCGGTAGGGCCGGCCGTGGACCTCACCTGGACCCCCGGGCAGCTCGCCCTGCACGACCGCCTGCGCACCGGGGGCGCCGCGGCGGCCGACTGGCAGGCGCTGGCCGACCTGGGCGTCATGGCCCTGCCCGTGCCGGCCGCACACGGCGGCCTCGGCCGCTCGGCGCTCGACTGCGCCCTGGCCCTGGACGGACTCGGCCACGGCTGCCGCGACATCGGGCTGCTGATCGCGGCCGGTGCCCACACCTGGGCCGTCGGACTGCCGCTGATGACCTTCGGCACGCCGGAACAGCAGCGGGCCCTCCTGCCGCGACTGGCCTCCGGCCGGCTGGTCGGCGCCCACGCCATCACCGAGACCGACGCCGGCTCCGACGCGCTCGCCCTGCGGACCGTGGCCCGGCGCGAGGCCGGCGGGTATGTGCTGAGCGGGCGCAAGCGCTTCGTCACCAACGCGCCCGATGCCGGACTCTTCCTCGTCTACGCGACTCTGGACAGCCGGCTGGGCTTCACCGGCGTCACCGCGTTCCTCGTCGAACGCGGGCAGCCCGGTGTCCGGGTGGAGGCCGAGCAGCGCAAGATGGGGCTGACCTCGTGCCACTGGGGCCAGGTCGTCCTCGACGAGTGCGTGGTGCCCGACCGTATGCGCCTCGGCGCGGAGAAACAGGGATCGGCGATCTTCTCGGCCGTCATGGCCTGGGAACGCACCCTGCTGCTCGCCCCGCTGCTCGGCGCCATGGAACGCCAGCTGGAGGAGTGCGTCGAACGGGCCCGGTCCCGGAAGCAGTTCGGCCGGCGCATCGGCTCCTTCCAGTCGGTGGCGAACCGGATCGTCGACATGCGGCTGCGCCTGGAGACCTCCCGCGGTCTGCTGCGCTCGGCCGCCTGGGAGCTGGACCACGGCCGTGCGGGCGGCGGGCGGCGGTCCGCGTCCCCGCTGCCCGAACTGGTCAAGCTCCAGGTGAGCGAGGCCGCGGTGGCCACGTTCGAGGACGCCATGCAGATCTTCGGCGGCCACGGCTACACCGAGGACGCCGGAATCGAGGAGCGGCTGCGCGACGCGCTGGGGACCCGGATCTCCTCCGGGACCTCCGACATGCAACGCGACGTCGTCGCCGCCAAGCTCGGAGTGAGGTGAACATGACGGAGCAGACAGGCATCGCCGGGACGCGGCGGACGCCCGCCCACGAAGGCACGTTGACGGCCCTGCTCGACGCCGCGGTCCGCGACCACCCGGACGCCGTCGCCGTCCGGGAGCGGCGGCGCCGGGTCGACTACGCGGAACTGGAGCGCATCAGCAACTGCGTGGCCACCGCCCTGACCGGCCCCGGACCGCTCGCGGGCCACCGGGTCGGCGTCTGGCTGAACAAGTCGGTCGAATCCGTCGCCGCCCTCCACGCCGTCCTGCGCTGCGGGGCCGCGTACGTGCCCGTCGACCCGACCGCGCCGCCGCGCCGCGCCGCGGCCGTCCTCGCCGACAGCGGGGCCTCCTGGCTGATCACGTCCCCGGAGCGGGCCCGGAGCCTGCGCTCCCGTGCCCCGCGGGTGGCGGACGGGCTGTCCGTGCTGTCCGTCGGCGCGGACGACACCGGCGCCCCGGCGGCCGGAGCCGACGCCACCTGGGAGGAGGCCCTCACCCGGTACGCCGGCGCCCCGCCCGTGCGGGTCCCCGTCGCCCCGGACGACATCGCCTACCTCCTCTACACCTCCGGCTCCACCGGCACGCCGAAGGGCGTCGTGCTCACCCACGCGGCCGCCCGGGCGTTCGTCGACTGGGCCGCCGCCGAGTTCGCGCTGACCTTCGGGGACGTCCTGGCCGGCCACGCCCCGTTCCACTTCGACCTGTCCGTCCTCGACCTGTTCGGCGCCGCCGCCTGTGCCGGCTCCGTCGCTCTGGTCCCCGAGAGCATCCAGGGCCTGGGTTCCGCCCTGGTCCGGTTCGCCGCCGAACAGGAGGTGTCGGTGTGGTACTCGGTGCCCACCGCGCTGCGGCGCATGGTGGAGGCCCCGGGCGAAGGGCTGGCCGGGACCCGGCTGCGGGTGGTCGCCTTCGCCGGCGAGGAGTACCCGACCCGGCACCTGCGCGCCCTGCACGGCGCACTGCCCGCCGGCACCGCCCTGTACAACCTCTACGGGCCCACCGAGACCAATGTGTGCACCTTCCACCGGCTCGGCCCCGACGATCTCGCCGAGGAGGCGGCCCCGGCCCCGCCCATCGGACGCCCCTGCCCCTACGCCACCGTGTTCCTGCGAGCCCCGGACGGCGCGGCACTGCCGGAGACCGGAGAGCACACCGGTGAACTGTGCGTGACCGGCGCCTCGGTCATGCGCGGATACTGGAACGACGCGGACAAGACGGCCGCCGCCTTCGTGGAGCACGCCGGCCGGCGCCACCACCGCACCGGAGACGTGGTGCGGCGCCGCGCCGACGGGCTCCTGGTCTACGCGGGGCGCGAGGACACGATGGTGAAGGTCAAGGGTCACCGCGTCGAACTGGGCGAGATCGAGGCGGTCCTGGACGGCCGCGGCGACGTCGCAGACGCCGTCTGCGTGATCACACGGGACCCCGAGGGCCAGGGCGGCGACCGCCTGGCCGCGTTCGTCACCGCCGCCCCCGGCACCACCCCGGATACGCGGGAACTGAGGCGGCACTGCCGGGACTTCCTGCCGGGATACATGGTCCCCGAGCACATCGAGGTGGTGCCCGCCCTGGACTACACCTCCACCGGCAAAGTCGACCGCAGGTCCCTGGCCCTGCGCGCCCCCGCGGAGCGGTGAGCGTGCACACGCTCGTCCACAAACGCCAGCTCGCCGCCCACACCCTGGAGACCTGGGAGTGGGTGAGCCCGGCACTCGGCCGGGTCAAACGCGCCAGCGTCCTGGTGCCCCGCTCCTGCACGGCCGAGGGGCGCGGCGTGTCCGCCCTCTACCTGCTGCACGGGTTCGGCGGCAGCCGCACCACCTGGCTCACCGGCACCCGGCTGACCGAACACCTCGCGGGCCTGGAGCTGTTGGTGGTCCTGCCGGAGAGCGGCCGGCGCTGGTTCATCAACGACCACCGCGGCTTCCGGTACGAGGACTACCTCGTCGACGAACTGATCCCGTTCGTCGACGACCGCTACGCCGTGCACCTGGGACAGGGGGGCCGCGGGGTCGGCGGGTTCTCGATGGGCGGCGCCGCCGCGTTGATGCAGGCGCTGCGCCACCCGGGCCTGTTCGACGTGGTGCTCAGCCACGCCGGCGCGTTCGAGGCCCCGGCCCGGGTCGGTGACCCGTACACCGGGCTGCGCCGCGACCCGGACACGGCGATCCCCTCCACAGAGGCCCACGAGCGGGTGTGGGGACCGCCCGGCAGCGCGGTGCGCGATCGGTACGACCTGACGGCGCTGCTGGCCGACCACGACGGCGGCGACCTGTCCGTCTACGCCGACGTGGGAGTCGACGACTATCCCCGGATCCTGCGGATGAACCGGGACGCAGCGCGGAAGCTGACCGCTTCCGGGATCGAGACGGAGTTCACCGAACGCCTGGGCGGGCACGATCTGGCATTCCTGGACCGGGCGCTTCCCCATTCCCTTTCGTTCGCCACGAACAGGCTCAAGAGGAGCTGACACATGTGTGGAATTGCCGGCTGGGCGGACTGGCGGCGCGACCTCACGCGGAGCGGACCGGTCATCGAACGCATGACCAAGACGCTCGTTCCCCGGGGGCCCGACGCCCAGGAGACCTGGCTCTCGCCGCATGCCGCCCTGGGACACAGCCGCCTCGCCGTCATCGACCTCGACGGCGGACGCCAGCCCATGGTGCGCACCGACCGCGCCGGCGGCCGGGTGGCCCTCACCTTCAGCGGCGAGATCTACAACTTCCGTGAACTGCGCGCCGAACTGTCCGCCCTCGGCTGGACGTTCCGCACCCGTTCCGACACCGAGGTGCTGCTCACCGCCTACCTCGCATGGGGCACCGACGTCGCCCGCCGGCTGAACGGCATGTACGCCTTCGCCGTCTGGGACGAGCGGGCCCGCCGGCTGGTCCTGGTCCGCGACCGGTTCGGCGTCAAGCCCCTCTACTACGCCCGCACCGATGACGGGGTGGTCTTCGGCTCCGAACCCAAGGCCCTGCTCGCCCACCCGGATGTCCCGGCCGAGCTGGACGCGGAGGGCGTCGCCGAACTGATGGCCGTGCCGCGGGCCCGGACCCCCGGGCACGGCACCTTCCGGGGCATCCACGAGGTCAGGCCCGGCCATCTGCTGGTCGCCACCGACACCGGCGTACGGGACAGCGCGTACTGGCGGCTCGAAGCGCGCCCGCACACCGACGACTTCACGACCACGACCGACACCGTGCGCTCGCTGCTGGAGGACGTCGTCGACCATCAGGTGGTCGCGGACGTGCCCGTCGGCGCCCTGCTGTCCGGGGGCATCGACTCCAGCGCGGTGACCGCGCTGGCCGCCCGGGCGCTCGACGGCGGTCTGACCAGCTTCGCGGTCGACCCGCCCGCCGCCGGCGGTCCCGGCTCCGACACCTGGCGGCCCAGCTCCGACGGGCCGTACGCCGCGCTGGTGGCCTCCTCGCTGGGGGTCGGGCACGTGGTGACCGACATCGACGTGGACACCCTCGTCGAGCGGTTCGACGCCGGGTTGCAGGCCCGCGACCTGCCCGGCTGGGGCGACCTCGACACCACCATGTACCTGCTGTTCCAGACGGTCCGCCGGCACTGCACGGTCGCCCTGTCCGGCGAGGCGGCGGACGAGATGTTCGGCGGCTATCTCTGGCAGCTCGACCTCGGCTACGTCTCCCACTCCTCCTTCCCCTGGATGTACGGCCGCCGCCAGCCCGAGTCCCTGCTGCGCGAGGACGTGCGCCGGCTGATCGACCCCGGCCGCTACGAGGCCGACCGCTACCACCAGGCGCTGGCCGAGGTGCCCCGGCTCACCGGCGAGGACCGGGAACGGCAGCGCGAGCGTGAGGTGTTCCACCTCGGCCTGACCCGCTGGCTGCCGGCGCTGATGGACCGCCAGGACCGGCTCAGCATGGCGGTGGGCCTGGAGGTCCGGGTGCCGTTCGCCGACCACCGCCTCGCCGAGTACCTCTTCAACGTCCCCATGCGGCTGAAACGGCACGCCGGCACCCCCAAGGCGGTCCTGCGCGAGGCGTCCCGGGGCCTGTTGCCCGACAAGGTCGTCGACCGGCCCAAGAGCGCCTACCCGGCCAGCCGCAACGACACCCATGTGGCCCGCATGCGCGAGCTGGTGATGGACCTGCTGGCCGACCCGCACGCCCCGGTCTTCGACCTCGTCGACCGCGAGCGGGTCCGTACGGCGCTCACCGGGGACCTCGACGGCCTGCCCGGGCCCATCACCGCGGTCACACCCGCCATCGGCCTGTCCTACCTGCTGGAGATGAACCAGTGGTTCCAGCGGTACGGCGTACGCCTCACCCTGTGAGACTGCCGGAGGGCGCCTGCCCCGCTGCGCGGGCCCGCTGCGCCGAGATGCCCGTCGTCACCCGCGGACGCCGGGCGAGGCGTTGGCGGCGCGCCTCGTAGAGGACGACGGAGGCGGCGTTCGACGCGTTCAGGGAGCTGGCCGAGCCGGTCATCGGGATGCTGACCACGTGGTCACACAGGTCGCGCCAGGCCGCGCTGAGGCCTGCCGTCTCGTTGCCGATCAGCAGCAGGACCGGCTGCGTCAGATCGAACGCCGAGACGTCGGCCTCGCCGTCCTCGTCCGTGCCGACGACGGCCACCGGCCGCCCCTGGGCGCGCTCGCTCGCCAGCCACTCCACGACCTCGCGGTGCGAGGGGCTGCGCACCACGGGCACGGCGAAGAGGGAACCCGTGGAGGCGCGCACCGACTTGGGGTCGTAGGGGTCGGCGGCGTGCCCCGTCACGATGAGGCCGTCGGCGCCGAACGCGTCCGCCGACCGCACGATGCTGCCGATGTTGCCGGGCTGCGTCGGCCGGTCGAAGAGCAGCCCGAGGAAGCCGTCGTGGACCGCGATCCGCGACAGGTCGTCCGGCTCCATCGCGACGACCGCCAGCACCTCCGCCGCCCCGTCGGCCTTCTCGCTCAGCTCCGCGAGCAACCGCGGTGCCATCGCGACGCGTTCGGCGTCGGTACGGCGCAGCAGGTCCTCGGCCCAGCGGGAGAGCGGGCGGTCGGCGTCGTAGAGCAGGGACCGGACGGTCCAGCCGTGGTCCACGGCCATCGTGATCGGCCGCACGCCCTGGACCAGGAACTCCTTGGCGCGCCCCCGCTTGGTGCGGTTGCCGAGCAACGTCTGCAACTGCTGGAAACGGGCATTGCGGGTCGAGATCCGCTGTACGGCCACCCGTCCTCCAAGCCGAGATGGTCAGTGCGCCCGTCATCATCCCCCATGCCGTGCGGCCCGGACCAGCCGGCCCGGGCCGGTCGCGTCGGGCCGCTCAGATGTCCCGGAAGAGAACCGCGGATGCGGTGACCTGCGACGATGCCCGGTTGTGGGCCATTGACCTGCACGAACGGCCTTTCGGATGTTTCACGCTCTTATCCGTTGATGCAGTCGGAAGTCCCAGGAAACTCCCAGAGACGTCCCACCACCTGCAGCCACTCCTTCTGCTCCATGCAGGGCGCGTGGGCATGGTGTGGGCTGGTGTTCGTGCATCGGTGGCTGCCCTGAATCAACGGTTCGCGGCCGGTGAATGAAGATCCCGCGACTCCGGACTGGGTGATTGGCGGGCGCACTGACGGAGCGGCCGTGATGGTGGTGCACAGTCCAGTGTGCATGGGGGGAAGCCGGGTTGGACACTACCCGTCGAGCTTTCCCAGGGGGCTGCCAGCGTCTGGGGTGTGCTGGCGGAAGCAGACCACCGTGTGCGAACGGTGCCCGGTGTGACGTCACCATTGCGTGGTCAACCTCACGCGACACCGGGTTGTCAGTCCACGGCGGTAGGCTCCACCAGGGGTTTGTCCGATCTTGAGGAACGAAGCGGCGAGGAGGCCGACGCAGTGGCAGGTACGGGAGGGAACCCGCGGCGGACACCCGGTCAGGCCGTGCCCAAGCCGGGGCCGGTCAAGCCCGCTCAGCAGTGGTTCCAGGAGCGTCCTTCTCCTTACTCCTGGGAGCAGGACGCACTGGACCACGTCAGGCGTCTCATGCCCGCGGCCGAGCCGTACCGTGCTTGGGCGACCTTCTCCTTCACCGCCCAGTCGGGCCGGGTCAACGAGTGTGATCTGCTGATCGCCGTTCCCGCCGGCCTTTTCCTGGTCGAGATCAAAAGTCACCCCGGTGAGCTCCACAACACCGGTTCGACCTGGAACTTCCGGGGCAAGGACCGCACCCGCACCATCAACAACCCGCTGCACTTCAACGACCTCAAGTCAAAGGAACTGCGCAGCCAGCTCCAGTGGGCCGCCCGCAAGCTCTACCGAAGCGACCGGATGGTTCCGCGTATCGAACCGGCCGTCTTCCTGTCGGCCCCCGACCTGGTCAGCCACCTCGACGAGGTCCAGCGCATTCGTGTGTACGGACGCGACGACGGCGCGAGCGGTCTGAATCGTATCTGGCAGGACTTCCTCAATCTGCCGCCCGACCGGCCCGAGCGGCGCATCACCGAGGAGTTCTCCCGGCAACGGCTGCCTCAGTTGCTCAAGGCCATCGGCATCCGGCAGTCGACCAGTCATCTGCGTTTCGGCGACGCCTGGAAGATGGAGCCGCACCCCCTTGACGCGGGTGCGGCGTGGGAGGACCGCCTGGCCAAGCGGGACGACGGTCTTGCCCAGGAGGAGGGCCGGGTGCGCATCTACCTGGTCAGCCAGGGCGCGACGGAAGCGGACCGCAAGAAGACGGAGCGCGCGGCCCGCCGCGAGTACCAGGTTCTCCAGGGGATCACGCACCGGGGCATCGCCGACGCCATGGAGTTGCGTGACCACGAGGGCGGGCCGGCGATCCTCTTCCGTCACCGTCACACCGACCTGCGTCTGGACCAGTATCTGGACACCTACGGCAGCAAGGTCACCCCCGAGATCCGCCTGGACCTCGTACGCCAGCTCGCCGAGGCCGTCCGGTACGCCCACAGCCGCTCGTTGTACCACCGCGCGCTGGCGGCCCGTTCTGTCTACGTGTCCTTCCGGGGCGAGGGCGCGCACCCCGAGCTGCGCATCACCGACTGGCAGACCGCGGCCCGCGACTTCGACAGCAACGCCACCTTCTTCCGGTCCATCGGCGGCTCCGCGCTGGACGCGGCGCTGATCGAGGACGCGGCCCACGTCTACCTCGCCCCCGAGACGGACCAGCCTTTCCCGGACCCGGGTGACCTGGACATCTTCGGTCTGGGCGCCGTCTCCTATCTGATCCTCACCGGCAAGCCGCCGGCCCCGCAGCGCAGCGTCCTCAAGGAGCGGCTGCGCACCGAGTCGGGGCTGCATCTGTTCGCGGTCGCCGACGGTGTCTCCGACGCACTCGACGCCTTGGTCTTCAAAGCGACCCGCGCCGACGCCAATGACCGCCTCAGTTCCGCGGAGGAGTTCCTGGACCTCCTTGACGAGGCTGAACGGGCCGGTGCCGCGCCCGACTCCGCAGCGGCGCCGACCGTCGACCCGCTGGAGGCACTGCCCGGTCAGGCCCTGGACGACGAATGGTCGGTACGCAGGGTCCTCGGCACGGGGGCCACGGCTCGCGCGCTGCTCGTGGAGCGGGCCGTGGAGGACGACGACGGCACGATCCGCGTCGAGGAACGCGTCTTCAAGGTGGCTCTCGACGAGCAGAAGGCCGGCCGGCTGCGCGCGGAGGAGCGCGCACTGAAGCTGGTCGGCGGCGGTGCCGTGGTGCAGCTGCGCGGCGACGGGCTCCGCGAGATCGGTTCGCGTACGGTCCTGCAGCTGGAGTACGCCGGTGAGCAGTCCCTCGGCGCCCGGCTGCGCGGCAAGGGACAGCTCAGTTACGACGAACTGGAGCGCTTCGGAGAGGACCTGTTCCTGGCGCTCGACCAGCTCGCCGCGAACGGCGTCCGCCACCGTGACATCAAGCCGGACAACCTCGGCATCCAGCGCCGCAGGGACTTCACCTGGCAGCTGAAGCTGTTCGACTTCTCCCTGACGGACGCCTCCGACCGTGATGTGAAGGCCGGCACCCGCGGCTATCTCGACCCGTTCCTCGGGTCCGTGCGCCGTCCGCACTTCGACGACCACGCCGAACGCTATGCCGCAGCAGTCACCCTGCACGAGATGGCGAGCGGTGAACGACCGCTGTGGGGCGACGGCAGCATCGATCCACTCACCAACGAGTCCGCAGAGCTGTACATCGCCAGCGAGCTCTTCTACCGGCCCCTGCAGCCCGGCCTGACCGCCTTCTTCCGGCGTGCTCTGCACCGTGACATCGAGCACCGCTTCGACACGCTGCGGCAGATGAAGGACGCCTGGCAGAAGGTGTTCCGGGACGCCGACACGGACCGTCCGCCCACCACCCCCTCCACGGTGGGCACCGAGACGGAGGACACGGAACAGGCGCGGGACCGGGCGGCACTGGCCGCCGACGCCGGCACGGAACTGGAGCTGGCCGGCCTGTCGCCGCGCGCGGTCACGGTCGCCGCCGGTCTGGGCGCCACCACGGTGGGCCAGCTGCTGGACGTCCAGCCGTCCGCGATCTCCAAGGCTCGTGGCGCCGGCCCGTTGGTGCGCAAGGAGCTGAACCGCCGCCGCAACCAGTGGGTGGCCGCCCTGCGCGGGAAGGCCGCCGGCCCGACCGTGCGCAAGGCCGCCTCTCCACCGAAGGAAGGAGATCCGCAAGCCGGGGTGACCGGCATTCTGTCGGTCGACGACATGGTCGACCTGCTGACGCCGCCGTCCGGCCGCAGGGGCTCGCACCGTGCCGACGTGGTACGCCTCACCCTCGGTCTGCCGCCTGAGGACGGCGGCCTGTCGCCGCTGGGCCCCTGGCCCGTGCAGGCGCGGATAGCAGACCATCTGGGGATCAAGCAGCCGCCGGTCTCCCGCCACCACCGGGCCGAGATCAAGCGGTGGGCCGAGGCCGAGTGGCTGCAGGCGGTGTGCACCGAACTGGTCGACATCGTCGCCAACTTCGGTCGCGTGATGACCGCTTCGCAGGCCGCCCAGGAACTGCGGGCCCTGCACGGGGCTCAGGACGACACCTCCGAGCGTGTGCTGGCCCGGTCACTGGCGGTCGTCCGTGCCGCTGTGGAGGCGGAGACCCGTGAGGAGGAGGGACACGAGCCCCGTCTCGCCGTGCACCGGCGTGGCGACACGGTGCTGCTGGCGTCCGAGTCCCTGCCCGGCACCGACGACCCGAACCCTCGCGAACTGGCTGACTACGCGGCGGAGCTGGGGGTGACCGCGGAGAAGCTCGCCGGCCGGGAACCTCTTCCGGGACGTGCCGAGGTGGTGCGGGAGCTGCGCGCGGTGCCCGTCCCGGAGGGCTTCGCGCCGCTCGCCGACACTCGTCTGGTGCCACTGGCCGCCGCCGTGGCGTCGTCCGTGGTGCGCCACACCCCCCGCCTGGAGCTGTACCGGCGTGACCTGAGCTTGGAACGCGCGCTGCGTATCTCGCAGGCCGGCGCGGGCGTGCGACCGGACCGGGGGATCACCGCCACCGAACTCGTCGCCCGGGTGCGAGCCCGGTTCCCCGACCTGGATGTCCTGGCGGACGGCCGCGAGCCGACTCCCGTGGTGCTGGAGGACGCGCTCCAGACTGCCCGCTTCGATCTGCGGCACGACGACGAGGCCGGCCGGTTCCTGCCTCCGCTGCCGCGGTCGACCGGCCCCTGGTCCTCCACCGGCTCGGCCACCAGCATGCTGCCTCCGCTCCGGTCCGTGGTGCGCCGCGAGCCCGAGGACCCGCACGGTGAGCTGCGCGAGCAGCTTGCCGAAAGCGTCCGCCGCGGCGGCTTCCTCGCCCTGACGGTCAAGGCCGCCCGCCTGCAGGGCACGGCCGAGGTGATCACCGCCCGCTTCCCGGTGGTGCCCGTCGACCTCGGGGCGCTGTTCCTGCGGGAGTTCAGGCAACTCGTCGAGGAGAAGGGGCAGGACTGGCGGACGGTCCTGCGCGCCGACGCGGCCTCCGCGCCGGGCCGGGTGAAGCCGGGCCTCGCCACGTTCGTCCGTGTCGTGTGGCAGCGGGTCGCCGATTACCTCGCCACACGCTCCGCCGAGCCGCGCACGGTGCTCTTCCTTCATGACGCGGGTCTGATCGCCCGGTACTGGGACGAGGGCGGCCGTGCGTTCCTGGTCGCTCTCCAGGCAGCCGCCCGTCGACCGTCGGAGGGGCCGCACGGCCTGTGGCTCCTGTGCCCGATGGAGTCCCGTACCCAGGATCCGCATCTGGACGGACAGACGGTCCAGGCGCTGCGCAATGACGGGGAGGTGGCCTACCTGGCCGGGGGGTTCCTCAAACAGCCTGCCTAGATGGCGAGAAGAGGCCCGCTTGTCAGAGGGACCGGCAAGAATACGGTCATGGTGGCGATCATCAAGTGCCGTGAAAACGAGGACGAGTATCTGGAGTTCCTTGAAAAACTGCATCAATCGCGACGGCACGACTGGGAGTGGTCGTTCACGCGCGGGCGTGACCTGTGGTCCAAGGGCCGTCACCTGCTTTTGATCGCATCCTTGGACGCATACGGGCGCTTCGAGGTCACCCGCGTGGGGAAGTCCGTCCGCCGACGTGGGGCCAAGGACCAGGATCAGCAGCTGCGCGTCACTCATGTGCGCCGACTGCGCAGGCCGCTCCCGCTCGCCGAGCTGCTCGACGGACTGACCGCAGCCCAGCGGCGTCATCTGGTCGAGGAGGGTCACCAGAGCAAGGGGACGGGCGAAGCGATACGCGCCCTGCTGCTGGGGCTCCGGCCAGAGCTCACGGAAGCGGTCCAGCTGATCGAGGGAGCCATTGACTCCTGGGACTTCGGCGACTCGCGGGCGGCACAGGAAGTGGCACTGCAGCGTGACGCGACACTGGGCGTCACACGCATGGCCGGGATGCAGGCCCCACAGCTGGCGGAGTGGGACCCGCCCGCCGAGGAGCTGTACGACGACACTGTGCCACCGCTGTTCCTCGGCATGGTGGACCGGCCGGCACTGGAGGACCACCTCGTCACCCATGACACCCGCGCGATGCTCGGCTGGCTGAGCCAGGAGACCAACCACGTGGCGTGGCGCGAGTTCCATGAACACGGCCGGACGCTGCTGGTCGCGAACGCCAACCGCACTGCGGCCGAGCGACTTCTGGGCTGCGACATCATCTTCTACAACGTCTCGCGTCACAGTCTTGTCCTCGTGCAGTACAAGAAGCTCGACGCGGAACGGGGCGGCTTCTACTACCCGAACGGCGACCGGAACCTCGCCAAAGAACTGGTGCGGATGAGGAGCCTGGACCGGTACGCGGAGATGCAGGCCGGGCCGGGCGACGAGCAGCGACTCGACCCGAGTCCGAGCTGGATCAAGCTCTGCCATCCGCGTTCCGTGCTGCCGCACACCACGGAGATGATCCACGGGATGTACTTCTCCCGGCGGCAGTTCGAGTCACTGCGCGATGACGCCCGGCTGAAGAGCGAGAAGACCGGCGCCGTCCGGTTCGGCTACAAGAACGTCCCGGGCTACCTCGACAACACGTTGTTCGCGCGGCTGGTGGAGACCGGTCAGATCGGTACGGCCGGCACGAGCACCGAGCTCGTCCGCCAGCAGGTCATCCGCAGCTTCCGCGGGCAGCGCAACCTCGTGTTCGCCGCGTTGAGCGGGGAGGAGCCGCCGCAGGCGAAGCGGAACGCGCAGCGACGCGAGGCTCGTTGAGCGGGCGCCGTTCCCGCGAGGGCGGCAGAGACCCCTTGTCAGACGGGCATCCTGGGGACGCCGCCCCGGCGGCTGATGTCGAAGGCGAGGCGGTAGATGTCCGGCAGGTCGATGGTGTCCGAGCCGCGCTTGGTCACGACGCCGAGGTCCTTGAGCTCTTCGAGCAGCGCGACGGGATTGTCGAGGTCGCGCGGTCCGCTGCCGCCCTTCTCGTTTTCCAGCAGCGCCCGGACCTTCGAAGCGAGCGATCCCACACGCCACGCGTGGTGCATCTGGGACGCCTCCATCGGGACCTGCGTGCCCTCGAGTTGTTCGAGGGCGAGTGCGGCCCACCCCAGGTCGTCCTTCAGCTCGGCCACGCGAACGGACGAGGCGGTGTTGAGGCTCTCGAAGATGGCGTCGTAGTGCAGGGGCACGTGGTGGCCGGCGTAACGCTCGCTCGTGAGCCGTGCCGCCTTGCCCAGCGTGGAGAGCCAGGTGCGTGGGCTCACCTGGCCTTTGCCGTCCTGCAGGTGGTTCGGTACCCAGGTGTAGGTGTGGCCCTTGCGGCGGTCCTTGCCCATGAAGGGGCCCGCGAGGGTGACGAAGACCTCCTCCTGCCGCTCCTGGTCGGCGAGAAGGGCCACCGGGGGCAGATACCGCCCGTCGCCCTCCGCGCGCCAGTCCCCGGTCGCCTCGCGGAACTTCTTCGCTTCCGGCCCGTCGTGGTTGCCCAGCTTGTGGAAGAGCAGCCCGTAGAGGTTCTCGCGGCTCCAGCTGAGGTTGGTCGCGTTGGCGCCGAGCTTGGAAGCGTCGGCGAACATCTTGGGCGCGCTGTCGTACATGTCGGGACGGACGAAGATCTTGGCGCGCAGGGTCCCGGTGGTGAGCCGCAGCTCCAGCGCCGTCTGGAAGAGACCCGACAGCAGGAGGTCGGCCTGCCGACGATCCGGGTGCAGATGCTCCAGCCCGTCGAAGAGCAGGACCAGGGTCTCCTTCTTCCGGCGTGAATCCCCGTCGGCCCGTTGCAGGGCGCGGCCGTAGGCCTCGAAGTTCTCCCGGGTCCAGCGGACGCGCTCGGTCCAGTTGGGGAGCTGCCGCACCTCGGGGGTGTCGAGAACGTTCAGTACGACGGCGGGCCACAGTTCGTCGGGGCGGACGCCCGCGTCGACGAGACCGCGGATGGTGCGCGTGTCGGGGAACGCCGGGTCGTTGCTCCGGTCCGTCCCGAATCCCGTCCGCACCTCGGTACGGCGCAGCCGCGGCATCATGTACGCGTCGGCGGCGATCCCGCGCAGTTCCGGATCGGTGAGCGCCTTGGACCAGTAGGTCTTGCCTGTGCCGCGGAATCCCCGCACGACGGTGACGTCCGGGTCCAGGGCGAGGCGGTGCGACGAGGGCGTGAACAGGGTGTGGAATTCCGGCGCCTCGGTGTCGGCGTCGGTCGGTGTCCCGAGCGCCTGGGTCAGCAGCGCCCGGTAGTCGTGGACGGTCGGCTCGCTCATGCCGTCTCCTCGTGGTGCGGGGGCGGCAGCAGACGCTCGACGGAGGTCACGAACGTCCGGTACGCGGCTTCCACGAACGGCAGTTCCGGCCATGCTCGGCTGCGCAGCGGGTCGAGCCCCACCAGGTCGTTGCCGAACAGGATCGGGATCGGGGCGTACGGCCTGTCGTCCTCCTGCCAGTCCGGGGCGAGGAAGGGCTCGGCGTCGTCTCCGTCGTCCGGCAGGTTGTACAGCGTCTCGGTGAACATCTCGTGCGCGTGCTTGCGCAGCGTGCTCAGCCGCCCTATGTCGCCGGCGGAGTGGAACATCGCGGCCACGATCCGGATCCGCTCGCGCAGTTCGCGGGCGCGCTCCGGGCGTCGCTGCCACTCGGACAGCAGCATGCGGTAGCCCTCCCAGGTGGAGGGGTTGTCCACGGCGAAGAGCAGGGCGAGCCCGCTGAGCCGGGTCAGGACGACCGCCGCGATGTCGTGGATGCCGGCACGGCTGTCGAGCAGCACGATGTCGGGCTTGCGCGACAGTTCGGTGACCTGGTCCTCGCAGGCGGCGATGGCGTCCTCCAGCCGTACGGCGAACGGACGCGGAGTGCCGCCCGGTGCCGGGGCGGGAAGGTCGCTGTAGATGCGGTTCAGCTTGGCGAGGTAGTCGTACGGCTCGTTCTCCAGAGGCTGCCCTCCGGCGGGAGCCAGCCACACCTCGCCGTTGCCGCTGTAGGGGAGGACCGAGGTCCGGGTGACGAGCTCCAGACCCTCGGCGTTGCCGACGGCCGACTCCACGAGGTGGTCGACGATGCCGTGCCGGGGCATTCCCGCCGGGTCGGCGAGCAGGTTGGAGACGCCGGGGGACTCCAGGTCGAGGTCGACGACGAGGACGCAGCGGCCCCGGTCCGCCAGATGCCGGGCCAGCACGGTGGTGGCGGTGGACCGGCCGACGCCGCCCTTGAAGCCGTACAGCGCGACCCGGCGCTCCTGCCGGGGCTCGGCAGCCTGGTCGTCGGCGTCGCCGCCGCTCGCTCCGGCGTCCTGCAGCCAGTCCGTGCCGACGACGGTGCGTTCGAGGACGGCGACCCTGCCGACACCGTCCTTTCGCGGCGTGACCTCGGTCAGTTCCGGAACGTCGAAGAACAGCTCCGGCGCGAAGAGGACACTGGCGGTCTGGACCGGGTCGAGGCCGGTGAAGGGACGGGTCGCCGCCGCGAAGTCGTTCCTCAGCGCCGTCAGTTCGTCCGCGTCTGCGGGAAGACGGTCGGCGCGATCGTCGATGAGGAGGGACGCCCGGCCCAGCAGGTCGCGTGCGACCACGACGTCCCGGCCGCCCTTGGCCGCTTCAGCCGCGTGGTCGAGGGCGGTCTGCCAGGCCTCGTCGAAGCGAGTGGGTTCAGCGGTCATGCGAGGGTGCCGGTTCCTAGCGTGCGGGCCTGCTCGTGAGCGGCGATGAGGTCGTATGCGGCTTGCAGATGACGGGCGAGGTCGGCCTCGGTGATGGACATCTCGTCGCAGTACCGTCCCTCGACGGCCCATCCATGGAACGGGTTGGAGGCGATGAGCTGGGTGAACAGGGGACCCGCTTCGCGGCCCCGTCGCCGCCCCGCGATGGCGCACAACTGGCCCCACAGCCAGGGCAGGTGGCCGTGCATGTAGTCCTGCTGCGGGAGGTTGTTGAGCCCCTCCCGCTCCATCCGTTCCCGCGCCTCTTCCTTCAGCTCCGGGTGGAAGGGCCGTCCCTTGTTGGTCAGGGCGGAGCCGAGGTAGTCGAGCAGAATGGCCTTGATGGCGCACTCGGCGGCGAGCCCCGCGAGGTGGTCGGCGGATATCCGTAACCGGTTCCCGGCGGCCAGCTGCGCGGTGTCGTAGTGGTGTCTGCTCGCCGCCCTGAACGCCGGCGGCGGCACACCCGGAGTCGTAGGAGCCGTCACGACGATCACTTTAACGCCGTGATCACGGGAAATGGCGCGGTTTCGGCATGCCGGGTGGCCTCCGTCCGTGCTCCGTCACCTGGCAGGATTGGGGCTCTGGCGCGAGGGACCATGGGGGACCGTAGCGCGCAGTGCATCGAGAAGGAAGCGGAACGTGACGGACGTCAAGGCTGGTGTGGACCGGGCGGCCCTGCTCAAGGACCTCAAGCGGCAGGTCACGGCCCTGGAGGACGATCTGCGGGCGCGCACGGAATCCGTGGACGAGATCCGCGACCGCCTGGAGGCCGAGTACCGGCACGCCCGGGAGGCCCGGCGCACGGCGGCGACGTACGGCGCCTGGCGCGACGAGCGGGTCACCCAGTCCGCGGCGGCCTGGGTGCTGGCCTGCGTCTTCGTCCGCTTCTGCGAGGACAACGGCCTCATCGACGAGCCCTTCATCGCCGGCCCGGGGGAGCGGCTTGCGGAGGCCGAGGCCCGGCACGAGGCGTACTTCCGCGAGCACCCGACCAAGAACAACCGCGACTGGCTGTTCGCCGCGTTCGACGCTGTGCGCAAGGCGAACGACACAGCGGCGGGTCTCTTCGACAAGGCCCACAACCCGCTGTGGGACATCGAGCCCAGCTACGAGGCGGCGACCGAGCTGCTGTCCTTCTGGCGGCGGTGGGGCGCCGAGGGCGACATCCGCTACGACTTCACGGATCCTGAGTGGGACACCCGCTTCCTCGGCGACCTGTACCAGGACCTCAGCGAGCACGCCCGCAAGACGTACGCGCTGCTCCAGACCCCTGAGTTCGTCGAGGAGTTCATCCTCGACCTCACGCTCGAACCTGCGGTCTCCACGGACGCGTTCGGCCTGAACCCGGTGTGGGAGGGCCCGGACGGGGAGGAGCGGCGGGGCCTGCGCACCATCGACCCGGCCTGCGGCTCCGGCCACTTCCTGCTGGGCATCTTCCACCGGCTGTTGGACAAGTGGCGTGCTTCCGAGCCGGGGACCGATGTGTGGACGCTGGTGCGCCGCTCACTGGAGTCCGTGCACGGCTGTGACAAGAACCCGTACGCGGTGAGCATCGCGCGGTTCCGGTTGCTGGTGGCCGCGATGCGGGCGGCGGGGGCGCGGCGGCTGAAGGACGCGCCGCCGTTCCCGATCAACGTGGCGGTGGGCGACTCACTGCTGCATGGGCGGGACGCGGCAGGTATTCAGACGGACCTGGACACGCTGTTCGCCGAAGTGCAGATCGGGCGTGAGGAGGGGGCGTTCGCGTATTCGACGGAGGATGTGTGGGAGTACGCGAAGCGGGTTGATCTGTTGGGGCGGGGGTCTTATCACGTGGTGGTGGGGAATCCGCCTTATATCACGGTTAAGGATAAGCAGGAGAAGGAGAACTACAAGAAGGGCTACAAGGCGAGCATTGGACAGTATGCACTTTCTGTCCCCTTTGCTCAGCGATTCTTCGAGTTGGCAGTCAAAGGTGCTGGCGGAACCGCTGGCGGTGGTGGCTTTGTCGGGCAGATCACTGCCAACTCATTCATGAAGCGAGAGTTCGGTAAGGACCTCATCGAGGTTGTTTTTCGGACTGAAGTCGAGCTTTCGCACATTATCGACACTTCCGGTGCCTATATTCCGGGACACGGGACACCTACGGTAATCCTCGTTGGGAGGAATCGAGTTCCCAGTGCATATCGCCCGGTTCGTGCAGTGCTGGGGGTTCAAGGTGAGCCTGACGAGCCCGCAGTGGCCGCTGAAGGTCGGGTGTGGCGAGCAATTCTAGAAAACTATTTGAGGCCTGGGAGTGAAACTCCATGGGTGTCAGTCGGGGACCTGGAACGCGGCCGATTTTCCGAAGCGCCTTGGTCGCTCACTGGTGGCGGAGCTGCAGAGGTTTTTTCGGTTTTGTCGGCGGCCTCTGTGTGTACGCTTGGCAGTAAAGCGAGAGTTATCGGAAGGACTGCGCATACGGGTGGCGATGAAGCGTACTTCGCGCCAGGCCAGACATGGGAGCGGTACGGAGTGCCTGAATCCCGTGTGGTTACCCTTGTTGAGGGGAACGTCATTCGCGACTGGGATCTGCATGCGGAGACCCGTGCACTATTCCCCTATGGCGGTGATCTTGCGGCCGACAATTCTGTTCTGTCCGTTGCGAAATTGCTCTGGCCTCGCAGGAGTGTGCTCCGTGTTCGGCGAGAACCTGGCGGTACTCATGAAGAGATCGGTCTCACTTGGTTCGAGTGGAGTCGTTGGCACCCGGAGCGTTTCAATGTACCGTTGAGTCTAGCGTTTCCGTTCGTGGCGACACACAACCATTTCGTTCTCGACCGTGGGGGCAAGGTCTTCAATCGTACTGCTCCAGCTGTCAAACTCGATCCTAATGCGGGAGAGGATGAGCACCTGGAACTGCTGGGGGTCCTGAACTCTTCGACTGCTTGTTTCTGGCTGAAGCAGGTTAGCCAGGGAAAGGGTGGCAGCGGTCTGGGGCGGGGTCTTCAGGACGAGGACTGGGAAGAACGCTACGAATTCACCGGCACCAAGCTTCAAGAATTCCCTCTGCCGGAGCGGCTGCCGTTGGAGCTTGGACGGGAACTGGATGTTCTTGCTCAGAAGATGGCGAAACATGAGCCCTCTGCCCTGAGTGAAGCGGGTGTGCCCACTCGGGACGTGTTGGACGAGGCGCGTACCAGTTACGTTGTCACGCGGGACAGGATGATCGCCAAGCAAGAAGAGCTGGACTGGGAGGTATACGGCCAGTACGGTTTGCTCACGCCGTCGGAGGTGGCTCGCACCGTCGCAGCCGATCGTGACGCCGACCTGCCTGAAGTACAGCTCGGACAACGCGCCTTTGAGATCGTGCTTGCGCGAAAGGTAGCCGCAGGCGAGGCGGAGACGGCCTGGTTCACCCGACACGGTTCCACTCCCGTCACCGAGATTCCCGCCCATTGGCCCGACTGGTATCGCGAGATCGTGCAGGCGCGTATCGACATCATCACCTCTCGCAAGGACATCGCTCTCATCGAGCGCCCCGAGTGCAAGCGTCGCTGGGCCGCCGAGCCGTGGGAGAAGAAGGAGCGGGCCGCGCTGCGGAACTGGTTGCTGGACCGGTGCGATAACGCTGAGCTGTGGTATGAGGTCCGGGACGGACTCAAGCGGCCCCGCCCGATGACTGTCAACTACCTTGCCGACCAGCTCAGTACGGACGAGGACTTCACCGCCGTCGCCGCGCTCTACGCCTCCGACCACCTCGGCAAGCCCGACCTGCCCGTCGCGCAGATACTGACCGAGGTGATCGCCGACGAGCACGTGCCCTATCTCGCCGCGATGCGCTATAAGGACCCCGGCCTGCGTAAGCGCGCGCAGTGGGAAGAGGTCTGGCGGCAACAGCGCGAGGAGGACAGAACAGGCCAGCGGCTCGACATCCCCGTACCGCCCAAGTACACGTCCGCAGACTTTACCCGCGCCTCCTACTGGTCGAACCGCGGCAAGCTCGACGTGCCCAAGGAACGGTTCATCTCGTATCCCGAGGCCGGGCCCGACAGCGACTCGACGCTGATGCTCGGCTGGGCCGGCTGGGACCACAAGGACCAGGCGCAGGCCCTCTTCGAGCTGCTGAGCGCCCGCACCACGCGGGACGGCTGGAGCTCAGAGCGGATCGTTCCGCTGCTCGCCGGCCTCCACGAGGTCATGCCGTGGGTCAAGCAGTGGCACGGCGAGTACGACGACGAGTGGGGCGACGTACCGGCGGACGAGCTGGAGGCCGAGTACGAGAACCAGCTCCGCAAGCACCAGGTCGGCGTCGAGGAGCTGAAGGCCTGGCGTCCGGTACGGAAGACGCGTGGCCGCAAGGCGGCGGCGAAGCAGCCCGCGTTGGACGCCGAGTAGCGGTAGCAGTTGGTGGGGCAGCGACGCACGCTGCCCCACCGGAAGTTCAGACGCGCGAGTCGGTCGCCAGCGCCGTGAACGCCGACCAGGCGTCGCGGGACACGGCCAGTGCCTGCCTGTCCGTGTCCTTCGAGTCCCGGACGAGAACGGCCTCGGTGCGCACGGCTACCTCGACGCAGTTGTCGCCGGAGCTGCCGCTGTAACTGCTCTTGAACCAGGCCAGTTCAGTGGTGGTCATAGTGCTCCTCGCATCTGCTCCAGCAGGCTTACTGTGGCTTCACGGCCGAGGGCCTGCGAACGCAGCTTGCCATAGCGCTGGAGCATGGCGCTGACGTCCTTCGGTGTCGTGATCAAAACGCTTGACTGCTGGCCTTCGGAGTAGCCCACCCACTCGTGGTGAGGTGTCTCGGCCAGGTACATCAAGCCGTCGATCCCCGCGTGATCGTACTGACGCAGAGGCATCACCTGGATCTCAACGTTCCTTCGAGTACCTTGCTCCAGTAGGTGATCCAACAGCTGTCGTGCGACCTCTGGTCCACCCATATGCCGTTCAAGTAGCGCTTGTTCGATGACGAAGCTGAAGGCCGTGTTCGGCCTCTCGGTCAAGAGCTGTTGCCGCTCCAGTCGTGCCGTGACCTGGCGTTCGATCTGCTCCTCGGAGAGCGGTGGCAGGCGCCGCTCGAAGATCGCCCTGATGTACGGCTCAGGCTGCAACAACCCCGGAATCGCCCGGCACTCATACGCATAGAGCGAGATCGCCTCCTCCTCGATCCCCGCCCACTGCCGGAACCAGGACGCCAGCCCCGCCTTCCGCGTCAGGCTCTTCGCCGCCGCCCCCAGTACCCGCCCCGCGACCGCCCCCAGGACCTCCTCCGACCGCTCCAGCAGGTCCCGTGGCGGGAACCGCTTGCCCTGTTCGATCTTCGCGACGTACGCCACCGAGTACCGCACCAGCGGTGCGAACTGCTCCTGCGTCAGGCGGGCCTCCTCGCGTAAGGCCTTCAGGACCGCGCCGAACGTCTTCAGACTGTCCGAGAGTTCCGGCTCGCAGCCTCCGTTGCCCCCGGCCTGCCCAGCACTCCCACCCGTCACCACACCGTTGTCGGTCGCCACCGCAGCCGCCTTCCCCTGTGCCCTCGTGCCGCCGGGTCGTGTCCACTGCCGAACCCGAGCACCACCCCGTACCGTGTGCCGAACGCGCTGCGCCACGTCCGACACAGTCATCGTCACGTACTGCGACCGACCCAGTCCAGCGCGTGAACCAGTACAGCGTGATCTGTATCAGCGCAGGGCCTGCCGACGGGCCCTCGCCTCCCGACAGGGTGGGCCGCATGCAAGCCCCCCGCACCCAAAGCCCCACGCCCGCCCACACATTCACGCAACGCTTCTCCGCCACCCGGCGCGGTGCGCGCCTCGCCCGGCTGCTCGCCGCCCACCAGCTCACCGAGTGGGGCCACCCGCACGGCACCGAGGCGCACGACACCGTCGTCCTCGTCGTCGCCGAACTCGTGGCGAACGCGGTCCTCCACGGACGCGTACCGGGACGCGACTTCGCCCTGTCGCTGTCCTGCGACGCCGGTCGAGGCATCGTCCGGATCGAGGTCACCGACACCCACCCCGCCCTGCCGGCGCGCAAGGCTCCCGGCACGGACGAGGACGGCGGCCGCGGCCTGCTCCTCGTCGACGCGCTCGCCGCCGACTGGGGCGTACGCGACCGCCTCGGCCCCGGCAAGACGGTGTGGGCCGAGTGCACGACGGGCACCTCCCGGATCTGATCACCGTCGACCGTGGACGTTCCCCCCGGACTCGCCGCACCCGTAGGAGAGCAGGCCGCCCGTCGAGGCCGTCAGGCCGGGCCCGTGCTCCGTCCGGGGCATTGGGTGCTCAGGCACCGCAGTATTACGGTGACACCTCGAGGGATGCCCCGACCGCGTTCCAGGGGGAACCGGTCCGCTTCGCGGTGCATCCGGGGGTGAGGGGAGCCACCGTGCAGGTGCTGTATGCCGTCAGTTTCGACGTCCAGGACGCCCAGTCCGCCCAGGAGCCGGGGCATGTCTTCGGGCGTCTCCGTCACCATGTCGCCGACTGGCTCGGTGACCGAGGACGTATACAGGCGCCGTCGGCAGCCGAGTTGGACCGTGCAGGGAGGGCGGTGCTCGTCGGAAAGTATCCCGGCCACGGCGAGCGGAACCTGAACTGGTCGGTGGCGGGTGACGAGCGGACCCGTGCGCTGCGGATGACTATCCACCAGCCGCTGTCCGACAGCCCGGCCCAGTTCGTCACCCGGGTCACCGTCTCCCAGTCGGAGGAAGGCGGCGGTGGCCTCAGGGTCGTCATGGGCAGGGAGATTCCAGACGGCTGGATCGCGCCTGTGCAGGACCCGCGGCTCAGGCGTCCCCACCTCCTGCGCGCCGTGCTCGCCGACGAAGATCTCGATGTGCGGGTACTGGGCCAGCGTGCCACCGGGCGGTACGAGAGGATCCGGGAGGAAGGGCATACCGACGTGCTTCTCGAATCCCTGGCACTGAGCACGCGTCTGCCCATCCTCCTGGTGCACCCCAGGGATCCGGCGGGATGGAACGTGGCGGCCGAGGCTTCAGGGCAACTCGCCGGACTGGCTCAGGTGGTCACCCTGAACTATGTGACCGCACAGGCCGTCCGCCGGGTTCACGAGCAGGTGGCCGTTCCCAGCGGTGGCGCTCGGCTGGTCTGGCCCAACCTCGGCCTGGAGCATCCCGCCTACTCGCGTGAGGAGGTGTCCCGACCGTCCTTTGTGGAGACGCAGCTGATGCCGTCGCTCGCCCATCTCTCCGTCATCGCGCGCGGTAGTGACACCGCGTGGGAGAGGGCGCGGCAGGCCTCGTACCGGACCGGGGCGCGCAGGGCGGCAGAGCAGTTGTCGCGCGCGCAGGCCGCCGGGGACAGGACCGCCGAGCTCCAGGCGCTCAAGGAACGTACCCAGCAGCTCGAAGAGGACGCCAGGTCGTGGGAGGACATGGCGCAGACCTGCATGGAGGAACGTGACAAGGCGCAGTCCGAAGCCGCCACCGCCGAGTCGCTGCGCCAGGACCGGGACTACTGGAAGAAGCTGTATCTGGACCTGTCGAAGGGCGGGACCGGGCAGGTGGCAGAGTTCGACGCCTGGAGCGAGATCCCGGTGCTGGGAACGGACGCCCTCGCCACGTTCGAGGCCCTTGTCAAAGCGTCGGAGAAGCACATCGTCTTTACGGCGAAGGCGGCGCGCGCCTGGAAGGCATCCCAGTACCCGTATCCCCAGGAGATGACCGACCAGCTGATCGCTCTCGCACAGGCTGCGATGGATCTCTACACCAAGCCCGGCAAGATGCCCAGGCTGGACCAGTGGTTCTACGACAACCACGGGCTGAGATTCGCCAACAGCGACGAGAAGCTCAGCAAGAACAAGGACAAGCGCTACTTCGAGTTCGACGAGAAGCGCAGGGACGGGCTGCCGCACATCAAGGTCCGGGACGCCGTGTCGCCCAACGAGGTCGGACGGATCTACTTCGCCCTCGACTCCGACGGCAAGCGTTTCATCGTCAACCACGTCGGACTTCACTTGTAGCCGGCTGTCAGCGCTCACCCGCCTGCGCGCTGCCCTCAGCGTCGACCTCCGCCCACTCTGATGTCCTGGTTCCAGGCGTTGCTCCGGCCGTTCCGTCCCGTCTTGCAGACCGTGTCGTAACAGCGCCAGAACCAGACACCGTTCTTACGGCGGCGCAGCTCGATGCTCGTGCCGCCGCAGCGGGCGCACTTCGGCGGGCGGGTGAACAGCTCGGCCTGCTCGTGCTCCAGGAGCTTGCGTGCGAAGTGGCCGCCGCGGATCGTCACCATGACCTCGCGGGTCCACGACTGGGAGAGGGTGTTGAGGCTGCCGATCATCACCGTCCGCTCGTCGACCACCGCGATCTTCTGGTGCATGACGTTGACGGGAACGACGGTGTGGACGACGGCCCGCAGATCCGCAATCAGACTCTGGTTGTCCGGTCGGGCCTGGATCTGGTCCGTGTCGTCGCGGATGAACACGGTCACGCGCACGCCGCGATCGGCCGCCTCTCGCAGCAGTGGCAGGATGCCGCGTACCCGGTTCGCGACCCAGGGCGCCCACAGCCAGACCGAGGCGCGGGCCTTGCGGATCTCGTCCTCGAACGTACTGAAGAACGTCGTCTCGTCATCGATGCCCGTGACCTCGACATGCCGGGCCAGCACGTCGGCGAGGGCGGCGCCGAACTCGCCGAGGTTGCGCGCGTCCTCGTGCGGCGGAGTGATCAGGTGGCCGGCGCGCAGGCGTCGTACGCCGGGGGTGCCGACCAGCGCGGCCAGGTGAGTGAAGGCCGTGCCGTTCTTCGCGGACCGTATGCGCTCCCAGCTGCCGATGACGTAGAGGCGGGTCTGGACGCGGGTGGCCGCCACGTTGAACAGGCGCACGCCGTTGCGCGCCCAGTCCGACGCGCCCGGCCCCCGGTGGGCCAGTGACATCCACAGTTCCCGGCCGTTGGCGCCCTCGACCGTGTCGAAGACGACGACGGGGAACTCCCGGCCCTGGAAGCGGTGCGCCGTGCCCACCTCCGCGAGCGGGCCGCCGTCGCTCTCCACGTCCCGCAGAGCCTCCAGGGTCGCCTCCGCCTGGACGCCGTAGGGGGTGACGATGCCCGTGTCCTCGCCCCTCGCGCGGTGGTACTCCACCAGTGCCCTGGCGATCAGTGATCCGGCCGGCCACCAGCCGCTGCGGCGTCCGGTCAGGTGGGGTCTGGCCAGTTCGTGCAGTCCGTCGGTGTCGACGACGACGATCTCCGGGTCGTCGGAGGGCCGTGGCGCCGCGGTCTGCTTGCCGCCCCGCAGCATTCCTCCGTAGGCGAGAGAGTTGGCCAGGTTCATCACCGCCGGGCCGAAGCGGTGCTGCTCGGTCAGGGTGACGCAGGCCGGATGCCGCCGGGCGTCCTCCGGGGTCTGGATGCCGCAGTGCTGGAAGACGTCTGGGAGCAGCCAGCGCTTGACGTCCGGGCGGTCGAGATCCTTCAGCCGCTCCTCGACGACCGGACCGAGCTGCATGAAATCGCCGAGCAGGACGGCCGTCCGGGTCGCCTTCGCCGTCGCGAGGATCACCTCGGGCAGCGTCGCCGCGCCCGCCTCGTCGACCAGGACCACGTCGTACGGACCTTCGAAGACGGCCTTGTTGGTGCGGAACCGGGCAAGGGTGGTGGCGACCAGTCTGGCGCTCTTGATGATCTCGCCCTGGGCGTTGCGGGCGAGGCGTTCGTACTCCTCCTGGACCTGCTGGAACTCCTCCTCCAGCGCGGAGCGACGGGCGGCGTCGGCTGTCACCCGGGGCCGTAATCGCTCGGCGCGGGCGTGGCGGGCGGGCCAGTCCTGCTGTTCGGCGCGGGCGGTGAGTTCCGCGGCGTCCAGGGCGCGGACGACGGCCCGTTCCAGCAGGGTGGTCTCCTCGCGGCGGGCGGCCACGAGGTCCAGGGCCGACCTGTAGGTGGACTGCGCCGAGGCGAGTGCCTGCTCCAGAGCCGTGATGCTTTCGGGTGCGTGGGTGATGCCGGCGACCAGGTCCGCCAGGTCCTTCTCCAGCGCGACGACGTGCGCCTCGGCCGTGGTGCGCGCGGCCTGCGCCGCCCGGCGGGTGCGGGCGACGTCCTCCTCGGTGACGGCCAGCTGCTCACGCAGCTCCTGCCGTTTCTCCCGGGCACGCCACCGGGCCACCGACCGCTGGGCGTCGAGCTGCCCCAGCTCCTCTCGCAGCTCGCGAAGGTAGTCCTCGGCCATCAGGGCATCGGCCTGCTTGCGCTCCGCGGCCTTGAGGATGCGGGACTGCTCCTTGCGCAGCCGGTCGACCTCGGCCCACTTCCGGCGCGACTCCTCCGCCGCGTCCTGGCGGCGCTGGGCCGCCACCGCTGACTGCTGCGCCGCCTCCCGGGTCGCCACGGCCTCCTCCAGCAGGGCCGCCGCCGTCTCCGCCCGCTCCCGTACGGACACCGGATCCTGACCGGGCGTGCGCAGCAGCTTCAGCGCGTCGAAGTACGCGGTTGGATCGAAGCGGACGAGAGAGGCGTCCAGCGCGGCCAGTTCCGCCGCGCGGGTCCGGACGTCGACCAGAGCGGCCTCGATCCCGCGCCGCCGCTCGGCCGTCTCGGCCAGGCGCTCACGCACCATGAGCGGCAGCGACACCTCGGGGTTGTCGGCGACCTCCCGCAACTGGGGCGGGCCCACGCGGACGATGTCACCCGGGCCGTGCCTGTTCTCCTTCACCACCCCCGACAGGGCGTTGTCCACGGCGATGTTGGTGGCGGACACCAGCAGCACCCGGTCGCCGCGGGCGATCAGGTCACCGATGGCCCGCTTCAGCACCGTCGTCTTGCCGGTGCCCGGTGGACCCCACACCAGATGCACGCCCTGGCCCAGGCACGCTCGGTAGGCATCCCCTTGCGCAGGGTGGAACCCCGGAGGGTCCGGGGCGGGCGAGGACACGCCGCCGATCGAACCTCCGGCCAGGGCACTCGCCAGTGGCGTCTCGCCCAGCCCTGCGATGCCGTCGCGCAGGGCCTCGACGAGGAAGGTCGGCGGCTGCTTGAGCAGCCACAGATACGCGTCCGTGAGGTCGGCGAACTCGGCGACCTTGAGCGTGAGCAGGGAGCCGTTCTGGACCGTCTCCGAGACGGTGAAGCCCTTCGTTTCGATGCCGGCGGGCTCCGGCCCCGCGAGTCGCAGCGCGTCCAGCTGGTCCGGTCCGATGTCGGAGCCGCGCAGGTCCACCGCGTACCAGCCCGCCTCCTTGGTGCGGACCGCGCGCCCCACCCGCTGCCAGCGCGGCTGCCTGCCAGTGCCGCCCGTGATCGCCACCAGTTCGCCCAAGGCCGCGGCGATCTCCTCACGCCACCCCACCCGTCGTCGCCCCCCGCTCCCCGTCCCACCGACAGATCCCGCGCCGACCCTACCCAGCGGAAGCTGCCTGTGATCCCGTGTGCACCGTGTGATACGGAGAATCCGTACCGCACGGGCATACGTGTCAGTGCCACCTGGCAGGATGTGAACGCGCCGACCAGTGCACGAGCTGTGCAGCCGAACCGCGAGCCGAGAGAAGGAATGACCGCCTGATGCCCATGAGCGAGCTCCTGCTGAAGGACGTCATCGAGATCAAGGAAGACGTCCATGCCGGCGACTTCAAGATCGAGCTCTCCCAGGGTTTCAGCGAGACCGACGCCCGGGTGGCCGAGTACGTGGTCACCGAGCAGCTTCAGAAGGCGTTCCGGCAGGCGCTGGACATCGTCGCGGCCTGCGTCAGGTCGGGCAACTCGGAAGCCGCCTACCTGCACGGTTCCTTCGGCTCCGGCAAGAGCCACTTCCTTACCGTGCTGCACGCCGTGCTCAACAACCACCCGTCCGTCCGGACCAAGTCCCGGCTGGTCGAGGTCGTGGCGCCGCACGACGAGTGGCTGCGACGGAGCCGGTTCCTGATGGTGCCGTACCACCTCGTCGGCTCCGCCGACCTCGACTCCGCCCTGCTCGGCGGCTATGTGCACACGGTGCGGGAGCTTCACCCCGACCAGCCGTTGCCCCCCGTCTACCGGGCTGACGCCCTGCTCGCCGACGCCCGCACCCAGCGCGAGTTCCTTGCCGACGACGCCAAGTTCCTGCAGTGGCTCGGCAAGGGAGCCGCCGCCCTCACGCCGAGCGCGGCCGCGCCCGTGGAGGCCGACCCGGACGACATGCCGATGATCGACGGCGAGGCCGCGGCGCTGCCCGCCGGGGCGTGGACGGGTGCCGACTTCGACCGGGCCTTCGCGGGCGCGCCCGACGACCCGTACCGCGAGCGGCTGGTCTCCGCGCTGCTCAGCGGCCCCATGGCCGCCTATGCGCAGGGCATGCGCGGCGAGGCGAGCGCGTTCCTGCCGCTGGAGAACGGCCTCAAGGTCATCTCCCGGCACGCCCAGTCCCTCGGCTACACCGGGGTCGTCCTCTTCCTCGACGAACTGGTCCTGTGGCTCCAGGCGAAGATGGGCAACCAGGACTTCGTGCGCGACCAGGTGCAGCGGCTGGTCAAACTCATCGAGTCGGGGGACAGCGGCCGACCAGTGCCGATCGTGTCGTTCATCTCCCGCCAGCGCGACCTGTCGCAGCTGATCGGCTCGGACGTCGTCGGCGCCGACGTGACCAACCTCGAGCAGCAGATCGAGTACCTGGCCGAGCGGTTCAACGTCGTCGACCTCGAGGACAGCAACCTCGTCGAGATCATCAAGCACCGCGTGCTCGCCCCGAAGCCCGGCATGGAGTCCGTGCGCGACGACGCGTTCAAACTCGTCGAATCGTCCAACGACGAGGTCCGGCAGATCCTCCTGGACGCGCAGGGCCGCACCGAGGCCTCCTGGGACGACTTCCGGGAGCTGTACCCGCTCTCCCCGGCGCTCCTCAACGTCCTCGTCGACCTCTCGGGCGCCCTCCAGCGCGAGCGCACCGGCCTCAAACTCGTCCAGGAGCTGCTGCGCCGCCGCCGCGACGACCTGAAGCTCGGGGAACTCATCCCGCTCGGCGACCTGTGGGACGTCATCGCCCACCGCTCCGGAGCCGCGTTCACTCCCCGGCTGCGCAAGGACGCGGAGACCGCCGGCGACTTCCACGGGCGGGTGCGTGAGGAACTGCTGCGCAAGTACAAGACCCCCGACGACAAACGGTTCCAGGCCGACGAGCGGCTCATCAAGACGCTGCTGCTGGCCGCGCTCGCACCCAATGTGCCCGCCCTGACCCGGCTCACCGGCACCCGGCTCGCCGCCCTCAACCACGGCTCGATCCGGACCCGCGTGGGAGACGCCGGTTCCGTCGCCGCCAAGCGGCTGCGGGAACTGCAGGTCTCCTTCGACAGCGAGCTGCGCAGCGAGGGAGACAAGACCGACCCCGTCTTCCACCTGCACCTCTCCGACATCGACGTCGAACCGCTCCTCGAAGAGGTGCAGGGCGTCGCCGACCAGCTCGGCTACCGACGTCAGTGGATCAAGGACCAGCTCTGGCACGAGCTGGGTATCCAGGACACCCAGCCCTTCGTCTGTGAACGGGACGTCGTCTGGCGCGGCACCAAACGCACCGTCGAGTTCATCTTCGGCAACGTGCGCGACACCCACCTGCCCGACGACGAATTCGCACCCCAGCAGGCCGGGAACCTCCGCATCGTCTTCGACTACCCCTTCGACGACGGCGACCACGGGCCCGTCGACGACCTCCAGCGCGTCGACCGGCTCAGGCGGGCGGGCCGCACGGAGCCCACGCTCGTCTGGCTGCCCGACTTCTTCTCCGAACAGACCTCCCGGCAGCTCGGACGCCTGTTGAAGATCAACTACCTGCTGGAGCGCGACCGGCTCGACGAGCACACCGCCACCCGCCCAGCCGAGGAGCGGGCCCAGATCCGCAACCAGCTCAAGGCCTCCCGGGACAACATCAGCGGCCACCTCACCGACGCCCTGCTCCAGCTGTACGGGATCAACCGAGCCGAGCCGGAGACCGTCGGCGCGACCGTCCCCGACGGGCAGCACCTGGTGTCCCTGCTGCCGGGCTTCACCCGCACCCGGCCCGAGCCGTCGGTCGGCTTCGAGCAGAACCTGCTGCTGCTCGCCGACGGAATGTTCGCCGCCCGCTACCCCAAGCACCCCGACTTCGACCCGCGGCTGACCCGCAAGGCCATCACCCTGCGCGAACTCAAGACCACCATGGAGTGGATCGCCCGGGCGATGGAGGACGGCTCCCGGCGGGTCGTCGTGGACAGCCAGCAGCTGCCCGCCGTCAGGAAGATCGTGCACGCGCTCGGCCTCGGCGAGGTCCACGACGGACCGCTCAACGTCAGCAACGACTGGCGGCTGCGCATCAACAAGAAGGCCGCCGAGAACCCCGACGCCGGCGACGACCTCGCCGTCGAGACGATCCGCGACTGGATCACCGAGCTCGGCTACGAGGGCCTCGACCGCAACGTCGGCAACCTGATCATCGCGACCTACGCGCTGCTCGACGACCGCACCTGGATCTACCAGACCCAGGTCGTGCCGCAGGCCCCCGAACTGGACCGCATCATCCCCGGCTACGGGCTGCGGGCCGTCGCCCTCCCCGACGAGGACACCTTCACCACCGCACTGCGGCGCGCCGGGGCCATCTTCGGGCAGAGCGTGTCGCCGGTCCTCTTCGCCAGGAACGTCTCGCGGCTCGCAGCGCAGGTGCGCGCCGTCGCCGAAGAGCACCGCACCGCCGTGGGGGAGACCCGGACTCTGCTCCAGGACAACGCCGTACGGCTCGGTCTCGAAGGGCCCGGCGGCGTGGACGCGCCGCGGCTGAAGTCCACGAAGGCCGCCGCCGACCTGATCGCCCGACTGCTGCGCACCACCGACGCCACCCTTCTCGCGGAGGAACTCGCGGGGGCCGCCTATGAAGTGACGGACCGTGAGATCGGTGCCGCTCTCAAGCAGGCCCCCGAAGTGCTGCAGGTACTGCGGGCACAGCGCGACAGCCGCTGGTCCGACCTGGACATGGTCCGCGAACTCGCAGGCCGGGACGACGGCGTCGGCGACCGGGCGCAGCGGCTGCTGGACACCGTCCGCCGGGCGGCCAACGCGCACGAGGAGGACGAGTCCCTCGTCCCGGTGCTGGACTCGTTGCAGGAGTCGGCCGTCGCCCTCATGCGGGAGGCCACCCGGCTCGCCCAGGCGGCCCGGCCGGTCGAGCCCGTCCCGCCAGCCGAGCCGACCGCGGAGGACGTACGCCTCACCGAGCACGGCACGCCCCCGGTGCCCGCGGCTCCCGCCGAGCCGGACCGGGACGCCCCGCATTCCGGACCGGCCCCGCGAGATCCGCGCCTGGGCTACGCGGCCGAGTCCGTCCGCCCTCCCGCCGCGTACGTCGTCGAACCCACCCGGTTGGAAACCACGCTCGCGGCCACCGTCGACGGGCTCAGCGCCGACATCCGCCGCTTCCTCACCGCACACCCCGGTACCCGCGTCCAGGTCACCTGGCAGGTGATCGAGGACGCCCACGGCCAGGCCGGAGCGGCCGACCGGGACGAGAAGGGAACCGAACGCTGATGGCGCTCCTGCCTCAGGTGGGACGGCGCACCGTCGAGGCGCTCCTGGACCGGCACGCCAAGAAACTGGCCGAGCACAGTCTCATGCTGATCCATGGACAGTACGCGGCCGGCTCGGCCACCACCTTCACCTCCGAGGTAGGTGAAGGGACCCGACGGGTCACGGTGCGCGACGAGTCCTCCGTCCTCGGCATCCTGGCCGCCTGGCACAGCCACCGCGAAGACGCCGCGCCCGGTGACCTGCTGGTGATCACCACCGGTGTCGACGACGATCAGCTCGGCTGGGACCTGCGGGGGCACGCGGTGCACCGGCGCACCCTCACCGTCGAGAAGGCCGAGATCGTGACGCAGCGGTTCGGGGCCACCGGACTCGACGTGCGCATGTACCGCGAGGACTGGCTCCTCCAGGCCCTCGTCGACGCCGAACCCGCGGGACGGGGATGGCCACGCACCGCAGGCGTCCTCACCCGTGACGCCGCCCTGCGAGCCCTGGCCGTCGAACGCCTCGGACTCGACCACCCGGACATCTCGCCCGACGCCACGGCGGAGGCCGCCGTGGACGCGGACGTGCTGCTCGCCTGGTCGCGCACTCCGGCCGGGCCGCGCCGTTTCGCCGCACTCGGCGACACCGAACGCGCGGAGCTGAAGAAGTGGCTCGGCGAGGTCGCAGGGCCCGCCGCACCGGTCCTGCTCACCCTCGCCGAGATCGGACGGGGAAACGACGCGATGGCGCTCGGCCTGCTCGGCGCCGCGCTGCGCGACCCCGCCGCCGACCCCGACGTGGCCCTCGCCGTCGGTGGACTGTTCGGCAAGGCCGGCCCCCGCCGGGGTGAGATCGGCGCCTTCACCGACGCGGTGGAAGGCACCCTCCTGCGCTGGATCGGAGAGGCCGCGGGTTCGGTCGACTCACGCCACAAGGTGTTCGCCGTGCTGCAGCGCGCCGACGACCTGGCCAGAGACGCCGGTCTCACCGCGGGCCTCAACGGCAGCCGTTTCCTCCTGTCCAGCTTCGCCGCCCAGCTCGCCGCCGTCGTGGAGGGCGCGCACGCGTCCCCCGGGCAAGGCGAGAGCGCACTGGCCGAGCTGACCGGACACGCGCTGGCGGGGCTCTTCCCCGACCGGGTGCGTGTCGCCGAGATGGCCGTGCGTCTCGCTCGGTGGCTGCGCCAGGGACCGCCTGCCGTGACGTCCGTGGCAGCGGGCGTGCGCGACCATGCCGCCGAGTGGGGGTGGGCCGACCGGGCGCTGTCCGTCCTCTGGGCCGGCGACCCCGGAGGCGACCAGGCCGTCGCCCGGGGCCTGCGCGACCTCTACGAGGACGGCCGGGCCCAGCGTGAACGGCTCGACGAGCAGTTCGCCCGGCACCTGGCCGGCTGGGCTCCGAACGCCACCGCCCAGCAAACGGGCGGCTGTCTGGTCGTCGAGAACGTCCTCGACACCGTCGTCCGTCCCCTGACCGCAGGCGGGCCGCCTCTGGTGATCGTGCTCGACGGCATGAGCAGTGCCGTCGCCGCGCAACTGGGCGAAGAAGCCGAACGGGAAGGCTGGCAGGAGATCGTGCCGCGGCCCGGCGAGGGTGCACGGCGCACTCGCCTCGCCGCAGTCTCCATGCTGCCCTCGATCACCCGGACGAGCCGGGCATCCCTGCTCTGCGGCACGGCCACCCAAGGGGGGCAGTCCACCGAGGCTTCCGGGTTCGCGGCCTTCTGGAAGAAGCGTCGCAAGGACGCCGTCCTCTTCCACAAGGCGTCGATAGGGGGAGACGCGGGCCACTTCCTCGCCCAGGAACTCACCTCCGCGCTCGCCACCGACGCGGTCGTCGGCGTCGTCCTCAACACCATCGACGACGCCCTCGACTCCGGTCAGCAGGGGCAGCGCACCGTGTGGTCCCTCGGCGACATCACCTACCTGCGGGAACTGCTGGCTGCCGCCCGCAGCTACGCGCGTCCCGTCGTCCTCGTCGCCGACCACGGACACGTCATCGACCGTGGCCGGGGCCGGGTGACCCCCGCCGCGGACGCCGGCGGATCGGCACGCTGGCGGCCGGACACCGACGCCGGCGACGGCGAGGTCGTGCTGAGCGGGCCGCGCGTCCTCGAAGGAGGCGGCACCATCACCGTTCCCTGGCACGAGGACCTCCGGTACGCCGCGCGCCGGGCCGGCTACCACGGCGGGGCCTCCCTCGCCGAGATCACCGTCCCGGTCCTCGTCCTGCTTCCCTCGAAGGAACTCGCTCCGCGCGAGTGGGAACCGCTGCCTCGCGAACAGGCCGCTCCTTCCTGGTGGAAGGCTGCCACCGCGACACCCGTCGAGGTGCGGGAACCCCAGCCGGAGAGCGCCACGCAGCCGGTGCGGAGACCGGCGAAGCCCGTGCTTCGGCAGAACGAAGAACTGTTCGGTGCCGACGACGTGATGTTGCCCGAGGCGGCGCCGGAGGTGTCATCCGTCCCGGCGACCCTAGGCGGGCGTGTCGTGGCCAGCGAGGTGTACGAGGCGCAGAAGGAGTACGTACGCAAAGCTCCGGAAGGCAAGGTCGTCGCCGCCGTCATCGATGCGCTCGCCGCCGCCGGGGGCACCATGTCACCTGCCGCCCTGGCCGCCGCCATCTCGGCGACCGGCCGGGTGCGACGCAACATCGAGGGCTTCGTCGCCACCGTGCAGCGCCTGCTCAACGTCGAGAGTTACCCGGTGCTCGGCTTCGTCGACGCCGGTCACGCGGTAAAGCTCGACGTCGCCCTGCTCCGCGACCAGTTCCTGGCGGGCGAGGCGAGGGACGGGTCGCCGAGAAAGGAGACGTCATGAGCGCGGCAGCCCCGGCCAGCCCCGTACGTATGCGGGAGGTCGTGGACGCGCTGAGGCGCGGCACCGTACCGCAGGCCGGGCTGGACCTGCTCGCCGTCGGCCTGGACCGGTTCGAGACCGCGCTCGACGACGACCTTGCAGCAACAGCACGGGGCGGAGCGGCGTTCCACGCCATCCGCGGTGAGTACGGGTCCGGTAAGACGTTCTTCGCGCGGTGGCTCTCCGAGCGCGCGAAACGTGCGGGACTGGCCACGGCAGAAGTCCAGATCTCCGAGACCGAAACCCCGCTGCACAGGCTGGAGACGGTCTACCGCCGACTCACCGAGCGCCTGACGACCGCCACACACCAGCCCAGCGCACTGCGCGCGGTCGTCGACTCGTGGTTCTACACACTGGAGGAAGAAGTCCTCGACGCCGGAGAGACGGACGAAGAGGATGAGGCGGCACTCGCCGCGGCCGTCGACGTGCTCATGGAACGCAGACTCGCCGACGTCGCCAGGACCACCCCCGCCTTCGCAGCCGCACTGCGCGGCTACCGGCGAGCCGTTGCCGCCGGAGACGGGGCGACGGCAGAGGCACTCATCGCCTGGCTCGGAGGTCAGAAGTCGGTCGCGTCCTCCGCCCGCCGCAGTGCCGGCGTCCGAGGGGACCTCGACCACTTCGCGGCCCTCGGCTTCCTGCAGGGGCTGCTCACCGTGCTGCGCGACTGCGGCCACCCGGGGCTCCTCCTCGTCCTCGACGAGATCGAGACCCTGCAACGCGTACGTGGTGACGTCCGCGAGAAGGGCCTCAACGCGCTGAGGCAGTTGCTGGACGAGATCGACGCGGGTCGGTTCCCGGGACTCTTCCTCGTCATCACGGGCACCCCGGCGTTCTACGACGGACAACAGGGTGCGCAGCGGCTGCCTCCGCTCGCGCAACGGCTGGCCACCGACTTCACGACCGAGCCGCGCTTCGACTCCCCGCGCGCCGTCCAGCTCCGGCTCCCGGGATTCGACCTGCCTCAGCTCGGCGAACTCGGCCGTACCGTGCGCGATGTGTACGCCCGGATCGCACGCAATCCCGATCGGGTGACCGAGCGGGTCGACGACGCGTATCTGACGGAGCTGGCCAGAGCCGTCACCGGCGGACTCGGCGGCAAGGTCGGCGTCGCGCCCCGCGTGTTCCTGCGCAAGCTGGTGGCCGACGTCCTCGACCGCGTCGACGAGTTCGAGGACTTCGACCCCCGCACGCACTACGCCCTCACCATCACCTCGTACGAACTCACCGAAACCGAACGCAACGCCGCCGCCTCCGGGGATGCCGACGCCGTCGAACTGGAGCTGCCGTGAGTGCGGGGGACCTGGACCCGGCACTCATCCACCACATCGTCAACACCCTGGGGTGGCGGAGCCTGCGACCTCTTCAGGAAGCAGCCGTCACCCCCCTCGTCTGTGGGGACGACGCCGTCCTGCTCGCTCCCACCGCGGGCGGCAAGACCGAGGCAGCTGCCTTCCCCCTGCTGACCCGGATGACGGGGGAGCGGTGGAGCGGCACGTCCGTCCTCTACGTCTGCCCGCTGAAGGCCCTGCTCAACAACGTGCTGCCACGGTGGGAGACCTACACCTCCTGGCTGGGCCGCACCGCGGCCCTGTGGCACGGAGACACCACGGCCGGTGCCCGAAAACGGATCCTCGCCGCACGTCCCGACGTCCTGCTCACCACGCCGGAATCACTCGAAGCGATGCTGGTCAGCGCCAACGTCGACCACACGTCGTTCTTCTCGGGGTTGCGGGCCGTCGTGGTGGACGAGGTGCACGCCTTCGCCGGTGATGACCGGGGATGGCACCTTCTCGCCGTACTGGAACGACTGCAGCGGGTCACGGGTCGACCCATGCAGCGTGTCGGCCTTTCGGCGACCGTCGGCAATCCGGAAGCGCTGCTCACCTGGTTGCAAGGTTCTGGGGCGAGTAAGCGGCCGGGGCAGGTCATCGCTCCCCACCTCATCGAGTCTCCGTCCACAGAGGATGTAGCCGAAGTCGTGCGCGCGGCATCCGGGGGGTCGACCGCCGTACCGCCGGGAGACGTCCAGCTCGACCACGTCGGTTCCCTGGACAACGCGGCCACCGTCATCGCCGCATTGCACCGTGGCGAGAAGCGCCTCGTCTTCTGCGAGTCACGGCGCTACGTGGAGGAGCTGGGGGAAAAGCTCCGTGCCAAGGGCGTCACCACCTTCCTGTCGCATGCTTCGCTCTCCCTCGACGAGCGCCGGCGTGCCGAGGCGGCTTTCGCCGAGGCCCGCGACTGCGTGATCATTTCCACCAGCACTCTGGAACTCGGCATCGACGTGGGTGACTTGGACCGCGTCATCCAGATCGACGCTCCGGCCTCGGTCGCCTCCTTCCTCCAGCGTCTCGGTCGCTCCGGACGCCGTGAAGGGGCCGCACGCAACTGCCTGTTCCTCGCCCTGGACGAGGACGGTCTGCTGGCCGCGGCCGGACTGCTGCTCAAGTGGTCGCAGGGCTGGGTGGAACCGGTCGTCGCGCCACCGGAACCCCGGCACATCGTCGCCCAGCAACTCCTGGCGCTGTGCTTGCAGGAGAACCGCGTCGGTGAGCACTTGTGGCAGGAGTGGTGGAACGGACTCGGTCCTTTCGGCACATCCGCCGCCGATCCCATTGTCCGGCACCTTGTCGACCAGGGGTACCTGGACCGGGACGGCGGCATGCTGTTCATCGGGCCGGAGGCCGAGCGGCGCTTCGGACACCGCCACTTCATGAACCTCACCGCTGTGTTCACCGCACCTCCACAGTTCACCGTTCTCCAAGGACGCACAGAGATCGGCCGAACCGACCCAAGCCTCCTCACCGAGCGGATCGACGGTCCGCGTCGGCTTCTGCTCGCCGGCCGGAACTGGCAGGTCACCTACATCGACTGGCGGCGCAGACGCTGCTTCGTCGAACCCGTCGACGGGGGAGGCAAAGCGAAGTGGAGCAGCGCAGGGTTCGGCTCGACGGGTTCCCATGTGCTCACGCGCGCCGAGCGCCAGGTGCTGCTGGGCCAGGACCCGCCCGTGAAGATGACGCAACGGGCGACCAGTGCCCTGCACCGGACGCGCGAGGAGTATCTGGATCGGGTGCATCCCGGAGGCACCTTGATCATTCAGGACACGCGGGGTCACGTGCGCTGGTGGACCTGGGCGGGCCACCGCGCCAACGCCACGCTCGCTGCGACTCTCGACACCCTGGTCGTGCCGGGGCAGCACATCAACGACCGCTGGATTCGACTGCGGGAGGACGTCACCGCGCGCAGTTGGAACGACGCCACCAAGGGCATTACGGCCCGGTTGTGTCTGCCAGACGTCGACGAACGCGCCCTACGTGGCCTGAAGTTCGGCGAGGCCCTGCCACCACGCCTCGCCGAGGGCACCTTGTCGGCCCGGCTGGCCGACGTGGAGTCCGCTGCCGCCGTGCTCACGGAACCGGTGCGCTTTCTCCGGCGCGAAGGGTGACATCGGCGGGCTGCAACGGAACAGGAAAGAAGGCGGTGAGCAGGACGGCAGATGAGAATCGGACATCCTGCACAAGCGGGTGAGTATTCCGGAACAATGGATCAACGATGACCTCCGACACCCCCCAGACGCCCGTGCCCTCGCAGCCCTCCGCCTCTGTCCACTACGCCCCCTTCGCCCACCTCACTACCCCCAACGCCCCCCTCTACCGCCAGGTGATGCGGGCGTTCCTCACCGCCAAGGAGCGGTTCGCGGTGCATCTGCGGCCGGAGGACGTGTACGCGGCCATGGACGAGGGAGGCAGGCCCGCCGACCTCGAGGCGGTGACGCAGGCGCTGGACAAGCTCGTGGAGTGGGGCAACCTGCGGGCCGATCCGGACCACGCGCGCGTGACGGCGGTCGAGGACTTCTACCGCAGGCGGTTCATCTACCAGCTCACCCGGGCCGGTGAGGCGGCCGAGGCGGCGCTGGGGACGTACGACGAAGTGCTGGGACGGCGCGGGGAACTCCAGGTGGTCGCACTGCACGACATCGTCACGCAGCTGCGGGCGCTCTTGGTGATCGCCGCCGAGGACGAGCCGGACCCGGCCAAGACGTACGTCGCCCTGTCCGTGCTGACGGCGCGGTTCACCGACCTTGCCGACAACGCCCGCGCCTTCATGGGCTCACTGCAGCGCACCATCGACCTGCACGACATCGAGGTCGAGGCGTTCCTCGCCTACAAGGACCGGCTGATCCAGTACCTGGAGCGGTTCATCCAGGACCTCATCACCCTCGGCGGGCGGATCGCCCTGTTGATCGGGGAGCTGGAGGAGCAGGGGCGGGTCGGTCCGCTGCTGCGGCTCGCCGCCGCCCGCGAGGCCGCCGACGCCGCCCCCGAGGAGGCGGAGCGGGCGGAGGCGGTGGCGTGCGAGAGGTGGGCCGCGCGGTGGTCCGGGCTCGCCGAGTGGTTCGTGTCGGGGGAGGGCCGGGAGTCGCAGGCCAGGCTGCTGCGCGGGCGGGCACTCGGCTCGATCCCGCAGCTCCTGGCCGTCGTACGGCAGCTCAACGAGCGGCGGGCCGGACGCTCGGACCGCTCGGCCGACTTCCGCACCCTGGCGCGCTGGTTCGCCCAGGCGCCGGATGACGAGGCCCGGCACCGGCTGTGGCGGGTGGCGTTCGGGCTGCACTCCTCCCGGCACCTCACCGTCGACGCCGACACCCTCGCCGAACGGACGGCCGCCCCGGAGCCGGCAGCCACCCCGTGGAGCGAGGCGCGACCGCTGAGGATCAGCCCACAGTTGCGCCGCACCGGCAGCTACGAACGGCGAGGCAAGCCGCGCCGGGTGGCCGACCGGGGCGAGGCCAAGCGCCGGCTCGCCGAGATCGCCGCCCGGCAGACGGAGGAGACCAGGCGGGCCCGGGACCGTCTCGTGACGGACGGACCGGTGCGGCTGTCCCGGCTCGGCGGACTCGACCCGCATGCCTTCCAGTTGTTCCTGCGGCTGCTCGGCGACGCGCTCGCCACCTGGCGGCCGGGCACCATCACCACCGTCGCCACCAGCGGGGACGGTTCGATGGAGATCCGGCTGACCGCCCTCGACGACGGATCGACAGCCGAAGTGCGCACTCCCGACGGTGTGTTCAGCGGCCCCGACCACCTGATCGACATCGTCGACCTCACGGTGGGGCAGCACGACCGCGCCGCCGCACGGCCATCGGCACCCGTTCCCCTCCCCGCCCCGCGACGGGACACCGCTCCCCAGCTCACGGAGGACCGATGAGCGGCCCGCTCGCCGAGGTCCTCGACGGCCAGCGGCAGGCCGATCTCCAGAAGGCCGCACGCGCCCTGCTGAAGGAGCCGCTGCTCACGGCGGACGGACCGTACGCCGACGAGTTCAAGCTGGTGCGTCGGCACACCGCCGAGCTGCGGGAATGGTTCGAACGCAACGTCGGCTGGACGCTGCGCACGGACGCCGACGCCGCACGGCTGCGCAAGACGCCGGGCACCCTCACCGACGCCACACACCCGGCGCGCGAGGCCGCCCGTAGCGCCCTGCCCTTCACCCGCCGCCGCTACGTCCTGCTCTGCCTGGCCCTGGCCGCTCTGGAACGGGGCGAGTCGCAGGTGGCGCTCGGCCGCCTCGCCGAGCAGGTCGTCCTGGCCGCCGCCGATCCCGAACTCGTCGCCGCCGGGATCACGTTCACTCTGGAGCGGCGCGACGAGCGCCTCGACCTCGCGGCCGTCGTCCGCCTGCTGCTGCGGCTCGGGGTGCTGCGGCGGGTCGCCGGCGACGAGGACGCCTACGTCAGCGGATCGGGCGACGTGCTGTACGACGTGCGGCGGCGCGTGCTGGCCGGGATGCCCGCGTCCCTGCGAGGCCCCTCCATGGTCGAGGCCGAGGGCTGCGAGGAGCGCCTGGTGGAGATGACCGCGTGGACCGTGCTCGACAGCGACGAGCTCAGGTTCCGGGCGGTCCGCTGGAAACTGACCCGCATCCTGCTGGACGACCCGGTGCTGTACTACGACGACCTGACCGACGACGAACTGGCCTATCTCACCCGGCAGCGCGGCTTCATCACCGCCCGCATCAACGAGCTGACGGGACTCGTCGCGGAGGTCCGGGCCGAGGGCATCGCCATGGTCGACCCGATGGACGACCTCACGGACACGCGCATGCCGGAACAGGGCACCCACGGTCACATCACCCTGTTGCTGGCGGGACACCTGGCCCGGGCGGACGGGCCCGTCGAACCGGCGAAACTGGCGACTCGCGTACGGGAACTGGCCGTGGAGCACGGCGGGTTCTGGTCCAAGTCGGCCAGGGAACCGGGAGCGGAGCCCGAACTCGTCGAGCAGGCGCTGAGCAAGCTGGTGGCGCTGGGACTCGCCGAGCGCACCGAACGGGGCGTCGTACCGCGGCCGGCCCTCGCGCGGTACGCGGTCGGCGAACCCGTCGTCAGGGAACCCGGACGGCCCCGCGGGCCCGCCACGACCGAGCAGACCCTGCCGCTCGTGCAGCCCATGCAGCAGCCCGTGCAGGACGAAAGGTGAACCGCCCCGTGACCGCGCTCCCCGGCCCCCAGTCGCCCGGCCCCGCGCTGCCCGCTCCCGCGCCCGGCCGGTGGCGGCCCCTGCGCATCGGACTCGTCGATCTCTTCCACTACGACGTCGAGGAGTTCTGGTTCCGCGACGGTCGGCTGCTGCTGCGCGGCAACAACGGCACCGGCAAGTCGAAGGTGCTCGCCCTCACCCTCCCGTTCCTCCTGGACGGCGACCTCTCCGCCCGCCGCGTCGAACCCGACGGCGACCCGGGCAAGCGCATGGAGTGGAACCTCCTCCTGGGCGGCGCGCACCCGCATCCCGAACGGCTCGGATACACCTGGATCGAGTTCGGACGACTCGACGCCGGCACGGGTGAGGCGCACTTCCGCACGCTGCTGTGCGGACTCAAGGCGGTCGCCGGGCGCGGCATCGCCCGCCACTGGTTCGCGGTCACCGGCCAGCGGGTCGGCGCCGGCCTCGACCTGCTGGACGCGACCGGGACGGCACTGTCCCGGGACCGGCTCGCCGAGGCCGTCGGCAGCCACGGCATGGTGTACGACACGGCGAAGTCCTACCGCAGGGCGGTCGACGAAGCTTTGTTCGGGTTGGGGGAGCGGCGCTACGGCGCCCTCGTCGACCTCCTGATCCAGCTGCGCCAGCCCCAGCTGTCCAAGCGCCCCAGTGAGGCCGCCCTGTCCCGGGCGCTGACCGAGGCGCTCCCGCCGATGGACCAGGCGGTCGTCGCCGACGCGGCGGAGGCGTTCAGGTCGCTGGACGAGGAGAAGGAGGAACTGCGGGCGGCCCGCGAGGCCGAACAGGCGTCCTCGGCGTTCCTCGACCACTACCGCCGCTACGCCCGCATCGCCTCCCGCCGCCGCGCCCGCCTGCCCCGCCGCGAACACGCCCGCTACGAGAACCTGCAACGGGAGCTCGCCAGGGCACAGGCGGACCGGGACCGCGCCTTGGCGGACCGCGAGGAGGCCAGGGAGAGGGGTGCCGCCCTCGACGAGCGGGCCGCGCGACTGGCCGCTCAGGATGCCACGCTGCGGTCCCGGCCCGAGATGCGCGACGCCCGCGCGCTCGACCGGGCGGCGGACGACGCCTCCCGCACGACCGCAGAGCTGAAGCGGGCGGAGGCGGACCGGCGTACGGCGGCCGAGGCGCACACCCGGGCCCTGGGCCGGCTCGCCACCGCGGACAACCGGCTCGCGGCAGCCCGGGAGGCGCTGGACGGCATTCGGGACCGAGTCGCCGAGAGCGCCGCGGCCGCCCGGCTCGACATCCCCAGGACGGCGGCAGCCCCCGACGCGGTCCTGCGCCGGGAGGCGGACGAGGCGACCGCGAGCAGGCGGCGTGCCGTCGAGCACGTGGCGGAGCTCGTCACCCGGGCCGAGCAGGCCGAGGAGCGGCAGCGTGCCGCCCGGCTGCGCGCCGACGAGGCCGACGAGGAGGCCGTGCACGCCGAGGAGCGGCTGGCCGAGGCGGAGGAGGACATCGCGCGGGAGGGGCGGGCGCTGGTCACGGCCGTGCGGGAGCGTCTTTCCGGGTGCGTGGAGCTGCGGGTGCCCGGGCTGCCCGGGGTCCTGGACGCCGTACAGGACTGGGCGAGCTCCCTGGACGGCCCGATGCCGGCCCGTACGGCAGCGAGCGAGGCGCATCGGGCCGCCGCCTCCCGCCTGGCGGACCGGGCGGCCGGACTGTCCCACCGTGAGGCGGCGACGGCGGAGCGGCGGCGGCTGGCGGTGGAGGAACTGACCGCCCTCGAAACGGGTCGGCAGCGCGGCCCCGCGGCTCCCCCCACGCGCACACCGGGCGTGCGGGGCCGGGGCCCCGGCGCTCCGCTGTGGCGGCTCGTCGACTTCCGCCCGCATGTCACCGGGGCCGACCGGGCGGGACTGGAAGCCGCGCTGGAGGCGTCGGGGCTTCTCGACGCGTGGGTGCGGCCGGACGGCTCCGCGGTCGCGGCGGACGGCCATGACGTGCTGCTCGATCCGGTCGGACTGCTCGGCGGTACCGGCCTCGACCGCGCGCTGTGCCCGGCGGTCGACCCCGCGGACGCGGGGGCCGCAGCCGTGGGGGAGGAGACGGTCGCGCGTCTGCTCGCCTCGATCGGGCTGGCCGCGGTCGGCGACGACGGGCCTGGCGAGGCCTCCTGGGAGGCCGGTGGCCACGACACCTGGGTCTGCGCGGACGGGCGCTTCCGCGTCGGTGCGCTCACCGGGAGCTGGGCCAAGGACAGCGCCCAGTACGTGGGGGAAGGTGCGCGGGAGCAGGCACGCCGCGTTCGCATCGGGGAACTGCGCGCCGAGATCGACGTCCTGACGGCGGAGCGGGAACGACTGGCCCAGGAGTCCCGCGCCGTGGCCGGGCGCCGTGCCCTGCTGGACGCCGAACTCGCCGCACTGCCGGGCGACGACGACCTGCGGCGCGCCCACGCACGCGTCACCGCCGCGGCCGAGGCAGTCCGTCGCGCCCGCGCCCGGCGGGACGAACGGGCCGCGGAACTGGCTCCGGCGACGGAGCGGGCCGAGCGTGCGGCGGCTGAACTCGACGACACCGCGGCGGCCCTGAACCTTCCCGCCGACCACACGGCACTGGGCGCCGTGCGCCAGGCGCTCGCTGACCACACCGCCCTCCTGGCGGCCCTGTGGCCCGCGCTGCGCGAACGCGCGGAGGCCGAGCGGGCGGTGACCGGTGAGCGGGAGGAGACCAGCCGGGCCGACCTCCTCGTGTCCGAACTCGCGGAGCGCGCTGCGGAGGCGGCTCGGGTGGCCGCGGCGGCGGACGAACACCTCGCGACGCTCCGCTCCACCGTCGGAGCGGCCGTCGCCGAGCTTCAGAGGCAACTGGAGGAGACGGCCGAGGCGGCCCGGGTCTGCGAGCACGAGCAGCGGCAGGCCCGGGCGGAGCACAGTGACGCCGACCGGCGGGCCAGCCGCGCCGAGGGACGCATCGAGCGGCTCGCCGAAGACGTCACCGAGGCGACCGCCGCGCGGGAGGAAGCCGTCGCGGCGCTCCAGCGGTTCGCCGCGACGGGGCTGCTCGCCGTCGCACTGCCCGACATCGGCGTACCGGACGACGGGACAGGGACGTGGGCGGCCACTCCCGCCATCGCCCTCGCGCGGGCCGTGGAGTCCCGGCTCTCCTCGGTCGACGGCACCGACGCGGCCTGGGAGCGCGTTCAGAAGCGGCTGAGCGAGGAGTTCGGCAGACTCCAGGACGCGCTGTCGCGGCACGGCCACACCGCCACCGCCCGCCCGAGCGAGGACGGTATGCGGGTCGACATCGTCTACCAGGGCCGGGAACGGGCCGTGCCCGAACTCGCCGAGGCACTGGCCGCGGAGGTCGCGGAACTGACCCGCATCCTGTCCGCACGCGAGCGCGAGATCCTCCAGACCCATCTGATCACCGAGGTCGCCGGGACCCTCCAGGAACTGATCGGCGCGGCCGAACGGCAAGTGACCGCCATGAACAGGGAGCTGGAGGAGCGCCCGACCTCCACGGGCATGAAGCTGCGGCTGGTGTGGAGAGCGTCCCGCCGGGCCCCGCAGGGACTGGCCCAGGCCCGTGAACGGCTGCGTCAGTCGGCCGACGCGTGGTCGCCCGAGGACCGGGCCGCGGTCGGCGCGTTCCTCCAGGAGCAGATCGCCCACCGACAGGCCGACGACAGCGCCGGCAGCTGGCTGGAGGACCTCACCGCCGCCCTCGACTACCGGTCCTGGCACGAGTTCGGCGTCGAACGCCATCAGCACGGCAAGTGGGTACCGGCCACCGGACCTGCCTCGGGCGGGGAGCGGGTGCTGGCCGCGTCCGTGCCCCTGTTCGCCGCCGCGTCCTCGCACTACGCGAGCGCGGGCGGCGCGCACGCCCCGCGCCTGGTCACCCTGGATGAGGCGTTCGCCGGCGTCGACGACGACTCGCGTGCCAAGTGCCTCGGCCTGCTGCGCGCCTTCGACCTCGACGTCGTCATGACCAGCGAACGCGAATGGGCCTGCTACCCCCAGGTGCCGGGCATCGCGATCGCCCAGCTGTCCCGCGTCGACGACATCGACGCCGTATTGGTGACACGGTGGGAATGGGACGGCAGCGAACGGCGGCGCGGCACGGAGCCCGGGGCCCGCGCGGACGCGATCGCGGCGGCCGCCGGTGCCGGCGACTCCGGCGAGGGGGCCGACGGACCGGTGAGTCCTTCCGGTGAGCCAGGGCGGACCGCCGTCGTCGACAGCTCCGGCGGACAGGGGGCCCTGTGGACGTGACCCCTTCGGTGCCCCCGCCTGACCGCGACGGCGGCCGGACGACGGCCGGACGCACGACACCGCCGACCGCCACCGTGGGCGCGGTGCCGGCCGTGCCGCCACCGGCAGAAGCCCTGACCGACGTCGATACCGAGCGCCTCGGACGCCTGCTCGGCGATCCCGGCCTTGCCTGGTTCGTGGACCGTGTGCGGCAGCGCTTGGCACGTGGTCGGCCGCTCACCGGCTCCGTCATCTTGTCCGACCCCGATGAGTCCCAACGCCGCGCCGCCGAACGCCTGCTGGGACGGGAGCCACGATCCAGCGGCTCCCTCGGCATTCGCCTCGTCACCGTCGACGAGATTCTGCGGCGCTCCGGTGTCAGCCCCGACGGACTGGCGGCGGCCGTCGTCGCCCTCACCGGCCCGGTCGTACTCCACGCGGAGACGCGGAACAGGGAGGAGCGGGCTTGGGAGGAGGCGTACGCCCCACTCGGCATCCTCGATGGGGAGCTGGCCCGCTGGGCCGAGCGGATCCGCGGTGACGGTCTCGTACGGCGCCTCGCCCGAACACCGGAGGCCGCGGGCCCCCTGGTGGAGGCCGCCGTACGCGCGTTGCGTGCGTTGCCCGCGGCACCCCCGACATCGCGGGCGACGTTCGCGGCACGGAACCTCTCGGGCGCTCATGCCCTGGACGAGGGGACGCCGCTCGCCACGCTCGTCCTGTCCGGCATCCGTTGCCTCACCGGCTTTCCCGCCGGCTCCGGTGCGCAGTGGCGACGGGAGGCGTGGGCCTCGGCGGGCCTGCTCAAGGACGACCTGTCATCGACCGTCCTCACCCTCAACCTGCGCGGAACGCCAGCCCTCGACTGGATGGCCGACGCGGGGGAGCCGGCGGTGCTGACACTCCGCTCCCTCACCGGTCGCGCTCCGGTTGCCCCTGTTCCGACCACGGGAACCGTGCACATCTGCGAGAACCCGGCCGTGCTGTCCGCCGCCGCCGACACTCTCGGCCCGCAGTGCCCGCCCATGGCGTGCCTCCAGGGCCAGCCGTCGGCCGCCGCGCTCACCTTGCTGCGCGACCTGTCCATACGGGGAGCCCGCCTTGTCTACCACGGCGACTTCGACTGGGGCGGTGTGCGCATCGCCGCAGCGCTGGCGCGCTGCGTCCCCTGGCGGCCATGGCGCTACACGGCCGCCGATTACCGAGCAGCAGTGACCACAGTGGCCGAAGCCCCGGAGCTGACGGGCCCGCCCGCCGCGACTCCCTGGGACCCTGCCCTGGCCGACGCTCTCGCCGAGTGCGGTGTCCGGGTCGAGGAGGAAACAGTGCTGGATGATTTGCTCACGGACCTTGGAACGGGGTTCCGCTGAGGCGAATCTCGAGAGCGCGGCGGGCGCAGAGTTCTACGAGTACCGACTCACTCCCTCGACATGTGCATCTTTCCGACGACGCGTCGTGTGGAGTGTGTGTCGCTCGAAGGCCTTCACGCCCGGCCAAAAGTGCCAGGAAAGTCCCCGGAGGCGCCTGCACACCCCTTCCGTCTTACATGCGTGCAGGTCAGTAGGGGCGCGGTGGTGGTTTCTCTGAGAACCTTCAGATGTCCCGGAAGATCTCGATCTGCGCCCCGATCGAGTTCAGGCGTTCCGCCAGGTCCTCGTAGCCGCGGTTGATGACGTAGACGTTGCGCAGGACCGAGGTGCCCTCGGCGGCCATCATCGCCAGGAGGACGACGACCGCGGGGCGCAGGGCCGGCGGGCACATCATCTCGGCGGCGCGCCAGCGGGTCGGGCCCTCGACCAGGACCCGGTGCGGGTCGAGGAGCTGGAGGCGGCCGCCGAGGCGGTTGAGGTCGGTCAGGTAGATCGCGCGGTTGTCGTAGACCCAGTCGTGGATCAGGGTCTTGCCCTGCGCGGTGGCCGCGATCGCCGCGAAGAACGGGACGTTGTCGATGTTCAGGCCGGGGAACGGCATCGGGTGGATCTTGTCGATCGGCGCCTCCAGCTTGGACGGCCGCACCGTCAGGTCGGTGAGCCGGGTGCGGCCGTTGTCCGCGAAGTACTCGGGGCTGCGGTCGTGGTCGAGCCCCATCTCCTCCAGCACCGCCAGCTCGATCTCCAGGAACTCGATCGGCACCCGGCGCACCGTCAGCTCGGACTCGGTGACGACCGCCGCGGCGAGCAGGCTCATCGCCTCGACCGGGTCCTCGGAGGGGGAGTAGTCCACGTCCACGTCGATGACCGGCACGCCGTGCACGGTGAGCGTGGTGGTGCCGATGCCCTCGACCCGTACGCCCAGCGCCTCCAGGAAGAAGCACAGGTCCTGGACCATGTAGTTGCTGGAGGCGTTGCGGATGACGGTCACGCCGTCGTGGCGGGCCGCCGCCAGCAACGCGTTCTCGGTCACCGTGTCGCCGCGCTCGGTCAGCACGATCGGCCGGTCCGGGCGCACCGCCCGGTCCACCACCGCGTGGTACTGCCCCTCGGTCGCCGCCACGTCCAGCCCGAACCGGCGCAGCGCGATCATGTGCGGCTCGATGGTGCGCGTGCCGAGGTCGCAGCCGCCGGCGTAGGGCAGCTTGAAGTGGTCCATCCGGTGCAGCAGCGGGCCGAGGAACATGATGATGGAGCGGGTGCGGACGGCCGCCTCGGCGTCGATGGCGTCGAGGTCGAGGTCGGCCGGCGGCACGATCTCCAGGTCGGTGCCGTCGTTGATCCAGCGGGTGCGCACGCCGATCGAGCCCAGCACCTCCAGGAGGCGGTAGACCTCCTCGATGCGCGCCACCCGGCGCAGCACCGTGCGCCCCCGGTTGAGCAGCGAGGCGCACAGCAGCGCGACACACGCGTTCTTGCTCGTCTTCACGTCGATCGCGCCGGACAGCCGGCGGCCGCCGACCACCCGCAGGTGCATCGGGCCCGCGTAGCCCAGCGACACGATCTCGCTGTCCAGGGCCTCGCCGATGCGGGCGATCATCTCAAGGCTGATGTTCTGGTTGCCGCGCTCGATGCGATTGACGGCGCTCTGACTGGTGCCGAGCGCTTCGGCGAGCTGCGCCTGCGTCCAGCCGCGGTGCTGCCGGGCGTCACGGATGAGCTTGCCGATGCGTACGAGGTAGTCGTCTGCCATGAGGTTGAGGTTATCTCAGATATGAGATGGCACCTCTTAAGGGGGGCCATTCGAGTGATGAGCTGTCAATCAGCCCTGGACCGGCGGGTGCGACGCCAGCCGAAAGGTCCGGGCAAATCCACCGATGTCGTATGGCGTCCCGTGCTGCTGTGGGTGTGTCGCGGACCGTGCTTCCCGCCGGTGGTGAGGGACCAGGAGTGCCTGTTGATGTTCAGCCGCACTCCCGGCAGGATCCGGAAACTCTTGCGGAACGTGAGCGGCATGCCGTGCCTCCTTTTGAACGCCGCTGGCTGCGCCAACGTCCTTTCCGGATACCCCCGTTCGGCGTTCCGATCCGCCGGCCCGCGCCGGGCTCGCCCGATGCGCCGGCCGGCGGGGCGGTCACCAGTCCTTCCCGGCCGTCATCTTCGCCGGGGCCAGCACGTCCACATGACCGTGGTCGCCGTAGACGGACGTCCGCCAGTGGGCGAAGACCTCGGCGGTGCGGTCCAGCTCGTCCGTCTCCCACACCCCGTAGTCGGCCCGGACCACGGCCACCACCCGGTCGCCGCCCGCGAGCGTGCGGGTCCGGACGCTCGTCACATGGGCGGCGAGGGCGGCGTCCGACTTCTTCGGCGCGCCCGTCCTCAGGTACGCGCGGAACTCGCGCAGCATCGGGAACCAGCGGTGCGGGCCGGTGGTGGGCACGCTCTCGTCCCGGGCGTCGGCACTCGTGTCGTCCGTCGTCCCGTCGGTGTACGGACCGTCCGGGCCCTGCTGGTCGTCCGTGGTCGTGTCCGGCAGCTCGCCCTGGTCGTCGCTCGTCGTGTCGGGAAGGTCCGTGTGCTGGTCGTCGGTGGTGGTGTCGGGCAGCTGGCCCTGGTCGTCGCTCGTGGTGTCGGAAGCGTCCGCGCCCTCTGATCCCTCCGGGTCGTCTGCGCCGTCCGTGCCGTCCGCCGCCCGCGCCCCGGCCGTCGCCACGGTCCCCGCCCCCGCCGCGGCGCCTCCCGCCCGTTCCGTGCCGCAGGCCGCCAGCGGCAGGCAGCAGCAGGCGAGCGCGGCCGCCGCGCACGCGTACCGAGTGGTGATCCTCATCTGCGGGCCCCCTGTCCGTTCCCCTGGTCGGACTGTGAGAGCGGCGATCGCCGCCGGGGGTTCCGTGGAGCCGCCCGCGTCACGGCCCGCCCTGCGCCGCCCCCGCCCCCGTGGTTCGATGAGGCGAACCGGCCTCCCGCCCCGCACGGACTCCGGCCGTCCGTCGGGAGGAACGGGACCCGCCCCGCCCCGCCACCCGGCACCGCCCCGCGGCCGAGCACGCCGAAGCCGGGCCGGGCATGACCATCCGGCCCCCATGTACTAGAGTTATCTCGACATCGAGATATCTGCCGAGGAGCACCGCGACCGCATCCCGGTAAGGCGTACCTAACTTAGCCTTACCTCAGCGGATGGGGCGAGCGCCGTGGCGGCACTATGCGGTGGTCGCCGCATAGGGTTTGCGGTGTGGTGGTACGCGCACATCAATGAAGGAGACTGTCGTGTCGGCGAACAGCTTCGACGCCCGCAGCACGCTGCAGGTGGGCGACGAGTCGTACGAGATCTTCCGGCTTGACAAGGTCGAGGGCTCGGCCCGACTGCCTTACAGCCTGAAGGTCCTGCTGGAGAACCTGCTCCGCACCGAGGACGGCGCGAACATCACCGCCGACCACATCCGCGCCCTCGGCAACTGGGACTCCCAGGCCCAGCCGTCGCAGGAGATCCAGTTCACGCCGGCCCGCGTGATCATGCAGGACTTCACCGGCGTGCCCTGTGTCGTCGACCTCGCCACCATGCGCGAGGCCGTCAAGGAGCTGGGCGGCGACCCGGCGAAGATCAACCCGCTCGCCCCGGCCGAGCTGGTCATCGACCACTCCGTCATCGCCGACAAGTTCGGCACCAACGACGCCTTCAAGCAGAACGTCGAGCTGGAGTACGGCCGCAACCGCGAGCGCTACCAGTTCCTGCGCTGGGGCCAGACCGCCTTCGACGAGTTCAAGGTCGTCCCGCCCGGCACCGGCATCGTCCACCAGGTCAACATCGAGCACCTGGCCCGCGTCGTCATGGTCCGCGACGGCAAGGCCTACCCCGACACCCTGGTCGGCACCGACTCGCACACCACCATGGTCAACGGCCTCGGCGTCCTCGGCTGGGGCGTCGGCGGCATCGAGGCCGAGGCCGCCATGCTCGGCCAGCCGGTCTCCATGCTGATCCCGCGCGTCGTCGGCTTCAAGCTGACCGGCGAGCTGCCCACCGGCACCACCGCCACCGACCTGGTGCTCACCATCACCGAGATGCTGCGCAAGCACGGTGTGGTCGGCAAGTTCGTGGAGTTCTACGGCGAGGGCGTCGCCGCCACCTCGCTGGCCAACCGCGCCACCATCGGCAACATGTCGCCGGAGTTCGGCTCCACCGCCGCGATCTTCCCGATCGACGACGAGACCATCAACTACATGCGTCTGACCGGCCGCCCGGAGCAGCAGCTCGCGCTGGTCGAGGCGTACGCCAAGGAGCAGGGTCTCTGGCTGGACCCGAAGGCCGAGCCGGACTTCTCCGAGAAGCTCGAGCTGGACCTGTCCACGGTCGTGCCGTCCATCGCCGGCCCGAAGCGCCCGCAGGACCGCATCGTCCTGGCCCAGGCCGCCCAGCAGTTCAAGTCGGACGTCCTCAACTACGTGGACGTGGTGGACGAGGCGGGCAAGGAGTCCTTCCCGGCCTCCGACTCCCCGGCCGTCGCCCCCAACGGCGCCCCGTCCAACCCGGTCCAGGTCACCGCCCCCGACGGCACGACCTACGAGCTGGACCACGGCGCGGTCACCGTCGCGGCCATCACCTCCTGCACCAACACCTCCAACCCGTACGTCATGGTCGCCGCCGCGCTGGTGGCCAAGAAGGCGGTGGAGAAGGGCCTGACCCGCAAGCCGTGGGTCAAGACCACGCTCGCCCCGGGTTCCAAGGTCGTCACCGACTACTTCGACAAGGCGGGCCTGACCCCGTACCTGGACAAGGTCGGCTTCAACCTGGTCGGTTACGGCTGCACCACCTGCATCGGCAACTCCGGCCCGCTGCCGGAGGAGGTCTCCAAGGCGGTCAACGAGCACGACCTCGCCGTCACCTCGGTGCTCTCCGGCAACCGCAACTTCGAGGGCCGGATCAACCCCGACGTCAAGATGAACTACCTGGCGTCCCCGCCGCTGGTCGTCGCCTACGCGATCGCCGGCTCCATGAAGGTGGACATCACCAAGGACGCCCTCGGCGTGGACCAGGACGGCAACCCGGTCCACCTGAAGGACATCTGGCCCTCGGAGTCCGAGGTCAACGACGTCGTCGCCAACGCCATCGGCGAGGACATGTTCTCCAAGTCCTACTCCGACGTGTTCGCCGGCGACGCCCAGTGGCAGTCGCTGCCGATCCCGACCGGCGACACCTTCGAGTGGGACGCCGAGTCCACCTACGTCCGCAAGCCCCCGTACTTCGAGGGCATGGCGATGGAGCCGGCCCCGGTCGAGGACATCAGCGGCGCCCGGGTCCTGGCCAAGCTCGGCGACTCGGTCACCACCGACCACATCTCCCCGGCCGGTGCGATCAAGGCCGACACCCCGGCCGGCCAGTACCTCACCGAGCACGGCATCGAGCGCCGCGACTTCAACAGCTACGGCTCGCGCCGCGGCAACCACGAGGTCATGATCCGGGGCACGTTCGCCAACATCCGCCTGCGCAACCAGATCGCGCCGGGCACCGAGGGCGGCTACACCCGCGACTTCACGCAGGACGGCGGCCCGGTCGCCTTCATCTACGACGCCTCGCAGAACTACCAGGCGGCCGGTGTGCCGCTGGTCGTCCTGGCCGGCAAGGAGTACGGCTCCGGCTCGTCCCGCGACTGGGCCGCCAAGGGCACCGCGCTGCTCGGTGTGAAGGCCGTCATCGCCGAGTCCTACGAGCGCATCCACCGCTCGAACCTGATCGGCATGGGCGTGCTGCCGCTCCAGTTCCCGGAGGGCCAGTCCGCCGCGACCCTCGGGCTGACCGGCGAGGAGACCTTCTCCATCACCGGCGTCACCGAGCTGAACGACGGCACCACCCCGCGCACGGTGAAGGTCACCACCGACACCGGCGTGGAGTTCGACGCGGTCGTCCGCATCGACACCCCCGGTGAGGCGGACTACTACCGCAACGGCGGCATCCTCCAGTACGTGCTGCGCAGCCTGATCCGCAAGTAAGGGATCCGCTACGGCAGTTGGGCCGCATCCCCGGTGACGGGGGTGCGGCCCTCGCGTTGTGCGTCGCAGGCGTTTACAGCCGTCACGGGGCGCGCTAGGTTCGTCCGGCGAGGTGGGAGCGCTCCCAATGGGCGGTGGACCGGAACCCCCCGCTCCGGTCGCTCCCGCCTCGCGCCACCGCCTGCCGGGGCGGCACGGAGGGACGGCCCGGCTTCGGCGGAACGGGGGGGCTCGGGGCGGACCCGGCGGCCCCACGAGCGGACGGCCGCCGGGTCCGCGAGCCGGGCGGGCGAAGGGGAGAAGACGCCCGTCCGGGGTGGTGCCGGCTTGTGAGACCAGGGTGCGCGACAACGTTGTCGGGTGGTCTGTACATGACTCTATCGCGCCAACGGACAACGATGTCAACCCACTTGGCCCGCAGATCACCCGTGTGAGGGGGCGCGGCCGCCGCCGGGGGCGGTACGCGGTCTTCCGGGGGGCCACCGGGGCGCGCTACCGTCTCCGAGGCTTGTGCGACCCGCGGTGCGCGACCCGTCCCCGAAGGAGGGGCCGCCTCCCATGCGTTTCCGTCCGACGTCCCTGCTGCTGGCCGCGGTGCTCGCGGCCGGCGGCGCCACCCCCGCCCTCGCGGCGCCCGCCGCCCCCGACAGAGCCGGCCCCGCGCTGGTGAACGACCCGACGCCCTACGTCGATCCGCTGATCGGCACCAAGAACGGCGGCGACACCTTCCCGGGTGCCGTCACGCCGTTCGGCATGTTCTCCTTCAGCCCCGAGAACACCCGCGGCGACGCGACCCGGACGACCGCGCCCGGCGGCTACCAGTACGACGCCACCCGCATCCGCGGCTTCAGCCTCACCCACATGTCCGGCACCGGCTGCGCGGGCGGCAGCGGCGACATCCCGCTCTTCCCCTACGCCGGCCAGGTCACCACCTCCCCGGCCGCCGACACCAAGGACGCCGTCTACGCCGCCGACTTCCGGCACGCCGACGAGACGGCCGAGCCCGGCCACTACAAGGTCGGCCTCGCCTCCGGCGTCACCGCCGACCTCACCGCCACCGCCCGCACCGGCTCGGCCCGCTTCACCTACCCGGCCGACAAGCCCGCCTCGCTGCTCATCCGCACCGCCAACTCCGAGGTCGGCTCCGCCACGTCCTCGGTCACCATCGACCCGAGGACGCGCACCGTCTCCGGCTCGGTCACCTCCGGCAACTTCTGCGGCTACCTCGACCCCGAGGGCCAACGCGCCTACTACACCCTCTACTTCACCGCACGTTTCGACCGCGCCTTCAAGGCCACCGGCACCTGGCAGGACGACAGGCTGAACCCCGGCTCCACCTCCGCGACCGGCGGCACCGGCGGCTTCGCCCAGGGCGGGCGCCCGGTCGCGGGCAAGGGCGCCGGCGGCTACGTCGAGTTCGCACCCGGCGCCGGCCCGGTCGGCGTCAAGATCGGCATCTCCTACGTCAGCCAGGCCGGCGCCGCGGCCAACCTCGCCGCGGAGAACCCGCCGAAGCGTTCCTTCGAGTCCGTCGAGAACGCCGCCCGCCGCGCCTGGCGCGACCGGCTGGCCGCCATCCGCGTCGGCGGCGGCACCGACGCCGAGCGCACCACCTTCTACACCGCGCTCTACCACGCCCTGCTGCACCCCAACGTCATCAGCGACGCCGACCGCCGCTACCGCGGCCCCGACGGCAGGACGCACACCGTCGCCCGCGGTCACCAGGCCCAGTACGGCACCTTCTCCGGCTGGGACGTCTACCGCGACCAGGTGCAGCTGCTGACCCTGCTCAGCCCGCGCACCGGCTCCGACATCGCCCAGTCGCTGTACGAGCTGGCCCGGCAGAACGGCGGCGTCTGGGACCGCTGGCTGCACGGCGCGAGCGGGACCCATGTGATGAACGGCGACCCCTCGCCCACCGCCCTCGCCGGCATCCGCGCCTTCGGCGGCACCGACTTCGACCTGAAGGGGGCGCTGGCCTCCCTGGTGAAGGCGGCCACCGTGCCCACCGCGCAGGACCTGTCGCCGGCCGGCAAGCCGGTGCTGTCGGCCGGCCAGCGGCCCTCCCTCGACAAGTACCTGAAGCTGCACTACATGCCGTCCGTCTCCAACGCCTGGGGCGGCGCGGCGGAGACCCTGGAGATGTCCACCGCCGACTTCTCACTCTCCCAACTCGCCTCCGCGGCGGGACGGAAGAGCACCGCCCGGACCTTCGCCGAGCGCGCCCAGTGGTGGCAGAACAACTTCAACATCGCCGCGGACGACACCGGCGGCTACATCGCCAACCGCAAGGCCGACGGCAGTTGGGTCACCGGCTTCACCCCGGACACCGGCAACGGCTTCGTCGAGGGCACCGCGGCCCAGTACACCTGGATGGTCCAGCACGACCCGGCCGGGCTGTTCGCCGCGATGGGCGGCCGCGACAAGGCCCTCGCCCGTCTCGACGCCTTCTTCCACAAGGGCGACGGCAGCTGGGCCTTCACCGGGGCCGGCGGCGACAAGGCGGCCCTGGACAACGAGCCGTCCATCAACGTGCCGTACCTCTACGCCTACGCGGGCGCGCCCTACAGGACGCAGGAGACCGTCCGCGCGGCCATGCGGCAGCTGTGGACCACCGAACCGGGCGGCATCCCCGGCAACGACGACCTCGGCGCCATGTCCGCCTGGTACGTCTTCTCCGCGCTCGGCATGTACCCGCAGGTCCCCTCCCGCGCCGAACTCGTCCTCGCCTCACCGCTGTTCGAGCGAGCGGAGATCCACCGCCCGGGCGGCAACGACATCTCCGTCCACGCCACCGGAGCGGCGGCCGGCTCGCCGTACGTCCAGTCGCTGAAGGTGAACGGCCGCGGCAGCGACCGGCCCTGGCTCCCGGCGTCGTTCGTCCGGGACGGCGGGCGGCTCGACTACACCCTCTCCTCGACTCCGAACACCGCCTGGGGCAGCGCCCCGTCGGCCGCGCCGCCGTCCTTCCGGGAGGGCGAGCAGCCGTACCAGATCGGCGTCGGGCCGACCACGGCCACCCTCGCGCCCGGCGACAGCACGAAGATCGGCGTCCGCGCGCTGTCGCTGAGCGGCGGGCAGGGGCCCGGGGTGCGGTTCCGCGTCGAGGCCCCGGCCGGAGTCACGGCGACCCCCGCCGAGGGCACGGTGACCGGCGGCGCCCAGGAGATCACCCTGGCCGCCGCGCCGGGCGCCCCCCAGGGCTACTACGACGTCAAGGTCACGGTGACCTCGGACGGCCGGTCCTACGGGCAGCCGGTCGCCCTGACCGTCGCGGCCCCCGGCACCCTGCTCGCCGCCCGCGACAACACCGGCGTCTCCGACGACGAGGGCGACCACGACGAGGCCGACTACGACGGCGGCGGCTGGAGTTACTCCCGCCAGGCCCTGGCCGCCGCCGGACTCACGCCGGGCGGACAGGGCACGGTGGACGGACTGGCGTTCACCTGGCCGGCCGCCCCGGCCGGCCGCCCCGACAACGTCTCCGCCGCCGGTCAGGGCATCACGCTCGCCGAACCGGCCGCCGCGCTCTCCTTCGTCGGCAGCGCCGTCAACGGCGACCAGCGGGCCAAGGCCACCGTCACCTACACCGACGGCAGCACGGCCCCGGTCGACCTCGCCTTCACCGACTGGACCGTCGGCGGGGGCGGCGGCACCGTCCAGTACGGCAACCGGGTGATCGCCAGGACGGCGTACCGCAACGTCGCCGGGGCCGACAAGGACCCGGTGGCCACCTACGTGTTCGCCACCCAGCCCTTCGAGGCTCCCGCGGGCAAGCGGATCGCGTCGGTGGAACTGCCGGCCGACACCGATCTGCACGTCTTCGCCCTCGCGGTGAAGTGACCGGCACGCACACCGGCTGAGCGCACCGGCCGGCCGAGCACGCGGAAGGGGCGGGTCCCGGAAAGGACCCGCCCCTTCGTCACCCGGGAGCGCCCGTCAGGCCAGCAGCTCCACCTCCGCCAGCGTCGCGGGGCCGTCGAACACCAGCCGGTACCGGGTGCAGCCGCCCGGCGAGGCGATGGTGAACGGGCGGGTCTGCCTGTCCCAGGCGAAGGTCTCGCCCGAGCGCCGGTCCAGTGTCTTCCAGTGCGTGCCGTCCGTGGACCCCTGGAGCGTCCAGCCGGCCGGGGCCTTGGTGCGGTCGGCCGACGAGGTCAGCGTGTACTGGACGGCCTTGGCGGAGCCGGTCACCGGCAGGTCCACCGTGCTCACCGTGGCGTCCGTCGCCGAGGTGTCGTCGAACAGCGCTCCGTCGCCCTTCAGCACGTCGGCGCGGGGCGTGGGCGCCTTGTCGCCGGTCGTGATGGACACCGGTGCGGCGTTCTTGCCCGTGCCCCACTTCGAGGGCCGCGCGCCCATGTCGAACTCCAGCACACCGCCCTCGGACAGCAGCGAGTGCGGCAGGTTGGTGGAGTTCCACGCCTTGCCGTTGAACCGCACGCCCTGCACGTAGATGTTCTTCGCGCTGTTCTTCGGGGCCTTGACCACCAGGTCGTGGCCGTTCTCCAGGTGGACGGTGGCCTTGGTGAACAGCGGGGAGCCTATGGCGTACTCGCCGCTGCCCATGACCAGAGGGTAGAAGCCGAGCGAGGAGAAGAGGTACCAGGCGGACTGCTCGCCGTTGTCCTCGTCGCCGTGGTAGCCCTGGCCGATCTCGCTGCCCACGTAGAGCCGGGAGAGCACCTCGCGGATCTTCTCCTGCGCCTTGTAGGGCTCGCCGGCCGCGTCGTACATGTACGTGACGTGGTGGGCGACCTGGTTGGAGTGGCCGTACTGGCCCATCCGCACGTCCCGCGCCTCGGTCATCTCGTGGATGACGCCGCCGTAGGAGCCGACGAACTCGGGGGAGGCGGTCTCCGGGGTGGCGAAGTAGGTGTCGAGCTTGTCGCCGAGCGCCTTCCGGCCGCCGTAGAGGTTGGCCAGGCCCCGGCTGTCCTGCGGGGCGGTGAAGGCGTAGCCCCAGCCGTCGGTCTCCGTGTAGTCGTAGCCCCACACGCGCGGGTCGTACTTCGCGGAGTCCACGCGCCAGTCGCCCTGCGCGTCCTTGCCCTGGAAGAAGCCCGCCTTCGCGTCGAAGAGCTTCACGTAGTCCTGGGCCCGGTTGCGGAAGTACTGCGCCTCGTCCTTGTAGTGCTTCTGTCCGGTCTTCCTGTAGAGGGCCTCGCCCATCTGCGCGATGCCGTAGTCGTTGACGTATCCCTCCATCGCCCACGACAGGCCCTCGCCGGTGGCGGTGCTGGTGTAGCCGAGGAAGGGGGAGGTGCTCATGCCCTTGCGGCCGACGCCGGAGGACGGGGGCACCACGGTGGCGTTCTTCAGGGCCGCCTCGTACGCCGCCTTGGCGTCCATCGGGACGCCCTTGACGTAGGCGTCGGCGAAGGCCACGTCCGAGGAGGTGCCGGTCATCAGGTCGGCGTAGCCGGGGGAGGACCAGCGCGAGGTCCAGCCGCCGTCCTTGTAGCCCTGTACGAACCCGTCGACCATCTCACCGGCCTGGGACGGCGTCAGCAGCGAGTACGCCGGCCAGGTGGTGCGGTAGGTGTCCCAGAAGCCGTTGTTGACGTAGACCTTGCCGTCGACGATCTTCGCGCCGGTGTGCGTCGGCGTGTCCTGGCTCGTCATCGCCGAGAACGGGGAGGCGTACTCGTCCTTGCCGCCGACCTTCTCGAAGCCGGAGTTCGGGTACAGGTACAGCCGGTACATGCTGGAGTAGAGCGTGGTCAGCTGGTCGGGCGTGGCGCCCTGGACCTCGACCTTGCCGAGCAGCTTGTCCCAGGTGCGCTGGGCGCGCGCCTTGACGGTGTCGAAGGAGGTGCCGCCGGGGATCTCCTGCGCCAGGTTGTCCTTGGCCTGGTCGACGCTGATCAGCGAGGTGGCCAGACGCAGGGTGACGGTGCGGTCCTTGCCCGCATCGAAGCGCAGGTAGCCCTTGACGCCGGAGGCCGAGCCGTCCTCGACGGGCTTGTCGAACACGCCGTAGACGAACAGCCGGGTCGCTCCCGTGGACAGCCCGGACTTGACGTCCGAGTAGCCGGTGACGACGCCGTGCTCCTTGTCCAGGGTGAGGCCGGCCTGCTCGGTGACGTTGTCGAAGAGCACGCCGGCGTCGTCGCCCGGGTAGGTGAAGCGCAGGGCGGCGGCGTGGTCGGTCGGCGTCATCTCGGCCTTGAGGCCGTTCTCGAAGGTGACGCCGTAGTAGTAGGGGCGCGCGGTCTCGTTCTCGTGCCTGAACGCGAGCGAGCGGGCGGTGCGGTCGGTGGACGGGGTTCCGGCCGCGGCCGACGGCATCACCTGGAAGGTCTGCCGGTCGCCCATCCAGGGGCTCGGCTCATGGCTCGCGCTGAAGGCCTGGATCGTCGGCAGGTTGTCCGTGTTGTTCGCACGTGCGTATTCGTACAGCCAGCTCAGGGAGGACGCGTTGGTCACCGGCGTCCAGAAGTTGAAGCCGTGCGGCAGGGCGGTGGCGGGGAAGTTGTTGCCGCGCGAGAAGCTGCCGCTGGAGTTGGTGCCGCGGGTGGTGAGCGCGTAGTCGGACAGGTGCGCCTTGGGCTTGTCGGGCGCCGCCTTCCGGATCGTCACGTCGTCCAGCCAGCCGCGGAACTTCGCCGGGCCGGCGGGGGAGTCGTAGGCGAGCAGGACGCGGTCCACGGTCTTGCCGGCCGCGACCGAGCCGATGCGCGAGACGACGTTGTTCCACTGGTTGACGTAGAGCGTCTTGGCCGCGCCCTGTGCCTGCGGGCTCAGCCCGAACCCGTGCTGGTCGACGGCGCCGAGCTGGCTCAGATAGGTGCCGTCGGTGAAGGCGAGGTCGACGGCGACGTTCGTGGCGTCGTAGTCGCGGTCGCCGTCGGCCATCGACGGGTAGAGCCGGTAGGACAGGGCGGTGTCGCGGTCGACCTTGACATGGACGTCGAAGATCTTGTTGTACGAGTAGGCCCGGCCCTTGGCGGTGTGCCGGCCGGCGTAGCGCAGGGCGCGCTTGCCGGTGAAGCCGGCGCCGGACTTGGCGGTGGGCGAGCCGCTGGGACCGCGGTCGACCAGCGAGAGCATGTCCTTGGGTACCGAGCCGTCGCCGTCGCCCGTGGAGAACTGGACGTCGGCGAGCTGGAGTATGCCCGAGGCGCCGTTGTTCCCGGTGACCTCGAGCCGGAAGTGCTGGTACTCGGCCGGCGCGGCCAGATCGTACGTCTTCGTCTGGAACCGCTCGGCGAAGCTCTCGCCGGTGCGGGAGTCGACGCTCTTCCAGTCCTTGCCGTCGGCGGAACCCTGGAGGGTCCAGTCCCTGGGGTCCCGTTCGGCGTAGTCGTTGGCGGAGGTGAGGGCGTATCGGGTGATCTTGACGGGTGCGTCGAGGTCGAACTCGACCCAGCCGGTGGACTCGAAGGTGAGCCACTTGGTTCCCGACTCGCCGTCGACGAGGTTCTCCTTGACCTCGCCGCCGCCGGTGTTCTCACTGCTGGCCCGCAGGTCCGTGACGTGGTCGTCCACATTGCCCGGGATGCCGGTGCTGTAGCCGCCGTCCACGCCCGAGGCGCGCTTGGCGCCGCCGGGGGTGGTGTCGACGGTGTTCAGCCAGTCCGGCGCCGGGTCGCCCGCCTCGAACGAGGAGCTGAACTCGCGGTCGGCTCCCGGGGCCCTGCCGGGCAGGGCGATCGCCGCCCCCTGGGAACCGACGGCCATGACGAAGGCGGCCGTGAGGACGACCGCCGGGCTCCATCTGTGCCGTGCTCTGCGTTGCATACGAGGGCACCCTCCCTGGTCCCTGAGCACCGGACAACGTGCCGGACAACGTTGTCAAAATCGGCGCAAGCTCCAGTAGGGAGTCAAGTGACCAGTGGTGTCAAGGGTGTTGGGTGCGGCATTCGGGCGTGAAGTCGCGGATATTTCCGACGAGAGGCCCACAGGCGGTTCATATTTCCGCGAGGTCTCAACTCGGAAAAGACCGACAGGGAACCTTGTGTTCGATCTTGCTCCGCTGCCTGAAAGTGGACTATACCTGTCGGCGTCCGCGCAGCCGTTCTACCTGGCGGCGTGCGGTGCCGGGGGGAGCCGGAAAGGTGGTTCGGCGTGCGAAACGCGCCCGCCTCCTTGTTTTCTCCGCAATCCCGGTGGATGACGCACGAAGTACTTCCTGCACGACCCAGCTTGGCCTACCGCGGTGCCGGGGAGGATCCGGTTCACCGCCTGAGTCCTGGAGAAGGCGAGGACTTGCGCATGGGATCCACTTCCGCCGCACACCACGGGGGCGTCGGCCGCCGCGACCTGATCAAGAGGTCCGCGGCCCTGGGGCTGATCTCCGTACCCGCGATGAGCCTCCTGTCCGCGTGCGCCAGCGGTGGCGGCGACGGGCAGGACAAGGCCAAGGCGGGCAAGAAGACGGCGAAGAACCCGCTCGGCGTCAATGACACCGCGCAGATGGAATTCGTCCTGTTCGACGGCGGTTTCGGCAAGGAGTACGCCGAGGACGCCACGAAGATCTACCAGAGGAACTTCCCCAAGGCGAAGGTGAAGTTCGCCACCACCCAGAAGATCCAGTCCACTCTCCAGCCCCGCTTCAACCAGGGCAACCCGCCGGACCTCATCGACAACTCCGGCGCCGAGCAGATGGACATGGGCGTCCTGGTCGGCAAGAACCAGCTCGCCGACCTCACCCCGCTGCTGGACGCGCCCTCCTACGACGACCCGCAGAAGAAGGTCCGCGACACGCTGCGGCCGGGCATCGTGGAGATGGGCCAGTTCGACGGCAACCCGGTCTGGATCCTCTACTACGCCTACACGGTCTACGGCGTCTGGTACTCGCAGAAGGCCCTGGAGTCGCTGGACGCGACGTACCCGGAGACCTGGGACCAGATGCTCGCGCTGTGCGAGAAGGCCAAGAAGAAGGGCATGGCCGGCTGGACCTACGCCGGCAAGTACCCCTACTACCTCCCCTTCTCGCTCTACCCGATGATCGGCAAGGTCGGCGGCCGCGAGGTGCTGGACGCCATCGACAACCTGGAGCCGAACGCCTGGAAGCACCCGGCCGTCAAGGCCTGTCTCGAGGCGTACTACGAGCTGTACAAGAAGGGCTACATCCTCCAGGGCACCCCGGGCCTGGACCACATCCAGTCCCAGACCGCCTGGGCCAAGGGCAAGGCGCTGTTCATCCCGAACGGCTCCTGGGTGGAGAACGAGTCGGCGAACGTCATCCCGGCGGACTTCGACCTCGCCGTCTCGGCGCCGAGCGGGCTCGACGGCTCCGACAAGATGCCCTTCGGCACCATCTGGGCCTCCGGCGGCGAGCCCTTCATCGTCCCGGCCAAGGCGGCCAACACGGCCGGCGGCATGGAGCAGCTGCGGATCATGCTCAGCGAGGCGTCCTCCAAGAACTTCACGGCCAAGGTGAAGTCGCTGACCGCCTACAACGGCGGCACCGACGGCATCGACCTGACCCCGGGTCTGAAGTCGGGCGTGGCGGCGCTGGACAAGGCCGGCTCCAATGTGCTGAACCCGCGCCTGCAGGACTGGTACGTGCAGCTCCAGAAGGAGAAGATCGGTGTGGCCGGCCTGGGCGAGATGATGGCCGGCCGCGCCACCCCGGCGGAGACCATCAAGAAGATCCAGGGCTTCGCCGACGAGGCCGCCAAGGACACGTCGATCAAGCACTACAAGCATCAGTGAGGGTCCGTCGCCAGGGACCGCCCGGCCGGCGCCGGGCGGTCCCTGGCGACGCCGTCCGCCCTTCAGATCGGGGTCACCAGCAATGCAGCACGGCAAGTACCGGTTCATCGTGGGGTTCCTGGCGCTGCCCCTGGCGCTGTACGCGCTCTTCGTCGTCTGGCCGTTCATCCAGTCGATCTACTACTCCTTCACGGACTGGACCGGCCTGAGTCCCGACTTCAAGATGGTCGGCTTCGACAACTACAAGAGGATGCTCGACGACGAGATCTTCTGGAAGTCGCTTCAGCACAGTCTGCTGTTCGCGCTGGTGCTGCCGGTGGTGACGCTGAGCCTGGCGCTGTTCTTCGCCTTCATGATCAATATCGGCGGCCGGCGCCGGAAGGGCGGGCCGGTGATCACCGGCGTCCGCGGCTCCGGCTTCTACAAGATCGTCTACTTCTTTCCGCAGGTGCTGTCGATCGCCATCGTCGCACTGCTGTTCGCTTTCGCGTACAACCCGGACAGCGGAGCGATCAACTCGCTGCTGCGCGGGCTCGGGCTCGACAGCCTCCAGCCGCTGTGGCTCGGCGATCCGGACCTCGCCCTGTGGTGCGTGATGGCCGTGCTCGTCTGGTCGCAGGTCGGCTTCTTCGTGGTCCTCTTCTCGGCCGGTATGGCCTCCATCCCGGCCGATCTGTACGAGGCCGCGCTGCTGGACGGCGCCAGCCGCTTCACCACCTTCTTCCGGATCACCCTGCCGCTGCTGTGGGACACCGTGCAGTCAGGCTGGGTCTACATGGGCATCCTCGCCCTCGGCGCCGAGTCGTTCGCGGTCGTGCAGATCATGACGACCGGCCCCGGCGGCCCCGACTACTCGACCACCGTCATGGTCCTGTACGTGTACCAGAAGGCGTTCCGTGACGGTCAGGCCGCCTACGCCACCACGATCGGCGTCGCCCTGCTGCTGGTCACCCTGGCCTTCGCGGCCGTGGTGATGCGGCTGGGCCGACGCGAGCGGCTGGAGTTCTGAGCATGAAAACGACCGAGCCCCCCGCCCCCGTACCGGCCGAGCCGGCCGCCGTCGCCGAGGCCGGCGCTCCGGCCGGGGCCCCGTCCCGCAAGGCGAAGGAGGGCGGCGCCCTCAACGTCTTCTCGCACGGCATCCTGATCATCTGGGCGATCATGGTCGTGATGCCGCTGGTGTGGGCGGTGATGACGTCCTTCAAGAGCGACGGGGCGATCTTCGGCTCGCCCTGGGCGCTGCCCGACAAGCTGCACTTCGACAACTGGTCGCGGGCGTGGACCGACGCCCACATGAGTGACTACTTCCTCAACACCGTCCTGGTGGTCGGCGGCTCGCTCGTCGGCACCCTGGTGCTCGGGTCGATGGCGGCGTACGTCCTGGCCCGCTTCGACTTCCCGGGCAACCGATTCGTCTACTACCTCTTCATCGGCGGCATGAGCTTCCCGGTGATGCTGGCGCTGGTGCCGTTGTTCTACGTCGTGAACAACATGGGGCTGCTGAACACGATCCACGGCCTGATCCTGGTGTACATCGCCTACTCGCTGCCCTTCACGGTGTTCTTCCTGACCGCGTTCTTCCGCACCCTGCCGGCCTCGGTGGCGGAGGCCGCCTTCGTGGACGGGGCCTCGCACACCCGGACGTTCTTCCAGATCATGCTGCCGATGGCCAAGCCCGGCCTGATCAGCGTGGGGATCTTCAACTTCCTGGGGCAGTGGAACCAGTACATGCTGCCGACCGTGCTCAACACGGACCCGGACAAGCACGTCCTCACCCAGGGCCTGGTCCAGCTGGCCGTCAGCCAGGGTTACAAGGGGGACTGGTCCGGGCTCTTCGCCGGCCTGGTGATGGCGATGCTGCCCGTCCTCGCGGCCTACATCATCTTCCAGCGCCAGGTGGTGCAGGGGCTGACCGCGGGCGCGCTGAAGTAGCCCGGGGCCCCCAGGGCCCCCGCCACGGCCGCATTCCGCGTCCTTCGCGATCGAGCCGCCTCCGGTCCGCCGGGGGCGGCTCCGGCGTGTTCCGGGGGGCTCACCCGGCCCTGCCTCCGCGGCCGCCCCGGCGCGTCCGCATCACATCCGGGTCCTGTCGGCGGCGTGTCCGTATCACGCCCGCCCGGGTGTCTCCCCGTACCCGGAAACGGTTCAACCTCTTGACGGGAGGCAACCCGAACGGCTCATCTTAGAGTTCACTTGTTGGACATGGACGGGGCCTCACCGAAGCGGCCCCGCGCTCAGGAGGTCGTCGTGGAGACTCCAGGGTCGCAGTCATCGCTGCACCGAGCCAACCTGGAGCGGGTCGTACGTGCCGTGCGCCTTGCCGGATCCCTCACGCAGGCGGAGATCGCACGGACCACCGGTCTGTCGGCGGCGACCGTCTCCAACATCGTGCGGGAACTGAAGGACGGCGGAACGGTCCAGGTCACGCCCACGTCCGCGGGCGGCCGCCGGGCGCGCAGCGTCTCCCTGAGCGGGGACGCGGGCATCGTGATCGGGGTCGATTTCGGACACGCGCACCTACGGGTGGCGATCGGGAACCTGGCCCACCAGGTCCTGGCCGAGGAGTCCGAGCCGCTGGACGTGGACGCCTCCTGGGTGCAGGGCTTCGACCGGGCGGAAGAGCTGGTCAACCGCCTGATCTCGGCCACCGGCGTGGACCGGTCCAAGGTCGCCGGCGTCGGTCTCGGCGTGCCCGGCCCGATCGACGTGGAGTCCGGCACGCTCGGCTCCACCGCCATCCTGCCGGGCTGGGGCGGGATCAAGCCCGCCGAGGAGCTGCGGGGGCGCCTCGGCGTGCCGGTGCACGTGGACAACGACGCCAACCTCGGCGCCCTCGGCGAGCTGGTCTGGGGCAGCGGGCGCGGGGTGCGCGACCTGGCCTACATCAAGATCGCCAGCGGTGTGGGCGCCGGCCTGGTGATCAACGGCAAGATCTACCGCGGCCCCGGCGGCACGGCGGGCGAGATCGGGCACATCACGCTCGACGAGTCCGGCCCGGTCTGCCGCTGCGGCAACCGCGGCTGCCTGGAGACGTTCACCGCGGCCCGCTACGTCCTGCCGCTGCTCCAGCCCAGCCACGGCAGCGACCTGACCATGGAGGGCGTCGTACGGCTGGCGCGGGACGGGGACCCCGGCTGCCGCCGGGTGATCGCCGACGTGGGCCGGCACGTCGGCAGCGGGGTGGCCAATCTCTGCAACCTCCTCAACCCCAGCCGGGTCGTCCTCGGCGGCGACCTCGCCGAGGCCGGTGAGCTGGTCCTCGGGCCCATCAGGGAGTCCGTGGGCCGCTACGCCATCCCCAGCGCGGCCCGGCAACTCTCCGTGCTCCCAGGGGCACTTGGCGGCCGGGCGGAGGTGCTCGGCGCGCTCGCCCTGGCGCTGAGCGAAATGGGCGATTCGACCCTTCTGGACGGCGCGCTGACCGTCGCCGCGCCCGCCTTCACTTAGAGAACGGATGGCACCGTTGCCATCTCGTTAAGGATTTACTTCTTGACGTCGCACGTGTGGCCGAGTTGACTTCCTCGCACCTCGGCCGCAACGACGCGGCCTCGTCAGGGAGGTTTGAAGAAGTGAACACGCGTATGCGTCGTGCGGCCTTCGCCGTTGCTGCTGGTGCCATGGCCGTCTCGCTCGCCGCCTGTGGCAGCGCCAAGGAGTCCGGCGACAAGGGCGACAGCACCAAGAGCACCGCACCCAAGGGTGACGACATCACCGTCGGCCTGCTGCTGCCGGAGAACCAGACGGCTCGTTACGAGAAGTTCGACAAGCCGATCATCGAGAAGCAGATCGCCGCGCTGACCAACGGCAAGGGCAAGGTCGAGTACCTCAACGCCAAGCAGGACGCGACCCTCCAGTCGCAGCAGATCGACACGATGATCACCAAGAAGGTCGACGTGCTGATCCTGGACGCCGTCGACTACAAGGCCGTCGCGCAGGGCGTGAAGAAGGCCAAGGACGCCGGCATCCCGGTCGTCGCCTACGACCGCCTCGCCGAGGGCCCGATCTCCGCCTACACCTCGTTCGACAACGAGGAGGTCGGCAAGACGCAGGGCGAGGCCCTGCTGAAGGCCCTGGGCGGCAAGGCCAAGTCCGGCCAGATCGTCATGATGAACGGCTCCGTGACCGACCCGAACGCCGCGCAGTTCAAGAAGGGCGCCCACTCCGTCCTCGACGGCAAGGTGAACGTCGGCAAGGAGTACGACACCAAGGAGTGGAAGCCGGAGAACGCCAACGCCAACATGGAGGGCGCCATCTCCGCCCTCGGCAAGGACAAGATCGTCGGCGTCTACTCCGCCAACGACGGCATGGCGGGCGGCATCATCACCGCGCTCAAGGGCGCGGGCCTGAAGACCCTTCCCCCGGTCACCGGCCAGGACGCCGAACTCGCGGGCGTGCAGCGCATCGTGACGGGCGAGCAGTACATGAGCGTCTTCAAGTCGTACCCGCAGGAGGCCGAGACCGTCGCCAAGATGGCCGTCTCGATCGCCAAGACCGGCAAGATCGACAGCTCGCTGCAGACCAGCACCGTCGACAGCGGCACCGAGAAGGGCATCCCGTCCGTGATCGTCCCCGTCGTCTCGCTGACGAAGGACAACATCAACGACACGGTCATCAAGCAGGGTTACTACACCAAGGCCGAGATCTGCACGGCCAAGTACAAGGCCGCCTGCGACGCGGCCGGCCTGAAGTAGCACCTCCTGGGCCGCCCCCGGGGCGGCCCCGCTGACCTGCACGGAAGAGCGCGGCCACCGAGCGCGCGTCCGTGTCAGCACGTCCGGCGCCCCGCCGCCGACAGCCCCGCAAGCACAACGGCGGGGCGCCGGACGGAACGCACCCCCCTCACTCTTCTTGTTCAACCTCCCGCCGGGGTCAGGCTCAGGCGGCGAAGGAGATGGTTCACGTGTCCGCTACGCCCGTGCTGGCGTTGCGCGGGGTCTCCAAGCGATTCGGTGCCGTCCAGGCGCTCACCGACGTAGAGCTTGAGGTCCACGCCGGAGAGGTGGTCGCCCTCGTCGGCGACAACGGCGCCGGCAAGTCCACCCTTGTCAAGACGATCGCCGGCGTGCACCCCATCGATGACGGCGTCATCGAGTGGGACGGCAAGCCCGTCACGATCAACCGGCCGCACGACTCCCAGAACCTGGGCATCGCGACGGTGTACCAGGACCTCGCCCTGTGCGACAACATCGACGTCGTCGGCAACCTGTTCCTCGGCCGCGAGATCAAGCGCCGCGGCGTGCTGGACGAGGTCGAGATGGAGCGCCGCTCACGCGAGCTGCTCCAGACCCTGTCCATCCGCATCCCCAGCGTGCGCATCCCGATCGCCTCGCTCTCCGGCGGTCAGCGCCAGGTCGTCGCCATCGCCCGCTCGATGCTCGGCGAGCCCAAGCTGGTGATCCTCGACGAGCCGACGGCGGCCCTCGGCGTCGAGCAGACCGCCCAGGTCCTGGACCTCGTCGAGCGACTGCGCGAGCGCGGCCTCGCGGTCATCCTCATCAGCCACAACATGGCCGATGTGAAGGCCGTCGCCGACAAGGTCGCCGTCCTCCGACTCGGCCGCAACAACGGCGTGTTCGAGGTCAAGACCACCTCGCAGGAAGAGATCATCTCCGCCATCACCGGCGCCACGGACAACGCCGTGACCCGTCGTGCGGCGCGCACCACCGCGGAGGCTCGGAAGTGAGCATCGACAAGACCCAGGCCACCGCCGAAGCGGCCGTGGACGCGCCCGCCGCCGCCCCCGACGCGGCCCCCGCCGTCGACCCCCGACTGCTCGTGCGCGAGCAGGGTTTCGCCGGCTACGTCGGCGAGTTCAAGCGCAAGATCCGGGCCGGCGACCTCGGCGCGCTGCCGGTCGTCATCGGCCTCATCGTCATCTGCGCCATCTTCCAGAGCCTCGACTCGGCCTTCCTCGGCGCGGAGAACCTCAACAACATCTTCGTCGCCATGGTGGCCACCGGCATGATGTCGGTCGGCATCATCTTCGTGCTGCTGCTCGGCGAGATCGACCTGTCGGTCGGCTCCGTCTCCGGCGTCTCCTCGGCGATCATGGCCGTGATGAGCGTGACCCACGGCGTCAACGAGTGGGTGGCCGTCGTCACCGCACTCGCGGCCGGCGCGGTCATCGGCGCCCTGCACGGCTTCTTCTTCGCCCGGATCGGCGCGCCCGCGTTCGCCGTCACCCTGGCCGGCCTGCTGTTCTGGAACGGCTTCATGCTCCAGGTCCTCGGCTCCAACGGCACGATCAACATCGACGGCGACGGCGTGGTCGGCAAGCTCACCACGTACTACTTCTCGGACGTGGCCGCCGCCTACCTGCTGGCCGTCGTCGCGGTCGCCGGGTACTTCCTGTCCGCCTTCTTCGGCAACCGCCGCCGCGAGGCCGCCGGCATCCCGTCGCGCCCGCTGAGCGACATCGTGCTGCGCACGGTGCTGCTGGCGATCGCCGCGTTCGGCGTCGCGATCATCTTCAACCAGTACAAGGGTCTGCCGCTCGCGGTGCTGCTGTTCGCGATCGTGCTGGTGGGCACTGACTTCGTGCTGCGCCGCACGGCCTACGGCCGCAAGGTGTTCGCGCTCGGCGGCAGCGTCGAGGCGTCCCGCCGCGCCGGCATCAACGTCACCCTGGTGCGGGTCTCGGTCTTCGCCGTCGCGGGCTTCTTCGCCTCGGTCGGCGGTCTGTTCTGGGCCTCCAAGATCGCGGCCGCCAACCAGAGCGCCGGCTCCGGCGACCTGCTGATGAACGTGATCGCCGCCGCCGTCATCGGCGGTACCAGCCTCTTCGGCGGCCGGGGCCGCACCTGGAACGCGCTGCTCGGTGTGCTGGTGATCACCTCGATCCAGTACGGCCTCGCGCTGCAGGGCATCGCCACCCCGATCCAGTACATGATCACCGGTGGCGTGCTGCTCGCCACGGTCGTCATCGACTCGGTCACGCGCAAGACCCAGAAGTCGGCCGGCCGCGCCTGAGCGACCGCCGCGCAAGGAATGTGCCCGGCGCCGGGGGACGGCGCCGGGCACAGCCGCGTCCGGCCCCCGGCGGCGGACGGGCACAGCGGCGTCCGGCCCCGCGGGAGTGCCGGGTGCGGCCGTGTCCGGTCCCGGCGGGCGTGAGGCCGGTCACGGTTCAATGGTCAACGATTCTGGCGTGCGCAGGTCATGGGACCCCTCCCCGCGGGGTACAGCCGTTCGCGTGACCTGTGACCCGCCGCCCGGCCACCGGGCGCCGAGGCGGAACATTAGACTCGACAAGCCCGCCGAAAGCTCGATCAGCTCTACTGCAAGGAGGCACGGGTGCCGCTGCTGACCCGCATCAGGGGACCGCGCGATCTGGACCGGCTCAGCCTGGAGGAGCTGGACCAGCTGGCACAGGAGATCCGGACCTTCCTGGTCGACGCCGTCTCCAAGACCGGCGGCCACCTCGGGCCCAACCTCGGTGTCGTCGAGCTCACCATCGCCCTGCACCGCGTGTTCGAGTCCCCCAGGGACAAGGTCCTCTGGGACACCGGCCACCAGTCCTACGTGCACAAACTTCTCACCGGCCGTCAGGACTTCTCGAAGCTGAAGATGAAGGGCGGCCTGTCCGGCTACCCCTCGCAGGCCGAGTCCGAGCACGACGTCATCGAGAACAGCCACGCCTCCACCGTGCTCGGCTGGGCCGACGGCATCGCCAAGGCCAACGAGGTCCTGGAGCGCGACGCCCACGTCGTCGCGGTCATCGGCGACGGCGCGCTGACCGGCGGCATGGCCTGGGAGGCGCTCAACAACATCGCCGACGCCAAGGACCGCCCGCTCGTCATCGTCGTCAACGACAACGAGCGCTCCTACGCGCCCACCATCGGCGGCCTCGCCAACCACCTCGCCACCCTGCGCACCACCGACGGCTACGAGCGCTTCCTCGCCCGCACCCGCGAGGTCCTGGAGCGCACCCCCGTCGTCGGCCGGCCCCTGTACGAGACGCTGCACGGCGCGAAGAAGGGCCTGAAGGACTTCATCGCCCCGCAGGGCATGTTCGAGGACCTCGGCCTGAAGTACGTCGGCCCGATCGACGGCCACGACATCGAGGCCCTGGAGTCCGCGCTGACCCGCGCCAAGCGCTTCGGCGGCCCGGTCATCGTGCACTGCCTCACCGAGAAGGGCCGCGGCTACCAGCCCGCCCTCCAGGACGAGGCCGACCGCTTCCACGCCGTCGGCAGGATCCACCCCGACACCGGTCTGCCCATCGCCACCTCCGGCGCCGACTGGACCTCCGTCTTCGGCGAGGAGATGGTCAAGCTCGGCAAGGAGCGCAAGGACGTCGTCGCCATCACCGCGGCCATGCTCCAGCCGGTCGGCCTCGACAAGTTCGCCAAGGCCTTCCCCGACCGGGTCTACGACGTCGGCATCGCCGAGCAGCACGGCGCGGTCTCCGCCGCCGGCCTCGCCCACGGCGGACTCCACCCCGTCTTCGCCGTCTACGCCACCTTCCTCAACCGCGCCTTCGACCAGGTGCTGATGGACGTGGCCCTGCACAAGTGCGGCGTCACCTTCGTCCTGGACCGGGCCGGCATCACCGGCACCGACGGCGCCTCCCACAACGGCATGTGGGACATGTCCATCCTCCAGGTCGTCCCCGGCCTCAGGCTGGCCGCCCCGCGCGACGCCGACCAGGTCCGCGCCCAGCTGCGCGAGGCCGTCCAGGTCGACGACGCCCCGACCGTCGTCCGCTTCTCCAAGGGCGCCGTCGGTCCCGCCGTGCCCGCCGTGGGCCGCGTCGGCGGCATGGACGTCCTGCGCGAGCCCGGCACCGGCACCCCGGACGTGCTGCTCGTCTCCGTCGGCGCGCTCGCCCCGATGTGCCTTGAGATCGCCGGCCTGCTGGACAAGCAGGGCATCTCGACCACCGTCGTGGACCCGCGCTGGGTCAAGCCCGTGGACGAGGCCATGGCCCCCCTGGCCGAACGCCACCGCGTCGTCGTCACCGTCGAGGACAACTCCCGCGTCGGCGGCGTCGGCTCGGCGATCGCGCAGGCGCTGCGCGACGCGGGCGTGGACGTGCCGCTGCGGGACTTCGGCATCCCGCCGCGCTTCCTCGACCACGCCTCCCGCGCCGAGGTCATGGCGGAGATCGGCCTCACCGCGCCGGACATCGCCCGCCAGGTCACCGGTCTCGTCGCCAAGCTCGACGGGCGCTTCGAACGCCCGGCCACGGAGATCGACCAGACGGCGGAGCCGGCCCGCGACTGACGCCCCCGGCCGACCCGGCCGACCCGAACGGCTCCGGCCGCGCCCCCGGCGCCGCCGGAGCCGTTCGGGTCGGCCGGCGGGTCCGTCCGGGTGGCCCGCCACAGGTGGCGGAACCAGCGCGGCTGCGTGAACCTGCCAGTGCGGGGGCATACGCATCCCCAGCCCTCTCGATCATGTCGAGCCATGTCGAGGACGACGCGCGTGGGAGGTAGGCCCGTGAGCAATTCGCTGTTCCGGACGAAGAACGTCGAACAGTCGATCCAGGACACCGAGGAACCCGAACACGCGCTGAGGAAGTCCCTCTCCGCCCTCGACCTGACCGTCTTCGGCGTCGGCGTCATCATCGGCACCGGCATCTTCGTCCTCACCGGCACGGCCGCCAAGAACACCGCCGGCCCCGCCGTGGCCCTCTCCTTCGTCGTCGCCGGCGTCGTCTGCGCGCTGGCCGCGCTCTGCTACGCCGAGTTCGCCTCCGCCGTCCCCGTCGCCGGGTCGGCGTACACCTTCTCCTACTCCTCCCTCGGCGAGTTCCCCGCCTGGATCATCGGCTGGGACCTGGTGCTGGAACTCGCGCTCGGCACGGCGGTGGTGTCCGTCGGCTGGTCGGGCTACATCCACTCGCTGCTCGACAACGCCGGCTGGCACCTGCCCGGCTACCTCGCCGGGCGCGACGGCGCCTCCGGCTTCGGTTTCGACATCCTCGCCGCCGCCCTCGTCCTGGTCCTCACCGCCATCCTGGTCGTCGGCATGAAGCTCTCCGCCCGCGTCACCACGGTCGTCGTCGCGATCAAGGTGGCCGTCGTGCTCGTCGTCATCATCGCGGGAGCCTTCTTCATCAAGGGCGCCAACTACGACCCGTTCGTCCCGAAGTCCGAGCCGGTGCCCGCGGGCGGCAACCTCCAGGCCCCGCTCATCCAGCTGATGTTCGGCTGGGCGCCCTCCAACTTCGGCGTGATGGGCGTCTTCACGGCCGCCTCCGTCGTCTTCTTCGCCTTCATCGGCTTCGACGTGGTGGCCACCGCCGCCGAGGAGACCCGCAACCCGCAGCGCGACGTGCCGCGCGGCATCCTCGGCTCGCTGGTCATCTGCACCACGCTCTACGTCGCCGTGTCCATCGTCGTGACGGGCATGCAGAAGTACAGCAGGCTCTCCGTGGACGCCCCGCTCGCCGACGCGTTCAAGGCCACCGGGCACCCCTGGTTCGCGGGGCTGATCAGCTTCGGCGCCGCCGTCGGCCTGACCACGGTGTGCATGATCCTGCTGCTCGGCCAGGCCCGCGTCTTCTTCGCGATGAGCCGCGACGGACTGCTGCCCCGCTTCTTCTCGCACACCCACCCGCGGTTCCGCACCCCCTACCGCCCGACGATCCTCCTGGGCGTCGTCATCGCGATCGTCGCGGGCTTCACCAGCCTCAGCGTGCTGGCCGAGCTGGTGAACATCGGCACGCTGTTCGCGTTCGTCGTGGTCGCCATCAGTGTGATCATCCTGCGCAACACCCGCCCCGACCTGCCCCGGGCCTTCCGCACCCCCTGGGTCCCGGTCGTCCCGATCCTCTCGGTGTGCGCCTCCCTGTGGCTGATGGTGAACCTGCCCGCCGAGACCTGGGTCCGCTTCGCCGTCTGGATGGCGATCGGCTTCGTCGTCTACTTCGTCTACGGCCGCACCCACAGCCGCCTCGCGGAACGCGAACGGGCGGCGGGCAGGACCCCGGGCGCGCCGGGATCGCCCGGTGCGCCGGGACCGGACACGTCGGGCACCGGGAGCGGCGGGACGGCGTAACGGGGCGTCAGCGGGCCCTGGCCGCCGGTACGACGCCGTGGGTGCCGATGCCGTACGGCCGCTGCCGGCGGCGCCGTACGGGCCGTGCCGTGCCTCAGTCCCGCACCGCGCGCGGGCCCGCGACCTCGGCGCCGAGGTCCGTGACACGGCGCCGCAGCTCCCGGTCTGCCGTCACCACCACGACGGACCGGCCGCCCGCCCGTCCGACCAGCTCGACGATCAGGTCGTCGCCGCTGCCCGGCGCCGCCTCCACCCGCACCCCGGGCACCGGCTCCACCCCGCGCGCGGCGCCCTCCACGACCAGCACGATCTCCGCACGCTCGGCCAGGCGCGGCACCCCGTCGGCGGCCAGCCGGTCCCGCAGCCGCTCCGCTGCTCCCCGGCGGTCGCGCCACCAGCCGTCGGGCACCGACCCGACGGTGTTCGCAGCGTCCACGATCACGAGCAGGGCGGGGTCCTCGGGGCGGGTCTCCATGGTCCCAGCGTAGGCCCCCCCGGCCACGCGAAGAGGGCCCTCGCCGTGGCGGGGGCCCTCGTCACGTCCGGTGAGCGTTACGCCGGGACCGACGCGACGCCCGGCGCGAGGAACCGCTTGCCGGTCACCCGCTCCGACACACCCTCACGGTCCAGGTACGGCGTGATGCCGCCCAGGTGGAAGGGCCAGCCGGCGCCGGTGATCAGGCACAGGTCGATGTCCTGCGCCTCGGCGACGACGCCCTCGTCCAGCATCAGGCCGATCTCCTGCGCCACCGCGTCCAGGACACGGGCGCGGACCTGCTCCTCGGTCAGGACGGTGTCGCCCTGCTTCAGCAGCGCGGCGACCTCCGGGTCCAGCTCCGGCTTGCCGCTGTCGTAGACGTAGAAGCCGCGCTTGCCGGCCTCGACGACCGCCTTCAGGTTCGGGGAGACCGTGAAGCGGTCCGGGAACGCCTTGTTGAGCGTCTCCGAGACGTGCAGGCCGATCGCCGGGCCGACCAGCTCCAGCAGCACCAGCGGGGACATCGGCAGACCCAGCGGCTCGACCGCCTTCTCCGCCACCTCCACCGGGGTGCCCTCGTCGATGACGTTCTGGATCTCGCCCATGAAGCGGGTCAGGATGCGGTTGACCACGAACGCCGGGGCGTCCTTGACCAGGACCGCGGTCTTCTTCAGCTTCTTGGCCACCGCGAACGCCGTCGCCAGCGAGGCGTCGTCGGTCTGCTCGCCGCGGACGATCTCCAGCAGCGGCAGGACCGCGACCGGGTTGAAGAAGTGGAAGCCGACGACCCGCTCCGGGTTCTTCAGCTTCGACGCCATCTCGGTCACCGACAGCGAGGAGGTGTTGGTGGCGAGGATCGCGTGCGCCGGGGCGACCGCCTCCACCTCGGCGAACACCTGCTGCTTGACGCCGATCTCCTCGAAGACGGCCTCGATGACGAAGTCGGCGTCCGCGAAGCCCTCGGCCTTGTCCAGGACACCGGTCACCAGCGCCTTGAGGCGGTTGGCCTTGTCCTGGTTGATGCGGCCCTTGCCGAGCAGCTTGTCGATCTCGGCGTGGACGTAGCCCACGCCCTTGTCGATGCGCTCCTGGTCGATGTCCGTGAGGACGACCGGCACCTCCAGGCGGCGCAGGAACAGCAGGGCCAGCTGCGAGGCCATCAGGCCCGCGCCGACCACGCCGACCTTGGTCACCGGGCGGGCCAGGTTCTTGTCCGGGGCGCCGGCGGGGCGCTTGCCGCGCTTCTGCACCAGGTTGAACGCGTAGATGCCGGAGCGCAGTTCGCCGCCCATGATCAGGTCCGCCAGGGCCCGGTCCTCGGCGTCGTAACCGGCCTGGAGGTCACCGTCCTTGGCGGCGGCGATGATGTCCAGGGCGCGGTAGGCGGCCGGGGCCGCGCCGTGCACCTTGGAGTCGGCGATGAACCGGCCGCGCTCGACGGCCTGGTCCCAGGCCTCGCCGCGGTCGATGGCCGGACGCTCCACGGCGATCTCGCCCTTGAGTACGGCCGCCGTCCAGATCAGCGACTGCTCCAGGAAGTCCGCGCCCTCGAACAGGGCGTCGGCGATGCCCAGTTCGTAGACCTGCTTGCCCTTGAGCTGGCGGTTCTGGTTGAGGCTGTTCTCGATGACGACCGTGACGGCCTTGTCCGCGCCGATCAGGTTCGGCAGCAGCGTGCAGCCGCCCCAGCCCGGGACCAGGCCCAGGAAGACCTCCGGCAGGGAGAACGCCGGGAGGGCCGCGGAGACCGTGCGGTAGGTGCAGTGCAGGCCGACCTCGACGCCGCCGCCCATCGCCGCACCGTTGTAGTACGCGAACGTCGGCACGGCCAGCGCGGACAGGCGCTTGAAGACCTCGTGGCCGCCCTTGCCGATGGCGAGCGCGTCCTCGTGCCGCTTCAGCAGCTCGACGCCCTTGAGGTCGGCGCCGACCGCGAAGATGAACGGCTTGCCGGTGACGCCGACGCCGACGATCTCGCCGTCCGCGGCCTCCTTCTCGACCTGGTCGATCGCGGCGTTCAGGTTCGCCAGCGACTGGGGGCCGAAGGTGGTCGGCTTGGTGTGGTCGAAGCCGTTGTCCAGGGTGACGAGCGCGAAGCGCCCGGCGCCCAGCGGCAGGTCGAAGTGGCGTACGTGCGCCTGGGTCACGACCTCGTCCGGGAACAGCTCGGCCGCGCCCTTCAGGAGTTCAGCGGTGGTGCTCACTTGTCGCCTCCGTCGAAGTGCGGGTTCTCCCAGATGACCGTCGCGCCCATGCCGAAGCCGACGCACATGGTGGTCAGGCCGTAGCGGACCTGGGGCTGCTCCTCGAACTGGCGGGCCAGCTGCGTCATCAGCCGGACGCCGGAGGAGGCCAGCGGGTGGCCGAAGGCGATCGCGCCGCCGTACTGGTTGACGCGCTCGTCGTCGTCCGCGATGCCGTAGTGGTCCAGGAAGGCCAGGACCTGGACGGCGAACGCCTCGTTGATCTCGAACAGGCCGATGTCCGAGATGGACAGGCCCGCCTTGGCGAGTGCCTTCTCGGTGGCCGGGATCGGGCCGTAGCCCATGACCTCGGGCTCCACGCCGGCGAAGGCGTAGGAGACCAGGCGCATCTTGACCGGCAGGCCGTTCTCGCGGGCGAAGTCCTCGCTGGCGATGACGGAGGCGGTGGCGCCGTCGTTCAGACCGGCCGCGTTGCCGGCGGTGACCCGGCCGTGGACGCGGAACGGCGTCTTGAGGTTCGCCAGGTTCTCCAGGGTGGTGCCCGGGCGCATCGGCTCGTCGGCGGTGACCAGGCCCCAGCCGGTCTCGCCGCCCTCCGGGTTGGTGCGGCGCACCGAGACCGGCACCAGGTCGGCCTGGATCCTGCCGTTGGCGTACGCCTTGGCGGCCTTCTCCTGGGAACGCACGGCGTACTCGTCGGCGCGCAGCTTGGTGATCTGGGGGTAGCGGTCGTGCAGGTTCTCCGCCGTCATGCCCATGAACAGGGCCGACTCGTCGACCAGCTTCTCGCTGACGAACCGCGGGTTGGGGTCGACGCCCTCGCCCATCGGGTGGCGGCCCATGTGCTCGACGCCGCCCGCGATGGCGACGTCGTACGCGCCGAAGGCGACGGAGCCGGCGACCGAGGTGACGGCGGTGAGCGCGCCGGCGCACATGCGGTCGATGGAGTAGCCGGGGACCGAGGTGGGCAGGCCCGCGAGGATGCCGGCCGTGCGGCCGATGGTCAGACCCTGGTCGCCGATCTGGGTGGTGGCGGCGATGGCGACCTCGTCGACCTTCTTCGGGTCGAGACCGGGGTTGCGGCGCAGCAGCTCCCGGATCGCCTTGACGACGAGGTCGTCGGCGCGGGTCTCGTGGTAGATGCCCTTCGGGCCCGCCTTGCCGAACGGGGTGCGGACGCCGTCGACGAAGACGACGTCCCTGACGGTACGAGGCACGATGGCTCTCCTCCAGGGTGCGGGATGGCACTGCTGCGGCGCGCAGATGCTGAGCGCGCGCTCAGCACTCATGCTACTCGTGGGTAATGTGCCTGCACAGTCCCCCCGCCGGGAGCGGCGAAGGTCACACCGGGGGGCGGACGGCGCCCCTGCGCCCCCCTCACCCACCCACCCGCGCGACTGGGTGGGGTCAGGGCCCCGTCCCGGGGCCCCGCCCGGTCCTTGCGGAGGCTCCGCTCCCTGCACCCCCGGGGGTCGCACCTGTGCGTCGTCCGGCGCGGTGGGGGCGGGACGCCCGAGTGCCGGGGCTCGGCCCCGGCCCTCGGCGGGCGGGTCCCCGCCCCGGCCTTCGCCCGCCTGCCCGCCCTGCTCGGCGGGGACTGCGCTGCCCCCGGGGGCGCAGGGGACGGAACCCCCGCGGGCCCGGGGCAAAGTCCTGGGGCGGAACCTCGTTCCTCACCGAGTCGCGGGCGGGTGGGCGAAGCGCCTGTCCCCGCCCCCGGGTGCAGGGACGCGGGCTCCCCGAGCCCGCGGCGGGGCGCAGGCCCCGAGCCCCGCGGTGGGGCGGGGATCCCGAGCCCGCGGTGGGGTGCTACGCGTCCGTTGAGCCGCCCGTCAGGGCCTTGACCAGGGGCGGCGTCACCTGGTCGATCTGCCAGGGGCGGGCGCCCAACGCGGCCAGGGCCGCGGCGACCGAGTCCGTGTCCGCCGGTTTCGGGGGTTCCCAGCACAGGCGGCGGACGGTGTCGGGGGAGACGAGGTTCTCCTGGGGCATGTTCAGCCGCTCGGCCAGCGCCGTGACCGCCGCGCGGGCCGCGGAGAGCCGGGCCGCGGCGGCCGGGTCCTTGTCCGCCCACGCCCGCGGCGGCGGGGGACCGGTCACCGGCTGCCCCGGCTGCGGCAGCCCCGACTCGGGCAGCGCGCGGGCCCGGTCCACCGCCGCCTGCCACTGCTCCAGCTGGCGGCGGCCGACCCGGTGCCCGAAGCCGTTCAGCGCGGCGAGCGCGTGCACGTTGGGCGGCAGGGCGAGGGCGGCCTCCACGATGGCCGCGTCCGAGAGCACCTTGCCCGGGGAGACGTCCCGCCGCTGCGCGATCCGGTCCCGCAGCTGCCACAGCTCCCGTACGACGGCCAGCTGCCGCCGGCGCCGCACCTTGTGCATCCCGGACGTGCGCCGCCACGGCTCCTTGCGCGGCTCGGGCGGCGGTGCGGAGGCGATGGCGTGGAACTCCTGGAGGGCCCACTCCAGCTTGCCCTGCCGGTCCAGCTCCTTCTCCAGCGCGTCGCGCAGGTCGACGAGGAGTTCCACGTCGAGGGCGGCGTAGCGCAGCCAGGGCTCGGGCAGCGGCCGGGTGGACCAGTCGACGGCGGAGTGGCCCTTCTCCAGGACGAAGCCGAGGACGTTCTCGACCATCGCGCCGAGGCCGACCCGGGGGAACCCGGCGAGCCGGCCGGCCAGCTCGGTGTCGAACAGGGTGGTGGGCACCATGCCTATCTCGCGCAGGCACGGCAGGTCCTGCGTGGCGGCGTGCAGCACCCATTCGACGCCGGACAGCGCCTCGCCGAGGGCGGAGAGGTCGGGACAGGCGATGGGGTCTATCAGCGCCGTCCCCGCGCCCTCGCGGCGCAGCTGCACCAGGTAGGCGCGCTGGCCGTAGCGGTAGCCGGAGGCGCGTTCGGCGTCCACGGCGACGGGACCCGAGCCGGCGGCGAACGCCGCCACGGCCCGGTCGAGCGCGTCGGCGTCGGCGATCACGGGCGGAATGCCCTCGCGCGGTTCGAGCAGCGGAATCGGCGCCCCCGTGTCAGAAGTTCCGCCGTCGTCCGGAGGGGCGCCTCCGGTGGTTCGCAGTGAGCTGTCTGCTGCGGTTTCTTGGGCGTCGGTCACCTGTCAAGGGTATCCGTGGATGGACGGCGCCCGCCGACGGAACGTTCCGTCGGCGGGCGCCGGGGGGTCGTGATCCGGTCAGGTCGCCGATGCGTCCGGTTCACGGCCGGGACTGGGAGGACGGGACCGGCACCTCATGGGGACAGTGCGCGGCAACGCGGTAGGGCGGGATGTCGGACATGTGGCGAATGGATGAGGGACGGCGGGCGGACAGGTCGTGGAGCGGACGGCGGGGGCGTCGGCGGAGCGTTCGCGCCGGGTGGGGAAGGGGCGGCGAGAGCACCGGCGCCGGTTCGGGCAATCGGGTGGACGGAAGGGGTGGGAGGTCAGTGGATGATGCCGGTGCGCAGGGCGACGGCGACCATTCCCGCGCGGTCACCGGTGCCGAGCTTGCGGGCGATCCGGGCGAGGTGGCTCTTGACGGTCAGCGCCGACAGTCCCATCGAGACGCCGATCGCCTTGTTCGACTGGCCTTCGGCGACCAGCCGCAGCACCTCGACCTCACGGCCGGACAGCTCGCGGTAGCCGCCCGGGTGGCTCGGGGCACCCGGGGGGCGGCGGTGCAGACGGGCGGCGCCGATGGGGGCGGCGCCCGGGCGGGCGGGGAGCCCGACGTTGGTGCGGGTGCCGGTGACGACGTAGCCCTTCACACCGCCCGCGAGGGCGTTGCGCACGGCGCCGATGTCGTCGGCGGCGGACAGGGCCAGCCCGTTGGGCCAGCCGGCGGCGCGGGTCTCGGACAGCAGGGTCAGCCCGGAACCGTCGGGCAGATGAACGTCGGCGACGCAGATGTCGCGCGGGTTGCCGATGCGGGGGCGGGCCTCCGCGACGGACGACGCCTCGATGACGTCACGGACTCCGAGCGCCCACAGATGACGGGTGACGGTGGACCGGACGCGCGGGTCCGCCACGACGACCATGGCGGTCGGCTTGTTCGGGCGGTAGGCGACCAGGCTTGCGGGCTGCTCGAGGAGAACGGACACCAGGCCTCCTGGGGGGTGGGGGACGGGGCCGGCTTGTGGGGGGTCAAGCCGGTACGAACCGTGCTTGCAAGGTCACAGTCGTTTTCGGCACCAAACCTGTTGTCCTTTAGAGAATGATCACGATCTGGTGAGTAACAATGCGAGCAATTCGGACACGCTGTCGATCATCCGAAGGTCGAATCGGTTCACTCAGGGCCGTTCGGGGTCGCTACATGTCCGAAAGTGGTCGTATCGACAAAGTGACGGCAAGGAGCGGGTAAGGCCGGCACGGCCGTGCCCGGCGGCATCGCGCGGTCGCCCGGGAAGCGGCTCCCAGCGGCGGGCGGAGGCGACTCACGGCCGGCCGGGGACAGCACTCGGCCCGGACGGGAGATCCCGTCCGGGCCGAGTGCGTGAGTACGTGAAGGAGAGCAGCCGGCGCCGCGGTCAGCGCGACTGAGGACCGCGCCGCTGCGGCAGCGTCACCACCGAGGCGTCGCCCGGCCCGGCCGGCGGCAGGCCGGCGACCTGGGCGAGCAGATCCGACCAGGCGGCCAGGTGCGCCCCGGTGTCCGGCACCCCGCCGAGCCCCTCACGCGGCGTCCAGGACGCGCGGATCTCGATCTGCGAGGCGGCCGGCCGCGCCGCGAGCCCGCCGAAGTAGTGCGAGCTCGCCCGCGTCACGGTCCCGCTCGGCTCGCCGTACGTCAGGCCGCGCGCCTGGAGCGCCCCGGTCAGCCAGGACCAGCACACCTCCGGCAGCAGGGGATCGGCGGCCATCTCCGGCTCCAGCTCCGCGCGCACCAGGGTGACCAGCCGGAACGTGCCCCGCCAGGCGTCGTGCCCGGCCGGGTCGTGCAGCAGCACCAGCCTGCCGTCCGCGAGGTCCTGCTCGCCGTCGACGACGGCGGCCTCCAGCGCGTACGAGAACGGCGCGAGCCGCTTGGGCGGCGGCACCGGCTCGATCTCCACCTGAGGCCGCAGCCGCGCGGCCCTCAGCGCCTCCACGGCCGCCCGGAAGGGCGACGGGGCCTCGTCCGCCCTGTTCGCATGCGCGTCCCCCTCCTTCGCGTCGTCCATTCCGCCAGCGTCGTCCGACAGTCGTCCCTGAGCCGCAGCCATGCCGGGAAGATTAAGGGGAACGACGCCTTCGTGCAGGGCAAGACACCCCGCCGTGCCCGCCGGCGCCGCCCGGGGGCCCCACACCGCTGCCGTCGCGCCCCCGCGCTCGTGCGAGACTTGCCACCGTGAGTGCCAACGAGACGCATGCCGGCCACCAGCCGCCGACCGCCACCTACGACTCCGCCTTCCTCAAGGCGTGCCGGCGCGAGCCCGTGCCGCACACCCCCGTGTGGTTCATGCGGCAGGCCGGACGCTCGCTGCCCGAGTACCGCAAGGTGCGCGAGGGCATCGGCATGCTGGACTCCTGCGCGCGCCCCGAACTGGTCGCCGAGATCACCCTCCAGCCGGTCCGCCGGCACGACGTGGACGCGGCGATCTACTACAGCGACATCGTCGTGCCGCTGAAGGCCATCGGCGTCGAGCTGGACATCAAGCCCGGCGTCGGCCCCGTCGTCGAGCGCCCCTTCCGCACCCGCGAGGACCTGGCCCGGCTGCGCGACCTCACCCCGGAGGACGTCCCCTACGTCACCGAGGCGATCGGCCTGCTCACCGCCGAACTCGGCGCCACCCCGCTGATCGGCTTCGCCGGCGCCCCCTTCACCCTCGCGAGCTACCTCGTGGAGGGCGGCCCGTCGCGGACGTACGAGAACGCCAAGGCGATGATGTACGGCGACCCGCAGCTGTGGGCCGATCTGCTGGACCGGCTCGCCGCGATCACGGCCGGCTTCCTGAAGGTGCAGATCGAGGCAGGCGCGAGCGCCGTGCAGCTCTTCGACTCCTGGGCCGGCGCCCTCGCCCCCGCCGACTACCGCCGCTCGGTGCTGCCCGCCTCCGCGAAGGTCTTCGAGGCCGTCGCCGGCTACGGCGTGCCCCGTATCCACTTCGGCGTCGGCACCGGCGAACTGCTCGGCCTGATGGGCGAGGCCGGCGCGGACGTCGTCGGCGTGGACTGGCGGGTGCCGCTGGACGAGGCCGCGCGCCGAGTCGGTCCCGGCAAGGCGCTCCAGGGCAACCTGGACCCGACCGTGCTGTTCGCCTCCCGCGAGGCAGTCGAGGCCAAGACCCGCGAGGTGCTGGACGCCGCCGCCGGTCTGGAGGGCCATGTGTTCAACCTCGGCCACGGCGTGATGCCGGCCACCGACCCGGACGCGCTCACCCGCCTGGTGGCCTACGTGCACGAGCACACCGCCCGCTGAGGCGCGCGCCGGACACCTACGTGTGCTCCCGGGCGGGCGGTCCGCCGACCGCCCGCCCGGGAGCCGTTCATCCCGCGGGAGCCGCCGTACGCGGTGCGCGGCCCGCCGTACCCGGCGCCCGGCGCCGTCGCCGGGTTATTTCAGCCCGTCGTTCAGCGCGGTCATCAGCTGACCGTTCGCCGTGTCGCCGGACATCTCCCAGACGAAGCCGCCCAGCAGCCCCTTTGACTTGATCCAGGCCGTCTTCTTCCCGATCGACCAGGCGTCGTCGAACGTCCACCACTGGCCGCCCGGACCGGTGTAGCCGTACGTGGAGACGGACTGCTCGTCGTGGCGGACGGTCATGGCCGGGAAGCCGGTGATCAGGTTGTTGTAGCCGCGCACCCCGGCCTCGGTGTCGAACTGGCCGGGCGCCGCGCCGTTCGCGGCCTGCCACTCACCGGCCACCCCGCCGTCGGTCACCCCCTGCCAGCCGCGCCCGTAGAACGGGAAGCCCACCGTCAGCTTGCGGGGGTTGACCCCGGCGTCGAGATACACCCTGACCGCGTCCTCGATGCTGAAGTGGAAGGGGTACGGGTCCTGCGCGTCGGCGTACAGGTTGGAGCCGTGGCCGGTGCGGCCGGGCTCCCACGAGTTGTCGCTGCCGGCGCCGTGGAAGTCGTAGCCCTGCACGTCGGCGTAGTCGAGCGAGTCGAAGATGCGGCCGAGGTCCCAGCCGGCGGAGATCTTCGCCGGGTCGGCCGGGGTGAAGGCGGTCAGCAGCCGGTGTTCGCCGCCGAGCGCGTCGAGCTGCTTGCGGAACTCGGCGAGCAGCGCGGTCAGGTTCGCCTTGTCCTGGGCGCCGTAGTGGTTGCCCGGGTGTCCTTCGGAGCCGGGCCACTCCCAGTCGATGTCGATGCCGTCGAAGACGCCGGCGGCCGTGCCGGGGCCGCCCGCGCCGTTGTAGACGGGCAGATCGCCCTTGATCCACACGTCGACGCAGGACCTGACGAACTTCTCCCGCGAGGCCTGGGTGGCGGCGGCGTCCGAGAAGAACTTGGAGTACGTCCAGCCGCCGAGCGACACCACGACCTTCAGCTTGGGGTACTTGGCCTTGAGCTTCTTCAACTGGTTGAGATTGCCGCGCAGTGGGCCCCAGCCGTCGTCGGCGACGCCGTCCACCGACTGGCCGGCCGACATGGGCCGCGCGTAGTCGGCGTCCGCGTCGCCCGCGCCGGTGCCCTCGTCGGGGTCCTGCGGGTTGGCCAAGACGCCCTTGGTCACCCCGGCCTGGCAGGTGAGGTTGGCGGGATCGAGGTTCTCGAAGGCGTAGTTGACCACGTCGAGCTTGGCCGCGGCGCCCGAGGTGTCGAGGTTCTTCACGAAGTACTGGCGGCCGTAGATGCCCCACTGCGCGAAGTAGCCCACCTTGAGCTGCCTGCCCGCCCCGGCCACGTCGTCGGTGGTGGCCGTCACCGCGTTGGAGGCCGCCGAGGAGTTGTCGGCGGTGTCGCGGGCCCTGACGGTGAAGGTGTAGGCGGTGGCGGGGGAGAGACCGTCCACGGTGACCGTCGTGGTGTCCGCGCCGACCGTCCTGACCAGCGTGGCGCCGCGGTAGACGTCGTAGGCGGCCACGGCCACGTCGTCGGTCGACCTGTCCCAGGCCAGGCCGACGCCGGAGGACGTCCTGCCGGTGGTGCGCAGGTTGCCGGGCGCGGTGGGCGGTGTCGGGTCGGTCGCCGGGTCCACGGTCTTCACGGTGAGCGGGGCGCTCGCCGGCCCGGCGTTCCCGCGGGTGTCCCTCGCGCGCACGGTGAACGTGTAACTCGTCGCCGGAGCCAGGTTGTCGACGGTGGCCGAGGTGCCGGTCGCGGTGGCCACGACGGCCGAGCCGCTGAGTACGTCGTAGGAGGCCACGGCGTGGTCGCCGGCCTTCGCCGCCGTCCAGTCCAGGGCGGCCGAGTGCGCGGTGACCGCGGTCGCCTTCGGCGTGCCGGGCGCGGTCGGCGGGACGTCGGGAGTGCCGTCGCACTTGTCGCCGTTGACGGTGCAGCCCGTCGGGGCCCCGACCGGGCCGGCCGCGATGAACCAGTAGCTGTACGGCTCGGTGCTGCCGCCGGCCGGGACGCTCGCGTTGTAGAAGGCGTTCTTCACGGTGACGTGCCGCCCGGAGACGGTCGCGTCGCCGTTGTAGTGGCCGGTCACCGAGACCCCGGCCGGGAGGTCGAACTCCAGGCTCCAGCCGCTGACGGCGGCCGAGCCGGAGTTGCGGACGACGTAAGTCCCCTTCCACCAGGAGCCGTTGTCCTGGGTGGTGAAGGTCGCCGTCAGGGTCCCGGCCGCGTGGGCGGGCGCGGCGAGGGCGGTGAGCAGCGCGAGCGGCAGGAGCAGTGCGGTGCCGAGGGCGGTGAGGAGTGTGGTGCGCGGGCGTCCGGGTGACGTCGTGGATGGTGGTCTGCGCCGGTGGAACATGGCTCTCCCTGTCGTCGTGGGGTGGTACAGGGGTGAGGTGAACCGTGCGTGCGCGTTGTCCGTCCGGGTCTGTCCGGCGGAGCGCCCACAACGTAGAAGGTCTGGACCAATGCGTCAACGGGTTCCGTGGGCCGATTGGTCGAGACCACCGAATGGCTTGAAACGGTCGCACGGTCGCGCGTGTCGGCGTCGCTCACGCGCGGAGTCCGGCTCCCCGAGGGGGAAGCCGGACTCCGGTTCGTTCGGGCGGGGTGTCGGCCCCCGCGGCCCCGTGCCCTTGCGGTCCTGTGACTCAGCGCGCGATACGGATGCGGTACGCCTGGTCCCGGCCCTCGGGGCCGGCGCCGGACTTGTCCAGCACATAGGCGGTGCCCTGGTCCACGGTGACGTGGTTGGGGTTGGCACCGGTGGCCAGCGTCTCCACGACGGCGCCCTTGCGCGGGTCGACCACCGAGACATCGGCGTCGGCGCGGTTGACCACGAGGACGCGGCCGGTGCGCGCGTCGGCGGCCACGGACAGCGCGCCCGCGCCCGTCGGGATGGTCCTGGCGACGGACCTCTCGCGCAGGTCGACCACGGAGACAGCGCCCGCGGCCTGGTCGGCGGCGTAGGCGGTGCGGCCGTCGGCGGACAGGGCCACCGAGATCGGGCCGTCGCCGGCCGGGATGAACACCGGGGCCTTGGCGAACGGGGAGACCGCGATCAGCCGGTCGCCGTTGAGGTCGGCCGCGTACACCGTGCCGGTGCGCTCGTTGACGGCGAGGCCGGCCGGGCCGGCGCCCTCGACGGTGACGCGCTTCTTCTCCTTGAAGGTGCGGGTGTCGAAGGCGACCACGCTGCCGTCGCCGAAGCCGCTGGCCCAGGCCAGGTCGTGCCGCTCGTCCACGACGACCTCGCGGGCGTGGGCGACGTTCGGCAGGGACACCAGGTGCTTGCCGGTGCGCTGGTCGTAGACGGCGACGGAGTCGTCGCGGGTGTTCGTCGTCCAGACGGTGTTGTGTTCGTCGTCCACGGCGACGCCGTAGACCGCCTCGACGGCACCGGTGGCCGCGTCGGTGACCGGCGGTGTGTACGTCGCCTTCACCGCCAGGGTCCTCGGGTCCACCTTGAGCAGCGCCGAGGAGGAAACCGGCGGACGGCCCACGGCGGTGGTCGCCCACAGCACGTGGTTCCGCTCGGAGTACGCCGACTGGTACAGGCCCTTGGCGAGCGGCGCCGAGGTGACGGTCGAGGCGGGGGCGGGCTTTAGCGGGTGGCCGGTGTGCGCGGAGGCGGTGCCGGTGAGCGCGAGCACGCTGCCCGAGGCGAGGGCCACGGCGATGGCGCTGATGCGGCGGACTCGGCGGACCTGGCGGGTGGCTGCGGACATGCTGCGTCGATCTCCTCGGGGTCAGGACCTCCCCATCAGGGGGAGGGGGACGGCGTTCAACTTAGCTTAGGCTTGCCTAACTTTTGATTTCCGGGGGTGTGGCGGTGGTCACAGCCCGCTGTCGCGGCGGGTGAACTGACGCGCCGTCGTTGCGGGCATGCCTCCAAGGGGCGCTCCGCACGCGCGTGTCGAGTGGGCGGCCCGGCCGGGGGCGGCCGGCCGCGAAGTGCGGTCACCGGAGGGATCGGTGTCTCTGTGACCTCTGCCCCGATGGGCGGGAATCGGGGCGGCCGGTCCGGTTCGGCGCCGCCAAGGTAAGGTATACCTAAGTCGATCGCCGTAGTGTCCCGTGCACCGGAGCCGCCCCGCCATGCCCCTGACCGCGCCGCCCGAGGGCGACCTCCAGCACCCGCCCCGCCTGGCGCGCCCCGACGCGCTGCCGCTGCTCGACGCACCGCCCTTCGCCCTGCCCGGACCTGACGGCCTGGCGGACTTCTGGGCGGACGTACGCCGCCGCGGCACCCCACTGGTCTCCCCGGACCCATGGGGCAGCGCCGGTCACCGGGCGGTCACCTTCCTGTGGCGCGGCACCTCCACGACCCGCGCGGTGCAGGTGCTGCCCAACAAACTCGGCGACCCGCGCGCCCCCGAGGGCAACCTCATGCGGCACGTGGCCGGAACCGACGTGTGGCACTGGACCCTGCGGCTGCGCGCGGACTGGCGCGGTACGTACGACCTCTACGTGGACGAGGGCGACGGTCCCGCGCCGGGCGAGCCGGGTCACTGGCCGTGGCTGCGCACCCGGGTCAGGACCGACCCGTACAACTCCCGCACCCTGCCCAGGCGCTGGGGCGGGCAGCCGGTCGGCTACGCGGAACTCCCCGGCGCGCCGAGCGCGGTGGACTGGCAGCCGCGTCCGGGCGTGCCGCGGGGCACGGTGACCGAACACGTGGTGGCGAGCGAACTCCTCGGGGACAGCAGGCGCGTATGGCTCTACGAGCCCGCCGCCGAACACGCCGGACGGGCCACCGCCCAGGGGCTCCCGGTGCTGGTGCTGCTGGACGGCGAGCACTGGCAGCCGAGGCTCGGTCTCGCCCGTCTGCTGGACAACCTCATCGCGGACGGCCGCGTACCGCCCCTCGCGGCCGTGCTCCCGGAGTCCCTGGACGCGGGCACCCGCTGGGCGCAGTTGACCTGCCGGCCGGAGTTCGTGGCTTTCCTGGAACGGGAGTTGCTGCCCTGGGCGGCCAGGGTGCTGCCCCTCACCGGGGACCCGGCGCGCACGGTCGTCGCCGGGCAGAGCCTCGGCGGCCTCACCGCCGCCTACGCCGCCGCGCACAGCCCGCACCGCTTCGGCAACGCGCTGGTCCAGTCGGGCTCGTTCTGGTGGCCCAACGGCCCTGGGGCGGAGTGGCTGACGAGTGAACTGGCCGCCGTGAAGCGGTTGCCGATCCGGTTCTGGCTCTCCTTCGGCGAGCAGGAGTGGGTGGCCCTGCCCGCCGCCCGCCGCCTGCGCGACACGCTGGCCGCGGCGGGCTACGACGACGCGGTGTACCGCGAGTTCAACGGCGGCCACGACTATCTGTGCTGGCGCACGGAACTGGCCGACGGTCTGGTGGGGTTGCTGGGCGACGGCTGAGCCGTGGCCGCCGGTCCCACTCGGCTCGCTCCGCTGCCCCGGAGCCGCCCGGCCTCCGCCCGCCCCGGCCTGGACCCCCGTTCCCGCCCGGACCCCCGTTCCCGCCCGGACCCCCGTTTCCGCCCGGACCCCCGTTTCCGCCCGGACCCCCGTTTCCGCCCGGACCCCCGTTTCCGCCCGGACCCCCGTTCCCTCTGGACCTCCGTCCCCGCCCGGCCGGTCCCCGATCCTGGCCGAACGCCGGTTCCAGTCCGGCCCCCGGTGCCGCCGGGTCCCGCGCCGGGCGGTCTGGTCGGCACGGTCCTGCCGGGTCGCACCCGGCGTCCCGCCTGCCCGGTCAGCCTGCTCGAAGGCGGACCGGGCGATGGGACCGGCCCCCGTCGTCCCGCCAGCCCGGGGCAGCCGGGTGCGGTGCCGTCGGCCCGGTCCGGTCCCGTACGGCGCAGGCCGCCGCGTGGCCCGGCGGGGGCGTCACCTCCGGGAGCCGCCGGCCGGGGAGTGGGGCGGGCCGCCGCCTCGTGCCGCCCGAGCGGGCGGCGGCACACGGCGGCGGTTCCGCGGTCTGCCGGAGCAGCCGTACCGGCCGTACGTGTCGCCCGGCCGCCGGATCGGGCGGCGGGCCTCCCGCCGGCGACCCGGACCACGTCCGGAGCCCCGGCGGGCCCGCCACCGCGTCCGAGTGACGGCCCGCGGTCACCGGGACGGCCTCCGGCCACCGCGACCGCCCCGTCCGCCGCGACCGCCCCGGTCGGACGGGCCCGGCGCGACGGGGCCGGGCTCTCTCACCCGTCCAGTTCCTTCAGCCGGGCCGACAGGACCGACACGATCGTCTCCAGGCGGGCCTCGCCCAGGAGGCGCGGGTGGGTGCAGTCCAGGTCGTGGTTGTCGATGGTCCCGGCGACGTGCGGGCGCCAGGCCTCGCGGGTCAGCCAGTCCTCGGCGCGCGGCGCGGCGGCGGTGAAGAACAGCACGTCGCCGTCGAAGCGCCGGTGCCGGTGCTCGCGCATCATCCGCGCGTGGTTCGGCACGATGTCCACGATCCGCGCCAGGGTGCGGTCACCGAGCCCGGCCAGCGGGCTGCCCGCCCGGCGCAGGGTGGCGAGGACGTCCTCGCGGGTGCGTTCGCCCGCACGCTCGAAACCGGCCATCCGCAGCACCGCGGTCAGCGCGTCGCCCTCCTCGGGCGCGGGCCGCTCGCGCCACTGCTCGGCCGGGAAGGCGTCCAGCAGCGCCAGCAGATCGACCCGCTCACCGGCCTCCCGCAGCAGCACGGCCACGGTGTGGGCGAGGACGCCGCCCACCGACCAGCCCAACAGCCGGTAGGGGCCGTGCGGCTGGATCTCACGGATGCGCGCCGCGTAGTCCTCCGCCTCCTCCTGGAGCGTGCGCGGCAGCGGCTCGTCGCCGGCCAGGCCGCGGGCCTGGATGCCGTACAGCGGCTGGTCGGGGCCGAGCCGGGCGGACAGCCCGGCGTAGCACCAGGCGAGGCCGCCGGCCGGGTGGACGGCGAACAGCGGGGTCCGCCCGCCGCCGGCGCGCAGCGTCAGGACCACGTCGAGGGCGTCCCCGGCGGCCGGTGCCGGGGCGCCCAGCCGGGCGGCGAGCGCGGCCGGGGTGGGCGCCTCGAACAGCGAGCCGATCGTCAGCTCGGCGCCGAACTCCTCCCGCGCCCGCGCCACCAGCCGCACCGCGAGCAGCGAGGTGCCGCCCAGGTCGAAGAAGGTGTCGTCAGGGCCGACGTGGTCGAGGCCGAGCACGGCGGCGAAGATCCGGGTCAGCGCCGCCTCACGGGCGTCGGCCGGTTGCCGGCCCCGCCCGGACCCGGTGAACACGGGCGGCGGCAGCTCGCGCCGCTCCAGCTTGCCGCTGGGGCTGAGCGGGAACGCCGCCAGGGCGACGACGGCGGACGGCACCATGTGCTCGGGCAGTTCGCGCGCCGCAGCGGCCCGTACGGCGGCCGGGTCGGCGCCGCCGGTGACGTAGCCGACGAGGAGTTGCTCGCCGGGCCGGTCCTCGCGCACCAGCGCGCACGCGCCGTCCACGCCGTCCTGTGCGGCGAGCACCGCTTCGATCTCGCCGAGTTCGATGCGCTGGCCGCGCAGTTTGACCTGGTGGTCGGTGCGGCCGAGGTACTCGACCTCGCCCTGCGCGGTCCAGCGGGCCACATCGCCGGTGCGGTACATCCGGCTGCCCGGCGGGCCGAACGGGTCGAGGACGAACCGCTCCGCCGTCAGCTCCGGGCGGTGCAGATAGCCGTCGGCCAACTGCCGCCCGGCAAGGAACAGTTCGCCGGGCACTCCGGGCGGGCAGGGCCGCCCGGCGGTGTCCAGGACGTACAGGCGGGTGTTCCACACCGGCCGGCCGACCGGCACCGGGCCCGCGTCCGCCGGGTCGCAGGCGTGGTACGTGACGTCGACGGCGGCCTCGGTCGGGCCGTACAGGTTGTGCAGCTCGACGTCCGGCAGGGTGCGCGCGAAGACCTGGGCGCTCTCACGGGGCAGCGCCTCGCCGCTGCAGAACACCCGGCGCAGCGATCCGGCGCAGTCGGCGGCGGCCGGCTCGGCGAGGAACACCTGGAGCATGGACGGCACGAAGTGGCAGGTTGTGACGGCCTGTTCGCGGATCAGCCGGGCCAGCTGCGCCGGGTCCTTGTGCACACCCGGCTCGGCCACCACCAGCGCCGCGCCCTCGCGCAGCGGCCAGAAGAACTCCCACACCGACACGTCGAACGACGACGGCGTCTTCTGGAGCACCCGGTCCTCGCCGGTCAGACCGTAGGCGTGCTGCATCCAGCGCAGCCGGTTGTCGATCGCCGAGTGCGGCACGACGACGCCCTTGGGGCGGCCGGTGGAACCGGAGGTGTAGATCACGTAGGCCGGGTGGGCGGGGGTCAGGGCGCGCGGCGGGTTCACCCGCGACCGCTCCGACACGTCCAGCGTGTCCAGCGCCACCAGCGGCACCCCGGCGTCCTGCGGGAGGCGGCCGGCGCGGTCGGCGATCACGCAGACCGGAGCCGCGTCCGCCAGCATGTACGCCAGTCGCCGCGCCGGATAGTCCGGGTCCAGCGGCAGATAGGCGGCGCCTGCCTTGAGCACCGCGAGCAGGGCGACGACCAGCTCCGCCGAGCGCGGCACGGAGACCGCCACGACCGCGCCCGGCCGCGCGCCGAGCGACTGGAGGTGGTGGGCCAGCCGGTTGGCGCGCTCGTCGAGTTCGCGGTAGGTGAGGCGGGTGTCGCGGAACACCAGCGCGGTCGCGCCCGGGGTGCGGGCCGCCTGCGCCTCGATCGGGCCGATCAGCGTGGTCGGCGGCACGGGTTGCTCGGTGCGGTTGAACTCCTCCAGCACCAGGGCGAGTTCCTGCGGGGTGGCGATGTCCAGGCCGCCCGTGGGCCGGTGCGGGTCGCCGACGGCGATCCGGTCGAGCAGGTGCAGGAACCGCTCCTGGTGGGCGGCGAGCGCGTCGTCGTCGTAGAGCGCCGGGTTGCCGTCGTGGTCGATGGCCAGGCCCCGGCCGTCGGCGCGGTCGTAGACGTTGACCGTCAGGTCCTCGACCGGCCCCGCGGACAGATTTCGGGCGCGGGCGGGCGAGCCCGCGAAGTCGATGCCGTAGTCGAACGGCATGACGTTGACCAACGGGCCGACCAGGGCCCGCTGTTCGCCGAGCATACCGAGGTCACGGCGGATGTCCTCGTAGCGGTAGCGCTGGTGGCGGCGCACCTCGCGGATGCAGAGCACCACCTGCCGCACCAGGTCCGCGAAGGTCGCCTCGGGGGTGACGGCGAGTCGCAGCGGCAGCACGTTCATCACCATGCCCGGCACGCGCAGCGCGGCGCTGCCCAGCCGGCACATCATCGGCATCCCCAGCACCACGTCCGCCCGGCCGGTGGCCCGCGACACGTACAGCGCCTGCGCGGCGACCAGCACGTCCGGCCAGGTGGCGCGCAGCCTCGCCGCCAGCTCGCGCAGCCGCCCGGTGGCCTCCGGCGACAGCCGGGCGCTGCGGCGGCGGAACGTGCGCGAGGGCAGCGCACCCCGGCCGGCCAGGCGCGGCGCCTCCGGTCGGTCCGCGAACGCCGCGGCCCAGTGGGCGCGGTCGGCCGCACACCTCTGCGAGGCGCGGTACGCCGCGTCGTCCTCGACCAGGTCGGTCAGGCGCCCGAACCGGCAGGCCGGCGGCCGCTCGCCGCGGGCGAGCGCGGTGTGCACCTCGGCGGTGCGGCGCACCAGCAGCGAGTAGCCGTAGCCGTCCATGACGAGGTGGTGGATGCGCTGGTACCACAGCCAGCGTTCGTCGCCGACGCGGAACAGGGCGTGCCGGAACAGCGGCCCGGCCGCCAGGTCGGACGGCTCGGCCAGATCGGCGCGCATCCAGGCCAGCGCCTGACTCTCAGGATCACTCGCCTCACGCACGTCCCGTACGGTCAGCGGGAGTTCGACGTGCGACCGGACGTACTGGCGCGGCCCGTCGGGGCCGTCCTCGACGCGGACGCGCAGCGCGTCGCTCTCCGCGACGACCTGCCGCAGCGCCTGCGCGAACACGGCCGGGTCCAGCGGGCCGTCGATCTCCAGGCACTCCGCCGTGTTCTGCGCGGGGCTGAGCGGGTCGAGGGCCTGCGCGTACCACATGCCCGACTGGGCCGCGGTCAGCGGAAGCGGGGTCTCGGGCGAGGCCGTGCCGGCCGGTCCGGGGCCGTCGGCGAGCACGGCCCTCATGAGGTCCCCAGCAAGGCCGCCCACGCCTCCACGGTGGGCTGCTCGGCGAGATCGGCGAAGTCGGCGGTGACGGCGTGCTCGCGGCGCCAGCGCTCCAGCAGCGCCATGACGCGCACCGAGTCCAGGCCGTAGTCGACCAGGTTCTCGTCGGCGGGTATGTCGGCCGGGTCCTCGCCGAGGCAGTCGGCGACGTCGGCACGGATCCGTTCCCGGGTGAGGGCCATGCCGCTCACACCTCCTCGAAGAGCGTGTCGGTGGTGGTGACGACCGCGCAGCGGCCGGCGGCCCAGCGCAGGGCCATGTCGTGCTCCTCGCGGGAGAAGTCGGCGACGGCGTCGGCGACGACGAACGCCCGGATGTCCCGCGACCACGCGTCGGCGGCCGTCATCATGACGCCGATGTGCGCGTACACGCCGACGATCGCCAGCTGGTCGCGGCTCCACGCGCGCATCCGCTCCTCGAGGTCGGTGCGGACGAACGCGCTGTACTTCCACTTGGTGAGCGTGATGTCGCCCGGCTCGGGCGCGACGGCCTCGGGCACGGCCAGCACCTCGGGGTCGTCGGCGACGCCGGGACCCCAGAAGTCCAGCTGAAGGCCGCGCTGCTGAGGCGTCTGCCCGCCGCGCTGCGCCGAGTACACGACCGGCACGCCGAGCCGGCGTGCCTCCTTCAGGAGCCGGGCGGTGTTGCCGAGCATGCCGGTCAGCGGCTCCCGCCCGGCCGGGAAGGCGGACAGGAAGTGCTGCTGGAGGTCGTGCACCAGCAGCACGGCGCGCGCCGGGTCCACGGTCCAGGACACGCGGTTCGCGGGCAGTTCGGCCGGGGCGGGCAGGGGATAGGAGGGGATCTTCGGAAGTGCCATGGTGGAGGGCCTCTCAGCGCTGCTCGGCGGACGAACGCAGCTGCTTCTTGCTGATCTTGCCGATGCCGGTCTGCGGGAAGGCGTCGACGAACTCGACCAGGTCGGGAACCTTGTAGGCGGCGACGCCGCGGTCGCGGACGAACCGCTTCACCGCGACGGGTCTGAGCGGTTCGGCGCCCTCGCGCAGGATCACGTAGGCGAGGGTGCGTTCGCCCAGGTACTCGTCCGGCACCGCGACCAGGGACACGTCGTGCACGCAGGGGTGGGCGAGGATGATGTTCTCGATCTCCTCGGCGGCGACCTTCTCACCGCCCCGGTTGATCTGGTCCTTGGCCCGGCCCTCCACGACGAGATGACCGCTCGGGGTGCGCCGCACGATGTCGCCGGTGCGGTAGAAGCCGTCCTCGGTGAACGCGGTCCGGTCGTGCTCGGGCGCCCGCCAGTAGCCGCGGATGGTGTACGGGCCGCGGGTGAGCAGATGCCCGAACTCGCCCTCCGGCACCTCCCGGTCGGCGTCGTCCACGATGCGTATCTCGTCGTCGGGCGAGAGGGGCCGGCCCTGCGTGGTGACGACCGTCTCCGGATCGTCGTCCAGGCGCGTGTAGTTGACCAGCCCCTCGGCCATCCCGAACACCTGCATGAGGCGGCAGCCCAGGGCGGGCTCCAGACGGCGCGCGGCCTGCTCGCTGTACTTGGCGCCGCCGACCAGCACCAGTTCCAGGCTGGACAGATCGTGCGCGGTGCTCGCCGCCGCGTCCGTCCACACCAGGGCGAGCGGCGGCACCAGCCCCGTCATGGTGATCCGCTCCCGCTCGATCAGCCCGAACGCGGTCGCCGGATCGGGCTCGGGACACAGCACGGCCGTACCGCCCGCATACAGCACGCCCAGCCAACCGGGCGAGCTCATGGGGAAGTTGTGCGCGGCCGGCAGCACGACGAGGAAGCGGGTGTCCGCGTCCACGCCGCAGATCCCGTTGGAGCCGCGCAGCGAGTAGATGTAGTCGTCGTGGGTGCGCGGGATCAGCTTGGACACGCCGGTCGTGCCGCCCGACAGCTGGAGGAACGCCAGCTCGTGCGGGGCCGGCCCGGGGAGCGGGCCGGCCGGCTCGCACGGCACCTCCGCCAGCGCGGTGTGCGCGCCCGGGGCGCCGGCCACGAACACGTGCTTCAGGCTCGGCGTGCTCTCCCGCACGCGGGTGGCCAGGTCCCGGTGGTCGTACCCGCCGAGCACATCGGGGATGACGTAGGCGACGGCCTCGGAGAAGGCGCAGAAGTGGCCGATCTCGGTGTCCCGGTGGGCGGGCAGCGCGTACACCGGCAGCGCGCCGATCCGGAACAGCGCGAAGACGACCTCCGCGAACTCGCCGACGTTCGGCAGTTGTACGACCACCCGGTCGCCGCGGCCGATGCCACGCGCCGCGAACCCGGCGGCCAGCCGGTCGGCCGCCTCGTCCAGCTCCCGGTAGGTCCAGGTGCGGCGCTCGGGGGCCGGGTCGACCAGCGCGATCCGGTCGGGATGTGCGGCGGCGCGCTCGCGCAGCATCCCGCCGAACGTCTCGCCGCGCCAGTGGCCGGCCGCGCGGTAGCGCTCGGCGAACTCCTCGGGCCAGGTGGGCGCGTCCACGCCCGGGGTCAGAGCGTCGGCGGTCACAGCGCGGCTCCCACGGCGTCCAGGAAGGTACGGAACTTGGCGGCGGTCTCGGCGGTCTCCGCCTCGGGCGAGGACTGCGCGACCACACCCGCGCCCGCGAACAGCCGCAGCGTGCGGCCCTCCGCCTCGGCGCAGCGGATGGTCACCACCCACTCGCCGTCGCCGTCGGCGTCCTGCCAGCCGACCATGCCGGCGTAGGCGCCCCGGTCGAAGGGCTCCGACTCGGTGATGACGGCGCGCGCGACGTCCGTCGGCGTGCCGCACACGGCCGGGGTCGGGTGCAGCGCGCGGGCCAGGTCGAGCGCGGTGACCCCGGGCCCGGCGATCTCGCCGGTGACCGTGGTGGACAGGTGCCACATGGTGGCGGTGCGCACCAGCGTGGGCCGCTCGGGAACCTCGAGGCGCCCGCACAGCGGGGCCAGCGCCCGCCGTACGGCGTCCACCACGACCGCGTGCTCGTGCAGGTCCTTGGGCGACTCCAGCAGCGCCACCGCGCGGCGCACGTCCTCGGCCAGGTCGGCGCTGCGCGGCGCGGACCCGGCCAGCGGGTTGGCCGTCAGCTGGTCGCCCCGCCGGGCGACGAGGAGTTCGGGGCTGGCGCCGATCAGGGTGCGGCCGGGGCCGGAGGGCACCGCGAAGGTGTAGCCGGACGGGTCGCGGCGGGCCAGCCGGCCCAGCATCGCCGGCAGGTCCGGGTCCGTCGGCGCGGTCAGCTCCAGGGTCCGGGCGAGGACCACCTTGTCGAACTCGCCGGCCCGCATCCGGGCCACCGCTGCGGCCACCGCGGCCCCGTACGCCTCGGGCGGGGGCCACTCGCGCACCTGCCAGCCGGCGCCGTCGGCCGCCCGCGGCGCGGGCAGCGCGATCAGCGGGTCCTCGGCCAGCGGGGCCGCGCCGCGCACGGTGGCGGGGACGGCGAGGCAGGCGGGGGCGTCCGGGGCGAACGGCACGGCGCCGAGCACCAGCGGCGCGGGGCGGCCGGGACGGCGCAGCCCGGCCAGCAGTTCATTCACCCGCCGTGTCAACGGCCGCTCGTCATGGGGGACTTCGGCGACGGTGCCGTGGGCGAGCAGGGTGCGCCGGGGAGTGGCGAGGAAGCGGTCGGCGCCGGCCCGGTAGTCGTCCAGCAGGGCGACGGCGGCGCCGGGGACGTGGTCGGCGGGTGCGGTGGATCCGGCGGCGAGGCCGGGTTCGCTCACGGGTGCGGTCATCGGGACTCCAGGGTGGGGGAAGCCGGGACTGCGTCGGGACTGCGCGGAACGGCGGGATCAGGCCCGCAGGGTCGCGCCGCCGTCCACGTACAGGTCGTGCAGGGTGATGTGGCGGGCGCGGTCGGAGACGAGGAAGGCGACCGCCTCGGCGACGTCGGACGGCTCGGCGACGCGGCCGAGCGGGATGCCGGTGCGGTAGGCGGCCGGGTCGCCCTCGATGACGGCGCGCCGGCCGCTCTCGGCGCCGCCGGGGGACGCCTCCCACATCGCGCGCTGCATCTCGGTGAGGGTGGAACCGGGGCAGACGGTGTTGCAGCGCACGCCGTGCGCGGCGACCTCCAGACCCAGGCACTTGGTGAACATCACAGTGGCGGCCTTGGAGGCGGCGTAGGCGGCCATGCCGCTGCGGGGGACGCCCGCCGCGTTGGAGGCGACCGTGACGATGCTGCCGCCGCCCCGCGCGGTCATCCGGCGGGCGACGGCCCGCGAGACGTGGAAGACGCCGTTCGTGTTGACCGCGAACACGGCCGTCCAGTCGGCGTCGGTGAGGTCCACCACGGGCGCGCCGCGCAGGATCCCGGCGACGTTGACGGCGATGTCGAGGGGGCCGAGCGTGTCCTCGGCCTCGGCGACCACCGCCTGCACCGCGCCGGCGTCGGTGACGTCCAGCGTGCGGGCGGTGACCCGGTCGCCGAACCGCTTAGCGAGCGACTCCGGTTCGGGGGCGGCGAGGTCGGTGGCCAGCACGCGCGCGCCGCGCTCGGCGAGCGCCTCGACGACGGCCGCGCCGATGCCCCGGCCCGCGCCGGTCACCAGGGCGACACGGCCCGCGAGTTCCTGTTCCGTGCCCTGTCCGGCGCTCACTTGACCATGGCCTTCCGGAGGTCGTCCAGCACGGAGACGGCGGCCTTCGCGCCGCCCAGGCTGGTCCACTCGGAGCCGTCGACGACGGTGGCGTGCTTCTCGCGGACGGCGTTGAGCTGCTGGTACGCGGGCTTCTCGGCGAGCTGGTCGAGCAGCCTCGCGTCCGGACCGGCGGACGACAACGTGCCGATGAACAGCCAGTCGCCGTCGATCTCCTTCAGGTTCTCGTCGCTGATCGGCGTCGAGTGGCCCTCGCCCTTCCGGTTCTGGACGCCGGGCCGCTTGAGACCGAGGTCGTTCAGCACGTCGCTGATGAACACGCCCTGCTGCATCACGGCGGTGCCCTTGGCGGAGTAGCGGGCGACGGACACGGTGGCGCCGGCCTGCGCGCCGAGGTCCTTCTTCAGCGCGGCGGCCTTGGTGTCGTAGTCCGCGAGCAACTTCTCGGCCTCGTCGGCCTTGCCGAGCGCCTGCCCGGTCAGCTCCAGGGACTTCTTCCAGCTCTTGCTGTCGTCGATGGTGACGAGCGTGGGCGCGATCCTCCTCAGCTGCGACAGCACCTGTCCGTCGGCGAGCTGGCCGGCGAGGATGACATCGGGCTTGGCCTGGACGACCTTCTCGATGTCCGGGCCGGTCACCGCGCCGACCACGGGTATGCCCTTCGCCTCCGCGCTCAGGTATGCGGGGGCGCCCTTCTGCCCGCGCCCGGCGGTCAGGCCGACCGGCTTGACGCCGAGGGCGAGCGCGGAGTCCAGGTCCATCTCGCTGAGCGCGAGGACCCGTCGGGGAGCGGCCGGCACCTTCACCTTCGCGCCGGTCGCGTCGGTGACCGTCGTGGTGCCGCCGTTGCCCGCGGACCCGCCGCCCGACGAGGAGTCGTCGTCCGAGGAGCCACAGGCGCTGAGGACGAGACCGCACGCGACGGCCAGGGCGGCGGCCGCGGTGCGGCGGGTGGCGGGGGTGGAAAGGCGGGGCGCCGTCATGGCCTGAAATCTCCGTTGCTCGACTGTCGCGGCCCGCGGGATGCGGTCGCGATCCGGCGCGCCGGCCCGTTCAGGCATGCGGAAAGGCCGGCACCCGGGGACACGGGTGCACGGACCGCACGCCGCCTGACGGCGCGGCACTTAGGTTAGGCTAACCATATGCTCACTCCGAGGGGGTCGTCGCTCATGAAATCCGGAACCGGACGGCCCACGGGTCCACCCGCCCGTGGCCGCACCGCCGTTCCGGCCGCCGCGGTCCTCCTCGTGTCCCTGCTGGTCCTGTGCCTGCTCTCGCTGCTGATCGGCACCGGCAGCAGCTCGCCGGCCCGCGCCTGGGACTACCTGGCCGGCGCCCCCTCGGCCCGCGCGGATCCCCAACTGCGCCTGGCCGTCGTGGACGTACGGCTGCCGCGCACCCTGGCCGCCGTCACGGTCGGTCTCTGCCTCGGCACCGCGGGCTGCCTGCTCCAGGCGGCCACCCGCAACCCGCTCGCCGAGACCGGACTGCTCGGCGTGAACTCCGGGGCCGCGTTCGCCGTCGTGGTGGGACTCACCTTCTTCGACGCCTCCTCGCCGACCGCGCTGCTGGTGTGGGCGCTCGGCGGCGGTACGGCCGCGAGCGCCGTCGTCCTGCTGCTGGCGGCGAGCGGACGTGCCGCCGGGTCGCCGCTGAGGCTGGTGCTGGCCGGGTCGGCGCTCGGCGCCACCTTCCACGGCATGACCTCCTACGTCCTGCTCGGCACCCAGTCCACCTTCGACGTCTACCGCTACTGGACGATCGGCTCGCTCGCCGGCGTCCGCACCTGCGAACTCCTGCCGCTGCTCCCGCTGGTGGCGGTCGGCCTCGCCGTCGCGCTCGGCTGCGCCCGACCGCTGGCCGCGCTCGGTCTCGGCGACGACAGCGCCCGCTCGCTGGGCCACCACCCCGGCCGGGTCCGCCTGGTGGTCGCCGGCGCGGTCTCGCTGCTGGCCGGCTGCGCCGTCGCCGTCGCCGGCCCGATCGCCTTCCTCGGCCTGCTCGCCCCGTACGCCGCCCGCGCGGTGGCCGGCGCGAGCATGTCCGGCCGGCTCGTCCTGTCGGCGCTGATCGCCGCGGATGTGATGATCGTCGCGGACCTCCTCGCCCGGGTCGTCATCCGGCCCTGGGAGGCCCCGGTGAGCGTCCTGCTCGCCTTCGTCGGCGGCCCCCTCCTCGTCTGGATCGCCCGCTCCTCCCGCCTCTCCACCGCCGGAGCCACGTCATGACCCCGCCGACTCCGCCCGCTTCGCCCACCCCGCACGTGCCGCACCGCGGCGACACCGAGGAACAGGGCGGCGGGGCCGCCGAACCGCCGTCGGCGGCCGGGGAGCCGGGGACGTCCGCCCGGAGCGCCGAACCGCCGTCGGCGGCGGGCGCGTTGACCCAAGACAGTGCGGAGCGCACGTGCGCCCCGGAGGACACCCCGGGCCCCGAGGACACCCCCGCCCCCGCCACGCCCCTCGTGCCCGAGGACAGTCTCGTCCTGCGCGGCGGGACGTTCTCCTGGCTCTTCCCGCGGCGCGGCGCACTCGTCGCCGTGCTGCTGGCGCCGTTGCTCGTGGTGCTCGTCGCGCTCGCGGTGACGGCGAGTTCGACGGGGATGAGCCCGCGCGACACGCTGTCCGGGCTGCTCGGGACGGGCGACTCCGGCACCGTCATGATCGTGCGGGACTTCCGGCTGCCGCGCGTGTGCGTCGGCGTCATGGTGGGCGCCGCCCTCGGCATCGCGGGCTGCCTCACCCAGACCCTGGCCGGCAACCGCCTGGCCACCCCCGACCTGATCGGCGTCAACGAGGGCGCCACCGCCGCGGTGGTGGCCACCGCCGCCGGTTCCTCGACCGGCATGATCGGCGACTGGTGGCTCGGCCCGCTCGGCGCCGTCGCCGCCGCCGTCCTGGTGGTGCTGTGCGCGGGCGGCGCGGGCAGCGCCGGCTACCGCGTCCTCGTCGTCGGCATCGGTGTCTCCACCCTCGTCGGCGCCGTGGGCGACCTCATCATGTCCCGCGAGAACGACAACACCGCGGGCGGCGTGTTCCTCTGGGCCGTCGGCAGCCTCAACGGCCGCGACTGGCACGTGGGGACGCCCCTGCTGATCGTGCTGCTGTCCCTGCTGCCGCTCGCCCTCGCCGTCGGCCACCGCCTCCAGCTCCTGCGCTTCGACGACGACACGGCGGCCTGCCTGGGCGTGGACCTGCGCCGGCTGCGCGCCGCCGCGCTCGCGCTGGCCGTCGCCCTGGCCGGCGTGGCCGTCGGCGTGGGCGGCCCCATCGCGTTCGTCGCCCTCGCCGCCCCGATCATCGCCGCCCGGCTGAGCGGGCCCACCCGGGTGCCGGTGCTCGGCTCCGCGCTCACCGGCGCCGCGCTGATCACCGCCGCCGACGCCCTCGGCCGGGTCGTCGCCCCCGTCGAACTCCCCGTCGGCGTCGTCACCAGCGTCCTCGGCGGCCCCTTCCTCCTCTGGGTCCTCTTCCGCACGGACTCCACCACCGGAAAGGCATGACCACCCCCATGACCGACGCCCACCCCGGCCTCCAGGTGCGCGGCCTGCACGCCGGACACCCCGGCCGGCCAGTCGTCCAGGACGTCGACCTGACCGTCCCCGCCGGGCACGTGGCCGCGGTCGTCGGACCCAACGGCTGCGGAAAGTCGACCCTGTTGCGCACGATCGCCCGGCTGCACCGCCCCACGGCGGGCGCCGTACTGGCGGACGGCGCCGACATCTGGGAGCTGACACAACGGCAGGCCGCGCACCGCGTGGCCCTGTTGCCGCAGTCGCCGCGCGCGCCGGAGGCCGTCACCGTCGCCGGACTGGTCCGCTACGGCCGCCACCCGCACCAGGGGCTGCTGCGCCAGTGGTCCCGCGAGGACGAACGCGCCGTACGCGACGCCCTGGAGGCCACCGGCACCACCGGACTCGCCGGCGAGCGGGTGGACCGGCTCTCCGGCGGCCAGCGCCAGCGCTGCTGGCTCGCCATGGTGCTCGCCCAGCACACCCCCCTGGTCCTGCTCGACGAACCCACCAGTGCCCTCGACCTCGGCCATGTGGTCGACGTACTGGAACTCGTACGCGAGGTCGCGACCTCGGGCCGTACGGTGGTCATGGTGCTGCACGACCTGGCCTCCGCCGCCCGCTACGCCGACACCCTGATCGCCATGAAGGACGGCCGCGTCGTCGCCCAGGGGCCGCCGAAGCATATCGTGGACGAGGCGCTCGTCAAGGAACTCTACGACCTGGAGGCCGACATCCTGCGTGCCCCCGGCGACGCCTGCCCGGTCGTCGTCCCCCGGGCACGCGGCTGACGCACCCGCGCCCGCCGCACGCACGACCCCCTGAAGCGGCCCCGTCGAACAGGCGCACACCACGCCCGTGTGAGCCCTGTACGCGCCCCCACCCGTGCGGCCAAGATGCGCCGTGCCGACGGGCAAGGGGCCGAGAGCTGTCCGTCCGAGTCCCCAGAAAGGCAGTGTGGCTGAGGTGTTGGTACGTCTGCCCAAGACCGTGGAGCAAGCGCGGGAGCACCTGACCGGGGGAGCGGTGCCGATAGGCGGCGCGACCCTCGTCTGGGCCACCTGGCAACGCGACGGTTTCCCCGAACAGGCCATGTCGCTGCGCGAGTTGCCGCAGGCCAACGTCATCGGCCCGGAGGAACTGGGCGGCGCGGTGGTCCTGAGCCGCATCGACGACCGGGTCCCGTACGTCCTGCGCGCGGCGGCAGGCACGGTCGGCACCGGCGCGGTGCGCCGCGCGGCCACGGTCGGCGGCAACCTCGCCGGCAGCGCGCTGCGCTGCCTGCTGCCCGCCGCCCTGGTGCTGGAGGCCCGAGCGACCGTACTGGCCTCGCACGGCGTCTACGAGACCGATCTCGCCGAGGTGACGGCCAAGCGCCCGCTCCTGCTCGGCCTGCGCTGGACCGCGCCGGTCGCCAGCGCCTACCACAAGGCGCCGGGCGAGGCGGGCGGCGAACCGCCCCTCGTCGTCGCCACGGCCCTGCACACCGGCGCCGACGGCCGTCACCGCCTGCGCGCGGCCGTCCGCGACGGCTACGAGGTCCTGACGGCCACGGCGACCTACGGCCCGGACGCCCCCCGCCCCCTGGACGAACTGCGCGAGACCCCCTTGGCGGACGTCCCCGGCACCTGGGACCTCCTCACCGAACAGGTCACCACCCTCGTGGCAGCCGCCCCGCACGACTGAGCACCGGGCGAGGCGCCGCGCCCCGCCTCTCCGGGCGGGCGGCCGTCACCACCCCGGCCGCGCCCGCCGTCCGAACAGCAGGCCCTGGGGTTCGGGCGGCGGCGGGGTGCCGGGGCGCAGCGGCAGGGCCAGCAGCATGCCCGCGACGAAGCCGACGACATGGGCGGTGTACGCCACCGTGCCCGCCTCGGAGACGGCGTCGCCCGCCGAGTAGAACGCCTGGAGCACGAACCAGAAGCCCAGCACGATCCAGGCGGGCAGCCTCAGCGGCAGGAAGACCAGGAACGGCACGAGCACCCACACCCGGGCCCGCGGGAACAGCACCAGATACGCCCCGCAGACCCCCGCGATCGCTCCCGAGGCGCCGATCAGCGGCTGGCCGGAGCCCGCGTTGAGCAGCGCGAACCCGTACCCGGCGGCGTACCCGCACGCCACGTAGAACAGGGTGAAGCGGATGTGCCCCATCCGGTCCTCGATGTTGTTGCCGAAGATGAAAAGGAACAGCATGTTCCCCAGCAGGTGCAGCCAGCTGCCGTGCAGGAACATCGAGGTCAGGACGGACAGTGCGGGCGACTTGTCGTACGCCGGCGGCCCCAGCACACAGCCCGGACCGTGCACGCCCACCCCGGTCTCCCCGGTCGGCACCAGCGCCGGCAGCCGCCCGTGGATCACCTCACGGGGGACCAGGGCCCAGTGCTCCGTGAACGCGTGCAGATGGCACAGCTGGGCGAGTGTGCTCTGTCCCGTCGCGGAACCGCCCACGGCGGGCGACAGCAGGAACACCACGAAGTTCGCGACGATCAGGGCGTACGTCACCCAGGGGGTGCGCCGCGTCGGGTTCAGATCATGGACGGGGATGACCACAGGGAAGTACTGCCCCCGATGCGCCCGCCGAACCGGTCGGGGCCGCACGTGAACACGGCCGCCCGTTCGTCCGTATGTTCCCCCGACCGCCCGCGGCACGGCGAGCAGGCCCGCGGGGACGACGCGACGAGGCGAGGTACAGGCGATGAGCGACGGAGTTGGCCCCGCGGTGCACGCCCTGCCCGACGGCGAGGCGGAACTGTCCCTGGTGGTGCGGCTGCCCTGGGAGGACGTGGCCCGGCTCGGCCAGGAGGCCGGGCGGCTTGCGGCCCGGCTGCAGCGGCCGGTGACGCTGGACGAGGCCGCCGGGCACCGGCTGCGCTCGACCCCGCTCGGCGCCCACGCCAAACCGGCCGGAGCGCAGCCGCCCGCGGTCACCGGGGCCTCCTCCGGCACGGCGGCCGTGCCCCCCGCGTCGGTCTCCGCCCTCCCGACCCGCCCCCCGGCCGAACCGGCCGCCCGGCCGATGGACCGCATGGGCGGAACGGCCTAGGTGTACTGACCCGCAGGGTTGTTGACGCGGGTGATGGGTGGGTGGCCGTCGAGTGCGGTGTGGCAGCGGTGGTGGTTGTAGGTGTGGAGGGACCGGGACCGGCAGACGCCGTACGTCGCACCCGCACACGCGACCCGTGCGCTGTGCGACCCGCCCTTCGTGGGACCGTCCGGCGGGTCAGCCCGCCGCGTGGTCCCACGGCTCGCGGATCTTCGCCGCCGCCTTGCGCGCGGCCACCAGGACCGGGTCCCACACCGGCGAGAACGGGGGTGCGTAGCCCAGGTCGAGCGCCGTCATCTGCTCCACCGTCAGTCCGGCGGTCAGCGCGACCGCCGCGATGTCCACCCGCTTCGCCGCGCCCTCCCGGCCCACGATCTGCACGCCCAGCAGCCGCCCGGTGCGGCGTTCGGCGAGCATCTTGACCGCCATCGGCGAGGCGCCCGGGTAGTAGCCCGCGCGGCTCGTCGACTCGATGGTGACGGTCTCGAACTGGAGGCCGACCCGGCGGGCGTCCTTCTCCCGCAGTCCGGTGCGCGCGATCTCCAGATCGCACACCTTGCTCACCGCCGTGCCCACCACACCGGGGAAGGTGGCGTAACCGCCGCCGACGTTGGTGCCGATGACCTGGCCGTGCTTGTTGGCGTGGGTGCCGAGCGCGATGTGCCGCTGCTGGCCCGAGACCAGGTCGAGCACCTCCACGCAGTCGCCGCCGGCCCAGATGTTCTCGTGGCCGCGCACCCGCATCGCCCGGTCGGTGAGCAGACCGCCGTGCGCGCCGAGCGGCAGCCCGGCCGCCCGCGCCAGCGCCGTCTCGGGGCGTACGCCGATGCCCAGCACCACGACGTCCGCCGGGTATTCGGCGTCTTCGGTGGCCACTGCCCGGACCCGGCCGTCCTGGCCGGTCAGCACCTTGGTGACCTCCGCCTCGCCGACCATGGTGATGCCGAGGCCCTCCATCGCCTCGCGCACCAGACGGCCCATGTCGGCGTCGAGCGTGGTCATGGGCTCCGTGCCCCGGTTGACGACCGTCACCTCGTAACCGCGCCGGATCAGCGCCTCGGCCATCTCCACGCCGATGTATCCCGCGCCGACCACCACCGCCCGGCGGCCACGCGCGCGGGCCAGGCTGTCCAGCAGCGCCTGGCCGTCGTCCAGCGTCTGCACGCCGTGCACCCCGGGCGCGTCGACGCCGGGCATGGCGGGGCGGATCGGCCGCGCCCCCGTCGCGATCACCAGCTTGTCGTACGACGTCCAGGACTCGGCCCCGGAATCGACGTCCCGCGTGCGGACACGCCCTGCGGCCACGTCGATCTCCGTGACCTCGGTGCGCATGCGCAGATCGATGCCCCGCGCGCGGTGCTCCTCGGGGGTGCGGGCGATCAGCCGGTCCCGTTCCTCCACGTCGCCGCCCACCCAGTAGGGGATGCCGCACGCCGAGTACGAGGTGAAGTGGCCGCGTTCGAACGCCACGATCTCCAGCTCGCCGGCCCGGCGCAGCCGCCGCGCCTGCGACGCCGCGGACATCCCCGCGGCGTCGCCGCCGATCACGACCAGTCGTTCCGTTGACTCCGCTGTCATACGAACACGCTAATCCCACGCGGGACTTCATCCGGGCCCGCCCCGCCCCCTCGGCCGGGCGCGCGCCCTACTCGCCGTCCGGGCGCGCCTCGTGCTCGCCGTCCGCCCGCGGGGTCTGCGTCTCGTCGGCGCGCTCGGCCTGCGGCCCCTCGGCCGTCCGGCCGCCCGGCCCTCCGGCCGCGGACGGAGCACTCGGCCGCACAGTCGCCCCCGGAGGAGCCGTCGCGGTCGCCGGAGCCGCCGGAGCTGTCGGAGCCGCCGCGTGGACCGGACGCGTCGCAGGCGCAGGCGTCGCGCCCTGCCGGGCGCCCGGCAGCGGCCCCACCGCGGTCATCGCGGGCACGGCCGGTGCGGCGGCACGGCGGGGCGACCGGCGCCGTACCAGCCGCCACGCGACCACGATCACCGCCGCCGCGACGGCGAACGGCAGCACCGCGCCGACCGCCAGCGCTGTCCACCGCACCCCCGTGACGAACACGTGCCAGCCGCCCGACACCGCGTCCCCGAACCCGGGCTCGTCGTCCGCGGCGGCGTCGTCCCGGTGCACCGCCGTGCCGGACAGCGACAGGGTGATGGTGGCCAGGCTCGTACGGTCCTTCAGGGACGCCTGCCGGGCGAGCAGCGACTCCAGATCGGCCTCGCGGCGGCTCAGCTCGCTCTCCAGCGCGACCACGTCGCCGATCTTCCCGGCCCGCTCCATCAGGGCGCGGACCCGTGCGACGCTCGTCCGCTGCGACGTGATCCGGCTGTTCACGTCGACGACCTGGTCGGTGACGTCCTCGGCCTTCGCCGTGCGCTCCAGGAGCTTGCCCGTGCCCTGAAGGGCGGTGAGCACGGCGTCGTACCGGTCGGCGGGCACGCGCAGCACCACGCGGGTCTGTTCGTGCCCGTCCTCGTCGCGGGTGGTGTTCTCGTCGCCGACGTAGCCGCCCGCGTTCCCGACGGCCGCACGGGCCGCGGCGAGGGCCTTGGCGACGTCCTTGACCTCCACGCTCAGGGCGGCGGTGCGCACGATATGAGCCGTCGTCAGCTTCGGCGCCGCAGTCGCCTTCGCGCCCTCGGCGCCACCGCCACCGCCGCTCTCGGCGCCGCCGCGGTACGCGTCCTTGGCGGCGCTGCCGGCCGCGGCCTTGTCCGAGGAGCTGTCGCCGCCCGCGCCGCACCCGGTGAGCGTGAGGGCCGCCGCCAGGAGCAGCCCGGCCAGGGCGGAGGCGGGCCGGACGGAACGTCGTAGGTGCATCTGGGTCCCCCCGAGGGTCGTCGTGACCGGCTGACGCACCTTCGACGCCCGGACACGGCGGAACGTTGGCGGAGGACGGTCCCGAAGAGGTCACGGTCGGGACTCGCGCCGGACACCGCGCCGACCGGCGCACCGGTACGGCGCACCGGCGCGGGAACCAGAGCGCCGCCCCGTACCGCCTCCCGCGCGCGGGACCACCGGCTCCCGACCAGGACCGTCGGGCCCGGCCGCGCTGTCGGCGGTGTCTGAGAGAGTGGGGGCCATGAGCGCAACGGGTACGGACAGCACGGGGCACGTCGTCGTCATCGGGGCCGGGATCGCGGGCCTGGCCGCCGCGCACCGCCTGCTGCAACGCGGGGCGCGGGTGACCGTGCTGGAGGCCTCCGACCGGGTCGGCGGCAAGCTGCTGCCCGGCGAGATCGCCGGCGTGCGCGTCGACCTGGGCGCCGAGTCGATGCTGGCCCGCCGCCCCGAGTCGGTGGCCCTCGCGCGTGAGGCGGGTCTCGGGGACGCGCTCCAGCCGCCGGCCACCGCCTCCGCCTCGATCTGGACCCGCGGCGCGCTGCGCCCGATGCCCAAGGGCCATGTCATGGGTGTCCCGGGCACCGCCGCCGCGCTCGCCGGGGTGCTCTCCGAGGAGGGCCTGGCCCGGATCGGGCGCGACGCCGACCTGCCCCGCACCGAGACCGGCGACGACGTCGCCGTCGGCGAGTACGTCGCGGCCCGCCTGGGCCGCGAGGTCGTCGACCGCCTGGTGGAACCGCTGCTCGGCGGGGTCTACGCCGGCGACGCCTACCGCATCTCCATGCGCTCCGCCGTTCCCCAGCTCTTCGAGGCCGCGCGGCGGCACGACTCGCTCACCGAGGCGGTCCGCGACATCCAGGCCCGCGCCGCGGCCGGCGCGCAGCAGGCCGGACCGGTCTTCATGGGCATCGAGGGCGGCATCGGCAGGCTGCCCCTCGCGGTCGCCGCGTCGGTGCGGGCGCGCGGCGGCGAGATCCTGACCGCCAACCCCGTCACCGCACTGCGCCGCCGGGCCGACGGCGGCTGGCGGATCACCGCCGGGGACCGGGTGCTGCACGCCACCGCGGTCATCGTGGCCACGCCCGCGCCGGCCGCCGCCGACCTGCTGGCCGCCGAGTCGCCGGCCGCCGCGGCCGAACTGCGCGCCGTCGAGTACGCCTCCATGGCGCTGGTCACCCTCGCCTACCGCCGCTCCGACGCCGACGCCGCCCTGCCCGACGGCAGCGGCTTCCTGGTGCCCCCCGTCGACGGACGGACCATCAAGGCGTCCACCTTCGCCTCCCGCAAATGGGGCTGGATCGCCGACGAGGACCCGGACGTCATGGTGCTGCGCACCTCCGTCGGGCGGTACGGCGAGACGGAGATCCTCGACCGCCCCGACGCCGACCTGGTCGAGGTCTCGCGGCACGACCTGCGCGAGGCCGTCGGCCTGACCGCCGCCCCGCTGGAGGCCCGGGTCACCCGCTGGACCGACGGGCTGCCCCAGTACCCGGTCGGCCACCACGCGCGCGTGGCCCGCGTGCGCGAGCACGTGGCGAAGCTGCCCGGCCTCGCGGTGTGCGGCGCCGTGTACGACGGCGTCGGCGTCCCCGCCTGCGTGGCCAGCGCGTACGCCGCCGTCGACCAGCTCGGCGGCGACCTGAGTGCCGTGCGGGAACTCACCGCCGCCCCGGTGCAGAGCCTGCACGGCGGAGCGGGAGAATAGCCCCATGAGTGACGAAGCCTCCATCACCGAGTCCGGCCGGATCCCGAACAAGGGCAAGCTGGCAAAGGACCTCAACGAGGTCATCCGCTACACGCTGTGGTCCGTCTTCAAGCTGAAGGACGTACTGCCCGAGGACCGCACGGGTTACGCCGACGAGGTGCAGGAGCTGTTCGACCAGCTCGCCGCCAAGGACGTGACGATCCGCGGCACCTACGACGTCTCCGGGCTGCGCGCCGACGCCGACGTCATGATCTGGTGGCACGCCGAGACCAGCGACCAGCTCCAGGAGGCGTACAACCTCTTCCGCCGCACGAAGCTCGGCCGCGCTCTGGAGCCGGTCTGGTCGAACATGGCGCTGCACCGCCCCGCCGAGTTCAACCGCTCGCACATCCCGGCGTTCCTCGCCGACGAGACGCCCCGCGACTACGTCAGCGTCTACCCCTTCGTGCGCTCCTACGACTGGTACCTGCTGCCCGACGAGGACCGCCGCCGCATGCTCGCCGACCACGGCAAGATGGCCCGCGGCTACCCGGACGTGCGCGCCAACACCGTCGCGTCCTTCTCCCTCGGCGACTACGAGTGGATCCTCGCCTTCGAGGCCGACGAGCTGCACCGCATCGTCGACCTGATGCGTCACCTGCGCGGCTCGGAGGCCCGCCGGCACGTCCGCGAGGAGGTCCCGTTCTTCACCGGCCGCCGCAAGGACGTGGCCGACCTGGTCGCCGGCCTGGCCTGACGACCGCACGGCGCGCCGCGGAGCCCCCGTCCGCTCCGCGGCGCGCCCCGGCCGGGCAGGCGGCCGGGGCGGCAGGCCGGATCACTTCCCGGGCCGCTGCCCCGCGTCGGACCTCGCCTTCAGCGCGTCGCGCATCTCCCGCTTGCGCCGGTCCCGGAAGGTCGGCTCGTGCGGCCGTGGCTCCGGGTGCGCGGCGCAGGCCGCGTCCAGGGCCGGGACCCTGCCCTCCAGCAGATACGCGTCCAGATACGCGTTGACGCACCGGTTCGGCCCGTAGCCGACGCCGTGCGCGCCCGCGCCCCGCTCGGTCACCAGCACCGAACCGGCCAGCCGCCGCCGCAGCTCCACCGCGCCCTCGTACGGCGTGGCGGCGTCCCGCTCCGCGGCCAGCAGCAGCGTCGGCGGCAGCTCGCCCGGCGCGGTCCGCACGTCCAGGGGCCGCTGCCGGGGCACGGGCCAGTAGGCGCACGGCAGGTTCATCCACACATTGCCCCACGTCTCGAACGGCGCCGTCCGCGCCAGGCGCGTGCTGTCCCGGTCCCACACCGCGAAGTCGGTCGGCCAGGGCGCGTCGTTGCACTCCACGGCGGTGTAGACGGCGGTGCCGTTCTCCGCCTCCTTCGCCCCCTCCACGACCGGAGCGGCCATCGCGACCAGCGCTTTGTCGTCGCCCTTCAGATACGCCGACAGGGCCTCGGCGCTGCCCGGCCAGAAGTCGTCGTAGTACCCGGTGTTCAGCAGCGCGGAGTGCAGCTGGCCCGGCCCCACGGTGCCGCCCGCCGGCTTCGCGGCCAGCCGCCCGCGGGCCTTCTCGTACGAGGCCTGCACCGCCTCCGGCGTCCGCCCGAGCCGGTAGGCGTCGTCGTGCCGGGCCACCCACTTCTTGAAGTCCGTCCAGCGGCCCTCGAACGCGGCCGACTGCGCCATGTTGGCGCGGTACCAGACCCGGGCCGGGTCGGGGTTCACCACCGAGTCGAACACCATCCGGCGTACGTGCGAGGGGAACAGCGTCGCGTACAGCGCGCCGAAGTAGGTGCCGTAGGAGGCGCCCATGAAGGTCAGCCGCCGCTCGCCCAGCGCCGCCCGCAGCACGTCCAGGTCGCGGGCGTTGTCGAGGGACGTGTAGTGGCGCAGGGCGGAACCCGCGCGCCGGACGCAGCCGCGTGCGTACGCCTTGGCCTCGGCGACGCGTTGCTTCTTGTACGCCGCCGAGGGGTGCGTCGGCGCGGGGGTCGGCGCCTTGAGGAAGTCCTTGGTGTCCTGGCAGGACAGGGGGGCCGAGCGGCCGACGCCGCGCGGGGCGTAGCCGACGAGGTCGTAGGCGGCGGCGACCCGCTTCCACTCGGGCAGCAGGCCGATCAGCGGGAAGGACATGCCGTCGGCGCCCGGACCGCCCGGGTTGAACACCAGGGCGCCCTGGCGGGGCACCGGGCGCCTGCCGTCGCGCGGGTCCTTGCGGGTGGCCGGCGCCCGGCTGACGGTGAGCTTGATCTGCTTGCCGTCCGGGTGGGCGTAGTCCAGGGGCACGGCCACCGTGCCGCACTCCAGCGCGGTGGGCAGGTTCCTGGCCTCGGGGCACGCGCCGAAGCGGATGCCGGCCGCCTCGGCGCGCGCCGCGGCCACCACCGTGCCGTGAAGCTCCGCCGTCCCGCCGGGCACCGTCCGCGCGCTCGCGGGGGCGCCGCCGGCCGGGGCGGCGAGGACGGTCAGGACCAAGGAACCGGCGGCCGTGCAGACGGCGGCTGCTCTCATCGCGTATCCCCTTCGGCGCGCGGCGGCTTCGCTGCCCGGCGGCAGCGGTTCGAGGGCCGGCGGCAACAGAAGGGATGTTTGGTGGGCCCGATGACCGAGGCAAGCACCGGACACCCGGTGTCGCGGCCAATGCGCCCGACGCGCCCCGCCCGAGCGCGCACGCCGTCCGGCGCGCCCCCGCGCCCCGTACCCGGCGCGGCGACGCCCCCAGGTCGCGGGACGCGCGGCCGGCTACTCCCGCCAGGGCTGGTCGCGGTGGGTGAAGGCGGCCCGCAGCTCCGGTTCGCCGATCGCGCGGATGCCCCGTACGGCCACGGAGGCGAGGTACGAGCGCTCGTCCCCGGGACCGTCCTCGGCGTGGTCCGCGCGCCGGGCCAGCGTCCCGAGCAGCCGCTGCCCGGCCGGGGACGCCCAGGGCGAGTACGGATGGATCTCGATGCGGGCGATGGCCAGACAGCTCAGGGTGAGCGCGAGAGGCAGCGCGAACCAGAGGGAGACCAGAGCGCGCGGCATCCCGGTCGGGCCGGGCATCAGCAGCGCGGTCGCGCCCAGCGCGAGGACGACGAAGGCGGCCCCCCGCACCTGGCGGACCCCGGCCGCGACGTTCGCCGAGGACTCCTCGGGCACCGCCAGACCCGCGTTGACCAGCCGGTCGGCGAGGCCGCGCACCGAGTCGGCGGCGGCCAGGGCGGCCCGTACCGGCGCGATCCGGGACTGGCCCTCCGGGCCGATCGCCCCTATCGCCGACCGCTCCATCTCGTCCCGGCCGCGCGGGTCCACGACGGTCGCCCAGCCGGTGTGCGCGAGGAGGAGCCGGCGCTGACGCGCCATGGAGACCAGGGTCACCTCGGCGACCCGGGCCGGACCGCCGGACAGGAACGCGGCCTCGTACAGCGTCAGCTCGTGGTCCCGGCCCGTGGTCGCGGGGCCGGCGTCCCAGGCCGCCGCGCGTACGGCGGCCAGACACAGCCGGGTGCACGTCACACCGGCGACGGCCCAGGCGGGCAGCAGCAGAAGTACCCAGAACATGACAAGTTTCTATGCCAGTGGCCCGGGAAACTCCATGCCCTGTTCACATGCCGGACCAGCTGTGGCCGGTATGTGACTTTCCGTTTGTTCCCCGAGGTCAGGGAGTCGGCGCGGGTGACGGGGGAGGCGGGCTGGAGGCGGCCGGCGGCAGGGTGAACGTCGGCGACGCCGGCGCCCCGGACGGCATGACGGGCACGACGTCGCCGGGGCCCACCGCACTCGGCACGGCGGTCGGGGCGGCGGCGTCCGTCGGAGCGGGACCGGCGGCCAGGTCCCGGGCGACGGAGGCGTAGTCGACGTACCCGGTGGCCTCCAGGACCCTGATGTGGTCCAGGACCGTCGTGTTCGCGTCGTCGGCGAGGGCGCGCACCAGCGAGTTCCGGGTGCTCGCCCGCACCTGGGCGACCAGTTCGAAGACCCTGCCGTGGGCGAGCCGCGCGATGTTGACGAACAGCCGGTCGTACTCCTCGCCCTGCGCCTGGTCCAGGGTGGTCAGCCACTCCCTCTGCTGCGCGGTGGGCTCGTTGGGCAGCGGCAGTCCGAGCCGGGCGGTCACCTCGCGCACCCGCCGATCGAGGAAGGTGTGCCCGTCCACGAGGTGCCGGCCCGCCGTCCGTACGGCCTCGGTGGTGCCCCGCTGCTCGGCCTGCTGCCCGGCGGGCGCCTCCCACAGCCCGGCGAGCCGGACCGTGGTGAGGAAGTCGTGGTCCTGCTCGGACAGCGGCCCGTACGGCGTCGCCACGGTCCGCGCGCTCAGCGGCTCCGGCGGCGCCGGAGGCCGCTCCGCGTACGACCAGAGCGGGACGAGCAGGGCCACGACGGTGCCGGCCAGCACCGTGATGATGATCCCGGTGCCGCTGAGGATGCCTCGGCCCTGCACGGGCGGTCGCGGTCGCATGGGTGCCTCCTGTCACGGCACCGCACGTCAGTGCGCTACGGGGGTGAGTGAAGGGTTGGCATATTACTTCGGCTGCGCCGGGCGCCCGGAATCCAGCGGTGTCGCATCGGACACACGGACGGCACGCGGTACGGCGCTCGGCGGCCGGAGGCGGAAGCGGCGCCGGGCCGCCGGGCAGGACAGGCCGCTGGAGGGAGACGCGGGGCTGCCAGGGGCGGGCCCGGGGACCGCCGGGGCGGGCACCGCGACCGCTGCGGACGGAGTCAGCGGCGCAGCAGGACGCGCCGGGCCGCCCAGGCCGCCCGCACCGCCGGCCGGTGGGACCGGGGCGCGGGACCGGACCGCTCCAGCCACCAGGCGCGCAGCGCCCGCCGGGCCTGCCGGTCGTCCGGCTCCCCGGCGCGCAGCAGGAACGCCGCGAACTCCATCGCGTCCAGCCGGTAGCCGCCGCTCATCGGGTGCGCCTGCGCATAGGCCAGGAACGCGGACCGGTAACCGGCCCCGAGGATCACCGGCAGCTCCGGCGCGATCTTGGCGACCACGTCCGCCCGCTTGGCCGCCAGCGCCCGGGCCTGCACCGCCAGACGCACCCGGTCGAACCCCTCCGGCGCGGGCGTCCCCGCCACCAGCGCCGACAGCAGCGCGGTCTGCGCGAGCCCGAGCCGCTGCCGGGTCGCCTCGGCGACGGCGCACTCCGGTGCCGTGGCCCCGGGTTCGCCGGTCACCGGTTCACCGGCCTCGGGCGCGACGGCTTCGGACGTGGCGGCCTGGGGCGCGGCGACCACCCGGGGCGGGCGGCCCCCGGCGGTCGCGCGACCGGCTCCGGCCGGCCGGCCGACGACGTCCGCACGAGCGGCGGCGACCGTACGTCCCAGCTCCACCGCCTTCCCGATCGCGGCCAGCTCCCGCTCCAGCTCGCCCGGTCCGGGGAAGTTCTCGTCGCGCTCCAGCAGGACCCCGGGCGGGGTGACACGGGAGGCGAGGTCGGTCAGGATGCCGAGGACCGGCTCCGGGACCGGGTGCGCGTGGCTGTCGTGCCAGACCCCGTCCCGCTCGAACCCGCCCGCCACATGGACGTACGCGAGGGCTTCGAGGGGGAGTTCGGCCAGCGCGCGGGCCGGGTCCTCGCCCTGGTTGACGTGGTTGGTGTGCAGGTTGGCCACGTCGATGAGCAGCCGTACGCCGGTGCGGTCGGCCAGTTCGTACAGGAACTGCCCCTCGGTCAGCTCCTCGCCCGGCCACGACAGCAGCGCGGCGATGTTCTCCACGGCCAGTGGCACGGGCAGCGCGTCCTGCGCGATGCGGACGTTCTCGCACAGCACGTCCAGGGCGTCGCGGGTGCGGGGCACGGGCAGCAGGTGTCCGGCCTCCAGGCGCGGGGAGGCGGTCAGTGCGCCGCCCGCCCGCACGAACGCGATGTGTTCGGTCACCAGGGGCGAGCCCAGTGCCAGCGCCCGCTCGGCGAGCGCGGTCAGCCGGCCGTCGTCGGGTCGTTCGGCCCCGCCGAGGCCGAGCGAGACGCCGTGCGGAACCACGGTCACCCCGCGCGCCCGCAGCCGCTTCAGCGACTCCGGCGGGTGGTCGGGGCACAGGTTCTCGGACACGACCTCGACCCAGTCGACGTCCGGCATCCGCTCCACGGCGTCCGCGATCTCCGGCCGCCAGCCGATCCCCGTCCCCAGCCGCTGCATCGTCTCGTCACCCCTCTGTCCCCCCGGGCCCGGGCGTCGCACGCCCGGGCATCATGACACGCGCATGATGCGCGTGAGGGGGGTATGGCCCCGGCGACGGCCCGCGAATCCCGCGCGCCGCGCCTTCAGAGCAACATCTGAGGTTCGGCCGGGACCGCAGCCCGGACCGCAGGACCGAGGCGGTCTCACCGGCCCGCAAGGTCTCACCGGCCGCACGGCGACCGCGGGACTCCGCCGGCCCAGCACGACCCCGCGGGCCCGCACGACCCCGCGGGCCCCTCTGCTCCGGCGAGCCCCGAAGGCCCCGGGCCCCGAACGTCCCCGTCGCGCTCCGCCGACGGCGGGCTACCGCAGCGCCGGATGGTCCGCGACCACCGTGCACGAGCCCGGCGCGATCTCCGTGAACCCCGCGTCGCGCACCACCGGGAGGCCGCTCGTGGTCAGCCCCGCCCAGCGGCCGGGAGCGGCGGTGCGCACCGCGAGCGGGTACCCGGCCTCGCGCCAGGCGGCCCGCTGCCGCGGCGTCAGCTCCCACCAGGCGAGCTGTGCGCCGTGCCCGGCCTGGGCCATCGCCTTGCCGGCGGACATCTCCAGACCGGGGTTGAGCCAGAGCACCGGGACGTCCGGCCCGGGCTCGGCGGGCGGCTCGGGGTCGTCCAGGTCGGTGCCGGAGACCTGGAGCTTGGCGAGGTCCTTGGGCCAGCCGTCCAGCGGGACCGGCGGGAAGACCCGCACCTCCGCCGCCTGCCCGGTGACCGTGATGCCGGGCAGCGCCTCGGCCCGCCGCCACTCCGCGCCACGCGCCCGGCGCACCACCTTGCGGATCCGGGCGTCCTGCCAGTCCCGCACGGCCCGCGCCCACTCGCCCTCGCCGAGGGAGCGCTCGTCGCCGAGCAGCACCAGCACCGCGCGGGCCGCCGTCTCCAGCGCGTCGGTCCGGGCCGGGGGTGCGGCGCGCTCGATCCGTACGACCAGCGGCAGGACGAACTGGGGAGCCTGGTCGCGGGTGCTCGGCCCGAACCGGAAGGGGCTGTTCCCGGGGACGGTGGTGGCGGTGGTGGTCTCGTCGGTGCTCACGCCCACCAGTCTGCCAGCCGGTGACCGGCCGGCCCCGGCCTGCTCCGGCCCGGGGGCTCACCCGCTCACCCGGAGCAGGCGGTGCGCTGCGCCTCCTGCCACTCGCAGACGGGGCAGAGCGTGATCCCCTTGTACGACTCCGGGTACTCCGTGGGCTTCCGGCACAGCACGCACTCCGCGTACGGCGGCCCGTCGGCCTTCGGCGGCCTGGCGGTGTCGATCAGGCAGTAGTCGCCGTCGTCACCGCCGCCGTCCGTGGCGGTCCCGGCGCGTCGTTCGTCGTCCTCGCTCATGACTCCAGCGTAGGACGGCAGGACCGCTGCGCCGCGGGGCCGGGCGGCCGCCGGGGGCGGTCAGGCGTGGCCGCTGGTCGCACCGATCAGCTCGGACACCTTCACGAACCGGTAGCCCTTCGCGCGCAGCTGCGGCACGACCGTGCGCACGACGTGCTCGGTGGTCGGGGCGGCGCTGCGGGTGCAGTGCATGACGACGACCGAGCCGGGCTTGACCCCGTCGAGCACCTGCCGGGCCACCGCGTCGGCGTCCGTCGCGAACGCGTCGCCGCTCACCACGTCCCACTGCACGGCGGTGACGCCGAGCGGGCCGAGGGCGCGCAGCACGTCCTTGTCGTAGCAGCCGCCGGGAAAGCGCAGATACGGCATCGGGTGCGGGACGCCGGCCTTCTGGAACGCCGCGTACGCGCGCTCCACGTCCTCGCGGACGCCGTCCTCGGAGATGGTCGGCAGACCGTAGCAGTCGTCGGTGAAGGCGTAGTGGCTGTAGGTGTGGTTGGCGAGTTCGAAGAGCGGGTCGGAGCCGATGGCGCGGGCCTCGTCGGGGTAGGTCTCGGCCCACTTGCCGGTCATGAAGACCGTGGCCGGCACCTTCAGCGAGCGCAGGGCCGCGACGAGCCCCGGGTTGTCGAAGTGCTCGCCCGCCTTGGCCCGCGGCCCCTCGTCGGCGGTCATGTCGGCGTCGAAGGTGAACGCGACCGTCTTGCCGCCGGTCCGCGGCCCGTTGGTGAAGACGGGGGTCAGCCCGCCGGGCCCGGGGGTCAGGGTCGGCGGCTTGGCGGGGGCGGTGGCGGAGGGCTTGGCGGGGAGGCGCTCGGACTTGGTGGGGGCCGGGTGTCCGGCGTGGGGGGCCTGCGTGGTGGTGGAACCGCAGGCGACGAGGGTGGTGAGGGCGGCGCTCAGGGCGCAGGCGGCGGTGATTCGTCGTACAAGTGAGATCACCGGACGAATTTAGGCCGCCCAGCAGTCATATGAACGGCACCACGACCGGGGGGGCGGCGCGGTCACCCGGCCGGTGGGCATCCCGGGGCCGGCGCGGTCGGTGCGCGTCCGGGGCGAGGGCCGCCGGGCACGGCCGCCGCCGCGGGGCGCTGCCGGGTCCGGTCCGTCGCGGCCGGTCTCTCACCGCTCCGATCGCTGCTGCTCGGGCTCGGCGGGCTCGGATGCGGCCCGCGCTTCCGGCTCCGGGGCGCGGGAAACGGGCCCGCCCTCGCCCTCGGGTTCCGCTTGGAGCGCGGCGGCGTCGGCCGCGGCCCGTACGGGGGTGACGGAGGCCGCCTCGGCGACCGGATGCGCCGGGGTGAAGGGCTGGGAGCCGTTGGCGAGCGGCCTCGGCGGCTCGGGTGCCGGCGCCGGTGCGGCCGGAGGCGGTGCGGCCGGGCCCGGCTGCTGGGCCTTCTCCAGGAAGCGCAGCAGCTCCACCGGGAAGGGCAGCACCAGCGTGGAGTTCTTCTCGGTGGCCACGGCGGTCACCGTCTGCAGCAGCCGCAGTTGCAGCGCGGCGGGCGTGTCCGCCATCTGCTGGGCGGCCTCGGCGAGCTTCTTGGACGCCTGGAGCTCGGCGTCCGCGTTGATGATCCGGGCCCGCCGCTCCCGGTCGGCCTCGGCCTGCCGGGCCATGGAGCGCTTCATCGTGTCGGGCAGGGACACGTCCTTGATCTCGACGCGGTCGATCTGCACGCCCCAGCCGATGGCCGGGCTGTCGATCATCAGTTCAAGGCCCTGGTTGAGCTTCTCCCGGTTGGACAGCAGGTCGTCCAGGTCGCTCTTGCCGATGATCGAGCGCAACGACGTCTGCGCCATCTGGGAGACCGCGAACCGGTAGTCCTCCACCTGGATGACGGCGTTGGCCGCGTCGACCACCTTGAAGTAGACGACCGCGTCCACCCGCACGGTCACGTTGTCCCGGGTGATGCCCTCCTGGGCGGGGATCGGCAGCGTGACGATCTGCATGTTGACCTTGTAGAGCCGGTCCACGAACGGCACGATCATCGTGAAGCCGGGCGAACGCACCGCCCCCGCGAACCGGCCGAGCCGCAGCACCACCCCGCGCTCGTACTGCTTGACGACCCGCGCCGCCCCGGCGACGTACACGAGCCCGGCACAGCCGGCGGCGATCACGGCGGTCAGTACGTCCTCGACCATGATGACGACTCCTCGGCAGGTCGCCGATGCGCCCCAAGCGGCGCCTGCTTCAACGATAGGCCCGGTCCGACCACCCGGTCGAGCCGTCGGACCGACCGCCGGGGCGCCCCGGCGGTCGCCCGGCCGGGACCGCCGGGGCGCCGCCGTCAGCCCGGCGGCGCGGGCAGCCGCGCCGGCTCCGTGCTCAGCCGCACCGGTTCGGTGCCCGCCGCGCTGTGCCGCTCGGCCCAGTTCTCCAGCGCCGTACGGCAGGCGTGGTCCAGGTGGTGCAGTCCGGCCAGGTGCAGTTCGACGGGCCGGTCCTGGGGCAGCGCCTCCAGGCTGTCGAGGATGCGCGGCAGGCGCAGGAAGGTCGCGTTGCCCGACAGGTACGCCTGCACCGGGCCGGCGCCCTTGTCGACGACCTCCAGCTTCGCGTGCGAGGCGTCCCAGGCGGTCTTGGCCACCGACAGGGCGAGGCCGATCAGCACCCCCTCGAACATGTTCACCACGACGATGGACACGGCCGTGACCACCAGGATCACCGCCTCCCCCCGGTGCCCCCGCCACAGCGACGCGAGCTGGCGGAAGGGGATGAGCTTCCAGCCCGCGTGCACGAGGATGCCCGCGAGCGCGGGCAGGGGTATGAGGGCGAGCGCCGACGGCAGCAGCGCCGCGAACACCAGCAGCCACACCCCGTGCAGCACCCGGGAGGCCTTGGTGCGGGCCCCGGCCCGGACGTTGGCGGAGCTGCGCACGATCACCGCGGTCATCGGCAGCGCGCCGAGCAGCCCGCACACCGCGTTGCCCGCGCCCTGCGCCATCAGCTCTTTGTCGTACCGGGTGCGCGGCCCGTCGTGCAGCCGGTCCACGGCCGCCGCGCTGAACAGGCTCTCCGCCGAGGCGATGAGGGCGAAAGCGGCGACGGTGCCGTAGAGCGCGGGGCTGGCGAGCTCGCCGAAGGCCTCGGCCCCGGGCGGCTGGACCGCGTCGAGCAGCCCCTGCACCCGCACGGTGGCCACCGGGAGATCGAGGAGCCGGGCGGCGAGCGCGGCCAGGAGCACCGCGGCGAGTGCCCCCGGCACCGCCCGTACCCGCCGGGGCAGCCGGGGCCACAGCACGAGGACCGCGACGGTGCCCGCGCCGACCGCGAGCGAGGCGGGTGCCCGGCTGCCGGCGAGGGCGTCGGCCAGCGCCCCCGGCAGCCCGGTGATCTTGTCGATGCCGGACGCCGGGGCCTTCAGACCGGCGGCGGCGTACAGCTGGCCCGCGATGATCACGAGGCCGATGCCGGCCAGCATGCCCTCCACCACCGACACCGAGATGGCCCGGAACCAGCGGCCGAGCCGCAGCGCGCCCATGGCGAGCTGGAGCACCCCGGTGGCGAGCACGAGCACGCCCAGCGCGGGCAGCCCGAACTCGCGCACGGCCTCGAACACCAGCACCGTCAGACCGGCGGCCGGGCCGGACACCTGAAGGCTGCTGCCGGGCAGCAGTCCGGTGACGATGCCGCCCACGATGCCGGTGACCAGGCCGAGTTCGGCGGGCACTCCGGAGGCGACGGCCACGCCGACGCACAGCGGCAGCGCGACCAGGAAGACGACGAGGGAGGCGGCGAAGTCCTGCCGCAGGAAGGGGAACCTGGCTATGGCGCGGGACACGGCGGCGCTCACAGGGCCGTGAAGAGGTCGGACTGCGGGCGGTGCGCGAGGACGGCGCCCGTGTGCACCTCGTAGTACCAGGCGTGCAGGTTCAGCAGGCCGTCCGCCAGCTTGCGCTCCACGCACGGGTAGGAACGCAGCCGCAGCATCTGCGCCAGGGCGTGGTTCTGCACGGCCTCCGCGACGCACGGGTCCTCGGCCGGGCCCGACGGCAGCGGCGTCGCGCCCGTCAGCCAGTCGCGGACGGCCGGTACCGCGTCGAGGTCGTCGCCGCGGACCAGGGCGCCGACGGCGCCGCAGTGCGAGTGGCCGCAGACGACGATGTCGCGCACCCCGAGCACCTGCACGGCGTACTCGACGGTGGCCGCCTCGCCGCTGGGGCGGTCCGCGTACGGCGGGACGATGTTGCCCGCGGTGCGCAGCTCGAACAGCTGGCCGGGGCGGGCGCCCGTGATCAGGGCCGGGACGACCCGGGAGTCGGAACAGGTGATGAACAGGACCTCGGGGGACTGGCCGGCGGCGAGTGCGGCGAACTCCTCGGGGCGCTGTCCGAAGGTACGGGCGTTGTCGATGAGGGGTTGCATGAGACTCCTCCTGGCGCGCGGCGGGGCGCGCGTCGGGCGTGCACGACTGACGTGGGGGAGAGGGACCGCTGAGGTGGGGAGAGGAACCGCTCACGCAGGCGGAAGAGACCGCTCACATGGGCGGGAGGGACCCGCTGAGGCGGGCGGAAGGGGCCGTGGGGCGGGAGACCGCCCCGCCGGTCAGCGGCGGAAGACCTGGAGCGCGGCCGGGGTACGGCCGGGGGCCGGTCTCGATGCGCGGGCGTACCCGGCACCGGGCGCCGCCGCCTCGTGGGCGGCGGTGTGGCCGGGGCCGGGCGCGGGGGGTTCGGGGGTGCGGGGGCCGGAGTCGGAGGTCCGGTGGCGGTCACGCGGGACGCGCAGGGGCCCGGTGGGGCCGTGGCCGGCGGGACCGCAGTCGCGGCCGCCGGCGCGCTCCTCGCGCGGCGCGGCGCCGGTGGGCGCCGTGGGCGGCCGCTCCTCGGCCCGGACGTGACCGAATGTCTGTGCGGATGCGAAGGAAGGGGAGGGCGCGGAGAAGGGCAGCGCCAGCAGTGCGGCGGCGAGGAACGCGAGCACGGTCCTGACCGCTGGGCCTCGCCTCATGCGCCCCCCTCCGCACACCCGATGTCTCTCGTAACGACCAAGACTTGGTCAATGAATGGTCAAGAGACACGGTAGCGGTGCGGAGTCGTTTGCAGGGTCAACGGCACGTTACGTGGTCGAGAGCGCCCGAAAAGCGCGGGTTGTTTGGCGCGATCCGATCTCCCGGCGGGCCCTCGGGCGCCCGCTGTCCGGCCGGTGCCCAGCCGTCCGGCTCAGGCGCCGCCCTCGACGAGCCCCTTGGCGTCCCGGGCGAGCGCGGTCAGCCGCGATATCGCGCGGAAGTACTTCTTGCGGTAGCCACCGTTCAGCATCTCCTCACTGAACAGCCGGTCGAAGGGCACCCCGGAGGCGAGGACGGGCACCTCGCGGTCGTAGAGCCGGTCGGCGAGCACGACCAGACGCAGCGCGGTCGACTGGTCCGGCACCGGCCGCACCCCGGTCAGGCAGACCGCCCCGACTCCGTCGGTCAGCGCGCCGTAGCGGCTCGGGTGCACCTTGGCCAGGTGGTCCAGGAGCTGCGGGAAGTCGTCCAGCGAGGCGTGCGCGGAGGCGTGGGCCGCCTTGGTCACCTGCTCGTCGCTGAACGGCGTCGGCGCCTCGGGCAGTCCGCGGTGGCGGTAGTCCTCGCCGTCGATGCGCAGCGCCCTGAAGTGCGCGGACAGCCCCTGGATCTCGCGCAGGAAGTCGGCCGCCGCGAACCGGCCCTCGCCGAGCTTGCCCGGCAGCGTGTTGGAGGTGGCGGCCAGCGCGACGCCGGCGTCGACCAGGCGGCCCAGCAGCGTGGAGACGAGCACCGTGTCGCCCGGGTCGTCCAGCTCGAACTCGTCGATGCACAGCAGCCGGTGGCCCGACAGGGTCTCGACCGTCTTCTGGAAGCCGAGGGCGCCGACGAGGTTGGTCAGCTCCACGAACGTGCCGAACGCCTTGCGGTCGGGCTCGGCCGGGGTGGCGTGCCACAGGGAGGCCAGCAGATGGGTCTTGCCGACGCCGTAGCCGCCGTCGAGGTAGACCCCGCGGGGGCCGGCCGGCGTCTTGGGCGCCTTGCTCCGGCCGAAGCCGAACAGACCGCGCCTGCCACCGCCCGCGGACGCCCCGTCCAGCCCGGCGGCGAAGCCCTCCAGGACCCGCACCGCCTCCGTCTGGCTGGGCTGGTTCGGGTCCGGGATGTACGTCGCGAAGCGCACCGCGTCGAAGCGCGGCGGCGGCACCATCTCGGCGACCAGCCGGTCCGCCGGTACGTGCGGCTCGCGGGCGCACAGGGAGAGCGGGGCGGCTTCGGTCACGGGGCTGGTCCCGGCGGCGGCTGTGGAAGAGGACACGGTTCCCCATGGTAAGCGGCGTGGAACACTGCACGGCATGCGACGCCTGTTCCCTGTGACCGACGAAACAGCAGCCCAGGACCCGGGCCGGGACCGTACGGCCGATCGCGCCGGCGCGGCCGGCGCCGCGGCGGACCGGGAGTGGTCCCTCGCCGAGCTGGCCGCCGCCTACGCCTACCCGGCGCCGGACAGGCGGGGCGGCGAGCCGTGGCTGCGGGCCAACATGGTGTCCACGCTGGACGGCGCCGCCCAGCACGAGGGCCGCTCGCAGCCCATCTCCAGCGCCGCCGACATGCGGATCTTCGGCACCCTGCGGGCTCTCGCGGACGTCGTGGTGGTCGGCGCGGAGACCGTACGGCAGGAGGGGTACCGGCCCGCCCGCGCGCGTGCGGAGTTCGCCGCGCTGCGGGAGGCGGCCGGGCAGGGGCCCGCCCCGGCGATCGCGGTCGTCACCGCCGGTCTGGAGCTGGACTTCTCGCTCCCGTTGTTCACCTCGCCGCCGGTGCCCACGCTGGTCCTGACCGGCGCGGCCGCGAACCCGGACCGGATCGCCGAGGCCGAGCGGGCCGGCGCCCGGGTGGTGATCGCCGGCGACGGCGTCGGCATCGACCCCGTGCGGGCGCTACGGGCCCTGGCCGCACTGGGGCACACCCGGCTGCTCACCGAGGGCGGCCCGCGGCTGCTCGGCCAGCTGGTGGCCTCCGACGTCCTCGACGAGCTGTGCCTGACCGTCTCCCCGATGCTCACCGCGGGCGACGCCCAGCGCATCGCGGGCGGCCCCGCGGTCGCCGTCCCGCGCCGCTTCGCCCTCGCCTCCGTCCTGGAGGAGGAGGGATTCCTGTTCACCAGCTACCGGCGGGCGTGACGGCCCCGGCGGCCGGCACCCCGGGTCACCGACGCACCTGCCCCCGCCAACCGAACACCCGCCCCGCGTCACCTGGCGCACCCGGCGTCGTCGCGCCTCCGCGCCCCTCTGTCCGCGTAGCGCACCGCGCCCGCCGGCCGCGCGCCCTGCGCGGGTCGGGAGCGGCGGGCAGGCGGCGGGGGAGCGGTGGACCGGAGGAGTTTCCGACCAGGGAGGACGCGCCGGCGCACGGGGACCTCACCCCGGCGTTCCTCGTCCCGCCGGGGCGTTCACGTCGGCGCACCGGAGCGCGGCAACCGGAGTCGCTCATTCCGCTTACTTGGTGACGGGTACACCAATTCCCGGCGATACGTGCGCGATCACGGGGCAGGATGGTTTCTGCGGGGGCTGGTTCCGGCCCACGGAGGCAGTGCGAGGGCATGGGCCCTCCGAGGAGAAAGGGCGCCCGGTGTTCACAAGCGTACTGATGATCGAGAAGGCCCTGACATCCGCCGACGTGGAGTTCGTCACCACCCTGCACGGGGACGAGCCGGTCTTCTTCCATGTGCTGCTCCAGCCCCGTGGCGACCAGGCCGACCGGCTCCTTCGGGCCATCGACGACATCGCGCTCGGCGAGATCGACGAGGCCGCCCGCGAGGGCGGGACCCCGGAGGGCGAGGAGGCCAGGGGCCAGGGCGAGCAGGCCCTGGACGTGTCCCTGCGGGCGCTGCGCGCCTCGGGCCGGGAGGCCGCGGGACGGCTGGTCGAGGACCATCCGCTGGATGCCCTCAAGGCCCTGGTCGCCGAAGTCGGCGCCGACGAGGTGATCGTCCTGACCGACCCGCACTACGTGGAGGAGTTCTTCCACCGCGACTGGGCCTCGCGCGCCCGCCACCAGGTCGGCGTACCGGTCCTGAAGCTGTTCTCGCACAGCAAGGCTTAGGCTGGGGCGGCGCCCCGCGCAGGCGGCGCGCGCACCGTCGTACCGCAGCCGCACCACCTGGGGAGAAAAGCGCATGGCACCCGGCCTTCCAACCGCCATGGACCGACCGCACTTCATCGGCATCGGCGGGGCCGGGATGTCGGGGATCGCCAAGATCCTCGCCCAGCGCGGCGCCCGGGTGACGGGCAGTGACGCCAAGGACTCCGCGACCGCCGACGCGCTGCGCGCGCAGGGCGCCACCGTGTACGTCGGGCACGCGGCCGAGCACCTCGCGGACGACGCGAGCTGCGTCGTCGTCTCCTCGGCGATCCGCCAGGACAACCCGGAGCTGGTCCGCGCGGCCGAGCTGGGCATCCCGGTCGTGCACCGCTCCGACGCGCTGGCCGCGCTGATGGCGGGCCTGCGGCCGATCGCGGTGGCCGGCACCCACGGCAAGACGACCACCACCTCCATGCTGGCCGTCTCCCTCACCGAGCTGGGCCTGGACCCGTCGTACGCCATCGGCGGCGACCTCGACGCCCCCGGCTCCAACGCGCTGCACGGCACGGGCGAGATCTTCGTCGCCGAGGCGGACGAATCGGACCGCAGCTTCCACAAGTACGCCCCCGAGGTCGCCATCGTCCTCAACGTCGAGCTGGACCACCACGCCAACTACGCCTCGATGGACGAGATCTACGAGTCCTTCGAGACCTTCGCCGGGAAGATCGTCCCCGGCGGCACGCTGGTGATCTCCGCCGACCACGACGGCGCCCGCGAGCTGACCCGGCGCCTGGCCGGCTCGGTGCGCACGGTGACGTACGGCGAGTCCGCCGACGCCGACGTGCGCGTCCTGTCGGTCGTGCCGCAAGGCCTGAAGAGCGAGGTCACCGTCCTGCTGGACGGCGTCGAGCTGACCTTCGCGGTGTCCGTGCCCGGCCGGCACTACGCGCACAACGCCGTCGCCGCGCTGGCCGCCGGAGCGGCCCTCGGCATCCCGGCCGCCGAGCTGGCCCCCGCCCTGGCCGCCTACACCGGCGTGAAGCGGCGCCTCCAGCTCAAGGGCGAGGCCGCCGGCGTCCAGGTGATCGACTCCTACGCCCACCACCCCACCGAGATGACCGCCGACCTGGAGGCGATGCGGGCCGCGGCGGGCGGCGCCCGGATCCTGGTCGTCTTCCAGCCGCACCTGTTCTCCCGCACCCAGGAGCTGGGCAAGGAGATGGGCCAGGCGCTCACCCTCGCCGACGCCTCCGCCGTGCTGGACATCTACCCGGCCCGCGAGGACCCGGTCCCCGGCGTCACCAGCGAGCTGATCATCGAGGCCGCGCGGGCCGCCGGCGCCGATGTGACGGCCGTCCACGACAAGGCCGAGGTCCCGGACGTGGTCGCGGGAATGGCGAAGGCCGGTGATCTCGTTCTCACCATGGGCGCGGGCGACGTCACCGACCTCGGCCCGCGCATCCTGGACCGACTGACCGAGAACTGAGGGGCTGAGGGCTCATGTCGTACGACGTGGAGAAGCCGGACGAGCAGTGGCGTGCGGAGCTGACCCCGGCCGAGTACGCGGTGCTCCGCCAGGCCGGCACGGAGCCCGCCTTCCAGGGCGAGTACACCGACACCAGGACCAGGGGCGTGTACTCCTGCCGGGCCTGTGGCGCGGAACTGTTCACCTCCGACACCAAGTTCGAGTCGCACTGCGGCTGGCCGTCCTTCTTCGACCCGAAGGACACCGACGCCGTGGAGCTGCTGGAGGACCGCTCGCACGGGATGGTGCGCACCGAGGTCCGCTGCGCCCGCTGCGGTTCGCACCTCGGACACGTGTTCGAGGGTGAGGGGTATCCCACCCCGACCGACCAGCGCTACTGCATCAACAGCATCTCCCTGCGGCTGACCCCGGCCGAGGGCTGAGCGGCGGCACCACCACGGTGGGCCGGGGCGGCGACCGCCCCGGCCCACCGTGCTGTGCGGAGCCCTACGGGGCCCTGCGGGACCGGGCCGGACCAGATCCACACCGCTTGGCGGCGCCTGACCGAAGTGGGACAATGTGGGGCAGAGGTGGTGTCACCGGCACCACCGCTCCTTATGGACACCTCCGCAGAGGCGGGTGGAAAACATGGTCACAGCCTCCTATGTCGTACTGGCCGCGGGACCGCACGTGTGGGCGGTCGTCGGCGCCTTCGTCGGCGGACTCGTCATCGTGTGCGCGCTGCTGTGGGCCGTCGGGATGGGCATCGGCGTGATGCGCCGGGAACCGGACCGGCCCGAGGCGGACGAGCAGCCGCGTCTTCCGGTCACCGGCGCCATCGAGGAGATCAGTGAGATGCGCGAGCCGGACGAGGTGGAGTGCGAGGACGGCAAGCGCCTCCTGCCGCACGAACTGCACGCCGCCGGTACCCGGCGCAGCGACGACCAGCACCGGCACCGCTGGGCGCCCGGCGGCAGCGGCTCCTTCGGCAGCGGGGGCCCCGGCGCCCACTGACGCCCCACCTCGCCTCCGGATACGGGGCGGTCCTGCGAACAGGGCCGCCCCGTAGGGGTGCTCGCCGACCGCCCCGACCCGGGACGTCTAGACTCTTGGCGCAACGGCCCGCGTGACCGTGGCCGAGAGCGGGCAGCTACTGCCAGACACCCGAAGGGTATTCGGCGTCTTGATACGCATAGATTCAGTCACCAAGCGGTACCCGGACGGCACGGTGGCGGTCGACCGGCTGTCGCTCGACATACCGGACCGCTCGATCACCGTCCTCGTCGGACCGTCCGGCTGCGGCAAGACCACCACCCTGCGCATGATCAACCGCATGGTGGAACCGAGCGAGGGAGCCATCCTCCTCGACGGCGCCGACATCAGGAAACAGCCCGTCAACACCCTGCGCCGGTCGATGGGTTACGTCATCCAGAACGCCGGCCTCTTCCAGCACCGCACCATCGTCGACAACATCGCCACCGTGCCCCGGCTCCTCGGCTGGAGCAAGCAGAAGTCCCGTGCCCGGGCGGCGGAGCTGATGGAGCGCGTCGGCCTCGACACGGCGCTCGCCAAGCGCTACCCCTACCAGCTCTCCGGCGGCCAGCAGCAGCGCGTCGGCGTGGCCCGGGCGCTCGCCGCCGACCCGCCGGTCCTGCTGATGGACGAGCCCTTCTCCGCCGTCGACCCGGTCGTCCGCAAGGGACTCCAGGACGAGCTGCTGCGCATCCAGGACGAGTTGGGCAAGACGATCGTCTTCGTCACCCACGACATCGACGAGGCCGTCAAGCTCGGCACGATGGTGGCCGTCCTGCGCACCGGCGGCCGCCTCGCGCAGTACGCGCCCCCCGCTGAGCTGCTGAGCGAGCCCGCCGACGCGTTCGTGGAGGACTTCCTCGGCACCGACCGCGGCATCCGCCGGCTGTCCTTCTTCGGCAGCGGCGCACTGGAGTTGAGGACCGAGCCGATCGTCGCCGTCGACTCCACCGCCGAGCAGATCGCCGCCCGAGCCGCCGGGGACGTGCCCTACCTCCTCGTCACCGGCCTCGACGGCAGGCCGCTGGGCTGGAGCGCACCCGAGGACCTCACCGCCGGCGCGGTGGACACGGACCGGCTCCTGTCCTGCGGACGCCCCTTCGCGCACGGCGAGGAGTCCCTGCGCGCCGCCCTGGACTGCGCCGTGCTCTCGCCCACCGGCTGGGCGGTCGCCGTGGACGGCACCGGCCGGGCGGTCGGCGTCGTCTCGCAGCAGACCATCGGCGAGGCCATCCGGGGCGCCCACGCCGAGGGGCGTGCCGAGGCGAAGGCCGCCCGATGAACCGCTTCTTCGACCTCCCGAGCGACCTCCAGCACGACTGGTTCGGCCTGATCGGGCTGCATCTGCGCGAGGCCCTGCTGCCGGTCCTGGCCGGCCTGGTGCTCTCCCTGCCGATCGCCCAACTGTGCGTGCGCTTCCGCTGGTTGTACGCGCCCGTCCTGGGTGTGACGACGATCCTGTACGCCATCCCGTCGCTGGCCGTCTTCGTGGTCCTCATCGACTACACCGGACAGACCGAGCTGACCGTGATGATCCCGCTCGCCGTCTACAGCCTGGTGGTTCTCGTCCCGGCCATCGTGGACGGCGTCCGCTCGGTGCCGCAGGAGACGCTCGCCGCCGCCACCGCGATGGGCCTCGGCCCGGTGCGGCGCTACTTCCAGGTGCAGTTGCCGATCGCCCTGCCCGCCATCATCGCCGGACTGCGGGTGGCCGCCGTCTCCAGCATCTCCCTGGTCAGCGTCGGCATGCTGATCGGCAACCAGGGCGCGCTCGGCAACCTGCTCAACGACGCCAACATCTACCACCGGCCCGAACTGGCCTGGAACTCCGTGCTCACCACGGCGGCCCTGGCCATCCTCGTGGACGCCGCCCTGGTCCTGCTGCGGCTGGTGCTGACCCCGTGGATGCCGCGCGGCGCCGGCCGGCGCGGGTCGAGGACCGCCGCCGAGGTCCGGCCGGAGCCGGCCGCGTCCGCCGCCGAGGAGGCCGCCCGGTGAACGTGCTGCACTTCGTCAACGCCTTCTTCAGCGACGGCGCCCACTGGCACGGCTACGACGGCATCCCCACCCGGCTGGCCGAGCACATCCGCTACTGCCTGATCGCGCTCGCCGTCGCCGCCGCCATCGGACTGCCGGTCGGCCTGGTCACCGGGCACTACGGCCGCGGCGGCAACGCCCTCGCCCTCCTCGCCACCGCCGCCCGCGCCCTGCCGAGCTTCGGCCTGCTGGTGCTGATGACCATCATGGTCGGCTTCGGCCTGCTGCCGGTCATGGTCCCGCTGGTCGTCCTCGCCGTCCCGCCGATCCTGGTCACCACCTACGAGTCGATGCGCTCCGTGGACCCCTCGCCGGTGGACGCCGCCCGGGGCATGGGCATGCAGGAGTCGCGCATCCTGCTCCAGGTCGAACTGCCCGTCGCGCTCCCGCTGATCCTCAGCGGTCTGCGCTCGGGCGCCATCCAGATCGTCTCCACGGCGACCATCGCGGCCTACGTCGGCATCGGCGGCCTCGGCCGCTACATCATCGACGGGCTCTACCAGCGCGATTACGAGAAGGTGGTGGGCGGCGCGAGCCTGGTCGCCGCGCTGGCGCTGGCCACGCTGGTGCTGTTCTGGGCCGCGGACCGGTTCACGGTGTCCCGGGGGGTGCGGCGCGGGGCGTGAGGGACGCGGCGGGGGGGGGCGTTGGCGCTGCCCTGCGCCCCCCACGGACCGTCGGGCGGCCGGGCCACGGCCTGTCCCCTGTCCTGGGCGGACCCACGCTCAGCCGCCGTTCGCCGCCAGCGCCGACTCCAGGACGACCAGCAGGGCGTCCCGTACGGAGGCGCGCTCCCGGGCGTCGAAGACGACCAGCGGGACGTGCTCGGAGACGTCCAGCGCCCAGCGGACGTCCTCCAGGGAGTGTTCCAGCCGGCCGTCGAAGGCGTTGAGCGCCACCGCGAACGGGATGCCCCGGTGCTCGAAGTAGTCGACGGCGGCGTAGCAGTCGTCCAGCCGCCGGGTGTCGACGATGACGAGCCCGCCGACCGCGCCCTCCACGATGTCGTCCCACATGAACCCGAACCGCTCCTGCCCGGGCGTGCCGAACAGGTACAGCTTCAGCGTCGGGTCGATGGTGATGCACCCGAAGTCCATCGCCACCGTGGTGGTGGTCTTGCGCGGGGTGTGGGTGAGGTCGTCCACGCCCGCCGCGACCTCGGTGATGGCGGCCTCGGTGGTGAGCGGCTCGATCTCGGAGATGGAGCCGACGGCGGTGGTCTTGCCCACGCCGAAGCCGCCCGCGATCACCATCTTTACGGGCAGCGGCGGACGGACGGCGGGCTGGTCGCCCGCGGGGACCCCGCGGACGAGTTGTTCGGTCGGTGTCACGGAGTAACCCCCCGGGAGTCGGGGATGGCCCGCAGGCCATCGATAACCCTGCGCAGGACGGACGCGTCGTGGGTGGCGCCGGTGTCGGGCACGTGCACCGTCAGATGGCCGGCGGCGCGCAGGTCCTCGGCGAGGATGCGCACCACGTTCAGGTGCAGCCGCAGCCGGGCCGCCAGTTCCGCGATGGACTGCGGCCTGCGGCAGGCGGAGACGATGTCGTGCTGTTCGAAGGAGAGAGCCTCCAGCGCCGCGAGACCGGCGACGGTGGCCACCACCTGGGTCTCCACCGGCACCGGCCGGCCGGCCGCGGTGGGCGCCACCCGGCCGGCGGTGACCAGGAACGGCCGCACGGCGGGAGCGGGGCCCACCGGGTCGGGGCCCGGGGGCGCGGGGCCGTCCGCCATGGGTCCTTCTTCCTTCCTCGGCCGGCCTCGGCCGGTCAGCGCCTGGCCGCGGCGCCGACGCTGTTCTTCAGTTCGAGCACCAGCTGCGGACTGAGCGCCGCGCCGGCGCGGTTGGCGAACAGCGTCATCTCGTAGGCGATGTTGCCGAGCTTGGCCTCCTTGTCGGTGACCACGCCGAGCACCGCGCCGCTGCCGATCGCGGAGACCAGGACGTGGCCGCCCTCGAGGTCGATGATGACCTTGTTGAGGGCGCCCAGGCGGTAGTTGCCGGAGGCCCCGGCGGCCAGGCTGGTGATGCCGGAGACGATGGCGGCCAGCCGCTCGGAGTCGGCGTGCTCGCGCAGTTGCGAGACGGCGATCAGGAGTCCGTCGGAGGAGACGGCGATGGCGTCCACGACGCCCGCCGTCTCGGTCGCGAAGCGGTTGAGCAGCCAGGTGAAGTCTGCTGCGGCGGCCTGCAGATCGGTCGGCGCGGTGCCTTCCGTCGGGTTGTCACCTGTCGACGTGCTCACTGCTCGGCTCCTTCCGGGAGGTCGTTCCGGTGCTGCGTACGGGGAGTGTCGGTGGGGGCGGTGTCCGACGCGTCGGGCGGCTCGGGCCTGCGGTGGGCGCCGGTGTCGCGGTGGGCGCGCTCCACCGCGGCCTCGAACTCCTCCAGCGCGGACCGCACGGCGTCGGCGTCGGCCTGCGGCACGGGCGCGCGCGCCGCCTGCGCGGCGGCGCTGTCGGCGGTCGTCCGCAGGGTGGCGCCGCGCACGCGCCGCCGCAGGGGGCGGGAGCCGGCGTCGGCGGCGGTGCCGGGGGCGGCGCCCGGTCCGGCACCGGGCATGGTGCCGGGCGCACCGCTGGGCACGGTGCCGGGGGTGGTGCGGGGTGCGCCACCGGGAGTGGTGCCCGGTACGGGGCTCGGCGCGGCACCGGGAGTGGTGCCGGGCGCGTGGCTCGGCGCGGTGTCCGCGGTGGCACGGGGCGCGCTGCCCGGAGTGGCACCGGGGGCGGCAGCGGAGGCGCCGCCGTGCGCGCCACCGGGGACGGCGCCCGCCGCGGTGCGGGGCGCGTCACCCGAGGTGGAGCCGGAGGCGGCGCCCGGGACCGGGCCGCGGGTGGCGCCGGGTGCCGTGCCGTGAGCTGTGCGGGGTGCGGTGTCCGTTGTCGTTGCGGACGGGGTGGACTCCGTGCGGGCGCGGGGGATGAACGGGAGCGGACCGCCCGGGACGCCTTCGTCCGGCGCGGTCTCGCGCCGGGGGACCCGGCGGGGGAGCGGCCGCGCCTGACCGTCCCCGTCACCGGCGCGGGCATGCTCGTCCGCCTCGGCGGCGAGCGGCGCGGCGGGGACCGCCGGGTCCGCGGCGGTGCCCGGTACTGCGGTCTCCGGTACGGCCGGGTGCGGTGGGGCCGGGCTCGACGCTCCCGCCTGCGGCGTGGCCGAGCCGGAGGCGGCCGCGTTCTCCACGGCTGCCGGGCTCGGTGCGGGCGGGCGCGCGGCGGGGACCTCGGCGGTGGCGGAGGCCGGCCGGTCGGTCGCGCCGGGCGCCGGGCCGGCCGGGGCGCCGTGGCCGGCGGCCTCCGGCCGGGCGGCCGGGACGGCGGCGTCCACCGCGCTCATCGTCAGCAGCAGCGAGGAGGGGATCAGCACCTCGGCCGTCACGCCGCCGCCCGGAGTGCGGGAGAGGGTGACGCCCACCTCCCAGCGGCGGGCGAGCGCGCCGACCACGAACAGGCCCAGCACCTTCGTCGGCACGACGTCTAGCCGTTCGCGCCGGATCAGCCGGGCGTTCTCCTCGGCCAGGCGTTCCGCGCTCATTCCCAGGCCGTGGTCGGCGATCGCGATGGACGCGCCCTCGCCGCCGTGCCGCACACTGACCTCGACCGTGCTCCCCTCGGGGGAGAACGACACGGCGTTCTCCAGGAGTTCGGCCACCATCAGCGTGAGGTCGCCGATGATGTCCGGCTCCACCATGACCTCGGTCTCGGCGTACAGCCGTACCCGCTGGTAGCCCTCGATCTGACCGAGCGCGGCGCGCACCACGTTGGTCAGAGCGGTGGGACCGGAGTCCAGGACCGTCTCGCGGATGCCGGCCAGCAGCATCAGGCTGTCGGCGTTGCGGCGCAGCCGGACGGCGATGTGGTCGATGGAGTAGAGGCGCTCCAGCAGCGCGGGATCGGTCTCGCCGCGCTCCACCGCGTCGATCAGCGCAAGTTGACGTGTCGTCAGGTTGCTGACGCGGCGGCCGACGTTGCCGAACATCTCGCCGACGTTGCGGCGGCTGAGCACCTGCCGCTCCAGCAGCGCGGCGGCGGTCGTCTGCACCTGGTTGAACGCCTCGGCGAGGTCGCCGATCTCGTCGCGCGCGGTGACCGGCACGTCCCGCAGCCGCGGCGGGCCGCTGTCGTCGGCGTCGTCGTCGGCCACCCGCGCCAGTTCCCGGCTGGTGGCGGCGGACACCTCCTGTGCCGCACCGGTGAGCGCCTGCACGGGCCGGATGACCGAGCGGCGTACGGCGACCGAGAAGGCGAGCCACAGCAGGAAGCCGACGAGGGCCGAGGCCAGCAGCGCGGCGGCCCGCCACCAGGCGTCGGAGGAGGCGTCGTCGGCGGAGTCGGCGATCTCGTCGATCAGCGAGGAGGCGATCTTCAACCGGTTCGCGGCCTGTTCGGGGTAGGCCCGGTAGTCGGCGAGCGCGTCCTGGAACGCGCGCCGCACCTCCTCGGGGCTGTTGGCCTGCAAGGCGCTGGGGTCGATCTGGAGCTCGGCGTACGCCTCGGCGATCTCGCGCTGCGCGGCGCTGTGCTCCATCTCCGCGAGCCGGTCGGCCTGTTCCTGGGTGGCGAACCGGGCGAAGCGGTCGGCCTGGTAGAGGTACAGGTCGTAGGAGCCGACCGCGGCGGTGAACTCGATGAGCGCGTTGGTGTCGCCGGTCGTCGCCGAGAAGACACTGGTCTCGAAGGAGCTGTGGGCGGCGTCGGCGCGCAGCAGGGAGTCCAGCAGGTTGCCGGTGAAGGTGGCCGCGAGCGCCGCGTTGCGGTCGAGGCCGAGACCGTCGATCAGGGACCTGGCGGCCCCCGTGTAGGCGGGGTCGATGTTGTCCGCGGGCAGGTAGCTCTGCTCGATGGTGTCGCGCAGGCTGCTCAGACCCTCGATCTCCTTGAGGGCCTGCGCCTCGGTGTCCGGCAGTCGGTCGCCGAACGTCCGTCGTACGACCGCGACCTGGGCCTTCACGGCGGCCTGCGCCCTGCGGTAGGCGACGGCCGAGGGGCGGCCGTCGGCGCCCGCGGCCTCGTAGCGCACGGAGAGCAGGACGGCCTGCTGGTGCTCGGCCTCCACCCGGTCCACCAGGGCCGCCACCTGGGCGCTGTCGCGCACCAGTTGGGCCGCGGCGGCCGCGTCCCGGGCCTGGCCGGCCTGGCCGGTGATGAGGTAGGCGAGCAGGAGGGCCACCACGGCGAGCGGCACCCCGACCAGGACGTTGAGCTTGCGCCGGAAGGGCCACCGGTCGGCGAATCCCCGGATGCCGCGACTGCCGGGCGGCGTGGGCGGCGGGGCCGACCGGTCGGGCGCGTCCACCTGGCTCGTGGACACCGGGCCTCCTTCGAAGGGTGTCTCCACCCGGAACGGACGTGACGGCGTTGACGCGTGGGCGCCGAAGCGGCCCCTGCGCACCGCTGTGGCCGACGTCGACTCCGGTGAAATCTACCGTTCCGGCGGGCGGACCCGGCTCGTCCCATGTCAAGAATGGGTTACGAAGCGTCCGTACGAGCTTCACAACTGACCGTCGATCGAAGCCAATCGGTGACCCGGTGGCCCTTGACTGACCGAGAAGCGGCTGGATTGGATCAGTACGGTGCGGCACCCGCATGCCGCGCGCACCCGCCACCGCCATGCCCTCACCAACCTCTGAGCCCGGAACGGGAATTGTGACTCCTAACGCGAAGAACACCAGGTCCAGCACGAGGCACACCGGCGCGCTCGCCGTCGCGCTCGCCGCCACCGCGGCCCTGGTCGCCGGGTGTTCGTCGTCCTCCGACGGCGATTCCGGCAGCGACCCGCTCAAGGGCGGCGGCAAGGCGAGCGGCGACAGCGTCGTCGTCGGGTCCAACAACTTCGCCGAGTCCATCCTGCTCGCCGACATCTACGGCGAGGCGCTGAAGGCCAAGGGCGTCAAGGTCACCTACAAGCCCAACATCGGCAGCCGCGAGACCACGTACGGGCTGCTGAAGAACGGCTCGATCACCGTGCTGCCCGAGTACAACGGCGCACTGCTGGCCTACCTCGACAAGGACGCCGCCCCGCAGTCGGTCGCCGCCACCACGGCCGCGATCAACGCCAAGCTCGACCCCAAGCTGACGCTGCTGGACCCGGCGCCGGCGCAGAACAAGGACTCGGTCACGGTCAACGCCGACACGGCGAAGAAGTACGACCTGACCGAGAAGTCCACCATCGCCGACCTCAAGGCCGCCGCCAAGGACCTGGTCATCGGCGGCTCGCCGGAGTTCCAGACCCGCCACCAGGGCCTCGAGGGCCTGAAGACGGTCTACGGCGTGGAGTTCAAGTCCTTCAAGGCGCTGGACGCGGGCGGCCCGCTGACCCAGGCGGCGCTGAAGAAGAACACCGTGCAGGCCGCTGACCTGTTCACCACGGACACGACCATCGCCAAGGAGAAGTTCGTCGTCCTCCGGGACCCGAAGAACCTCTTCGGGTTCGAGAACGTCCAGCCGCTCGTCTACAAGAGCGCACTCGACCAGAAGGGCGTGGACGCGCTCAACGCGGTCTCCGCCAAGCTGGACACGGCCACCCTGCTCGACCTGGACACCCAGGTGCAGCAGCAGAACAAGGACCCGATGGACGTGGCCCAGGCCTGGCTGAAGTCCGCCGGACTGATCTGAGCCGCCACCGGCACGAGCGGACACGGCACGTGGACACGACCGCGGACGGCAGGGACCGGACGCCCGCGGCCTCCCCCGGCGGGGAGGCCCGGCCCGGCCGTGCCGACGGCGAAGCGGCCGCCCCGCGCCACGGCGACGTCTACGTGGTCCCCGGCGACGGGACCATCCACGTCTTCCGGGGCCCGGGCACCGGCCCCGGCCGCGAGCACGGCGACGGCGACGGCGACTCCGCCCCGGACCCGGCCGCCCGGGACGAAGCCGTTTTGGACGAGGTCGTCCTGGACGGCCGCGGGCTGGAGCCGGCCGAACTGGTCCGCATCGCCGACGGCGCGGCCGTGCCCGTCGTCCCGCCCGAGGCGTACGAGCGGGCGCACCGCTCCTGGCGGGCGGCCGACCGGCTCGCCGTCACCGGCCGCCTGTACGGGCGCGGCACCGGCGTGGGCGCCCACCGCTCGGTGCCGGTGGCCGCCGGGGACGAGGCCGCGCACGGGCTGCGGCTGCTGCGCAGCCACGCGGGCGGCGCGGGTGCGGTCCTCCCGGTCCGGCAGATCCGCGCCCTGCTCGCTGTCCGCGCCAACCAGCTGCTGGCCGGCGGCTCCGGCATCCAGCCCGCCTTCGTCACCGCCCTCACCGAGGCCCTGCGCCTCGGCGTCCACCCCGCGGTCAACGAGTACGGCGGTCTCGGCACCGGCGATCTGACCGCCCTCGCCCAGATGGGCCTGACCCTGATCGGCGAACGCCCCTGGCACCGCGACCGGGGGTCCGCCGCCCCCGCCGAACTGCCCGCCCCGGTCGTACCGCGGCCCGGTGACGCGCTCGCGCTGCTCAGCAGCAACGCGCTCACCCTCGCCCAGGCCGCGCTCGCCTGCCACGACCTCGAAGTACTGCTGCGGGCCACGCACGCGGTGGCGGCCCTGTCGCTCGCGGCGGTCTCCGGCTCCCTGGAGGCGTACGCCCCCGAGGTGCACGCCCTGCGCCCGTACCCCGGCGTCGCCCGCGCCGCGGCCGAGGTGCGGCGGCTACTGGACGCACCCGGCCGGGCGCCCCGGCCGGGCCGCCGGATCCAGGACCCGTTCGGCTTCCGGGCCTTCCCGCAGGCGCACGGCCCCGCCCTCGACGCCGCCGCCGCACTGCGCCGCATCGTCGGCACGGAGGTCAACTGCCCTTCGGAGAACCCGCTGATCGCCCCCGACGGCACGGCGGCCCACCACCACGGCGGCTTCTACGCGGCCCCGGTCGGCCTCGCCCTGGACGCGCTGAACCTCGCCGTCCTCCAGACCGCGCAGTTCTCCGCCGCCCGGCTCACCGCACTCGGCCGCCCGGACCTCACGGGGCTGCCCGCCTTCCTCGCCGTCGGGCCGGCCGGCAGCTCGGGCACGATGATCCTGGAGTACACCGCCCACTCGGCCCTGGCCGAACTGCGCCACTGCGCCGCGCCCGCCTCCGCCGGGCACGCCGTGCTCTCCCACGGCCTGGAGGAGACCGCCAGCTTCGCCTCCCAGGCGGCCCGGCAGACCCTGCGCGCGGTGGACGCCTACGGCACCGTACTGGCCTGCGAACTCGTCGGCGCCGTCAGGGCGTTGCGGCTCCATCCGGAGCCGCCGTCCGTCCGTGCGTTCGCCGTCGCGGACGCCGCGCTGCCGACGGGCGTCGAGGACCGCTCGCTGACGGCGGACGTGACGGCCGCGACGCAACTGCTGCGCACCCTGGCCGAGATCTGAGCCTCCCGGCCGGGAGGCGCACCCCGGCCGGGACGCGCACCCCGGCCGGCCGGGGTACCCCCGGGCCGGGCCGGCCGCCGGATGCGGCCGCCCCGGCCGGAGCCGTCCCGTACCGCCCGCGGGGCGGCCTTGCCTCAGAGGTCGAACTCGTGCGGCGGCAGGTCCAGCGCGTAGCAGGCCTCGCGGACCACGGCCTGCTCGGTCTTGTCGAAGTCGCCGTCCGCGCCGCCGATGACGATGCCGATCTGGACGACGGCCCGGGCCTCGGCCGGCTTCTTCTTGGCCTTGGCGATCTCCTGGAGGACGCTTACCTTGCCGAAGGCGAAGTCGGCGGTCAGCTTGTTCAGGTTGTCCTCGAAACGGCGGCGCAGGTCGTCCGCGGGGAAGTTCTGCAGGACCTCGTTGGTGGCGATCAACTGGGCGACGCGCTGCCGCTCCGAGGGGTCCACGGTGCCGTCGGCGGCGGCCACGAGCGCGCACATCGCCATGCTCGCGTCGCGGAACGCGCCGCTCTTGAGGTCGTTCTTCTTCGCCACCAGCTGGGTCTGCATCTGCGTCGCGGAGTCCTTGATGCGGTCCCACAGGGCCATGTGCTCTCCAAGTGTCGTGTCAGCCCCGTACGGAACGGGCCGTACGGGCGTGGTGCGTGTTCCGGTCTGTTTCTACAGCAACGTAGAAACTGGCGGCGGCCGGGAAAAGTTCCTGCGCCGCCCACCGGTTCGCGCGACCCGTGACACGGGGCCGCGCCGGCCGTGCGGGCGCCCCCCCCGGGGCGCGGCGCCGCTCCGGTCCGCGGGAAAGTTGTTCACAATGCAAATGTCGTGACCGCGGGCGCCTTCCCCGGGGTGAGCGGCCGGCGCGGTGGACGGGACACGGCGACCGAGGTCATGGCCGGGTCAACTGCTCCTGTCGGCACACTTGTCGGGAGTGTCGCGGCGTGGGTTATCGTGTGTATGCAGCAAACGAAACTGCACGCCCGTGCGTCATCACCCTGGAGTGCTCTGTCCATGCCGAGGCAGTTACGCGCCGAGCAGACGCGCACGGCCATCATCACCGCGGCCGCCGACCTCTTCGACCGGCGCGGGTACGAACGCACCAGCCTCGGCGACATCGCCGAGCACGCCCGGGTGACCAAGGGTGCCCTGTACTTCCACTTCGCGGCCAAGGAAGACCTCGCCCAGGCCATCATGGAGGCGCAGTCCAGGGCCGCGTGCCAGGCGGTGCGCGAGGTCGACGGGCGCGGCTGCCCCTCGCTGGAAGCCCTGATGCGCATCACCTTCGCGCTCACCCGGCTCTCCGTCGAGAACCCGATCGCCCGCGCCGAACTCCGGCTCGTCACCGGGGGAGTGGCGGTGCGTCCGCCGCTGCGCCACCCCTTCACCGAATGGCTGGAACTGGTCACCCGCAAACTCCTCGGCGCCGTCCGGGAGGCCGACGTCCACCCGGACATCGACGTGCACGCCGCCGCGCACTCCCTCGTCTCCTTCCTCGTCGGCGCCCGGCTCGCCTGCCGGCCCCTGGAGCCGGTGGCGCGGCTGCCGCGCCGGATCACCGAGATGTGGCACCTCGTGATCCGCGGCCTGGTCCCGGTCCCCCGCCGCCCCCGCTATCTCAGCCTCGCCACCCAACTGGCCCGCGAGGCCCGAGCCGTGTGACCCGTCGCACCGCGAACCACCGTCGCCGCAGGGGGGGGCCTTTCGCCGTCGATTCACGCGATGGTGTGATCACCGGGGGGCGGGCGGATGCGGCCGGAGTGTCCCGGGTAGGGCCGGGCCATGACGCAGCAGCCCTTCGAACTCCCGCACTTCTACATGCCGTATCCCGCGCGGCTCAACCCGCACCTCGACGAGGCCCGCGCCCACTCCACGCAGTGGGCGCGCGAGATGGGCATGCTGGAGGGCTCCGGCATCTGGGAGCAGGCCGACCTCGACGCGCACGACTACGGACTGCTGTGCGCCTACACCCACCCCGACTGCGACGGACCCGCGCTCTCCCTCATCACCGACTGGTACGTGTGGGTCTTCTTCTTCGACGACCACTTCCTGGAGACCTTCAAGCGCGGCCAGGACCGTGCCGGCGGCAAGGCCTACCTGGACCGGCTGCCCCTGTTCATGCCGCTGGACCTCGCCGCCCCCGTGCCCGAGCCGCAGAACCCCGTCGAGGCGGGCCTCGCCGACCTCTGGGCGCGCACCGTGCCGTCGATGACCGAGGACTGGCGGCGGCGGTTCGCGCTGGCCACCGAGCACCTGCTGAACGAGTCCATGTGGGAGCTGTCCAACATCAACGAGGGGCGGATCGCCAACCCCGTCGAGTACATCGAGATGCGCCGCAAGGTCGGCGGCGCACCCTGGTCGGCGGGGCTCGTGGAGTACGCGACGGCCGAGGTCCCCGCCGCGGTCGCCGGATCGAGGCCGCTGCGGGTCCTCATGGAGACCTTCTCCGACGCCGTGCACCTGCGCAACGACCTGTTCTCCTACCAGCGCGAGGTGGAGGACGAGGGCGAGAACAGCAACGGCGTCCTCGTCCTGGAGACCTTCTTCGGCTGCACCACCCAGGAGGCCGCCGACGCCGTCAACGACGTCCTGACCTCCCGGCTGCACCAGTTCGAGCACACCGCGCTCACCGAGGTCCCCGCCCTCGCGGCGGAGCACGGCCTCACCCCCGACCAGATGGCGGCGGTCGCCGCGTACACCAAGGGCCTCCAGGACTGGCAGTCCGGCGGACACGAATGGCACCTGCGCTCCAGCAGGTACATGAACAAGGGCGCCCGCCCCGACAACCCCTGGCAGCGCCCCACCGGACCGGGCGCCTCCGCGGCCGACGTGCGCGCGCTGCTCGCGGCGGCCGGCGCCGAACGCCTGCGCGCCTACACCCATGTGCCGTACCAGAAGGTCGGCCCCTCCCGCCTCCCCGACTTCCGCATGCCCTACCCGCTGGCGCTCAGCCCGCACCTGGACCGCGCCCGCGCCACCCTGCTCGACTGGTGCCACCGCATGGGCATCCTGGAGGAAGGCGTGTGGGACGAGGACAAGCTCGCCGCCTACGACCTCGCCCTGTGCTCCGCCGGCCTCGACCCGGACGCCACCCCCGAGGCGCTCGACCTCAGCGCCCAGTGGCTCGCCTTCGGCACCTACGGCGACGACTACTACCCGCTGGTCTACGGCCACCGCCGCGACCTGGCCGCCGCGAAGCTGACCACGGCCCGGCTGTCCGCGTGCATGCCCGTCGACGGCGAGGAGGCGGTCGCGCCCCTCGACGCGATGGAGCGCGCGCTGACCGACCTGTGGGCGCGCACCACCGCCGGGATGACCCCCGACCAGCGCCGCACCCTGAAGCACGCCATCGACTCGATGACCGAGAGCTGGGTGTGGGAGCTGGCCAACCAGATGCAGAACCGGGTGCCCGACCCCGTCGACTACCTGGAGATGCGGCGCGCCACCTTCGGCTCCGACCTCACCCTGAGCCTGTGCCGGATGGGCCACGGCCCGGCGATCCCGCCCGAGGTCTACCGCGCGGGCCCGGTCCGCTCCCTGGAGAACGCGGCCATCGACTACGCCTGCCTGCTCAACGACGTGTTCTCGTACCAGAAGGAGATCGAGTACGAGGGCGAGATCCACAACGCGATCCTCGTCGTGCAGACCTTCTTCGGCATCGACTACCCGGCCGCGCTCGCCGTCGTCCACGACCTGACGACCCAGCGCATGCGCCAGTTCGAGCATGTGGCCGCCCATGAACTGCCCGTCGTCTACGACGACTTCGGGCTGTCGGAGGAGGCCCGTGCGGCGATGGAGGGTTATGTCGCCGATCTGCAGAACTGGATGGCCGGCATCCTGAACTGGCACCGGCAGGTGGACCGTTACAAGGACGAATGGCTGTCCCGCCGCGCCCACGCCTTCCTTCCGGACCGTCCTCCGACGGCCCCGGCCGTGCCGGGCCGCCCTCCGCTGCCGGTCGGTCCGGCCGTGCCGGTTCCGTCGGAGGGGTCGGCGGCGTCGGCTCCGCCGGCCGGCCCGTCGGGGCTCCGCCTGCCCGTCCATCCGCCGGCCCCCGTCCTGCCGGTCGGCTGAACCGTCCCGCGCGATCCGGCGGGCTGAGCCCGGCCGGAGGAGAACCGATGGAACACACCGTGTTGCGCCCGAAGCCCATGCCCGGCCGGGAGCCGGTCGGGGGCGGGGCGCCCACCGCCGACCGGCTCCCGCCCGCCGCCGCGCCCCGGCGCGGCCGTCGTGCGGCGGCCGTCGTGACCGTTCTGCTGGCCGGTCTGCTCCTGCTCCTGGCCGGGATCGGCCTCGGCACGGTGGCCGGGACGGTGATCGGCCTGACCCGCACGGCCGGGCACGGGCCGCCCTGGCCGGTGGCGGTGCCCGGCCCGCCGTCGGCCGGGTCCGGCCCGGCGGGTTCCGGTGCGGCGCGCACGGGCCCGTTCGCTCCCGGCGTCCCGTCGGCGGGACCCGGCCCGGCGGGTACGGGGCCGGTCGCGCCCGGCACCGCGTCGGCCCGGTCCGGCCCCACGGACACGGGCGCGTCGGCGGGCTCCCCGGCCGCCGGAGGCCCGGCCGTCGGCCCGTCCGCGGCCGACTCCACGGCCGGTGACCGGCCGACCGCGGGCTCCACGACCGGTGACCCGCCCGCCGCGGGCTCCACAGTCCCCGACTCCACGACCGCGCACGGCCGAACAGCAGGCGCCCCGGCCACCGGCGCCGCGGCCGTCGGCTCCCCGGCGACGGCGCGCTCCGTGCCGTCGCCCCCGCGGACGGCTCTCGGGATCGAGACGGCGGACGACGCCGGCCCCGGCGCACGGGTGACCGCCGTCCGGACCCCCGGACCCGGCTCCGCGGCGGGGCTGGTCCGCGGGGACGTGCTGCTCGCCTTCGGCGGCGCCCGGGTCGCCTCGGCGGCCGACCTCTCCCGTGCCGTCGCCCGCGCCCGCCCGGGCCACGCGGTGACCGTGGCGGTACGCAGCCGCGACGGCCACCGCCGCCGGCTGACGCTCACCCCCGGCGTCGCCCCCTGACACCCCCGAACGCCGGCGGCCTCCCGCCACCGGACGTCGCCCACGCCCCTCGCCGAGCGCCGCTCCCACTCCCCGGCCGAGTACCCCCACGCCCCTCGCCGAGCGCCGGACGCGCCCCCCGGCCGGGCGACGGCCACGACCACCGCCGCACCCCCGCCCACTACTATGTCCCCCGAAACCACTGGTCGCGTGTCCGTCCGACCGGCCGGGCCGGAAGCTGCCGCGGACGAGTGAGGCCGATCGGCTCGCGCGGCCTCGTGCGTGCGGGCAGGATGCTGCCCGTAGCCCCACAGCGCACGCCCGACCGCACAGGGAGGCCTGGATGACCGGCACCGCGCCCGCGCCCTTCACCGCCGACGACTACCGGGCCCGGATGGACCGCGCGGCCCGGGCCGCCGCCGACGCCGGACTCGCCGGGCTGCTGGTGGCCCCCGGACCGGACATGGTCTGGCTCACCGGCTACGCGCCCACCGCCGTCACCGAACGGCTCACCCTGCTCGTCCTCGCCCCGGGCCAGGACCCCGTCCTCGTCGTGCCCACCCTGGAGGCCCCGGACGCCGAGCAGGCCCCCGGCGCGCCCGCGCTGACCCTGCGCGACTGGACCGACGGCAAGGACCCCTACGCCGTCACCGCCGCCCTCCTCGACCGTGCCGGCCGGTTCGGCATCAGCGACAACGCCTGGGCCATGCACCTGCTCGGCCTCCAGCAGACGCTGCCCGGCACCGCCTACACCTCCCTCACCACCGCGCTGCCCATGCTGCGCGCCGTCAAGGACGCGGCCGAGCTGGAGCTGGTGGCGGCTGCGGCGGCCGCCGCCGACGCGACGTTCGAGGAGATCCGCAAGGTCCCCTTCAGCGGTCGGCGCGAGTCCGAGATCGGCGCCGAACTCGCGGGGCTGCTGCGCCTGTCCGGGCACTCGCAGGTCGACTTCACGATCGTCGGCTCCGGGCCCAACGGCGCCAATCCGCACCACGAGATGGGCGACCGCGTCATCGAGCGCGGTGACATGGTCGTCCTCGACTTCGGCGGTCTCAAGGACGGCTACGGCTCCGACACCACCCGCACCGTCCACGTCGGTGAACCCACCGACGAGGAGCGCCGCGTGCACGACCTCGTGCGCGAGGCCCAGGAGGCCGGCTTTCGCGCCGTACGCCCCGGCGTCGCCTGCCAGGAGATCGACCGGGCCGCCCGCGCCGTCATCGCGGAGGCCGGATACGGCGAGTACTTCATCCACCGCACCGGCCACGGCATCGGCGTCACCACGCACGAGCCGCCCTACATGATCGAGGGGGAGGAGCAGCCCCTCGTGCCCGGCATGTGCTTCTCCGTGGAGCCCGGCGTCTATCTGCCCGGCCGGTTCGGGGTGCGCATCGAGGACATCGTGACCGTCACCGGGGACGGCGGCCGCCGGCTCAACGACACCACCCGCGAGATGGTCCTGGTGGACTGACCGGCCCGGCCGCCCCCACCCGTTACCGACACGACACGGCGCGACGATGACCCAGGCACCGACACCCACCGCGGACACCGTCCGCCGGCTGGTCCGCACCCTCCTCGCCGACGGCGCGGACACCGCCGCAGGCCCCGACGTCCGGCCCGTCGCCGAGGACGGCGGCCCCTGGACCTGGTGGGTCGGCGCCCGCCATGTGCTGCGCCTCGCCCCCGACCGTGACACCGCCCTGCGCCAGCGGCGCGAGCTGCGGCTGCGCGATCTGGCCCGCCCCCATGTGCCGGTGGCGGTGCCGGCGAGCGTCGCGCACGGCGAGTGGGCGCCCGGCCTGACGTACACGCTGGACGGGCGGATCGCCGGCGGTACGGCCGGGCAGCAGGTCTCCGCGCTGGGAGAGGACGATCTGGCCGGGCTGCTCAGCGGGCTGCGCGAGGTGCCCGCCCGGCAGGCCGGGACGCTCGGGGTGCCGCGGACCGCGCCCCGCTCCCTGGAGGCGCTGCGCCGGATGGCCGCGCACGCCGCCGAACAGCTCGGCAAGGCCGACGAGTTCGACCCCACGCGGATGGCCCAGCTCGCCGGTCCGGCCGCGGCGCAGCTCGCCGCCCAGCCGAACACCGCGGTGCTCGTCCACCACGGCCTGACCGCCGACCATCTGGTGGTCGGCGCCGACGGCCGGGTGCGCGGCGTGCTGGGGTGGGGCGAGGCGGTGATCGGCGATCCGGCCGAGGACATCGCCGCCCTGGCGCGTGCCGTCCGGTCCCCGGCCGCCGTGCGCGCCGCCACCCTCGCCGGGTACGGCGCCCGTCCCTGTCTGCGCGGACTGTGGCTGGCCCGCTGCGACACCGTGATCCGCCTCGCCGAACGCCTCGAAGGCCGCGACGACGCCCCGTTGCCGCTGCTGCGGACCGAGCTGCGGCACGCCTGGGAGGCGATCCTGCTGGAGCGGGTGACGGAGTTCCGCGACGAGGCGGACGGCCCGGCCGGGGAGCCGTGACCGGCCCCGGGTGGCCCGGCCGCCCGGCGGGTCGAGGCCCGGACGGCCGGTGTACCAGGGCCCGGCCGCCCGGCGGATCAGGGTCCGGGCGGCCGGTCGTCAAGGCCCTGGCGGCAGGTCGTGAGGCGTCCTCACTCCTGGGCCAGCACCACGCACGACTGGCCCGGCACGTGCAGCACGCCGTCCTCGCCGGGCGCCGTCACCGGCTCCCAGGCCGCCAGTACCCGGACCGGGTGGGTGCCCAGCGGGATCGCGGCCGGTTCCTCGCCCAGGTTGACCGCCACCCGGACGTCCCCGCGCCGGAACGCCAGCCAGCGGCCCTCCTCGTCGAAGGCGACCTTCGTGTCCGCGAGGTCGGGGTCGGTGAGGTCGGGCTGTTCGCGCCGCAGGGCGGTCAGCCGGCGGTACCAGTCCAGCATCCGCGCGTGCGGCTCGCGCTCCGGTTCGCTCCAGTCCAGACAGGAGCGGTTCCGGGTGGCCGGGTCCTGCGGGTCGGGTACGTCCTCCTCGGCCCAGCCGTGCGCCGCGAACTCCCGCCGCCGGCCCCGGCGCACCGCCTCGGCCAGCTCCGGGTCGGTGTGGTCGGTGAAGTACTGCCACGGAGTGCCGGCCGCCCATTCCTCGCCCATGAACAGCATCGGCGTGAACGGCGCCGTCAGCGTCAGCGCCGCCGCGCAGGCCAGCAGCCCGGGGGAGTCAGAGAGCAGGGAGGACAGCCGGTCGCCCTGCGCCCGGTTGCCGACCTGGTCGTGGGTCTGGCTGTAGCCGAGCAGCCGGTGCCCGGCCACCCGGGTCCGGTCCAGCGGCCGCCCGTGCCGCCGCCCCCGGAAGCTGGAGTAGGTGCCGTCGTGGAAGAAGCCGCCGGTCAGCGTCTTGGCGAGGGCCGCCAGCGGGGCGCGGGCGAAGTCGGCGTAGTAGCCCTGGGACTCGCCGGTCAGGGCGGTGTGCAGGGCGTGGTGGAAGTCGTCGTTCCACTGCGCGTGCAGGCCGAGGCCGCTCTCCGCGCGCGCGGTGACCAGCCGGGGGTCGTTGAGGTCGGACTCGGCGATCAGGAACAGCGGCCGGCCCAGGCTCGCGGCGAGCGTGTCCACGGCCGCGGACAGCTCCTCCAGGAAGTGGCACGCGCGCGTGTCCACCAGCGCGTGCACCGCGTCCAGGCGCAGCCCGTCGATGCGGTAGTCGCGCAGCCAGGCCAGCGCGCTGCCGATGAGGAAGTCCCGCACCTCGTCCGAGCCGGGCGCGTCCAGGTTGACGGCCGACCCCCACGGGGTGTGGTGCGTGTCGGTGAAGTACGGGCCGAACAGCGGCAGATAATTACCGGAGGGGCCGAGGTGGTTGTGGACCACGTCCAGTACCACGCCCAGGCCCAGTTCGTGCGCCCGGTCCACGAACCGCTTCAGCCCCTCCGGGCCGCCGTAGGGCTCGTGCACCGCCCACAGCGAGACGCCGTCGTAACCCCAGCCGTTCGTGCCGGGGAAGGGGCACACGGGCATCAACTCGACGTGCGTGACGCCCAGTCCGACCAGGTGCTCCAGGCGGGCGGCGGCCGCGTCGAAGGTGCCCTCGGGCGTGTACGTGCCCACGTGCAGCTCGTAGAGCACCGCGCCCGGCAGTGCGCGCCCGGCCCACTCGCCGGTGCGCCACGCGTGGCGGGCGTGGTCGACGACGGCGCTCAGCCCGTCCGGGCCGTCCGGCTGCCGCCGCGACCGCGGGTCGGGCAGCACCCGCCCGCCGTCCAGCGCGAACCCGTAGCGCGAGCCGTCGCGCGCCGCGGCCTCGCCGGTCCACCAGCCCGCGCGTTCCGGATCGCGCTCCAACGCGCGTGTGACGTCGTCGCACTGGAGCGTGACGTGATCGGCCTGCGGTGCCCACACCTCGAACTGCACGGACGGTTCCCCTTCGTCTGCTCACCGTGATGTAGCCCGTCCATGGTGCGCCAAACGAGATCAATCCGCTTCCGCATCCGCCCTTTTGCGGCGGGTGTCGCCGGTTCCGCCCCACCGTGGTCGCTTCCCGTTCATTCCGGGCACACCGGCCGGCCGCCCGGGAAGCGGGAACTGACCGGGCGTCACGCGCGTGCGCTCCCGTTCGAGTGACCGGGGCTGGGGAGCGCGGGCCGTCGTGCCGATACCCCGGGCATGAACCACTTCACCAGGACGACGGCCCTGCTGCGGCGCGGCGCGACCACGGCGGCGGCCGTCCTGCTCGCGGCCCTCCCCGTCCAGGCCGCCCACGCCGCCCAGGACTCGCACCCGCGCCCCCGGCACTCCGCCGACCAGAGCGACTGGCTCTACGTCACGGTCAGCCATGGCGACGACGCCCGCACCGGCGACAGCCGGGGCGCCCTGCTGCGCTGCGAGCCGCCCCAGGGCCACCCGCACGCCGCCGCGGCCTGCGACCAGCTCCGCTCGGCGCACGGCGACATCCGCGTCATCCCGCACAAGGAGGTGTTCTGCTCGATGATCTACGCCCCCGTGACCGTCCAGGCGCGCGGCCAGTGGCAGGGGCGCGCGGTCGACTACACGGAGACCTTCCCCAACGCGTGCGTGATGAAGGCCCGTACGGGAGACGTGTTCGCCCTGGATCAGTGACCTCTCGAACCGGTGTCCGGACGCGAAGGAGCGTCCGGACACCGGCCGGAGAAGAGGACCTCCGGGCAAGCGGAGGATCGTTTCATCAGATCATCAGCTCCCGAGCGTGGTGGGCTGCCGCCAGGACCGTACGGCTCTGGTGCTCGACCTGGTGGTCCAGGGGCACCCAGCGAGCCCGGAACCGGGCCGCGAACGCCGCGCTCCACGCCGCCACCAGGCGTTCCAGCTCGGGCACGGCGGGGTCGCCGGCCACCCGCAGCACCCGCAGCAGCATCGCCGCCGCCCTCAGCGGCAGCCGGCGGCCGAACGCGTCCACGCTGCCCACGTACGACATCGTCGTCTCGGCGGGCGGGACGCGCACCCAGTCCGCGGCCAGGCCCGGCACCAGACCGAGTCCCCAGCGCGCCGCCCGCAGCAGTGGTCCCTCGGGGCCGTCCAGCCGGGGCACCGCCTCGGCGAGCACCGCCTCCACCCGCCCCGCGTCCCGCAGCAGCCGGTCCGCCAGCCGCCGCTGCGCCCCGGCCGGGTCCGGGTGCGGGACCGGGTCGTCGACCAGATCGCTCGCCCACATCGGCACCTCCACCACCGCGGTCATCCCGCCATGCCGGTGCGCCTCGTACCAGGTGCTGTGCCGGGCGTCGTCCGGCAGGCTCGGATACGCCGGATCCGTGCCCGGCGCGGGCATCACCCGGACCCCGGGACCGGAGACGGGCCAGCCCGCCGCGTCGCAGGCGCCCGTCTCCACCGGGATGTGCAGCTCGGCGGCCGACTTGCGGAACGGTTCGGCGAGGCCGGGCACGTCCCGGGTCAGCTGCACCCAGCTGCCGCCCAGTTCGGTGCCGTGCAGCGACACCTGGAGGTAGGGCCGCAGCGCGGCCACGACGGAGGTCAGCGCGCGCGTCTCCGGCGGCAGCAGCTCGGGCGGCAGCACGGAGGGCGACCACTCCGGCTGCTCGGGACCGGCGGGCCGGAAGAAGCCGAGGTGGTAGTCGTACAGGCTGCGCGGGGCCGGCGTCACGTGCAGGCTCGCCCCGTCCGGGTCGGCGCACAGCAGGAAGTGCCAGGAGACCCCGGACCGCAGCCGGGGGTCGTCCACCACCCGGCGCACCAGCGAGAGCAGGGTGGCGCCACCGGTGGGCTCGTTGGCGTGGGCGCCGGCGACCACCAGCACGGCCCGCCGGGCGTGCCCGACGGACAGCAGGTGCAGCGGCCTGCCCGCGCGGGACGCGCCGACCTCCTCCAGGCCGCACAGACGCGGGCGGTGCGCGGCCAGTTCCCGAACCGCCGTCACCAGTTCGGGAACGCTGGGGTAGCGCGGTTCCGGCAGCAGACTCACCCCCGTACTCGTCCGCCAGGCTTCGCAATCGCAGTACCCCACGGACGCGGACGGCTGTCAAGAACGCCCAGCCGCCCGCCGCCTGCCCGGGCCGGTCACTCGGTCCCGGCCGGCTCCGCCACGCGCTCCAGCAGTGCCACCGGCAGCCGTTCGAACAACTCCGCCACGCGTGCGTGCCCCTCGAACTCACGTTCCGGCGCCAGCGTGTCGGCCCACCGGCCCGGCGGCAGCGCCAGCCGCGTCCCGCGCCAGCCGCCCGCCTCGGCCAGCCGCAGCGACAGCCGGGTCACGGCCGTCAGCACCTGCCCGGACCGCGTGAACGCCAGGCAGTGCTCCGCCGCAGGCCCCTCGGCCGCCAGCGGCTCGTACGTCGCCTTGTCGCCGAAGACCTCAGGGCGGCGCGCCCGCAGCCGCAGCGCCGCCGCCGTCACCGCGCCCTTCTCGCCCGGGTCGGGCGGCGGGAAGTGCGCGGGGCGGCGGTTGTCCGGGTCCACCAGGGCCCGGTACTCGGCCTCCGTGCCCTGGTAGACGTCGGGCACGCCCGGCATCGTCAGGTGCACCAGCGCGGTGGCGAGGACGTTGGCCCGGATGTGCGGCTCCAGCTGCCGGCGGAAGGCGGCCACCGGCTCGCCCGCAGCCCCGCACGGCCCCTCGGCGACGAACCGCGCGACCGCCTCCTCGTACGAGGGCTCCTGCTCCGTCCAGCTCGTGTACAGGCCCGCCTCGCGGACGTGCTTGAGCAGCGCCTCCCGCACCCGCCCCGCGTCCGCCGGGCCGAGCCCGAACACCGTCTGCCAGGCCGCCCACGCCAGCTGCGCGTCCGGCGCCTCGGCCCCCGCGCCGGACACCCCGGCCAGCAGCTCCGCCCACTGCCGCGGGCACTCGGTCAGCACCGCCAGGGCCGCCCGTACGTCCGCGCTGCGCTTGGTGTCGTGCGTGGAGACCACGGTCCCGGTAGCCGGCCAGTCGCGCTGCACGCGGGCGCAGTACGCGTGGAAGTCCTCCGGACCCACCGCCGGGCGTCCGGGCTCGCCGCCGACCTCGTTCGCCGACAGCAGCGGCACATAGCGGTAGTAGGCGGTGTCCTCGACGGACTTGGCGCGCAGCGCGGAGGCGGTCTGGGCGAACCGGGTGCGGAACTCGACGGCGTCCGGTCCGGTGCCCGCGCGGCCCAGCACCAGATCGCGCACCACGTCCACCGCCTCGCCCTCCTCGGGCACCGCGAAGGCCCGCTTGGCCTCGGCCGCGGCCTCCTCGGTGACCACGGCGGAGGCGTCCACGGAGGCGTAGGGCCGGTACACCCGGAGGCGGACCAGCAGTTCGCGCAGCGCGGTGCGCAGCGCCCAGGGCGCGCGGTCGCGCAGCGCCGGATCGGGGGAGCCGGCGCACACCCGGTGCGCGGCGCGGGTCAGCCGGTCCGCCTCGGCGGCCAGCTCGTGCGTGATCACCTCGTACGCCGCCTGTCGTGCCGTCGCCGCCCAGTCGCCACCGCGGTCGGTCTGCGGGGCGGCGAAGCGGCGGTAGGCGGCGCGGAGTGCGGAGCTCCCCTCCGGGTCGGCGAACAGGCCGTCCACGTGGCGCAGGGCGTCGTAGCCGGTCGTGCCGGCCACCGGCCAGGCGGCGGGCAGGTGCTCGCCGTCGGAGAGGATCTTCTCCAGGACGGTCCACCGGCCGCCGGTCGCCGTGTGCAGCCGGTCCAGATAGGCGTCGGGGTCGGCGAGGCCGTCGGGATGGTCCACGCGCAGGCCGTCCACCACGCCCTCGCCGAGCAGCTGGAGGATCTTGGCGTGGGTCGCCTCGAACACCTCCGGGTCCTCCACCCGCACCCCGATCAGCTCCGAGATGCTGAAGAACCGCCGGTAGTTCAGCTCCGTGCGGGCCAGCCGCCACCACGCCAGCCGGTACCACTGCGCGTCCAGCAGCTCGGGCAGCGGCAGCCTCTCCGTGCCGGCGCGCAGCGGGAAGACGTGGTCGTAGTAGCGCAGGACGTCGCCGTCCACACGCAGCTCGCCGGTCACCTTGCCGACCGGACCGCCGAGCACCGGCAGCAGCACCTTGCCGCCCTGCGCCTCCCAGTCGATGTCGAACCAGCGCGCGTACGGCGAGGCGGGTCCCTCCCGCAGCACCTCCCACAGGGCGCGGTTGTGCCGGGGCGCCACCGCCATGTGGTTGGGCACGATGTCCACGACCAGACCGAGCCCGTGCCCGCGCGCCGTGCGGGACAGCGCCCGCAGCCCCTCCTCGCCGCCGAGTTCGGCGCGCACGCGCGCGTGGTCGACGACGTCGTAGCCGTGGAGGGAGCCGGGGACGGCCTCCAGGACGGGGGAGAGGTGCAGATGCGAGACGCCGAGCGAGGCCAGGTACGGCACGGCCGCCTCGGCGGCGGCGAACGGGAACTCGGGCTGGAGCTGGAGCCGGTAGGTGGCCGTGGGCACGACGGGTACGGTGCGCTCGGGTGTCATGCAGAGCTACGTACCCGCCCGGCCGCCTTTCGTGCCGCCCGCCGGTCAGGTGCTCGTCTCCCCACCCGGGCGGCCGAGCGGCTCACCCGGACGGGGGACGACAGGCAATCACCCGAACGGGTGAGCTTGGGGTGGGTCAGGCCGGCCGCTGGAGCACGGTCATGCTGCGGTCCTCAAGGGTTAGCCGGTCGCCTGCGCGCACCTTGCGCCCGCTGTCGGCGGCCAGCGGCCGGTCCCGTGCGGTGTCCACCACCACCTGCCACTGGCGGCCGTGGTCCACCGGCACCACGAAGTCGAGCGACTTGGGCGCGGCGTTGAACATCAGCAGGAACGAGTCGTCGGTGATCCGCTCACCGCGCTGGCCCGGCTCCGAGATGGCGTTGCCGTTGAGGAACACCGTCAGCGCAGAGGCGCGCGCCGAGTCCCAGTCCCGCTGCGCCATCTCCTTGCCCTCCGGGGTGAACCACGCGATGTCGGACAGGTCGTCGTGGGTCCCCTCCACGGGGCGGCCGTGGAAGAAGCGGCGCCGGCGGAAGACCGGGTGGTCCCGGCGCAGGGCGGCCATCGCCCGGACGAACTCCAGCAGCTCCTCGTCCCCGCCCTCGCCCTCCGGCCAGCGCACCCAGGACAGCTCGTTGTCCTGGCAGTAGGCGTTGTTGTTGCCCCGCTGGGTGCGGGCGAACTCGTCGCCGTGGCTGATCATGGGCACGCCCTGGGAGAGCATCAGCGTCGCGACGAAGTTGCGCATCTGCCGCGCCCGCAGCCGCAGCACGCCCTCGTCGTCGGTGTCGCCCTCCACGCCGCAGTTCCAGGACCGGTTGTGGCTCTCGCCGTCGCGGTTGTCCTCGCCGTTGGCCTCGTTGTGCTTGTCGTTGTAGGACACCAGGTCGTGCAGGGTGAAGCCGTCGTGGCAGGTGACGAAGTTGATCGAGGCCAGCGGGCGGCGGCCGTCGTCCTGGTAGAGGTCGGAGGAGCCGGTCAGCCGGGAGGCGAACTCCGCCAGCGCCCGCGGCTCGCCCCGCCACAGGTCCCGCACCGTGTCGCGGTACTTGCCGTTCCACTCGGTCCACAGCGGCGGGAAGTTGCCCACCTGGTAGCCGCCCTCGCCCACGTCCCACGGCTCGGCGATCAGCTTCACCTGGGAGACCACCGGGTCCTGCTGCACCAGGTCGAAGAACGACGACAGCCGGTCCACCTCGTGGAACTGCCGGGCGAGCGTGGCCGCCAGGTCGAAGCGGAACCCGTCCACGTGCATCTCGGTGACCCAGTAGCGCAGCGAGTCCATGATCAGCTGGAGCACGTGCGGGGACCGCATGAGCAGCGAGTTCCCGGTGCCCGTGGTGTCCATGTAGTAGCGCGGATCGTCCGTGAGCCGGTAGTACTGCGGGTTGTCGATGCCCTTGAAGGACAGCGTCGGGCCCAGGTGGTTGCCCTCGGCGGTGTGGTTGTAGACCACGTCGAGGATGACCTCGATCCCGGCCTCGTGCAGCGCCCGCACCGCCGACTTGAACTCCAGTACCTGCTGGCCGCGGTCGCCCCAGGAGGCGTACGCGTTGTGCGGGGCGAAGAAGCCGATGGTGTTGTAGCCCCAGTAGTTCGACAGGCCCATGTCGACCAGCCGGTGGTCGTTCACGAACTGGTGTACGGGCATCAGCTCCAGCGCCGTCACGCCCAGTTCGGTCAGGTGCTCGATGATCGCCGGATGCGCCAGGGCGGCGTAGGTGCCGCGCAGTTCCTCGGGCAGCCCCGGGTGGCGCATGGTGAGGCCCTTGACGTGCGCCTCGTAGATCACCGTCTCGTGGTAGCCGCGGCGCGGGCGCCGGTCGTCGCCCCAGTCGAAGTACGGGTTCACCACGACCGACGTCATGGTGTGCGGCGCCGAGTCCAGGTCGTTGCGCCGCTCCGGGTCGTCGAAGTGGTAGCCGTACACCTCCTCTCCCCAGTCGATCGCCCCGCTGATCGCACGCGCGTACGGGTCGAGCAGCAGCTTCGCGGAGTTGCAGCGCAGTCCGCGCTCCGGGGCGTACGGGCCGTGCACCCGGAACCCGTACCGCTGTCCCGGCATGACTCCCGGGACGTACGCGTGCCGGACGAACGCGTCGCTCTCCCGCAGTTCCACCGCCGTCTCCGAGCCGTCGTCGTGCAGCAGACACAGCTCTACTCGGTCCGCGGCCTCCGTGAAGACCGCGAAGTTGGTGCCGGCGCCGTCGTACGTGGCGCCGAGTGGATACGCCTCTCCAGGCCAGACCTGCATGGACACGACTCTTTCAGGTGTGCGGCGCCGGGGTGGCGCCCTGACCCCGAGTGTCCCCGAAAGTGAGGGCGCCACCTATGACTTCTGCGGGTGCGTCGCCCGGGGCGGCGCTCCTTCCTGCCCGGGACGGTGCCCGTCAACGCTATGAATAACCTCACTCCACCCCCGCGGACGGACCGGAACGGACGGAAAGCGTGGGGAAGTTGAGAAAGGAGCTGCCCATCCGGCTGCACCGCGGACCGCTCCCGGAGTACCCTTCCTTGATCGTTGGGACGGGGAGGCTCCGGGGGAGCGGAAGGCGGTGCACGGGTGGGCTCGGGAGGCCTGGAGCTGCCCCCTGGTGACGAGGGTCACGAGGGGAACTCCGCAGACGTCCCGCCCGGTGCGGTGTCCCTGGCCCGGCCGATGGACGCCGGCGCCATCGGCCCCGAGCTGGACTGGGACGCCGACGTCTGGCGCGAGGTGCGCACCCGCGCCCAGCGGGCCGGCCGGGCCTACATCTGGCTGAACCTGGTCGAACAGCGGCTGCGCGCCGTCGTCGCCGCCGTGCTGCGGCCCGTGTACGAACCCGTCCACGGCGAGGACTGGGTGGTCGCCGCCGCAGGCCCGGCCGGCCAGGAGTGGGCCCAGCGCGCGGTCGCGGTGCGCGAGGTCAGCCGCCGCAAGGGCTATCTGCTCGACCCGGCCGACGACAACGTCATCAGCTTCCTCACCCTGCCCCAGCTGCGCGAGCTGATGGTGCAGCACTGGCCCTGCTTCGAGCCCTACCTGGACGACCGCCGCGACGTCGAACTCGCCCTGGACGAGCTGGAGGTCACGCGCAACGTCGTCTCCCGCAACCGGGCCCTGTCCGAGGCGGTGCTCGCCCAGGCCGAACGCGCCTCCGCGCGCCTGCTGGAGATCCTCGGCGCCGGCGGCGACGTCCCCTCCGCCCGGCGGCTGCCGGTGGACGCGGTGGAGGACCTGATCGGCGACCGGTACGCCGACGTGGTCGCCGTCCACCCGGACCGGGTGCGGCTGCTGCGCCAGTTCCCGGCCGAGGACATCTTCGGCGGCGCCCGCCGTCTGGACGCCATCGGCATCGGCCTCAACCTGCTCGTGCAGAACTTCTCCGGCCGCCGCCTGGTGCGGCTGGCCGAGTCCGGCTGCCGGGTGCGGCTGCTGTTCCTGAACCCCGCCTCCAGCGCGGTCAAGCGGCGCGAGCGCGAACTCGGGCTCAAGCGCGGCGAGCTGAGCCGCTCGGTGGAGATGAACATCCTGCACATGCGCCGGGTGCGGGCCCGGTTGCGCGACCCGGGCGCCTTCGAGATCCAGGTCTACGACGAGACGCCGCGCGTCTCCGCCTACCTGGTGGACGGCGACGGCTCCGACGGCATCGCGGTCACCCAGTCCTATCTGCGGCGCAGCCGGGGCATGGAGGCGCCGGTGTTCGTCCTGCGCAACGGCAGCCGGGTGGTCAAGTCGGGCGAGGTGGGCGAGGGCGGCCTCTTCGCCGCCTACCGTGAGGAGTTCGAGACGATGTGGGTCGATTCGCGCCCGGTGTCCTGAATCATCCGTCGGTCCTGGCTTGTGAGGGTACGGGCGGGGCGGTAAGCGGAACGCGGTCCTCTGATTGTCAGTGGCCCGTGCGAAGGTGAGAGCAACTGGGGGAGAGCACCACGAGAAGGGGGGCCGCCATGGGCTGGCACCAGGAGCTGCTGATCGGCTTCGACCTGGAGACGACGGGGACGGATCCGCGGGCGGCGCGCATCGTCACGGCAGCCGTGATCGAGGTCCGGGACGGAGAGCCGGCCGGGCACCGGGAATGGCTGGCCGACCCGGGCGTGCCCATACCGCCGGACGCGGTCGCCGTACACGGCATCAGCACCGAGCGGGCCGCCGCCGAGGGGCAGCCCGCCGACCGGGTCGCCGACGCCGTCGCCGAGGCTCTGACCGGCTACTGGCGGGCGGGGGTGCCGGTCGTGGCGTACAACGCCGCCTTCGACCTGACCCTGCTCTCCGCCGAACTGCTGCGGTACGGGCTGCCGTCGCTCGCCGACCGCCTCGGCGGCGCGGAGCCGGGTCCGGTCGTGGACCCGTACACCATCGACCGCTGGGCCGATCGTTACCGGCGCGGCAAGCGCACCCTGGAGGCGGTGTGCACGGAGTACGGCGTCGTGCTCGGCGCCGCCCACGACGCATCGGCCGACGCCCTCGCCGCGGCCCGCCTGGCCCGCGCGATAGCCGTCCGGCACGCCAAGGTGGCCGCCCTCGGCCCGGCGGAACTGCACCGCTCCCAGATCCAGTGGCACGCCAGCTGGGCGGCGGACCTCCAGACCTTCCTGCGCGGCAAGGGCGACCCGACGGCGGTGGTCGACGGGGCGTGGCCCCTGCGGGAACTGACGGAGGCGCGGGTCTAGGGTCTTTCGTGTGGACCAGGCCGGATCAGGGAGCGGGGTCTGGTGACGGGGGCGCCTCCCACGCCGTTCAGGGGCCGCGTCCCCGGTACGGCACGCCGGGGCGGCCCGACGGGGGCGAGCCGGGCCGCGGGCGGTGCGTCTGCCGGGGCGACGCCGGCGGCGGCGTGGGGCCGAGCCGCCCCCGGCGACGTCCGTCCGCGGGGCGGACGAGTGGGTACGGCGTCGTCGGCGTTCGCGGTCAGAACGGGTACCAGCGGACCGATTCGTCGCCCTCGCGCAGGGACGCCACCCGGCGTTCGAACTCGGTCAGGGCCTTGGGGTTCGCCGGTGCGTGCTGGGCGACCCAGGCGCAGCTCGCCGTCTCCCGGGCGCCGCGCAGCACCGAGCAGCCCGCCCACTCCCGCACGTCCCAGCCGTACGCCGCGGTGAAGGCGTCGTACGTCTCGGCGGGCAGTCCGTAGCGGTCCCGGGACAGGGTCATCACCACCAGGTCGTGCTCGCGCAGATCGGCGGAGAAGGTCTCCAGGTCCACCAGGACCGGGCCGTCCGGTCCGATGTGCACGTTGCGCGGCAGCGCGTCGCCGTGGATCGGTCCGGGCGGCAGGTGCGGGACGAGGGCGGCGGCCGCCGCCGCGAACCCGTCGCGCCGCTCGCGCAGATACGCCGCGTCCGCCGGATCGATCGCGTCGCCCGCGAGCCGCAGCCAGCGCTCCACCCCGCCGAGCAGTTCGCGCGGCGGCAGCGCGAAGCCGGGGGCGGGCAGCGCGTGCACGGCGCGCAGCAGCTCGGCGAGGTCGCGGGGTTCGGCGGGGCGCACCGGGTCGGGCAGCCGGTGCCACACGGTCACCGGGTGCCCCTCGACGAGCAGCGCCTCGTCCTCCGCGGCGCGCACCGCCGGGATCCCGGCGTCGGCCAGCCACCGCGCGATCCGCAGCTCACGCCGCGCGCGGTCCAGCAGTTCGGCGTCCCGGCCCACCTTGACGACGAGATCCCCGGCGGCGAAGACCGCGTTCTCGCCGAGCGCGAGCAGTCGCGCCCCGTCCGCCGCCCCGGCCACCACGTTCGCCGCCGCCAGCACGCCCCGCGCCCGTGCCTCGTCCATCGTCCGCCTCCCTGTCCGTCGTCGTCCGGCGGTGGCTGTCGTCCTGTGCCGCCGGACGGTCAGTGTCGCATCCGCACTGGTGGGAGGCGTGCGCGGTTAATGCATTGTACGAGACGTCTCGTCTCGCCTAGAGTCTCGGGCATGACCAGTCGCGCTCATATCGCCATGTTCTCCATCGCCGCCCACGGCCACGTGAACCCCAGCCTGGAGGTGATCCGCGAACTCGTCGCCCGGGGCCACCGGGTGACCTACGCGATCCCCCCGCTGTTCGCGGAGAAGGTCGCCGAGACCGGCGCGGAGGTCAAGCCCTGGCACTCCACGCTGCCCACGCCCGACGACGACCCGTCCGCCTGGGGGACGACGCTCCTGGACAACGTCGAGCCGTTCCTGAACGACGCGATCCAGGCCCTGCCCCAGCTGATCGACCTCTACGACGGCGACGAACCGGACCTCGTCCTGCATGACATCACCTCCTACCCGGCCCGCGTCCTCGCCCACCGCTGGGGTGTGCCCGCCGTCTCCCTCTCGCCCAACCTGGTCGCCTGGGAGGGGTACGAGGAGGAGGTCGCCGAACCGATGTGGGCCGAGCCCAAGAAGACCGAACGGGGCCGCGCCTACTACGCCCGCTTCGAGTCCTGGCTGCGCGAGAACGGGGTCACCCTGCACCCCGACGACTTCGCCGGCCGTCCCGACCGCTCGCTGGTCCTGATCCCCAAGGTCCTCCAGCCGAACGCCGACCGGGTGGACGAGCGCGTGTACTCCTTCGTCGGCGCCTGCCAGGGCGACCGCCTCGCGCAGGGCGCCTGGGAGCGGCCCGCCGACGCGGAGAAGGTGGTGCTCGTCTCACTCGGCTCGGCCTTCACCCGGCAGCCCGCCTTCTACCGGGAGTGCGTCAAGGCCTTCGGCGAGCTGCCCGGCTGGCACACGGTGCTCCAGATCGGCAAGCAGGTGGACCCGGCCGAACTGGGCGAGGTGCCGGACAGCGTCGAAGTGCGCACATGGGTACCGCAGTTGTCGATCCTGCGCCAGGCCGACCTGTTCGTCACCCACGCCGGGGCCGGCGGCAGTCAGGAGGGGCTGGCCACCGGTACGCCGATGATCGCCGTACCGCAGGCCGTCGACCAGTTCGGCAACGCCGACGTGCTCCAGGGCCTCGGCGTCGCCCGGCACCTGCCCACGGAGGAGGCGACCGCCGAGGCGCTGCGAGCGGCCGCCCTCGCCCTGGTCGACGACCCGGAGGTGGCCCGCCGGCTCAAGGAGATCCAGGCCGGCATGGCCGAGGAGGGCGGCACCCGGCGGGCGGCCGACCTGATCGAGGCCGAACTGCCCACGCACCGTCGCTGAACCGGCGGCGCGGCGCGGCACCGTTCGACCGGCGGTGCGCGACGGCATCGTGCACAGCACAGCACGGCACCGTGCAAAAGGGCGGGACCCGCCGGCTCGTACGCAGCCGGCGGGTCCCGCCTTTCCGCGTCCGGGATCAGTACCCCGGTCCGTGCTCCGGATCCGGAGTACGGAGGCTCACACCCCCAGCCGCTCACCCTCCCGCGGCGCGGGCCGCACGGGCGGTGCGGCCGCCGGCTCCGAAGACTCGTCGTGCGTGAGGTCGGGCAGCCGGTGCAGCCACTTGGGCAGGTACCAGTTGCGCTCGCCCAGCAGCGACATCACCGCCGGCAGCAGTACCCCGCGGATGACCGTGGCGTCGATGAGCACCGCCGCCGCGAGGCCGACGCCCATCTGCTTCATCGACTGCATGGACAGCGTCCCGAAGATCGCGAACACGGCGACCATGATGACCGCGGCGCTGGTGACGACGCCCGCCGTGGTGACCACCCCGTGCTGGATGGCGTCCTTGGTGCTGCGGCCGCGCATCCGTGCCTCGCGGATGCGGGACACCACGAACACGTGGTAGTCCATCGACAGCCCGAACAGGATCACGAAGAGGAACAGCGGCAGCCAGGTGACGATCGCGCCGACGCCCTCCGCGCCCACCAGCGAGGCGCCCCAGCCGTGCTGGAACACGGCGACGAGGATGCCGTAGGCCGCGCCCACCGACAGCAGGTTGAGCAGGATCGAGGTGATCGCGACCGTCAGCGAGCGGAAGGACAGCAGCATCAGCAGGAAGGCGAAGACCACCACGAACGCGAAGACCGGGAGGACCGAGCCGAGGAGCTGGTCGTTGAAGTCGACCGAGCCGGCGACCTGGCCGGTGACGGGCGCCTGGACACCGTCGACCTTGCCGAGCGTGGCGGGCCGCACCTCGTCGCGCAGCTTCTTCAGGCTCTCGCCGGCCCGGTCGAAGTCGGAGCCGCCGACCAGCGGGACGGAGACGAAGGCGATGTTCCTGTCCTCGTACAGCTTGACGTCCACCGGACCCTGCGACGCGCCCGAGGAGACGGCCCGCTCCTGGAACGCGGCCAGCGCCGAGCGCACCTCGGGAGCCTTGATGTCCTTGGCGCTGACGATCACCTGGGCCGGTTCGGAGCCGCCGGGGAAGGCGTCGTTGACGCGGTTGTAGGTCTGCACGATGGGCAGCGAGTCGCCGAACTCCTGGTCCAGCGTGAGCTGCGAGGTCTTCATGCCGAGCGCCGGAGCGGCGACCGCCAGCAGCGCCCCGACCGCCACGACCACGCCGACCACCGGCCGGGCCAGCACCCGCCGCAGCACCGCGGTCCAGAACCGGCTGCCCTGGTCGCCCGCGGTGGTGCGCCGACGCCTGAGGAAGGGCAGCCGCCCCTTCTCGACCCGCTCGCCCAGCAGCGACAGCAGCGCCGGCAGCACGGTCACCGACCCCACCATGGCGACCGCCACCACGATCAGCGAGGCCAGGCCCATCGCCTCGAACTCGGCGATCCCGGTGAAGAGCATGCCCGCCATCGCCACGCACACGGTGACGCCGGAGACGACGATCGCCCGGCCGCTGGTCGCGGCGGCGATGCGCAGAGCGGTGGCCGCGTCCCGCCCGGCGGCCCGCTCCTCGCGCTCGCGGCGCAGGTAGAACAGGCAGTAGTCGACGCCGACGGCCATGCCGACCAGCAGCATCACGGAGTTGGCCGTGTCGCTCATCGGCTGGAGATGGCTGACGATGCCCATCAGACCCATCGTCGCCATGATCGCCGTGATGGCCAGCGCCACCGGCAGCAGCGCGGCCACCAGCGCGCCGAATGCGATCAGCAGGATCCCGAGTGCCACCGGCACGGCGGAGTACTCGGCCTGCTGGAAGTCGTCCCCGAAGGCGTCGGCGTACTGCTTCTGCATGCTCGCGCCGCCGATCTCCTCGATCCGCAGCGACGTGTGCTCCTTCTGGACGCCCTCGACGGCCTTCAGCACCGGCTCGATCCGATCGCCGGCGGTCTCCGCGTCCCCGCGCACGTCGAACTGCACCAGCGCGCTGCGGCCGTCCTTCGACACGGTCTTCGTGTCGTACGGCGACTTCACGTCCGTGACCCGGCCGGTGGCGCCGACGGCCTTCACCACGTCGGCGACGGCGGCCCGGAAGGCGGCGTCACCGGCCCGCACGGAGCCGTCCCGGCTCTGCACGAGGACGGTCTCGCTCGCCGGTTCCCTGATCCCCGCGTCCTCGATGATCTTCGCGGCGGTGTGCGTCTCGCCGCTGAGCTGGTCGCTCTCCTTGACGTCGACCCGGCCCGCGGCCGAGCCGAGTCCCATCGCCAGCACGACGAACAGCACCCAGACACCGACCGCCGCCCACCGGTGCCGGGCGCTCCAGCCGCCGGCCCGCGCGGCGACGCCCCGCACCCCTGATCCTCGGTTCCCCATGACGGGCTTGCCCCCTCCAGGCCCGGTCACCAGGCCCCTGCGCGGCGCCGGCCCCCTGCCGCCGCCTTCCGCAACGACGCTACGGTCCGCGCGCGGACCGCTCGTCGTGCTGCCCGGTGAACCGAGGCCGGCGCCCCTCCTCCGTTCGTACGCCCGCCCCTCCGCACTGGGGAGGACAGCGGCCCCTTACACCTACCCCCGCTTCTCGGGGGCGGTGATCAGGGTGACCGGCCCAGGCCGCTCTACGCTGGGCGGATGACGACGTACGCGGCGCTGCTGCGCGGGATCAACGTGGGCGGCAACAAGAAGGTTCCGATGGCCGAACTGCGCGCCCTGCTGGAGGAGTCGGGGCTTGGCGCTGTGCGCACCTACCTCCAGAGCGGCCAGGCCGTCTTCACCAGCGAGCACGGCGACGAGGAGGCGCTGGCGGCGGAACTGACGGCCGCGATCGAGCGGCGGTTCGGCTTCCCGGCCGGGGTGATCGTGCGCGGCCACGACTATCTCCGGGCGGTCGCCGAGGCCTGCCCGTTCCCGGCCGCCGACCTCCAGCCCAAGCAGCTGCACGTCACCTACTTCTCCGTCCCCGTCGACGCGGCCCGTTTCGCCGGGATCGACCAACCGGCCTTCCTGCCCGAGGAGTTCCGCCTCGGCGACCGCGTCCTCTACCTGTACGCCCCCGACGGCCTCGGCCGCTCCAAACTCGCCGAGCAGCTCTCCCGGCCCCGCCTGACCAAAGACCTGACCGCCACCAGCCGCAACTGGAACACCGTCCTCAGACTCGTGGAGATGACGGCCCCCGCACAGCCCTGAGCCGTCCGGCTCGCGCACGGCCGAGCCGTCCGCCGGCATCGCCCGAGCCACCCGCCGGCGCGCCCCTGAGCCGCTCCCCGGGGCACCCCTGCCGGGCCGGGACCGCACCCGGACCGGCGCCGTGGGAGGCTTCCCGCATGCGCTACGTCATCATCGGAGCAGGAGCGGTCGGCGGGGCCGTCGGAGGCCGGCTGGCCCAGAGCGGACGCGAGGTGGTGCTGGTCGCGCGCGGTGCCCACCTCGCCGCGCTGCGCGGCGGCGGACTGCGCCTCAAGGTGCCCGAGGGGGAGCTGACGCACCGGCTGCCCGCCGTGTCCGGGCCGGACGAACTCGGCGTGCTGCGCGCCGACGACGTCCTGGTCCTGGCGGTCAAGACGCAGGACGCCGAGGCGGCGCTCGCGGCCTGGGGCCCGGCCCCGGTCGAGGGCGGCCGCACCGCCGCCGAGCGGCTGCCGCTGCTGTGCGCGCAGAACGGCGTGGAGGGCCAGCGGATCGCGCTGCGCCGCTTCCGGCACGTGTACGGCGTCTGCGTGTGGCTGCCCTCCGCCCACGTCGAACCCGGCGTCGTCTCGGCCGCCGGCGCCCCGCTCACCGGCATGCTGCACCTCGGCCGCTACCCGCACGGCACCGACGGGGTCCTGCGTGACATCGCCGCCGACCTGGAGGCCGCGCACTTCGAGGCGCCCGTCGTGCCGGACGTGACCCGCTGGCAGTACGCGAAGCTCCTCGGCAACCTCGCCAACGCCGTCGAGGCCCTGACCGGCCCCCTCACCGGCGAGGCGGCGCGGAACCTGTACGAGAGGGTGCGCGCCGAGGGCGAACGCGTGCTCACCGCCGCCCGCATCCCGTACGCGAGCGCCGCCGAGCTGCGCGAGAAGCGCGGCGACAAGGTCACCCTGGTGCCCCTGGACGGGGCGGGGCGTGGCGGCGGCTCCTCCTGGCAGTCCCTCACCCGCGGGACCGGCACCATCGAGGCCGACCACCTCAACGGCGAGATCGTCCTCCTGGGACGGCTGCACGGCGTCCCCACCCCGCTGAACGAACTGCTCCAGCGCCTGGCCAACGCCTATGCCCGCGAACACCGGCCGGCCGGGTCCCTCCCGGTGGCCGAACTGGTCCGGCTCGCGGACCAGGCGGAGCAGGAAAAGAACGGCTGATTGGGCCGGGACCCGCCGCCGGGACCCCACTAGCGTCCACGGCATGAGCGACCCCGTACCCGAGACCGCGGCCGCGGCCCGCGTCGACTTCTTCTTCGACCCCGCCTGCCCCTTCGCCTGGATCACCTCCCGCTGGCTGCTGGAGGTCGAGCGCGAACGCCCACTCGACCTTCGCTTCCACGTCATGAGCCTGTACCTGCACAACATCGGCAGTGAACTGCCGGACTGGTACCGGGACCTGGTCGACAAGTCGATCGGTCCGGTGCGCGTCGCCACGGCCGCCGCCGAACTGCTCGGCGAAGGGGTGTTGCGGGACCTGTACACCGCCTTCGGCACCCGGATCCACGAGGGGGGCGAGAAGGACCTCGACGCGGTCGTCGCCGGGTCCCTGGCCGAACTCGGCCTGCCCGCCGAACTCGCCGCCGCCGCCCACGATCCCGCCCAGGACGACGCCGTACGCCGCGGCCACGAGGCCGGCGCCGAACCGGAGTCGGGCGGCTACGTCGGAACGCCCACGCTCCACGTCGACGGCGCCGTGTGGTTCGGCCCGGTGCTGCGCGCCATTCCGCGCGGCGCGGAGGCCGCCCGGCTCTTCGACGCCTTCCGGGTCCTGGCCGGACACCCGGACCTCTTCGAGCTGAAGCGCACCCGCACGGGCTCCCTGTGCTTCGACTGACCCGGCGCGCGCCTCGTCCGTCACGCTCCGTGAGGCAGTGACACCTGAGCGCCGCCCGGCGCTGAACGAAGTGAACCGAGGACCGGCCCAGCCCACCGGGCGCGGGCCGACGCGCCCGTGGGCCGGCGCCACGGGGGAGCGCCGGCCCACGGACGTACGAGCACCTCAGACGGGGCGGCTCACGCGCCGACCGCAGCCATCAGCGGCCGCCGCGCCGCGTCGTACCGCTGCAGCAGCACCCGCGCCACCTCCGGCGCCGGGCCGAGGACGTCGGCCAGGGCGTCCGCGTCGGCCGCGCCCCGCGCGATGCGGTCCGGCAGGAAGCCGGGGGCCAGCACGTACGGCGCGACCGCGACCTTCGCGCAGCCCAGCGCGCGCAGTTCGCGCACCGCGTCCTCGGTGCGCGGAAGGGATGCGGAGGCGAACGCAGGTCGCACGGCGCACCAACCGGTGTGCCGCCACTCCCGCGCGACGTCTGCGATCACTGCGATCGCCTCCGGGTCACTGGACCCCGCCGAGGCCAGCACGACCCCGGTCGAGGACTTGTCTGCGGAGGACAGCCCCGCCTCCCACAGCCGGCGCTCCAGGGCCGCAGTCAGCAGCGGGGACGGCCCCAGCACGTCGGCCTGCCGGATCCGCAGCCGGGCCGGCGCCGCCCGCAGCACCGCCGGGATGTCGGCCTTGGCGTGGAAGGCGCGGGTCAGCAGCAGCGGCAGCGCCACCACGTCTCGTACGCCGTCGGCCGCCAGGGACTCCAGCACGCCCGGCACGGAGGGCACGTTGAAGTCCAGGAAGCCGGTCTCCACGCGCAGGTCCGGGCGGGCCGCCCGCACCCGCCGGACCAGGGCATGCACGGTCGCGGCGTGCCGCGGGTCGCGGCTGCCGTGGGCGATGACCAGGAGAACCGGCTGAGTGATCATGGCAGTTCAGCTCTTCACGAACAGGCCGCGGCTGCGCAGCACCCACCGCTCCAGCGGACTGAAGATCAGCAGGTCGATGGCGATGCCGACGAACAGGATCAGGATGATGGCCTCGAACACCATGGACATGGAGCTGGCGTTGCGGCCGTTCTCCAGCAGGGCGCCCAGGCCGATGCCGAGATCGGGCGAGGAGGCGATGATCTCCGCCGCCATCAGCGAGCGCCAGGAGAACGCCCAGCCCTGCTTGAGCCCGGCCAGATAGCCCGGCAGCGCGGCCGGCAGGACGATGTGCCAGGCGCCCTTCAGCCCGGTCGCGCCCATCGTGCGGCCCGCCCGCAGATACAGCGGCGGCACCTGGTCGATGCCGGAGACCAGGCCGTTGGCGATGGACGGCACCGCGCCGAGCAGGATCACCGCGTACATCATCGAGTTGTCCAGGCCCAGCCAGATCACGGCCGGCGGAACCCACGCCACCGACGGCAGCGACTGGAGACCCGACAGGACCGGGCCGATGGCGGCGCGCACGAACTTCACCCGGGCCACCAGCAGTCCCAGCGGGGTGCCGATGGCCAGCGCGAACAGGAAGCCCAGCAGACCGCGCGAGACGGACGTCCAGATGTAGTCGAGCAGGGTGCCCTGGAGCCAGGCGTCCTTGAACTCGGCGCCCACGTCGGACGGCGAGGGCAGCTTGGTCGGGTCGTCGACCACCTTGAAGGTGATCAGCGCCTGCCAGGCCAGCAGGACCACCACCACCGCCACGACGGGCGGGAAGATCTTGTTGACGAACGTCTGCCGGAACGTCGTGCGCGCGCTCTCGACGGTGTCCAGCGCGTCGAGCCCGGCCTCGACGCCGGCCAGTCCGGCGCCCTGCGCCGTCTTCGTGTCAGTGCTGGCCATGGCGGCGGATCTCCCCACGCAGGACTTCGGTGATCTCCAGGGACAGCTCCGCGACGGGCGCGTCCTCGATCCGGCGCGGCTGCGGGATGTCCACGGTCCACTGCCGGGCGACCCGGCCCGGACGGGAGGACAGCAGCACCACGCGCTGCGCGAGCCGCACCGCCTCGCGCACGTTGTGCGTGACGAACAGGACGGAGACGCCGGTCTCCTGCCAGATCCGGGTCAGCTCGTCGTGCAGCACGTCCCGGGTGATGGCGTCCAGGGCCGCGAACGGCTCGTCCATCAGCAGCAGGTTGCTCTCCTGGGCGAGCGCCCGGGCCATCGCCACCCGCTGGCGCATACCGCCCGACAGCTCGTGCACCCGCTTGCCGTACGCGCCCTGCAGCCGGACCAGTTCGAGAAGTTCCTCGGCCCGGCCGCGGCGCTCCGGCTTGGCGACGCCCCGCAGTCTCAGGGCGAGTTCGATGTTCTTTCCCGCGGTCAGCCACGGGAACAGGGCGTGCTCCTGGAACATCAGGGCGGGGCGGCCGTCCGTGGTGATGGAGCCGGCGGTGGGCCGGTCCAGGCCCGCCACCAGGTTCAGCAGCGTGGACTTGCCGCAGCCCGAGGCCCCCAGGAGCGTGACGAACTCGCCCGGGGCGACATCGAGGCTGATGTCGTCCAGGACCAGCTGCTGCCCGCCCGGAGCCGCGAAGGACTTCGAGACGTTCTCAAGGCGCGCCGCGTGCTCTACGGACTCGGCGGCCTTGGCGAAGGTCGTGGCCATGGTCGTCACCTCCTGGGAACTCTTCGGCTACGGCTACTTGACGCCGAGGCCGGCGTCGCTGACGGTGGGCTCGCCCTCGGCCTTGAGGACCTTGTTCAGGACGGTGAGGTCGTAGATGCCGTCCAGCTTGGGCTGCTTGAGCAGACCGGCCTTGACCGCGTGCTTCGCCTCGGTGTCGAGGGTGGCGGCCAGCGGGTCGTCGATGATCTGGATGGACTTCCACGCCGGGTCCAGGATCTTGGCCGGCAGCGCCTTGCCGGAGTCGACGGCCAGCTGCTTGTTGGCCGCCGCCTTCGCCTCGTCCGGGTTGGCGTTGATCCACTTGTTGGTCTCGACGGACGCCTTCAGCACCGCCTCGACGGCCTCCGGGTGGTCCTTGAGGAAGCTCTGCCGCACGATGATGTTCGTGATCACGAACTTCTTGTCCGGCCACAGCGTGGACTCGTCCAGGAGCACCTTGGCGCCCTCGGAGACCAGCTTGGACGCGGTCGGCTCCGGCACCCAGGCGCCGTCGACGGAACCGGACTTGTAGGCGTCCGGGGTGACCTTGTTGTCGCTGCGGACCACCGACACGTCGCCCTTGCCGCTCTGCGGGTCGACCTTCCAGCCCTGCTCGGCGATCCAGTTGAGGAACGCCACGTCCTGGGTGTTGCCCAGCTGCGGGGTGGCGATCTTCTTGCCCTTGATGTCCTTCAGGGACTTGATCTTGTCCGGGTTCACCACCAGCTTGACGCCGCCGGAGGCCGAACCGCCGATGATCCTGAGGCTCTTGCCGTCCGACCTGGTGTAGCCGTTGATCGCGGGGGAGGGGCCGATCCAGCCGATGTCGATGGAGCCCGAGTTCAGCGCCTCGATCTCGGAGGGGCCGGCGTTGAAGATCTGGTACTTGGCCTCGGTCGCCCCGAGCGACTTCTGGAAGAAGCCCTTCTGCCGGCCCACCAGGGCGGAGGCGTGCGTGATGTTGCCGAAGTAACCGATCTTGACGGAGTCGAGTCCGTCGATCTTCTTCGCCCCGGCGGCGACCTTCTGACCGGCGTCGTCGTCCTTCTTCTCCGAGCCGTAGCTGCAGGCGGTCAGCGCGAGGAGGGGCAGGGCGACGGCCGCCGCGAGACCGCGGCGGAGTATGGCGGAGGTGTTGACAGGCACGGGAGGCTGTCCTCTCGGAGGCCCGGCGGTCACGGTCTCTCAGGTCGTGGCCGGGAGGTCGGCAGGTCTTCGTCTGCTTCGGCGGTGGGGGGTGAGGGCGCGCAGGCAGTGCGCGTACGTCAGCGCACACATCGGGCCACTCCGCCCTGTCCGCTGCCGACGGCGCCGCTGCCGACGCGGCCGCCCTCCTTGGCGAACGTCGAGTAGAAATCCGAGGAGTTCATGCTCAGAAGTCCCAGCCGTCCTCGTCGTCGGCGTCCTTGACCGGCTCCGGCGCGGCGAACGACTCGCCGACCATGCCGGCGGTCAGCGTGGTGCCGTCGGCGGGGTCGATCAGGATGAACGAGCCGGTGCGGCGCGAGTCGGCGTAGGCGTCGACCGGCAGCGGCTCGGCGGTGCGGATCTTCACCCGGCCGATGTCGTTGGCGACGAGCTGCCCCGGGTGCGGGTGCAGGGACAGGTCGTCGAGGGTGAGCCGGGACGGGATGTCCTTGACGATCGCCTTGACGGTGCGGGTGCCGTGTTTGAGGAGCACCCGGTGGCCGACGGTCAGCGGCGCGTCGGCGACGTGGCAGACGGTCGCCTCCACGTCCTGCGTGGTCGCCGGCGCGTCCTTGCTGGGCACGATCAGGTCGCCGCGCGAGACGTCGATGTCGTCGGCCAGCAGCACCGTCACCGACTGCGTCGTCCAGGCCACCTGCACCGGCTCGCCGAGCAGGTCGATGCCGGAGATCTTCGAGGTGCGTCCGGAGGGCAGGACGGCGACCTCGTCGCCGACCCGGAACGAACCGGCGGCGATCTGGCCGGCGTAGCCCCGGTAGTCGGGGTGCTCGGCGCTCTGCGGGCGGATCACGTACTGCACGGGCAGACGGGCGTGGCAGTGACTCAGGTCGTGGCTGACCGGCACCGTCTCCAGGTGCTCCAGCACGGTCGGGCCGCCGTACCAGTCCATGACCGCGGACGGCTCCACGACGTTGTCGCCGGCCAGCGCGGAGATCGGGATGGCGGTGACCTCGGGCACGCCCAGCTCGGTCGCGTACGCCGTGAACTCCTCGGCGATCTGAGCGAAGACGGCCTCGCGGTAGTCGACGAGGTCCATCTTGTTCACGGCGAGGACCACGTGCGGCACCCGCAGCAGCGCGGCGATCGCGGCGTGCCGGCGGGTCTGCTCGACCACGCCGTTGCGGGCGTCGACCAGGATCACCGTCAGCTCGGCGGTGGAGGCGCCGGTGACCATGTTGCGGGTGTACTGCACATGGCCCGGCGTGTCGGCCAGGATGAACCGGCGGCGCGGCGTGGCGAAGTAGCGGTAGGCCACGTCGATGGTGATGCCCTGCTCGCGCTCGGCGCGCAGGCCGTCGGTGAGCAGCGCGAGGTCGGGGGCGTCCTGCCCGCGGCTCGCGGAGGCGCGCTCGACGGCCTCCAGCTGGTCGGCGAGGACCGACTTGGAGTCGTGCAGCAGCCGGCCCACCAGGGTGGACTTGCCGTCGTCGACGGACCCGGCGGTGGCGAACCGCAGCAGGGTGGTCTCCGACAGGTGCTCGACCGACAGCGGCTCGGCGGGTTCGATGGTGCTGGACATGGCTAGAAGTACCCCTCGCGCTTGCGGTCTTCCATCGCGGCCTCGGAGAGCTTGTCGTCGGCGCGGGTGGCGCCGCGTTCGGTGAGCCGGGAGGCGGCGATCTCGGCGATCACCTGCTCCAGCGTCACCGCGTCGGAGTCGACGGCGCCGGTGCAGGACATGTCGCCGACCGTGCGGTAGCGCACCAGCCGCTTCTCGACGCTCTCGCCGTCCTTGGGGCCGCCCCAGTCACCGGCGGTCAGCCACATGCCACCCCGCCGGAACACCTCGCGCTCGTGCGCGAAGTAGATCGACGGCAGCTCGATGCCCTCGCGCGCGATGTACTGCCACACGTCCAGCTCGGTCCAGTTGGACAGCGGGAAGACGCGGACGTGCTCGCCTGGCGCGTGCCGGCCGTTGTACAGGTTCCACAGCTCGGGGCGCTGGCGGCGCGGGTCCCACTGGGAGAACTCGTCGCGCAGCGAGAACACCCGCTCCTTGGCGCGGGCCTTCTCCTCGTCGCGGCGGCCGCCGCCGAAGACCGCGTCGAACTTCGCCGACTGGATCTTCTCGGTGAGCGGCAGCGTCTGGAGCGGGTTGCGGGTGCCGTCCGGGCGCTCCTTGAGCACACCCCGGTCGATGTAGTCCTGCACGGAGGCGACGTGCAGGCGCAGCCCGTGCTCGGCCACGGTCCGGTCGCGGTACTCCAGGACCTCCGGGAAGTTGTGCCCGGTGTCCACGTGCAGCAGCGCGAACGGCACCGGCGCCGGCGCGAACGCCTTCAGCGCCAGGTGCAGCATCAGGATCGAGTCCTTGCCGCCGGAGAACAGGATCACCGGGTTCTCGAACTCGCCCGCGACCTCGCGGAAGATGTGCACCGCCTCGGACTCCAGCGCGTCCAGGTGGGTCAGGGCGTACGGGCTGCCCGTGCCCTCGCCGGTCTCGGCGACGGTGGTCGTCATGCCAGTCCCCTTTCGCTGAGCAGGGCGTACACCGACGCCGCGGACTCCGGCACGCTCTGGTGCTGCGACTCGATCCTGAGGTCCGGAGCCTCGGGCTCCTCGTAGGGGTCGTCGACCCCGGTCAGCCCGGTCAGTTCGCCGGCGGCCTGCTTGGCGTACAGGCCCTTCACATCGCGTACGGAGCACACCTCGACCGGTGTCGCCACATGCACCTCGACGTACGCGGTGCCGTTCTCCTGGTGGCGTTTGCGCACCGCGTCCCGGCTGTCCGCGTACGGCGCGATCACCGGGACCAGGGCCAGCACGCCGTTGCGGGCGAGCAGTTCGGCGACGAAGCCGATGCGGTGGACGTTGGTGTGCCGGTCCTCGCGGCTGAAGCCGAGGCCCGCCGAGATGAACTCGCGGATCTCGTCGCCGTCGAGCACCTCGACGCGGTGGCCCTCCTCGCGCAGCCGGCCCGCCAGCTCGTGCGCGATGGTGGTCTTGCCGGCACTCGGCAGACCCGTGAGCCAGACGGTGGCTCCGGTCGTCACGTGTGTCTCCTGTATGTGTGTCATCGTCTCAGCCGTGCAGCCCGCACTCGGTCTTGGCGCGGCCCGCCCAGCGCCCGGCCCGGGCGTCCTCGCCCTCCAGCAGGCGGCGGGTGCAGGGCGCGCAGCCGACGGAGCCGTAGCCGTCCGTCAGCAACGGGTTGGTCAGCACGCCGTGTTCGGCGACGTAGGCGTCCACGTCGTCCTGGGTCCAGCGGGCGATCGGGGAGATCTTCACCTTGCGCCGTTTCTCGTCCCAGCCGACGACCGGGGTGTTCGCCCGGGTCGGGGACTCGTCACGGCGCAGCCCGGTCGCCCATGCCTGGTAGCCGCGAAGGCCCTGCTCCAGCGGGCGGACCTTGCGCAGTGCGCAGCACAGGTCGGGGTCGCGGTCGTGCAGTTTCGGGCCGTACTCGGCGTCCTGTTCGGCCACCGTCTGCACGGGGGTGATCGTGACGACGTTGACGTCCATCACGGCCTCCACCGCGTCCCGGGTGCCGATGGTCTCCGGGAAGTGGTAGCCGGTGTCCAGGAACACCACGTCCACCCCGGGCATGGCCCGGGCGGCGAGGTGGGCGACGACCGCGTCCTCCATGGACGAGGTCACGCAGAACCGCTTGCCGAAGGCGCCGGCCGCCCACTGGAGGATCTCCAGCGCGGTGGCGTCCTCGAGGTCGCGCCCTGCCTGTTCGGCCAGCGCCTTCAACTCGTCTTCGGTGCGTTCTTCCTGAGCCGTCGTCATGATCGGTCGTCCCCTCCGTCGTCGGCCCGCTGGAATCCCCGGGCCAGCAGCCCGAGGAACTTCAGCCGGAAAACCCGGTTGCACGCCGCGCACTCCCAGGCGCCGTGCCCCTCCTCGCTCGGCCGCAGATCCTCCTCACCGCAGTACGGGCAGTAGAACGGCGCGGCGCGCTCGCTCACGACAGAGCCTCCTCGGAGGCGCGCGCGGCCCAGGTGGCGAACCGCTCGCCGTCCTCGCGCTCCGCCTCGAAGCGCTTGAGGACCCGCTCGATGTAGTCGGGCAGTTCGGCGGAGGTCACCTTGAGGCCGCGCACCTTGCGGCCGAAGGCCGGCTCCAGGCCGAGCGCGCCGCCCAGGTGGACCTGGTAGCCCTCGACCTGCTCGCCCCGCTCGTCCAGCACCAGCTGGCCCTTGAGACCGATGTCCGCGACCTGGATGCGGGCGCAGGCGTTGGGGCAGCCGTTGAGGTTGATGGTGATCGGCTCGTCGAAGTCCGGCAGGCGGCGCTCCAGTTCGTCGATGAGCGCGGCGCCGCGGGCCTTGGTCTCGACGATGGCGAGCTTGCAGAACTCGATGCCGGTGCAGGCCATGGTGCCGCGCCGGAAGGAGGACGGGCGGGCGGTGAGGTCCAGCGCCTCCAGGCCCTCCACCAGCGAGTCGACCTGGCCCTCCTCGACGTCGAGGATGATCATCTTCTGCTCGACGGTGGTGCGCACCCGGCCGGAGCCGTGCGCCTCGGCCAGCTCTGCGATCTTCGTCAGGGTGGCGCCGTCGACGCGGCCGACCCGGGGGGCGAAGCCGACGTAGTAGCGGCCGTCGTTCTGGCGGTGCACGCCGACGTGGTCGCGCCACTGCTGCACGGGCTGCTCGGGGGCGGGGCCGTCCAGCAGCTTGCGCCCGAGGTACTCGTCCTCCAGCACCTGGCGGAACTTCTCCGCGCCCCAGTCGGCGACGAGGAACTTCAGCCGGGCGCGGTTGCGCAGCCGCCGGTAGCCGTAGTCGCGGAAGATGGAGATGACGCCCTCGTAGACGTCCGGGACGTCCTCGAGCGGCACCCAGGCGCCCAGCCGCACGCCGAGCTTGGGGTTGGTGGACAGGCCGCCGCCGACCCACAGGTCGAAGCCCGCCCCGTGCTCGGGGTGGCGCACGCCGACGAAGGCCACGTCGTTGATCTCATGGACCACGTCCAGCAGGGGCGAGCCCGAGATGGCCGTCTTGAACTTCCGCGGGAGGTTCGAGTACGCCTTGTTGCCGAGGACGCGGCGCTGGATCTCCTCCAGGGCCGGGGTGCCGTCGATGATCTCGTCCTCGGCGATGCCGGCCACGGGCGAGCCGATCATCACGCGCGGGGTGTCGCCGCAGGCCGTGACCGTGGAGAGGCCGACGCCCTCCAGCCGCTCCCAGATCTCGGGCACGTCCTCGATCCGGATCCAGTGGTACTGGACGTTCTGCCGGTCGGTGATGTCGGCGGTGCCGCGCGCGAACTGCTGGGAGATCTCGCCGATCACCCGCAGCTGCTGCGTGGTGAGCCGCCCGCCGTCGATGCGCACCCGCAGCATGAAGTAGCGGTCGTCCAGCTCCTCCGGCTCCAGGATCGCGGTCTTGCCGCCGTCGATGCCGGGCTTGCGCTGGGTGTACAGGCCCCACCAACGCATCCGGCCGCGCAGGTCGCTCGGGTCGATGGAGTCGAAACCGCGCTTGGAGTAGATCGTCTCAATGCGTGTCCGCACATTGAGACCGTCGTCGTCCTTCTTGACCTGCTCGTTGCCGTTGAGCGGAGTGAAGTGACCCGCGGCCCACTGACCCTCGCCGCGGTGACGGCTCACCTTGCGGCGGGGGCTCGCGGCAGCAGCGTTCTGCGGGGTGGCGGCCATGGTTGGTACGTCCTTCGGGACAGGCGGGAAAGCGGCTCGGACCTGCGCGTTCAGGCGCGAAGGGCAGGAGTGCGCGTCCTTGCGCGGAAGGCGAGGGAAAGCGGGGGTGATCGCGGCGTGGCTGGTGGATCAGCTCGCCGGACAGATGGCGCTGGACATACGGCCGTGGTCGACGTGCCGTCGGCTCACCAAGGCGATTCCAGTTCCAGACATGACGGAAGCGTGGCACGGCGATCTGGACACAGTCCAGCTTCATCCAGAATGCGGACACCCTTGTCCCGGATCATGGGACAAGGGTGTCGTTGATCACACGCCCGCACGACGGCCGGTCCCGTGCGGGGGCAGGGGTGTGCCGGGGCCGGTTCAGGCCGGGAACGCGCCCGGCCAGGGACCCGGGGTGACAACCTCCGGCTCCTCCTCGACCTTGGTGTCGAAGAGCTTGAAGCCGCGCCGCAGGTAGTTGTCCATCGCGTGCTCGCCGTCCTTGCTGCACGTGTGCAGCCACACCCGCTTCGTCGTGGCCAGCCCCGGCCAGCGGTCCGCCAGGTCCCAGGCGCGGGCGGCCCCGTACGACAGCAGATGGCCGCCGATGCGGCGGCCGCGGAAAGCCGGGACCAGCCCGAAGTAGACGATCTCCACCGCCCCGTCGTCCTGCGCCTCCAACTCGACGTACCCGGCCGGCGTGCCCCGGTCGTACGCCACCCACGTCTCGACCCCCGGACGCTCCAGGTGCTCCCGCCACCGCGCGTACGTCCAGCCGAGCCGGTCGGTCCAGCGGATGTCGCCGCCGACCGACGCGTACAGGAACCGGCTGAACTCGGGCGAGGGCACCTCGGAGCGGACGATCCGGACGCCGCCCTCGGGCGCGGTGGCCGGGAGGAGGTCGGTCGGGGCGGTCTGCTCCAGGGACCAGGTGGTCACGGCGATGTTCGTCATGCCGGTCAGGGAATCATCCGGCTCCGCCCCCTGTCGAACGAGAGCCCCAGGTCGTGCGCCCGCGCGCCCCTCCCGCGACGCGCCCGGCGCCCCGGGGCGGACGCCCGCGCCCCTCCCGCGACGCGCCCGGCGCCCCGAGGCGGGCGACCCGCCGGCGTTGAGCCCGCGCCCTCCCGCGGCCCGGCGCCGCGCCTACCGCAGCGCCCGCTCGACCGAGGGGCGGGGGACCGCGAACAGGGTCCGCCCCGAGAGCGACCACACCTCGTCGGTCTGCGGCCAGTAGGACAGGGAGCCGGTGCCGTCGCCCCAGCAGCGGTGGGTGTCGTAGGAGGAGCCGCACTCCGTCGTCCCCGCGCCCCGCAGGTCCTGCCGCCACAGCGTGCCGTGCGCGCTGTCGGGCCCGGCGGCCCGGGACAGGTACCAGGAGGTGCGGCCGTAGGGGCCGGTGCGCCGGGACAGCACGCCCCGCACGCCGTCCACCTTCGTCTCGTACGCCTCCTGCGCGGTCACCGTGCCGGCGGAGTCGGCGGCCAGCAGCCCGGCGCGGGCGGGGTCGGTGCTGAAGGAGTAGCGCCACAGCCGGGTGGGCCGCTCGCTGCCCCGCGGCGCGGCCTCCCCGGCGACCAGACTGCCGGGGACGGAACTCCGGTCCACGGAGAGGCTGTTCGGACAGGGGGCGGTGTCCGTGTCGGCGGCGGAGGCGAAGTCGGCGGATTCGCCGGGACCTTCCGAACCGGTCGCTGCCGTCGATTCGTCCGCCGGGGCGCAACTGCCCTGAGCGGGACGGTAGGAGGCGACCGCGGGCAGCACCCAGCGGTAGCCGTGCGCCGACCAGCCGCCCGGCACCCGGCCGACTGCGTCGCCGGCCACGGTCGCGCGCTGGATACGGCGCAGGTCGTAGACGTACAGCGCGTCCCGCTCGCCGCCGGACGCGGTGACCAGCAGCTTGTCCCCGTACCAGACCATCCCCGACACGTGCGAGGCCAGGCCCCGGTAGTCGCGGCCGCCGTCGACCGGGACGGCGAGCAGCGCCCAGGTGTAGGTGAGGCGGGTGGGGTCGTCGGCATTGACGAAGGCGACCCGGGCCAGGTCACGGCCGGCGCCGTCGCCGTGCCGGCTCCAGCCGGAGAGGATCACCCGGTGGTTCCCCCACAGGCCGTCGGCGGCGGCGTCCCCGGAGGTCGTCACCGACTCCGGACGCCACTCGCGGGTCGCGGAGTCGACCGCGTTCCAGCAGTACGCGCGCGTGGCCGCCGGTTCGACCGGCAGCGCCTTCCTCTCGTCGGCGGTGCAGCCGGCCGCGTCGCGCAGCGTCCGGTCGGTGCTGCCTAGCACCGCGCCCGCGTCGACCGGGTGGCCCATCGCCGCGGCGAGCCGGTCCAGGGACCGCGCGGGCACCGGCTGTTCCGTCAGCCGCAGTCCGTCGAGACGGGCGGCGGCCGCGAGCGGCTCCAGCGCGCCGGGGTCGTCGGTGACCGTGGCCTGCGAGGTGCTGATCAGGGTCGCGGCGGCGGTCAGCGCGAGTCCGGCCCCGGCCAGCGCCGCGCGCAGCGCACGGCCCCGCGCGCGTCTGCGGTGTCTGCCGCGTTGCCTCATCCAACCCCCCTGTCCAGGGCTCGGTCCGCCGCGGGACGCCCGCCGGCCGTGACGTCAACTGCGTCGCACTGGTCGAGTGTTGACCGGGGTGCCGAGGGACGACCCGGAAGGGATGCTACGGCAGTCCGGCGCGCCACAGGACGAAGACCCCGCAAATATGCGGAAGATGCCACGGCGGGACCAGCCGGACCACTCCGTGTGCCTGCCCCGGCACGGCTCGCGCGCCGCGGGGCGGTCCTCCGCGCCCAAGCCACCGTGGGGCGCGTCCCGGCACACTCCTCACCGCGGCGCGCGCCCCTCGCGGCACGGCACGCCGGCTCACGACCCGGGAGGCGCGCCCCGCCCCCGCAGCACCGTGGGCGCCGTGGAATGCGGCAGCAGATCGCGCGGGTCGTCCGGAATCAGCACCCGCACCTCCGTGTCCTCGCCGAAGCGGTACGGCCGGTGATCGAGGAACGCGCCCAGATAGCGCCGTATCCGGGACATCTCGGCCCGTACGGTCACGGTACGCGCGGGGTCGCCGAACACCTCGCCGGCCAGTTCCGCGGCGGTGCGCCCACCGGGCGCGGCGGACAGGAGGTAGAGCAGTTCGGCGTGGCGCGGGCTCAGTTCATGGGTCCACGAGCCGGCGCTCCCCGTGACGGTGACCGTCCAGCGGCGCGGCCCGGTCAGGTCCAGCACGATCCGCGCACCGGCGTCCGGCGCCGCCATCCCGCCCGCCCGCACCAGCCAGCCGTCCGCCACCGGCTCCAGCGTGCACACACCGACCGCGGGCAGCCAACCGGGTCCCGGCGCAGGCGACTTGGGCAGCGCGATCCGCGGCGTGTACGGCATCCCGGTCACCGCGGCGGTCCAGCCGTCCCGGTCCACCACCGCCGCCCGGCCGTCCAGCCGGGCCACCATCGGCGCCGCCACCGCCCGCAGCCGCTCCAGTGAGGCCAGGTGCAGCTCCCGCAGCCGCGCCTCGGCCAGTTTGGCCACGGAGTCCACCCAGGCCAGCGTCGCCGGATGCATGGTCCGCAACGGCCCGCTCACGTCCACCACGCCGAGCAGCCTGCCGTCCCGGGGGTCGGTGACCGGGGCGCCGGTGCAGGTCCAGGTGGTGTGCGAGCGGACGAAGTGCTCGGCGGCGAAGACCTGGACGGGCCGGCGCACCACGGCGGGCGTGCCGACGCCGTTGGTGCCGACCACGTCCTCGCGCCAGTCGGCGCCGAGTTCGAAGCCGAGCCCGTCGGCCCTGCGGAGCACCGACGGATGCCCCTCGCGCCACAGCACCCGGCCGTCCGCGTCGGCGACCACCATGATGTGGTGGGCGACGTCCGCGACGGACAGCAGCCCCTCGCGCAGCACCGGCAGGACATGCCGCAGCGGGGACGCCGCCCGCCGCCGCTCCAGCTCCTCCCGGGTCAGCAGCCCGGCGCGCACGTCGTGTTCGGGATCGACGCCGCTGCGCCGCACCCGCTCCCAGGACTGCCCGATCACCGGGCGCGGGGTCAGCCGCGCGCGCCGGCCGGCGAGGGTCGCCGAGCGCACCTCGTCGAGCAGCCGCGCCGCGCGCGCCGCGTCCACGGCGGCGAGCCGCGTCACGTCCACCGGCGCCTTCACCACTGGTCCTCCCGCAGACATGGGGCCCGGCGACCGGCTCCCCGAAGTGTTCCGGCCACGCTCCGGCGCCTCGGCGACTGTCCGGTTCGCGGCTCTTGCCGTCGTGGGGTTCATAGTGCCGTCCGGCGGCGCGGCGGGAGCGCGGGTCGGCCGTGGTCGCCGCCGGTTGCAACCTGGTGCAACCCTGGTGAACAGGGGAGCGCTCGATCGACACTTGTCCGGCGCCGCCCGTGCGGCGTGTCTGGCCCGTGACGGCCGTGGCGGGGGTGGTGCCGTGTCGGCGCGGCACCACCCCCGCGTCACCTCCGGAAACGATCACCCGTACGCGCCGCTGCTTCCGGCCGTTCCCGGCGGACTCCGCGAGCCGTCGGCCGCGTCAGACCCACCAGCCCCGGCCGCGGCGGACTCCGTGCACCCCGCCCCGGTACGCTCCGCGAGCCCCGGTCCTCACGCCACCGGCCGCGCCCGTTCCACCACCGACGCCAGATCCAGCGTGTGGGGCAGCGTGCCGAAGGACGCTCCCCGGTCGCCGCCCAGCCGGGAGGCGCAGAACGCGTCCGCGACCTCGGGCGGCGCGTACCGCACCAGCAGCGACCCCTGGAGCACCAGCGCCAGCCGCTCCACCAGCCGCCGGGCGCGCGCCTCCACACCGGCCAGGTCGGCGAGTTCGGTGAGCAGGTCCTTGATCGAGGCGTCCAGCCGGTGGTCGGCGCCGCGTGCCAGGCCCACCTCGCGCAGATACGCGTCGAACGTCCCGGGCTCCCGCCGCAGCGCCCGCAGCACGTCGAGCGCCTGCACATTGCCTGCGCCCTCCCAGATCGAGTTGAGCGGCGACTCGCGCACCAGCCGGGGCAGCCCCGACTCCTCGACGTACCCGTTGCCGCCCAGACACTCGGACGCCTCCACGGCGAGCGGCGCGCACCGCTTGGTCACCCAGTACTTGGCGGTCGGCACCGCGATCCGCAGCAGGGCCCGCTCCTGCTCGCCCCCGTCGTCGTACGCCGCGGCGAGCCGCAGCGCCAGCGTGGTCGCGGCCTCCGACTCCAGCGCCAGATCGGCCAGGACGTTGCGCATCAGCGGCTTGTCGACGAGCCGGCCGCCGAACGCCTCCCGGTAGGCGCAGTGGTGCACCGCCTGCGCCACCGCCTGCCGCATCAGCCCGGCCGAGCCCAGCACGCAGTCCAACCGGGTGGCCGCCACCATCTCGATGATGGTGCGCACCCCGCGCCCCTCCTCGCCCACCCGGCGCGCCCAGGTCCCGTCGAACTCCACCTCGGCGGAGGCGTTCGACCGGTTGCCGAGCTTGTCCTTCAGCCGCTGGAGGCGGAACACGTTGCGGGCGCCGTCCGGCAGGACGCGTGGCACCAGGAAACACGTCAGCCCGGCCGGGGCCTGCGCGAGCACCAGGAACGCGTCCGACATCGGAGCCGAGCAGAACCACTTGTGCCCGGTCAGCTCGTACGCGCCGGGCTCGGCGAGCGGCCGTGCCGCGGTGGTGTTGGCCCGGACGTCGCTGCCGCCCTGCTTCTCGGTCATGCCCATCCCGAACAGCGCCCCGGGCTTCAGGTGCGCGGGCCGCAGCGCGCGGTCGTACACCGGGGAGGTCAGCCGGGGCTCCCACTCGGCGGCCAGTTCCGGGTCGGCGCGCAGCGCGGGCACCGCCGCGTGGGTCATCGACAGCGGGCAGCAGTTGCCCGCCTCGACCTGCGTCCACACCAGGAACGCCGCCGCGCGCCGCACGTGCCCGGCCGGGCGGTTCCAGGCGGCCGTCAGGCCCGCCGAGACGCCCTTGCCCAGCAGCCGGTGCCAGGCCGGATGGAAGTCCACCTCGTCGATCCGGTGGCCGTAGCGGTCGTGGGTGCGCAGCCGGGGCGGGTTCTCGTTCGCCTGCGCGCCCCACTCCTGGAGCTGCGCGGAGCCCGCCGCCCGGCCGAGGCCCGCCAGCTCGCCGCGCACCTCGTCCAGCAGCCCGGCCCCGACGTGCCGGTCCACCGCCTCGGCGAGGGCCCGGTCGGCGGTGAAGACGTCGTAGCCGGACAGCGGCGGCGGCTGGTTGGTCACGGTGTGGGTGCTGGCTGCCATGGCACGGAACCTACCCGCGCCGCGCCGACGCTCACCACCCGGCCGCGGTCCCGCCCGCAGGCGGGGACACCGGCCCGCGGGGGAGGCGCCGCGGGGGCGCCGTGCCCCGGTCGTCCACCGGCGCCATGTCCCGTCCGGGATCGGTTTCCCGCGGATGAGTGGGAGGGGCACGGACAGGGATACCTTTAGGTCGTGCAGCAAGCCAGTGAAACCCCCGACAGGCCGACCGGCCGCTTCCACCGGGCCAGAGCCCTCTACCGGAACGTCTCCAAACGCAGGACCGCCTGGCTGCTGCTCAAGGACACCGTCAACTCCTGCATGGAGTACCGCATCCTCGGCCTGGCCGCCGAGGCGGCGTTCTTCACCCTGCTGTCGGTGCCGCCGCTGCTGCTCAGCCTGATCGCGCTGCTCTTCTACGTCGACTCCTGGACCGGCGCGCACACCATCGCCAGCCTGGAGCGCAACATCCTCGACGCCTCCCGCACGGTCCTGTCCGACCAGGGCGTCAAGGAGATCACCCAGCCGATCCTGAAGGACGTGATGCAGGGCGGCAGACCCGACATCATCTCCATCGGGTTCGTGTTCGCCCTGTGGTCGGGCTCGCGCGCGGTGAACGTCTTCATCGACACCATCACCGTGATGTACGGCCTCGACGGCGTGCGCGGCATCGTCAAGACCCGGCTGATGGCGTTCGCGCTGTTCGTGGTGGGCCTGCTGATCGGCTCGGTCGCGCTGCCGCTGATGGTGGCGGGACCGGACGCGGTGGTGCGGATCGTGCCCTGGTCCACGACGGTCGTGCAGGTCCTGTACTGGCCCGTCGTGATCGTCCTGTCCATCGCCTTCCTGACCACGCTGTACCACGTGTCCGTGCCGGTGCGCTCGCCGTGGATCGAGGACGTGCCCGGCGCGCTGGTCGCGCTCGCCATGTGGGTGGTGTGCAGCTTCCTGCTCCGCATCTACCTCACCAGCACCGTCGAGGGCCCCACCATCTACGGCTCGCTGGCGGCGCCGGTCGCCGTGCTGCTGTGGATCGGCGTGTCCGCGTTCGCCGTGCTCGTCGGGGCCGCGGTCAACGCCGCCATCGACCGGGTGTGGCCGGCCGCCGCGACGGCCGCGGCCCGCGCCGCCAACGAGCGGGTGCGCGAGGCGCAGATCGCCGAGTACGTCGCCTGGGCCGCCGCCGTCCGCGAGAACGACCCCGACGACCCGGAGGACGCCGACATGCCCTCCGAGTTCCCCGAGCGCTGGTCGCGCTTCCTGCCGCCCGAGGACGTCACCGCCCGGCTGCGGACCCACGCCAGGAGCACCCAGGCGCGCGGCCCGCACAAGGAGCAGGACAACAGCAACGGCGCGGCGCCGGGCAGATGAACCGCCTGAGACACCGGACGGCCTCCGTCCCCGGCGACTGACCCGGCGTACGTGGCTGCGGAGAGGTCCGCGCGGGCGGTGGGAGGCGGGACGACCCGGCAGGCGGCGCGGTGCGGAGGTCCGGGCCCGTCGCGGCCGCCGGGTGCGCCGCCTGCGTCCGGGCCGATTCCGGCCTCTGCCACCCCCTCTCGCAGGCGTCGACCGGGCGTCGCGACACGTCGGCCAGTGACGTTTCTCCGGTGAAGGCGTTACTCCGTCGGAGTGAGTAAAGGGCGCCCCATAGTGAAGTCTGGTGTGATTCAAGCAATCCTTTTGTCTTGGCAAAGGGGGCCTTGCCGCGGACGGCCGCCACCGGCGGGTCCTCCCGGCGTCCCCCGTCCCCCGGGCGCCCCGCGGCCGAGCCGCACCCCAGCGCCCGCACCCCCCCACCTCGGAGGAGTCACGCCTTGACGTACGGAAAGAAGCTGCGCGAGCAGATCGCCGGGCCGGGCACCACCCCGCTCATCGGCGTCTACGACATGTACTCGGCCTCCATCGCCGCCACACACTACGACGGGATGTTCGTCTCCGGGTTCGGCTTCGCCGCCTCCTACTACGGCCTGCCGGACATCGGCTTCATCGCCTGGCCGGACATGGTGGCGTTCGTCCAGCGGCTGCGCGGCGCCTTCCCCGCGCACCACCTGCTGGTCGACATCGACGACGGCTACGTCGACCCGGAGGTCGCCTGCCACGTGGTGGAGCAGATGGAGCGCATCGGGGCCTCCGGGGTAATCCTGGAGGACCAGAAGCGGCCCCGCCGGTGCGGGCACGCCGACGGCAAGCAGGTGCTCCCGCTGGATGAGTACCTCGCCAAACTGGAGCAGGTCCTGGCGACCCGGCAGGACCTGGTCGTCGTGGCCCGCACCGACGCCACGGACGAGACCGACATCCTGCACCGGGCCAAGGCGCTCGCGGCCACCGCGGCCGATGTGATCCTGGTCGACGGCATCCGCAGCGTGGAGTGGATCCGCCGGGTCCGCGACGTGGTCGGCGACAAGCCGCTGCTGTTCAACCAGATCGCCGGCGGCAAGTCCCCGCGCCTGTCGCTGGGCGAGCTGTCGGAACTCGGCGTGGACGTCGCGATCTACAGCACCCCCTGCCTGTTCGCCGCGCACGAGGCGGTGGACAGCGCCCTCGCCGAACTGCGGCGCGCCGACGGGCGGTTGCCCGTGGTGGACCCCGCGCAGGGCATCGGCGTGCAGGCCTCGACCAGTCTGCTGGAGCGCAACATGGCGCACCGGCGGCCCGAGCGGGCGGGCGTGGGCGCGTGAGCGGAACCTCACCCCGGCTGCGCACGGCGGTCGTCCTGGCGGCCGCGCTGCTGGGCGGCGCGGCGCACCAGGCGGCGGCGGACGACAGCTCCGGCACCACCGTGGGGAACAGCGGCCTGATCACCGTCATCGACAACTCGCACGCGGACTCCATCCTGGAGGTCGACCGCACGGGCAACCTCCAGACCGGCAGCGGAACCGCCGGCAGTGACCATGACGGCAGTGCGGTGGACATGATGGAGGCGCTGGTGGGCGCGGCCCACGACGAGGAGGAGGACGGCGCCTGACCCACTGCGGACGGCCGGGCCGCGCCCGGCCGTCCGCCCTCTCCGCCGTCCCGCCCGGCACGGATCCTCCGGCCGTCGGACCGGCACGGAGCCTTCGGCGTTCGGCGGGCGGTGCGTCACCGTCCCCCGCGCCTACGGCTTGCGGCGGCCGGGTGCGGGGCATGATCCTCCTGGGACACCACCGTGGGGGACGACCGGCCGGGCGGCGCGTCGGGCCTCCGGCGCGAGGGCGGGTGTGAGGGGGCGTTCGAGCCACTGGGCGGTCGAGCGACCGGACGGCGGCCCTGCGAACCGTCCGGCGTAGCGGCCGTGGCCCGCGTGGGCGGCCGGCGGACCGTTCTCCGGGCCGGCGGGTACGCCGAACGGCCCCCCGCCGGACCCGCGCGACGGAATACCGGGCGCCGTTGTGGTGCTCTGGTGTCACCGGTGCGCGAGCGCGGTGGAGCGGGGCGGCGAAGGGCTGGTGGGCGTATGGCGGCAGCGGCAGACCGGACGGGCCCCGTGGTCGGAACGCCTCACGGGGCGGTGCGCGGCAGGTACGAACACGGGGTGGCCGTGTTCCGGGGCATCCCGTACGCGGCGCCCCCCTTCGGCCCCCGCCGGTTCCGGCCGCCGGTGCCGCCCGAGCCGTGGGACGGGGTGCGCGACGCGGGCGCCTACGGGCCGACCGCGCCCAAGCCGCCGTACTCGGAGGCCTTCGCGCAGTACCTGTCCGACCCGGCCGTGGCCGGCGACGACTGCCTCAACCTCAACGTCTGGACGCCCGAGCCCGGCCCCGGCGCCCGGCTGCCCGTGCTGGTCTGGCTGCACGGCGGCGCCTTCACCCGCGGCTCCTCCGCGGTCCCCGTCTACGAGGGGCACGCCTTCGCCCGCGACGGCGTCGTCCTCGTCTCCGTCAACTACCGACTGGGTGTGGAGGGTTACGGACTGTTCCCGGACGCCCCGGCCAACCCCGGGCTGCGCGACCAGCTCGCCGCGCTGGAGTGGGTCCACGAGTCGATCGCGGCCTTCGGCGGCGACCCCGACCGGATCACCCTGGCCGGCCAGTCGGCCGGTGCGATCAGCGTCGGCGCGCTGATCGCCGCCCCGCAGGCGCAGGGGCTGTTCCGGCGCGCCGTCCTGCAGAGCGGGCCGCCGGAGGCGTCCGACCGGGACAAGGTGCGGCGCATGGTGCGGCGGATGGCGACCCGGCTGAAGGTGCCCGCCACCGCCGAGGCGTTCGCCGCCGTCGACCGCGACCTGCTGCTGCGCACCCAGGCGGAGATCGGCCGGATGAGCAGCCCGGTCCTCGGCGGTCCCGCCTTCGGGATCGTCGTGGACGGCGACCTCGTGCCCCGCAACCCTCTGGAGGCGCTGCTGGCCGGGGAGGCGGCGCGCGGCGCCGACCTGCTGATGGGCTGGACGCGCGACGAGTACCGGCTGTGGCTGGTGCCCGGCGGTCTGCTGGAGCGCGTCGACCGGCTCGGCGCGGTCGCCCTGGCCGGCGCCATGGCCCGCTGCCACTGCGGTCACGAGGTCGTCCGCGGCTACCGTGCGCTGCGCCCCGGGGCCGGCGCCGCCGAGATCGTCGGCCAGCTGGTCACCGACCACCTCCTGCGCCGCCCGCTCCAGCGCCTGGCCGACGCCCGCCCCGGGAGCGCGTACCTCTACGAGTTCGCGTGGCCCTCGCGCCTGCCCGGCCTCGGCTCCTGCCACGCGCTGGAGCTGGGGTTCGTCTTCGACACCGGCGATGTGCCGGACTCCCGCCGGCTCGCGGGCGAGGGCGCCCCGCAGGAGCTGGCCGACGCGATGCACGCGGCATGGGTACGGTTCGCCGCCGACGGCGACCCGGGCTGGCCCGCCTGGGACCCGGCCCATCCGGTACGGATCTTCGGCGACGGCCCTCCGCGCACCGGGCACGGCCCCCGGGACGCGGAACTCGCCCTGTGGACGACGGCCACCGCGGCCCGCCCGGCGCCTCCCGCCCAGACTCCGCCGCCCCCGCCGGAGACCTCGCCCGCCCGGGCCGCTGAGCTCCGCGCGGTGATACGCCGCCTGCGCCGCTCCGGCTCCGGCGGAGTCCGCGGCGCCTGACCCCGCCCCGGGTCCGCCCGAGCGGCCCGGGGACCGGGCCCGGGAAGGCCGGGGACCGGACCCGAGCGCCGGGGGGGGGGGACCGCACGGGAGACCAGATCCGGGGAGGCGCGGGACCGGCCCGGGAAGGGGGCCGAGCCCGGGAGGAGCGGGTGCCGGCCGGGGCCTTTCTGTGGATCAGGCCGGATCAGGGAGCGGGGTCCGGTGAGGGGGGCGCCTCCCGCGCCGTTCAGGTGCTGGGGGAGCATCGCGAGGCGGAGGAGGGCGGCACGGCGGAGCCATGGCAAGGGCGACCGACGACAACGCGGCGTGGGGCCCCTGCTCGAAGAACTCGGGGGGGAGCGGTGCCAGGGCACGCTAGCCCGTCGTGATCCGGACGAGAAGCACTACTGGAGGTCCGACAGGGTCCGGGCGATCTCCGTGATCGTCTCCGGGCCCACGCGGCAGCAGCCGCCGATCAGACGGGCGCCACAGGCACGCCAGCGCGTCACCCGGTCCGGGTGGAAGGACGGGCGGCCGGACCAGGCCCGCGCCCCCGCGTCCCAGGCCTCGCCGCTGTTGGGGTAGACGACGACCGGCTTGCCGGTCACCCGCGCGGCCGTCGCCACGGCGGCGTCCGCGTCCTCGGGGTCGCAGCAGTTCACGCCCACCGCGATCACCTCGTCCGCCTCGGCGGCCGGTGCGAACGCCTCCTCCAGCGGCTGGCCGGCCCGGGTGCGCGGGCCGGCCACGGTGTACGACAGCCAGGCCGGCACACCCAGCCCGCGCACCGCCCGCAGCAGGGCCCGCGCCTCGTCGGCGTCCGGCACCGTCTCCAGGGCCAGCACGTCCGGCCGGGCGGCGGCCAGCACCTCCAGCCGGGGCCGGTGGAAGCGCTCCAGCTCGCCGGCCGTGAGGCCGTAGCGGCCCCGGTACTCCGAGCCGTCCGCGAGCATCGCGCCGTAGGGACCGGCCGAGGCGGCCACCCACAGCGGCCGTACGACACCCCGGGCGCGCGCCCGCCGTACCGCGTCCCGGGCGAGGTCCACGCTGGACGCGATGAGCGCGGCCGCCCGCCTCCGGCCGATCCCGCGCCGTGCGAAGCCCTCGAAGGTGGCCTGGTAGCTCGCCGTGATCAGCACGTCGGCGCCCGCGGTGACGTAGGCGAGGTGCGCCTCGGTGACGGCCTCGGGCCGTTCGGCCAGCAGCCGCGCCGACCACAGGGCGTCGCCCAGATCGTGCCCGGCCGTCTCCAGCTGGTTGGACAGGCCGCCGTCGAGCACCAGCGTTCCGGCGGTGAGCGCGGCGGCCAGGTCAGGGGTGGTCTCGCTGGTCATGCCACGACGGTAGTGCGCTGCGGCGCACGGGACCGCCCCGGCGGGCGGGGTATCCGGCGGGCCGCCGAGCCCCTGCGGGACGAGAGCCCGCCCCGGCGGACCCGGGACCGGCCGTACGGTCCCGTTCGGGGCAGGAGCGCGCCGCCCGGCCTCGCGTCGGTGCTCCTCAGGGCCATCCGGGGCCGACTTGGGGAGCCGGGGTCCGTCGTGCAGGTGGTCTTGGGCCCGCGCCCGTGAAATGGCCGAGAGGGCAAGGACGTTGAGCACGTCATGACTCAAGGACCAGCACCCCGCCCACTGTCCGACGAAGCCCTCTCCAGCCTGCTCGGCAAGGGGCGGTTCGGCACGCTCGCCACCGTCAAGCGCAGCGGCCACCCCCACCTGACCACCATGGTGTACACGTGGGACCCCGAAGCCCGCATGGTGCGGTTCTCGACGACGGCCGACCGGGTCAAGGTCGGGCATCTGCGGCGCGACCCGCGTGCTTCGCTTCATGTCCAGGGCGGCGACGTGTGGTCGTTCGCCGTCGCTGAAGGCGAGGCGGAGGTCTCCCCGAGCACGACCGTTCCCGGTGACGCCGTCGGGCGGGAACTCCTCGGGATGATCCCGCAGGCTGCGAGGCCGCAGGACGAAGGCGCGTTCCTGGAGCAGCTGGTTGCCGAGCGCCGGATGGTCATCCGGTTGAAGGTGGACCGCCTGTACGGCACGGCGCTCGACATCGACGGCTAGGGCACCTCGTTCGGATCTCGCCGGGCTCGCGGGCTCTGGTGCCGTTCCCCCAAGCTCTTCGAGCAGGGGGCTCCGCCACTGCCTGGACGGCGTGGGAGGTGCCCCCGTCGCCGGTCCCCGCTCCCTGATCCGGCCTGATCCCAACGAAGGACCCCAGGACATCTCAGGTCCGTGCCGGTCCCGGACACTCGCCGGGGACCGTGACCGGCACGGTCCTCGCCCGCGGGACGGTGACGGGGGCGCCCGGGGGCCCGGGGCCCGTCACAACGCGCATGACGCCCTCGGAAGCGCCTGTCACAATCCCCGCATGACTTCAGCGATCCACCATGTGACGATCGACAGCGCCGACGCCTACACCCTGGCCGGCTTCTGGTCGCGGGTCCTCGACCTCCCCGTCCACGAGGGCAACGCACCGGGCGACGGGGAGGTGCTGATCGAGGACGCCGGGCTCCTCTTCATCACCGTGCCGGACGCCAAGACGGTCAAGAACCGGGTGCACCTCGACCTCCAGCCGCAGGACCGCACCCGCGACGAGGAGGTCGAACGGCTCCTCGCCTTCGGCGCCACCCTGGTCGACGACCGCCGCACCCCGGACGGCAGGGGCTGGGCGGTGCTCGCCGACCCGGAGGGCAACGAGTTCTGCGTGGAGCGCAGCGCGAAGGAACGCCAGGGCTGAGCGGGCCGGCGTCCTCGGCGTCGGCGCGCGGACGCCTGCGGCCTCACCGTCCGGGCGTCTGCGCCGTGCCGCGCGCGGCAGTTCAGCGGGTCGGGGCGCCGAGCACCTCGGTCAGCCGGTCCGCGTACGCCCCGGGCTGTTCGACGGCGCCGATGTGCCCGCCGGGGAACTCGGCGAACACCCCGCCGCACCGCTCGGCCAGCACCGCGGCGGTCCGGTGCAGCAGCTGACCTGCCGAGTCCGCCCCGGCGGCCACGGTCAGCGGCGCCTCGACGGGCCGCGCGGGCGGCGCGTACGCGGTGAAGGGCCGCAGCACATGGGCCAGGAACAGGGCCATGGGGGAGGCCGACTCCTCGGCGGGGGAGAGGGGTTGCCCGTCCAGCGGGGCCTTTGCCGTCGCCGTGCCGGTCGCCTCCGTCTCCGTCAGCACGGCGCCCATCAGGGCTCCGGCCGCCTGCGGGCCCGCCGCCCGGTAGGTGTCGTACACCCGGGCGAACAGGGCGCGTTGACGTTCCCCGTCCGGCAGCACCGTCACGCACGGGGGCTCGTGCGCGACCACGTGCCGCAGCCGCCCGGGGTGCCGGACCGCCAGGTCCAGGGCCACGACGCCGCCCGCGCTGGTACCGAGGACGTACGCCGGCTCGCCCGCCGGCAGCACCGCGTCGAGCACCCGGCGCGCCCCCTCGCTCCACTCCTCGACCCGCTGGTCGGCGACGGGCTGCCCGAGCCGTCCGTGGGCGAGGCCGAGCGGGTCGTACGTGACGACCGTGAAGCGTTCGGAGAGCCGGTCGGTCAGCGGTTCGAGGCCCATGGGGTGCCCCGCCCCGCCGGGCAGGATCAGCAGCACCGGTCCGGTGCCGCACACGTCGTAATACAGGTCGGTCATGGTGCGGTCCCCTCCTCGGGAGCCCCGGAAGCCCTGGACGCCTTGTGCGCTCCGGATGCCTCGTGTGTCTCGCGCGGCCAGTGGGTGAGCGCCGTGTGCAGCGCGTCCACGGCCTTGTCCCACGACGCCTGGACGTCCCTGGCCGCGTGGAAACCGCCGGTGGCCTCCAGCGCGCAGTAGCCGTGGAAGGTGCTGCGCAAGAGGCGCACGGCGTCGGTGAGATCGGGTTCCGCCAGACCGTAGCCGCGCAGCATGCCGTAGGTGATCTCGGCGGTGCGGCGCATGGCGGGGGAGTCGGCGGCCAGGGCGGGATCGACGCGCGTCTGGGTGGCCGCGTACCGCCCCGGATGCGCCAGCGCGTAGGCGCGGTAAGCGCCCGCGAACGCCCGCAGCGCGTCCTTCCCGGCCCGCCCGGCCACGTCGGCGGCGATCCGGTCGATCATCTCCCCGCCGGCCAGCAGCGCGACCCGGGCGCGCAGTTCCTGGAGGTTGCGCACGTGCGAGTAGAGACTCGCGTCCTTCACCCCGAACCGCCGGGCCAGCGCCGACAGGCTGACATGGTCGAACCCGGCCTCGTCGGCGAGGTCGGCGGCGGCCGCGACCAGCCGCTCCACGCTCAGCCCGACACGGACCACCACGGACCACCTCCCCGAGCCCTCCCAACCTAGGGCCTCTAGGCAGGAGCCTAGCCCAGGGAGCCGGCCGGTGTCCGGGCGGTGCGCGCGCGGCGGTCAGTCGTCCAGCAGCCCCGCCACGAACGCGTTGGCGAACTTCCCCGCAGGGTCCAACTCCTTCGCCAGTGCCCGGAAGTCGGCCAGCCGCGGATACCGTCCGCGCAGCGCGGCGGTCGGTGTCGTGAACACCTTGCCCCAGTGGGGGCGCGGATCGAACGGCTCCAGGGCCGCCTCCACCCGCCGTACCGCCGGGAGTACGGCCGCCGTGTCCTCGATCCAGGTGAAGTGCAGCGCCACCGTGTCCCGGCCGTGGCTCGGGCTCAGCCACTGCGCGTCGGCGGCGACGGTGCGCACCTCGCAGATCTGGAGCACGGGCGCCACGGCCGCGCGGATCTCGTCCACCGCGTGCAGCGCGGCGAGGGCGTGGGTACGCGGCAGCAGGTACTCCGACTGGAGTTCGGCGCCGCTGCTCGGGGTGAACTCCGGCCGGAAGTGCGGCAGTCGCTCGTGCCACGGGCCGGGCACGCCGAACTGCTCGGTGCAGTTGCCGGCCGGCATCCCGGGCACCGGATGCAGGGCGACCTTCGCGGGCACCGCCCACGGGAAGGCGGGCAGCGGATCGTCCGTGCGCCGTTTGAGCCACACCTGCCGGAAGCCCGGGTCGCGCCAGTCGGTGAACAGGCTCACGCTGTACGCCGCACCCGCCACCGCCTCGAAGTCCAGCCCTACCAGGGGAAGTTCGGTGAACAGGTGCTGCTCCACCCCGAAGGCCGGCACCAGGTCGAGGGTGAGTGCGGTGACGACGCCGAGCGCGCCCAGGGAGGTGACGGCCCCGTCGAACCGGGCGTCCCCGCGGGCGATCGTCACGCTCGTCCCGTCGGCCGTGACCAGCTCCACCTCGCGCACCGCCGAGGCGAGCGGCCCGTTGGCCACGCCCGAGCCGTGGGTGCCGGTGGCGACCGAGCCGGCCACCGAGATGTGCGGCAGGGAGGCCATGTTCGGCAGCGCGAGACCGTGCGCGTGCACCCGCCGGGCCAGCTCCGCGTAACGGACCCCGCCGCCCACCCGGACCGTGCGGGCCGCCGTGTCGACGTCCGTCTCGGCGGGCAGCGCGGCCAGCGACAGCAGGACGCCGTCGGGGCCGGGGTCGGCGATCTCGTTGAAGGAGTGCCCGCTGCCCAGGACGCGCACCTTCGTGCCGCCGGCGACCAGCGCCCGCAGCGCACCGGCCGACTCCGGCCGGTGCACCTCCTCGGCGGTGTAGGCGACGTTGCCCGCCCAGTTGGTCACGGTCCCGGTCATCCTGGCGTCCTTCCCACGGCCCTGCGGCCCGCTGCGGACCCGCGTCCCCGACAGTGCCACGTCATTTGTAAAGTGACAATACTAATTAGTCCCGGGCCATGGCGCGCCCCACTGGGGGGACCCGGCACGGCCCGCCCGCGGGCGGGGGCATACCGTGAGGAGTCGTACGTACGAGCCAGGAGGAGAGACCGGATGGGCAGCCGTACCGCGCTGGTCGAGGATCTGATGGAGCGCTTCCCGCACGTACCGCGGGAAGCCGTCTTCAAGGAGGACCTGCTGCGGGGTGGGGTGGCCTTCGACCCCTCCGCGCTCAGCGACAACGAGAACGGCGAGGTGAAGCCGAAGTCGTACTTCATCTTCTCCTTCGACCACGGCACCCTGCCCGAGCTGGGCGAGGCCGCGCTGCGCCGCCCGCCGGAGGAGATCATCCTCACCGGCGGCCCGTACGACCTGCGGCGCACCGTCGTCTCCGTACGGGTCAACCCCGCCTCGCCCTACCGGGTGGCCGCCGACGAGGACGGTGTGCTCGGCCTCTACCTCGACGGCAGGCGGATCGCCGACGTGGGCGTGCCGCCGATGCCCGAGTACTACCGGCACACCCTCTCCAACGGGAAGTCCGTGATGGAGGTGGCCCCCACCATCCAGTGGGGCTACCTGATCTACCTCACCGTCTTCCGCGTCTGCCAGTACTTCGGCGCCAAGGAGGAGTGCCAGTACTGCGACATCAACCACAACTGGCGTCAGCACAAGGCGGCCGGCCGCCCCTACACGGGCGTGAAGGACGTCGAGGAGGTGCTGGAGGCCCTGGAGATCATCGACCGCTACGACACGCAGAAGGCGTCCACCGCCTACACCCTCACCGGCGGCGCCATCACCAAGACCGTCTCCGGCCGTGACGAGGCCGACTTCTACGGCCACTACGCCAAGGCCATCGAGGAGCGCTTCCCCGGCCGCTGGATCGGCAAGGTCGTCGCGCAGGCGCTGCCCAAGGCCGACGTGCAGCGCTTCAAGGACTACGGCGTGCAGATCTACCACCCCAACTTCGAGGTGTGGGACGAGTACCTGTTCAAGATGTACTGCCCCGGCAAGGAGCGGTATGTCGGCCGCGACGAGTGGCACAAGCGCATCCTGGACTCCGCCGACGTGTTCGGCGCGCGCAACGTGATCCCCAACTTCGTTGCGGGCGTGGAGATGGCCGAGCCGTTCGGCTTCAAGACCGTCGACGAGGCCATCGCGTCCACCACCGAGGGGCTGCGCTTCTTCATGTCGCACGGCATCACGCCCCGCTTCACCACCTGGTGCCCCGAGCCCACCACCCCGCTCGGCAAGGCCAACCCGCAGGGTGCGCCGCTGGAGTACCACATCCGGCTGCTCCAGGCCTACCGCCAGACCATGGAGGACTTCGGCCTCTCCTCGCCCCCCGGCTACGGTCCGCCCGGACCCGGCCGCGCGGTCTTCTCGGTCAGCTCCTTCATGGACAGCCTCCCGGCGGCCGACTCCGCCGGCGACGAGGGCGTCAGGGAGACGGCGGGCGAAGGCGCCTAGCGCAGCGGGAGACGGCGGGCGAGGGCGCTCGGAGCGCGGGTACGTGGCCGAGGAGCCCGCGGCCGGGGGGCCGCCGGGGGCGCGCGGAAAAGACGTCACGAGGGGGCGGCGTCCCGGCGGGTGGCGGTGTAGCTTTTCGGACACCGCCGGACACGCGCCGGGCGCCTCCCCCGGCACGGGCGGAGCAGGTCGGCGGTGACGGTGCGCGGTCACGCGACGCGGTGTGCGTGACGGCATCCGGATGATCGGCTTGTCAGTTGTGCAGGAGCCGTGAAAGGCTCTTGCTCCGCTGCGAGGCGAACCCAACTGCTATTCCCCGAGGGTCGGTTGACTCTCGCATCCGTGGACGCAGGAGAGCCATGCCAGACCGGCCGAGCCCCAAGGACGCGACCGAGGCCGCGCTCTTCGACGAGTGCTGGGACGCCGTCCTCTCCTACGCCGACCTGTGCACCGCCGGCTCCGCCGCCGCGCACGATCTGGCCATGGAGGCGTTCGCGCTCGGGGTGCGGGAGGTGCGCGCCGCCGACGCCGGCGCGTCCCGGGGCCGCCGCACGCCCCGGTTGCCCGCGATCCCGCTGATGCTGACCGCGGTGCGCACCACCGCCGCCGCCTGGGAGGCCGAAGGCCTCGGCCACCGGCTGGACCCCGATCTGCGGCTGTGGCTCAACTCCCCGCAGGCCGCCCGTTATCCGGGCCCGCCGCTGCACCGCCCGCTCGCCCTGCGCGCCCTTCGGGACCTCCAGGAGGCGGACGCCGCGCTGCTGTGGCTCACCGAGGTGGAGGCCCTGCCACTGGTCGTGGTGGCCCGCCGGCTCGGCCTGGACCCGGCGGCCGTGTCGGGCGAACTGGACCAGGTGCGGGCCCTGTTCCGGGACCGCTGCCGCCGCGACCACCTCGACACGCCGATGGACGCGGAGTGCCGCAGCTACGCCCGGCTGCTGGACGCGGTCACCCGCCCGGCGGCGGCCGCCGCCGAGGCCCCCGAGGACCTCTCCCGGCACCTCGCCACCTGCGTGGGCTGCGCCGAGGCCGCCGCCTGTCTGCGCCCGCACGGCGGCGCGCTGCCCGCCGCGCTGGCCGGCGGCGTCATCGGCTGGGGCGGCCTCGCCTACCTGGAGCGCCGCCGCCGCGCCGCCGAGGTACGGCTGGGACCCCGTCCCCCCGTGGCGGCGAGCGGCGAGGCCGGGGACGGCGGCGGCCGGGCCCGGGTGGTGCGCGGCAGCCTGCTCGCCGCCGCCGTCGCGCTGTCGGCGCTGGCCCTGACCGTGTCGCTGATGCCGTTCGACGGCAAGGCGAACGACGGCGCGCGCGGCGACGGCGGCCGGCAGTCGGTGGCCGACCCCGGCGTCCTCCCGCTCCCCACCGGCCCCTCGACCGGCGCGACCCCGGCCGCCCCGCCCTCCTCGCCGGCCCCCTCCGCCGGGCGGCCGACCGCGACCGGCACGGCGAGCGCACCCGCCCACGACAACCCCGACCCCGAACCCCAGGGCACCGCCTCGCCCACCGCCGGCGAGGACGCGCCCGCCCCGGCGAGCAGCGAGCCGGCCGCGGCCTGCCGGGTCCGCTACCAGGTCGTCAACGAGTGGGCCGACGGCTTCCAGGCCACCGTCACCGTCACCACCGCCCACCCCCTCGACGCCTGGCGCGTCGCCTGGACCTTCCGCGACGGCCAGCGCGTCGGCCAGATGTGGGACGCCGAGGCCGCCCAGAGCGGCCCCCGGGTCACCGCCACCGCCACCGAGTACAACCGCTCGGTCGCCGCGGGCGGCACCTTCGCCTTCGGCTTCGTCGCCGACCGCCACGGCGCGAACTCCACGCCGTACGGCTTCCGTCTCAACGGCCGGGACTGCGCGGTCGCCTGACGCGGGTACGGCGGCGTCGGCCGGGCCGCGGCACCGCCCGGCGGTGACCGCGTCGGCACCCCGCACCCGGCACGGGCCACGGCCGTACGGCACGGGCCGACCGGCCGTGATCCGTCCCCGCCCCGACGGATCCCACCGCGCCCGGACCGCCCGCCCTTCGAGTGTGACCCGAACGGCCCTGTCGGGTACCCGGGCGGCCCCGGAGGGTGGAGGGTGTGCCACGTGGCATGTCGCGCGCAGCACGCCCACCGCCGCAGTCCCCAGGAAGGAATCCCGATGTCCGTCGAGACGCAGCAGGCGCCCGCCGCACTCACGGACGAGGAGCTAGCGGAACTGGACGCCCACTGGCGTGCCGCGAACTACCTCGCCGTCGGCCAGATCTACCTGATGGCCAACCCCCTGCTGACCGAGCCGCTGCGCCCCGAGCACGTCAAGCCGCGGCTGCTCGGCCACTGGGGCACCTCGCCCGGCCTCAACCTCGTGCACACCCACCTCAACCGCCTGATCAAGAAGCGCGACCTGGACACCGTGTGCATCTGGGGGCCGGGCCACGGCGGGCCGGCCGTGCTCGCCAACTCCTGGCTGGAGGGCTCCTACACCGAGACCTACCCGGACGTGACGCGGGACGCGGCCGGCATGGCGCGGCTGTTCAAGCAGTTCTCCTTCCCCGGCGGAGTGCCGAGTCACGTCGCCCCCGAGACGCCCGGCTCCCTCCACGAGGGCGGCGAACTCGGCTACGCCCTCTCCCACGCCTACGGCGCCGCCCTCGACAACCCGGACCTGCTGGTCGCCTGCGTCATCGGCGACGGCGAGGCGGAGACCGGACCGCTGGCCGCCTCCTGGCACTCCAACAAGTTCCTCGACCCGGTGGACGACGGCGCGGTCCTGCCGATCCTGCACCTCAACGGCTACAAGATCGCCAACCCGACCGTCCTGGCCCGGCTCCCCGAGGCCGAACTGGACGAACTGCTGCGCGGCTACGGCCACGACCCGCTGCACGTCACCGGCGACGACCCGGCCACCGTGCACCGCGCCCTGGCCGCCGCCCTGGACACCGCCGCCGACCGCATCGCCGCCGTCCAGCGCGCCGCCCGTGAGGACGGCGTCACCGAGCGACCCCGCTGGCCGGTGATCGTGCTGCGCACCCCCAAGGGCTGGACCGGCCCCGCCGAGGTGGACGGCCTGCCCGTCGAGGGCACCTGGCGCGCCCACCAGGTCCCCCTCGCCGCCGTCCGCGACAACCCCGAACACCTGCGGCAACTCGAAGCCTGGCTGCGCTCCTACCGGCCCGGGGAACTCTTCGACGAACACGGCGCCCCGCGCCCGGCCGTCCTGGCCGGCATCCCGCACGGCGAGCGCCGCCTCGGTGCCACTCCGCACGCCAACGGCGGCCGCCTGCTGCGCGAACTGCCCATGCCCCCGCTGGAGAAGCACGCCGTCGCCGTCGACAAGCCCGGCGCGAGCATGCACGAACCCACACGCGTCCTCGGCGAGTTGCTGGAGGACGTCATGCGGGCGACCGCCGAACGGCGTGACTTCCGCCTGGTCGGGCCCGACGAGACCGCCTCCAACCGCCTCCAGGCCGTCTACGGGGCCAGCGGCAAGGCCTGGCAGGCCGAGACCCTCGACGTGGACGAACACCTCGACCGGCACGGCCGGGTGATGGAGATCCTCTCCGAACACACCTGCCAGGGCTGGCTGGAGGGCTACCTCCTCACCGGCCGGCACGGCCTGTTCTCCTGCTACGAGGCCTTCGTGCACATCGTGGACTCCATGGTCAACCAGCACATCAAGTGGCTGCGCACCACCCGCCGGCTGGGCTGGCGCGCCCCCATCGCCTCCCTGAACTACCTGCTCACCTCACACGTGTGGCGCCAGGACCACAACGGCTTCTCCCACCAGGACCCCGGCTTCGTCGACCACATCCTCAACAAGAGCCCCGAAGCGGTCCGCGTGTACTTCCCGCCGGACGCCAACACCCTGCTGTCCGTCGCCGACCACGCCCTGCGCAGCCGCGACTACGTCAACGTGGTCGTCGCCGGCAAGCAGCCCTCCTTCGACTGGCTCTCCATGGACCAGGCCGCCGTGCACTGCGCGCGCGGCGCGGGCGTCTGGGACTGGGCCGGCACCGAGGACGGCAGCCGCGAACCCGACGTCGTCCTCGGCTGCGCCGGCGACGTGCCCACCCTGGAGGTGCTGGCCGCCGCGCAACTGCTGCGCCGCGAACTGCCCGAACTGGCGGTGCGGGTGGTCAACGTCGTGGACATCGCCCGCTTGATGCCGAGCGGGGAGCACCCGCACGGCATGTCCGACTTCGAGTACGACGGGCTGTTCACCGCCGACAAGCCGGTGATCTTCGCCTACCACGGCTACCCGTGGCTGATCCACCGGCTGGCCTACCGGCGCCACGGCCACAGCCACCTCCATGTGCGCGGCTACAAGGAGATCGGCACCACCACCACGCCGTTCGACATGGTCGTCAGCAACGACCTCGACCGCTACCGCCTGGTCATGGACGTCATCGACCGCGTCCCCGGCCTCGCGGTGCGCGCCGCGGCCGTACGCCAGCGCATGGAGGACGCCCGGCTGCGCCACCACGCCTACATCCGCGAGCACGGGGTGGACCTGCCCGAGGTGGCGGACTGGTCCTGGGACGGCTGAGACGACGCGGGAGGACCCGCGCCCCGGAGGCCGCCCGTTGGTGCTGGACACGGCGGCGGGCGATCCTGGGAAGCGGATCCCTGAGGGAGGCATGGTCATGCACGCTCAGCTAGGCGATCGGCTCGTGGTGGAAAGTCCGGTCACCGGCGTCACCCGGCGCGACGGCGAGATCGTCGGCCTGCACCACGACGACGGCACCCCGCCGTACGACGTGCGCTGGTCGGACACGGGCGAGATCACCCTCGTCTTCCCCGGCGCGGACGCCCACGTCCACCCGGTGGGCCACGGCGAGCAGGCGGCCCGCGCCGAGCCGGTGACCCGCGGGCAGGAGCCCTCGGCGCCGGCCCCGGCACCCGAGGGGACGGCCTCCGGTGCCGGGGCGCGGGCGGGGCGGCCAGGGGACATCGGGCGGCGGCTGACGGCCGCCCGGGAGCGGCAGGGGTTCAGCGTCGCGGAGGCGGCCGCCCGGGCCCGGATGTCGCCGCAGTACCTGGCCTATCTGGAGGAACACCCGTCGGACCCCAGCCCGGCGACGCTGCTGCGGCTGGCCGACGCGCTCGGCACCACGCTCGACGCGCTGCGCGGCGGCGGCCAGGACCTGCCGCCCGGCCAGGGCCACGCGCTGCTGCGCCCGCTGCTGACGGACCTCGGCGAGGACGAGAGCAGGGAACTGCTGTCCACGCACGGGGTGGGCCGGGTCGGGCTCACCACCGCGGACGGCCCGGCCGTCGTGCCGGTCAACTACGACGTGATCGACGGCGACGTCGTCTTCCGCACCGCGACCGACGCGGCCCCGGCCGCCGCCGTGGGCACGGAGACCGCCTTCGAGGTCGATCACGTGGACGACGCGCTCAGCCGGGGCTGGAGCGTGCTCGTGGTCGGCCCCGCGGAGGCGGTCACCGACCCGGAGCAGGTGCGCCGGCTGGAGGAGCGGGCGCACTCCGCTCCGTGGGCGGGCGGCCGGCGCACGCTGTGGGTGCGCATCCGCCCCGCCCGTGTCACGGGCCGCCGCATCACACCGGCCGAACCCTAGGGGAGGAGCCGGAGGGGAGGCGCGGTCACCTGGTTCCGGGGGGAAGGCCGTTCGGCCCGGGCGGCGACAGGAGCGGGAGCGTCGTTCTCGTGGCGCCGCGCTTCCCCGCGACCAGGAGCCCGGCGTCGTCGTGCGCGCCGCGCGAGGAGACGGAGTGCGCCCGCCCCCGGTCACGCCAGGGACAGGAACAGCTTCTCCATGCGGGCCCGCATCGCGGCGGCGTCCTCGCCGTTCCTGCGGCCGGACTCGATGTCGGCCACGCACTTCTGCAGACCGGTGGCGATGATGGCGAACCCGGCCCGGTCCAGGGCGCGCGAGGCGGCGGCGAGCTGCGTGACGACCTCCTCGCAGTCCCGGCCCTCCTCGATCATCCGGATGACCCCGGAGATCTGGCCCTGCGCGCGGCGCAGCCGGTTCAGTACGGCCTTGAGGTCGGTGCCGTCCAGCTCCAGTTCCACGATCACTCCTAGTGATATACCCCTGGGGGTACTGTACGTCCCGTTTCGGGCCGCCGTCGAACACCCCACTGTCCCGGAAGGACGGTAACCGCGCGGAAAAACCCGTGGCGGCCGGATGCGTGCCCTTCTAGAGTGGGCGTCGCTTCACGCGGTGGCCGTCGGCCGCCGCCGACGAGGTCGTGCGACAGGAGGTGTGACCGATGGCTGTCTTCGCGAAGGGCGCTGCCCGCGTTCAGAGGATCGTCCACTCCACCTCCGTGGCCTCCGGCTGACCCACCACTTCTCCCGCGCCAGGCGGCGCGGGCGGCCGGGGCCGCCCTTGTGAAGGGTTTCCCTTGTCTTCCTCCGCTTCCGGTTCCCCCGAGGCCTCCTTCTCCAAGACGTCCTTCTCCGGGATCTCCCCGGCCGCGACCTCCAGCGCGGGGTCCGTCTCCGCCTCCTCGCCGCACCCGCTCTCCGGCTACGGCTGGGACGAGGGCTGGGCGGCCGCGTTCGCCCCGCACGCCGACCAGGGGCTCCTGCCCGGCCGGGTCGTCCGCGTCGACCGCGGCCGGTGCGACGTGATCACCGCGGGCGGCGTGCTGCGCGCCGACACCGCCTTCGTCACCCCGCACGATCCGCTGCGGGTCGTGTGCACCGGCGACTGGGTCGCCGTCGAACCCGGCGGCAACCCGCGCTACGTACGGTCGTACCTGCCGCGCCGCACCGCCTTCGTCCGGGCCACCTCCTCCAAGCGGTCCGAGGGGCAGGTCCTCGCCGCCAACGTCGACCGCGCGATCGTCGCCGTCTCCCTCGCCGTCGAGCTCGACCTCGCCCGCATCGAGCGGTTCCTCGCCCTGGCGTGGGAGTCCGGGGCGCAGCCGCTTGTCGTGCTGACCAAGGCCGACCTCGTGCCGGACCCGGTGGGGCTGTCGTACCTCGTCCGGGACGTGGAGACGACGGCGCCCGGGGTGCCGGTGCTGGCGGTCAGCGCGCTGACCGGGGACGGGCTCGACGTGCTCGCCGCCGCGGTCGCCGACGGGACCTCCGTCCTGCTCGGGCAGTCCGGCGCCGGCAAGTCCTCCCTGGCCAACGCGCTCCTCGGCGAGGACGTGATGGACGTCCAGCACACCCGGGACGTGGACGGCAAGGGCCGGCACACGACCACCACCCGCAACCTGCTCGTCCTGCCCGGCGGCGGCGTCCTGATCGACACGCCGGGGCTGCGCGGCGTCGGCCTGTGGGACGCCGAGAGCGGGGTCGGGCAGGTGTTCGCCGAGATCGAGGAGCTGGCCGCGCGGTGCCGGTTCCACGACTGCGCCCACGACAGCGAGCCCGGCTGTGCCGTCCTCGCCGCCGTCGACTCCGGCGCCCTGCCGGAACGCCGCCTGGACAGCTACCGCAAGCTCATCCGCGAGAACCAGTGGATCACCGCCAAGACCGACGCGCGGTTGCGCGCGGAGATCCGCCGCGACTGGAAGCGGAAGGGCGCGGAGGGCCGCGCGGCGGCGGCGGCGAAGCGGGGGCGACGGGAGTAGGTCCCGCGGCCCCCGGGCTTCGCGGCCCCCGGGCCGCGGGAGCCCGCCAGGGCCGTGGGCCGCTCTGCCCGCCCGGGCGGCCCGAGGCCCTGGCGGGCAGGGCGGCCTCCCGGCCGGCCCTCCCTCGCCTCCCCGCCCGGAGGACGGGCGCGGCGCGCCTCGCACCAGCGGGCGCCGCGCCCCGTGACGTCCCCTACCGTGATGTCCGATTCCCGCCAGTCCCGGGGGCGCCGAGGGCGGACACTGGACAGCGTGATGGATGAGGACAGCAGGTACGAGGCGGTACGCAGCCGGGACGGGCGGTTCGACGGCGAGTTCTTCTTCGCCGTCGAGACGACCGGGATCTACTGCCGTCCCAGCTGCCCGGCGGTGACGCCCAAGCGGGACAACGTGCGGTACTTCGCCACGGCCGCCGCCGCCCAGGGCGCGGGCTTCCGCGCCTGCCGGCGGTGCCGGCCGGACGCGGTGCCCGGCTCCGCCGACTGGAACGTCCGCGCCGACGTCGTCGGCCGGGCGATGCGCATGATCGGCGACGGCGTGATCGACCGGGAGGGCGTCGCCGGGCTCGCCGCCCGGCTCGGCTACAGCGCCCGGCAGGTGCAGCGTCAGCTCACCGCCGAACTCGGCGCCGGACCCGTCGCCCTCGCCCGCGCCCAGCGCGCCCACACCGCGCGCGTCCTGCTCCAGACCACCGACCTGCCGGTCACCCAGATCGCCTTCGCGGCCGGCTTCGCGAGCGTACGGCAGTTCAACGACACCATCCGCGCCGTCTACGCCACGACCCCCGGCGAACTGCGCGCCGCCGCGCCCCGCACCCGGCGCCGCACCACTGCGACGCCCACCGCCGGGATTCCGCTGCGCCTCGCGCACCGCGGCCCCTACCAGGCCGGTCCCGTCTTCGACCTGCTCCAGTGCGAGGCCGTGCCCGGCGTGGAGGAGGTGAGCGGGCGACCGGGGGCGCGGACGTACCGGCGCACCCTGCGCCTGCCCCACGGCGCCGGGATCGCCGCCGTCGCCGAACGCACCGGCACGCCCAAGGCCGCCTCCGGCGCCCGGCCGGGCGGCTGGCTGGAGGGCCGGCTGCACCTGACCGACCCGCGCGACCTGACCACGGCCGTACAGCGGCTGCGCCGGCTGTTCGACCTCGACGCCGACCCGTACGCCGTGGACGAACGGCTCGGCGCGGACCCCCGGCTGGCCCCGCTGGTCGCGGCCCGCCCCGGCCTGCGCTCGCCCGGCGCCGCCGACCCGGAGGAGGCCGCGGTCCGCGCGCTGGTGGGGCCCGCGGCCGCCGCCGAGCTGGTACTCCGGTACGGCAAGACGCTGGACGCCCCCTGCGGCAGTCTCACCCACCTGTTCCCCGAACCGTCCGTCCTCGCCGAGGCAGAACCGTACGGCCCCCTGGGCGCCCTGACCGCCGCCCTCGCCGACGGCGACGTCCGGCTGGACCCCGGCGCCGACCGTGAGGAGGCGCACCGGGCGCTGCTCGCCCTGCCCGGCCTGGACGCCGCCACGGTCGCCGCGATCCGCACCCGCGCGCTCGGCGACCCCGACGCGGCCCCGCCCGACGCGCACGCCCCCGACAGCTGGCGCCCCTGGCGCTCCTACGCCCTCAACCATCTGCGCACAGCAGGGAAGCCGGAGATCCGATGACGACCAACGGCCAGGACCCCACCCACGACGCCACGGCGATCGCCGCCTCCGCGACGGCCCCCACGGCACCGCCCGACCCGGCCACCACGTACTGGACGCGGCTCGACAGCCCCCTCGGTCCGCTGCTCCTCACCGCAGACCCGGCCGGCGCCCTGACCTCGCTGTCCGTGCCCGGCCAGAAGGGCGGGCGCACGGTCCAGCCGGACTGGCGGCACGACGCCGGGCCCTTCCACGCGGCCGACGAACAGCTGCACGCCTACTTCGCCGGCGAACTCAAGGAGTTCACACTGCCGTTGCACAGCTCCGGCACCGCCTTCCGGGAACGCGTGTGGGCCGCCCTGGACACCGTCCCGTACGGCGCGACCACCACGTACGGCGAGATCGCGGCCCGGATCGGGGCCTCCCGGGCGGCGGTTCGCGCCGTCGGCGGGGCGATCGGCGCCAACCCCCTGCTGGTGGTGCGCCCTTGCCACCGGGTGATCGGCGCGGACGGCTCCCTCACCGGGTACGCGGGCGGCCTGGAGCGCAAGACGCGGCTGCTCGCCCTGGAGGGATCCCTCGCCGCCTGAGCCCCGAGCTGCCCGAACCCCCCCGGTCAGCACTGCCGTTCCCGGGCCACCCAGCCGCGTTCGTAGGCGTGCCAGCCCAGTTGCAGCCGGGTGGTCACCCCGGCCAGCTCCATCAGCCGTTTCACCCGGCGCTGCACGGTCCTCAGGCCCAGGTCGAGCTGCTTGGCCACGCTCGCGTCGGTCAGCCCGGCCAGCAGCAGCGACAGCACCTCCAGATCGGTGGCGTCCGGGCCGTCCGGGTCCTGCTCGGTGACGCCGGACGCGCCCAGGCGCAACGGCAGCCCGGTGCGCCACACCGACTCGAACAGCCCCGACAGCAGCTCCAGCAGACCGCTGGCGTGCACGACGAGCGCGGCCGGCTCCGCCGAGCGCGCCGTCAACGGCACCATCGCCAGCGACCGGTCGGCCACCACCAGCTTGGTCGGCACCTCGTCCACCACCCGCACCTGCTCGTCCCGGCCCAGCGCGGCCGTCAGCTCCGTGACGCCCTGCGGCTGGTGGAGCACCGCGCGCTCGACCACCACCCGGTAGCGCACACCGCGCCCGGCCGCCTGCTCCTCGGCGTCGTTCTCGCTGCCGGAGACGGCGACCGGGTTGTCGGTCACCAGCGCGCACACCTCCTCGTTCGCGCCCAGCTGGAGCTGGAGGAAGCGCTGCGCGACGGCGGGCGCGCCGGTGACCACCTCCACCAGATCGTGCACCGCCGGTTCGCCCGCCGCCGCCCGGTACTCCTCCGCGAGCAGCGCGGCGGCCAGCTCCGCCTTCTCCAGCTCGTGCCGCTGCTGGGTGAGCAGCGCGCCCAGCGCCACACCGGGGGGCGCGGCGACCCAGCGGCCGGGCCGCGCGGAGGACTGCGCCGCGAGCCCGTGCCGCTCCAGGCGGCGCAGCGCGCGCTCGGTGTCCCGCTCGCCGAGCATCAGCCGCCGCGCGAGGTCGGGCACCTCGGCGGCGCCCACGGACACCAGTGCCCGGTACGCCGACTCGTGCCGCTCGTCCAGACCTATCGCTGCCAGCATCGGCTGCCGTCCCTCCCCGTTCGGGCGCTCTGCCACGGTGATCGAGGCGGGCCGCCGGTGGCGGAAAACGGCCACGGCGCAAACCCGCCTTCCAACATCATCGCGGTACCGGTGGTCCTCCTGACAAGGTGGCATCACCGAAGCATCGATGTGCCGCCCCGGAGGCCGTGGCCTGCGTGGACGCCGGCTGCGTGCGGCGGCCGTCCAGTCGTGACCCGGCGCCGGGTCGCCCAGGTGTCGCCGGGCGGTTCTCCCGTGGGGGGTGGGACCGCCCGGCGGCTTCGTTTCGTACGCGAGTTCCATCCATCACCCGAGGGGTCCGTTCGCGGGGCGGGTGCGCGCCGGATTTTCCCGTTGCCCCGTTTTCCCGAGCCCCCCGCGGTGGATTATTGAGGGCATGAGCCAGCAGGGGGGAAGGCCCACCGGTCACGAGGACGACTGGTGGAGGCAGTTGTACGACGACTCCACCGACGACACGGGTCCGACGGCCGCGGCCGATTCCCTGGACGACCGCTTCGCCTCGGCCGCCGACACGTTGGACGGGACCGAAGGCCCCGGAGCGCCGGGCACCGGCGCTGACGGTGACGGTCCCGCGGGGGACGGGCGGGGCCGGGACGAGGAGTGGTTCTCGTTCGGGGACGGTCCGCAGTCGTCGGCGCCGGGTACGGCCGTGCCCGCACCGCGCGCCACCGGCCCGGCCGCGGCGGCGCCGTCCCGGCCGGCGGGAGGCACCCCCTCCGGGGCGCCTGGTGAGACACCGTACGAGCCGGCTGGTGGGGCACCGTCCGGGTCGGCTGCGCCGCCGCCCGAGAAGCCCGGCGGGCCGCCTCCCGGCCCGACCGCCGAGCCGTCGGGCGAGTCACCGCGGGGGGTGGACCGCGCACCCGGCTTCGGCCCCGCCCCCGGCCGTCCCTGGACGACCGCGGGTGCCGGCGAGGCGCCGGAGGCCGACCGCGCTCCCGCCCATGGCGTCCCGCCGTCGGACCCCGGCCCGGACTGGTGGCGCCGCGCGCCGCAGGACACCGTGTCGACCACCGCCCGCCGCCCGGCGCCCTTCACCCCCGGCCCGCCGCCTCCGCCCGAGCCGCGCACCCCGCCCGCGCCCGGGCCCGCGTCAGCGGCTCCGCCCGTACCCCCGCCCGCGCCTCCTGCCGCGCCCGCGCCGGGCGACCCCATCGGGGGCGCGTACGCCGGTGCACGCGCCCCGGCGGACACCACTCCGCCGGACACCGGCCTTGCGGCGGACACCGCCCTGACGGCGGACAGCGCCCCTGGGCAACCGCGCGCTGCCGCGCCCGCGCGCCCCGGCTCGCCCCCACGGCCCTCCGCGCCTCCGCCCCCTTCTTCCCCACCACCGCCGGCCCCGAGGCCCTCACACCCCCGCGCCGCCCCCACGCCCGCCCCCGGAGAAGCGGCCCCCGAAGGCCCCGCCCCCGTCCCCGAACAGCAGCCCCCCACCGTCGCCCACGTAGGCTCCGGTCCGCCCACCTACGACGCCGAGCCGACGGCCCTGCCCGGGGCCGACCCCGACGAGACGGACGATCTGGTGCCGGACACGGTGCTGGACGGGGCCAGGTACGGGGCCTGCACCCTGCGCGCCGTGTCCCTGCGCGGCGACTCCCCGCGCTACCGGGGCGAACCGCGCCGGGACGCGCTCCTCACCGCCCGGTTCGGCAGCGGCGAGCAGGCGCTCGTGCTCGTCGCGATGGCGACCGGCGCCCGCACCGCCCCGCAGGCGCACCGCGCCGCGGCGGAGGCGTGCCGGTGGATCGCGCGGGCCGTGGGCCGCAGCCATGTCCGGCTGGTGCAGGACATCCGCGCCGGGCGGCGCGGCGAGCTGAAGGCGGGCCTGCACCGTCTCACCGACCGCTCCCTCGGCAGACTCCGCGCCACCGCCGTCGAACGCGGAATCGACCCGGCGGAGTACACGGCGGACCTGCGCTGTCTGCTGCTGCCCGCCGACCCCGAGTGCCGCGTGCGGGTCTTCTTCGGCGTCGGCGCGGGCGGGCTGTTCCGCCTGCGCGGCGGCGCATGGCAGGACATCGAGCCCGACGTGCCGGCACCGGCAGGACCCGGCACGAACGCACGCCCCGGCACGGATGCCGGACCGACGGCGGGAGGCGCCCCCGCCCCCGAGGGCGACCGTCTCACCCTGGACCTCGGCCTCCCGGCCCCGCCGGACCCGTACGTCCCCGCCTCCCCGCCCGAGCCGCCCCGCGCGCCCTTCCGGTTCCGGGCGTCCCTGGCCCGGTCGGGTGATGTGCTGCTGATGTGCACGGACGGTCTGGCCGACCCGCTGCGCGGCGAGCCGGAGCTGGCCGCTCGGCTGGCCGGACGGTGGTCCGACGCCGCCGTGCCGGGCCTCGCCGCGTTCCTCGCGGACGCCCAGACGCGGGTCAAGGGGTACGCGGACGACCGTACGGCCGTCGCCGTCTGGGAGGCGTGAGCGCGGCGGCTGTGAATTCATGGACCCAGAGGAATCCGCACCGGGACCGCAGGAGACCGAAGGGCGCCCAGCAGCCATGGCCAAGCAGAACGTCGCAGAGCAGTTCGTCGACACCCTCGTCCGCGCCGGGGTCAAACGCCTCTACGGCGTCGTCGGGGACAGTCTGAACCCGGTCGTCGACGCGGTGCGCCGCAACGCCGCCATCGACTGGATCCACGTCCGGCACGAGGAGACCGCCGCCTTCGCGGCCGGCGCCGAGGCGCAGATCACCGGGAGGCTGGCGGCCTGCGCCGGCTCCTGCGGCCCCGGCAACCTGCACCTCATCAACGGTCTGTACGACGCCCACCGCTCCATGGCCCCGGTGCTCGCCCTCGCCTCGCACATCCCCTCCAGCGAGATCGGCCTCGGCTACTTCCAGGAGACCCACCCGGACCGGCTGTTCCAGGAGTGCAGCCACTACAGCGAGCTGATCTCCAGCCCCAAGCAGATGCCCCGGCTGCTGGACACCGCCATCCAGAACGCGGTCGGCCGCAGCGGCGTCAGTGTGGTCACCCTGCCGGGCGACATCGCCGCCGAACCCGCCCCCGAGAAGGCCGCCGAGACCGCGATCGTCACCTCCCGGCCCACCGTGCGGCCCGGCGACGCGGAGATCGACGAGCTGGTGCGGATGATCGACAGGGCCGACAAGGTCACCCTGTTCTGCGGCAGCGGCACGGCGGGCGCGCACGCCGAGGTGATGGAGTTCGCCGGGAAGATCAAGTCACCGGTCGGACACGCCCTGCGCGGCAAGGAGTTCATCCAGTACGACAACCCCTACGACGTCGGGATGAGCGGGCTGCTCGGCTACGGCGCCGCCTACGAGGCCACCCACGAGTGCGATCTGCTGATCCTGCTCGGCACGGACTTCCCGTACAACGCGTTCCTGCCCGACGACGTGCAGATCGCGCAGATCGACGTCCGGCCCGAGCACCTCGGCCGCCGCTCCCGGCTCGACCTGGCCGTGTGGGGCGATGTGCGCGAGACGCTGCGCTGTCTGATCCCGCGGGTGAAGGAGAAGAGGAACCGGCGCTTCCTCGACCGGATGCTCAAGAAGCACGCCGACGCGCTGGAGGGGGTCGTCAAGGCGTACACCAGGAAGGTCGACCGGCACGTCCCGATCCATCCCGAGTACGTGGCCGCCGTGCTGGACGAACTGGCCGCCGACGACGCCGTGTTCACCATCGACACCGGGATGTGCAACGTCTGGGGCGCCCGCTACATCTCTCCCAACGGCCGCCGCCGGATCATCGGTTCGTTTTCGCACGGCTCGATGGCCAACGCGCTGCCCATGGCGATCGGCGCGCAGTTCACCGACCGGCGCCGGCAGGTCGTCTCCATGTCCGGGGACGGCGGCTTCGCCATGCTGATGGGCGACTTCCTCACCCTGGTGCAGTACGAACTGCCGGTGAAGGTCGTGCTGTTCAACAACTCCGCGCTCAGTATGGTCGAGTTGGAGATGCTGGTTGCCGGACTGCCCTCCTACGGTACCGCCAACAAGAACCCGGACTTCGCCGCCGTGGCCCGCGCCTGCGGCGCCCACGGCGTACGGGTGGAGAAGCCCAAGGAGCTGGCCGGGGCACTCAAGGAGGCGTTCCGGTACAAGGGGCCGGCCCTCGTGGACGTCGTGACCGACCCCAACGCCCTGTCCATCCCGCCGAAGATCAGTGCCGAGATGGTGACCGGGTTCGCCCTGTCCGCCTCGAAGATGGTGCTGGACGGCGGCGTCGGCCGGATGGTGCAGATGGCCCGCTCCAACCTCCGCAACGTACCGCGCCCTTGAACCGCCCGGCGCTCACGCCTCCGTCGGCGGGCCTGGCCTCGCGCCCTGGCGGACACGGCGCCGGGCCCCGGCGGGCGCGGAAAGCGTCGTACTCCGGCCAACCTGGCCGGCCGCTCGGTCGTTGACGATTCCACATGACTGCCGTGGGTCCGGCTGGGCATGGATCTCCGTGAACGTGTTCGAGCTGGAGGGGATCCGAGATCGGCACGCGGGCGGGGGAGATGGAGAGTCAGGCAAGAGGAGGCGGTCCCGCTGCGGCGGCGGCCTTTCCGGCGGAAGCGGCGGACGGGAACGGGGACATGCCGCGGCGGCCACCGGCGCCCCAGTTGCGGCGCCGGCTGCCGCGGGCGGATCTGCGGGCGGTCCCCGAGGCGCGCCGGGCGCTGCGCGAGCTGCTGCGCCACTGGGAACGGCCGGACGGCACCGACGTGGCCGAACTGCTCACCAGCGAACTGGTCACCAACGCACTCGTGCACACCGACGACGACGCGATCCTGACCGCCACCGTCTCGCCGCGCGGACTGCGCGTGGAGGTGCGGGACTTCGTGGCGCGGCGGCCCCGGCCGCGGGTGCCGGAGGCCGCCTCCGACACCAACGGCAGGGGACTGGTCCTGGTCGAGTCCCTGGCGGACGCCTGGGGCGTGTGCGCGCACGAGGTCGGCAAGTCGGTGTGGTTCGAACTGACGGCGGCGCGGGCGGCCTGAGCGGGAAGGGGGGCGGGGCGCGGTCCGTCCGGACCGCGCCCCGCCCCCCTCCGTGCCCCTACGGCACCGTGGTGTCCTCATGGCTCAGCCGAACTGCTGCTCCAGGTCCTTCAGCTTGCGCTCCAGCGAGTCCAGCCGCGGCAGGGCCTGTGTGTCGTCCTCCGCGGTGAGGTCGACCGTGATGGCGTCACCGCCCTTGCGGACGGGCTGGAGCGAGGGACGCGAACGCACCGGCAGCGGCTCCGAGGGCGCTATGGCAGGCTCCGCGGAGGCCTGCCCGGAGCCCCGTTCCAGGGCCTGCGCCTCGCCCTGCCGGCCGCGGCCGGCGAAGCCGCGGTGGCCCCGGCTGATCGCCTTGAGCTGGGCGCGCTCCACCCGCTCCTGCTCGCGCCTGAGCCGGCGCCGCTCCTCCTTCTGGCGCTTGTCGTCGCGCACCTCCTCGACCGCCTCGTCCAGGCTGCGCACGCCCTCCAGGAGCATCAGCGACCAGGCGCGGTACGTCTCGCGGGGAGCGCGCACCCAGCGGACGATGCGGATCTGCGGCAGCGGGCGCGGAACCAGGCCCTGTTCGCGCAGCGCGGCCCGGCGGGTCTGCTTCAGCGCGCGGTCGAAGAGGACCGCCGCCGACAGCGACATGCCGGCGAAGAACTGCGGCGCGCCCGCGTGGTCGACGCCCCGCGGCGCGTGCACCCAGTTGAACCAGGCCGCGGCGGCGGCGAACAGCCACACCAGCAGCCGGGAGCCGAGGGCCGCGTCACCGTGGCTGGCCTCGCGCACCGCGAGCACGGAGCAGAACATCGCCGCGCCGTCCAGGCCGAACGGCACCAGGTACTGCCAGCCGTCGGACAGGCCGAGGTTCTGCTCGCCGAAGCCGACCAGGCCGTGGAAGGAGAGGGCTGCGGCCACCGCCGCACAGCAGAACAGGAGCACATAGGAAGCGGTGCCGTAGACGGCCTCCTTGCGCCTGCGGCGCTCCTCGCTGCGCTCCCACGAGTCCTCGGTACTCGTGTTCCCCTTGGACCGCTTGCCGCGCGCGAGCACCGCCACCGCCGCCAGCACGCCCAGGAGCAGCACGGCGCCCGGAAGCAACCAGTTCAGCGATATGTCGGTCAGTCTCATCTAGGGTCCCTTGCATTGGGATAGGGCGTGACGCCCGCCATAGTGGCCCAATCCCGGCGGCCCTCAGGGGGTTTCGGGGCAAGAGGCCGCCAAGGAGGTGCAAGGGGATGCCCGGGGACGGCGTTCTGCTCGAACTGCCGCTTGAGGGGCGGGAGTTGAGTTCGAATAAGACTACCCGTACGGGCGGTTCCGCGGAAAGTTCCCGCGACGGGTGAGGGAGTTGTGAACTCCTCGCGCCCGTATGGGGTCCCAGTCGTGGACGATCTTACGGGACGCGCAGCGGCCCGTCGTACCTTCCGGTGGACCGTCAGGTCATCGCAGGCGTCAAGCGGCCACGGCGGCCGTGGTCCTGACGGCGCGTCCGCCCGGGCAGGTGCGCGGGCAGTTGGCGCAGGTGTCCTCGGGGCGCAGGGTGTAGAACATGCAGCAGCTGATCCGGTCGCGGGTGGACCGTGACTCGCCCTTCGGGCCGGTCAGTTCGCGGAACGCGGCCGAGCCGACGTAGGGCCGGGTCGCGCCCGGCAGCAGCAGCTCCAGCTCGCGCAGCGCGCGGTCCTCCTCGCCGAGGAGGCCGGCGATGTACCACAGGCTCTCTGCGATCTCGTCGGTCGCCATGCCCCACAGCGCGCGTCCGCGCCGCCGCATGCGCGGGCCGAAGGAGGCGAGGAGCGGTTCGAGGTGCTCGGCGACGGCGGCCCGTACCTCGGCGCGCAGCGCCTCCTCGTCGGGCACCACGCGGGCGCCGGGCAGGGCGGCCGCGGGGTCGCCGGGCAGGCAGGCGAAGGAGGCGGGGCGCACGGCCATGCGGCCGCCCTCGCGGTCGTAGGCGACGTGGGCGGCGGGCAGGCGCGGGACGCGGCGGTGCAGGAACCAGGGGACGGTGAACAGCAGGCAGGCGGGCCAGGCGTAGCGGTGCAGGGCGAAACTCGCCACCACGTCCGGGCGGGCCCGGGTGCCGTAGTCGCGCAGCACCTGCGCGTCGTCCCAGGCCAGGAAGGCCTCCAGCGCGGGGCCGCCCGCGGCCAGGGCGTCGGCGGCGACCCACCCGCCGCCCCGCGGCAGCGGCTCGCCGGGAGCCGGCTCGGTCACCGTCAGGCCGGGGAAGACCTCGGTGAGGCGCGCGTACGCGGCCGCAACTGCCGAAGGGGGCACAGGCATGCCGGAACCACCGATTCACGGGCGTCGGGGACGGTTGGAGGTAAGCCTTACCTTACTTCACTTCGGCGGAATGTGAACCCTTGGCCACATGTGTCTAAGGTGCTTGACGCAAGAGCGGCAACCGGCCGTAATGGCCCCAAGCACCCCCAAGCCCGGAGGAGAACCGTGAAGCAGGGCGCGCAGGACTCCGCCGGCCCGGCGGGGACCGCCCCGGGCGCGCCGCGGCTCCCCCGGCAGGCGGCGCGGGCGCGGCACGCCTCGGCGGCGGAGGACGCCCGCGGCGAGCACACGCACGGCGACGGCATACGGGGCCCCGCCCACGGCGAAGCTTCCCGCCCCGCGCCCGGCGCAGCCGCCTATGGTGAGGACGCGCAGGACCTTCCCGCGTCCGGCGGGCATCCCCTCGGGGAGTGGCCGGCCGGCGGGCGGCCGGCCGCACAGGCGGCCGCCCCGTCCGGACCGGTGGTGCGGCGGTCCTCCGTGCGCGGCCAGGTGCTCGCCGCGCTGCGCACCGCGCTGGCCACCGGCGAGCTGCGCCCCGGCCAGGTCTACTCGGGGCCGGTGCTGGGCGAGCGGTTCGGCGTGTCCGCGACGCCGGTCCGGGAGGCGATGCAGCAGCTGGCGCTGGAGGGCGCCGTCGAGGTCGTGCCCAACCGGGGCTTCCGGGTCGTCGAGCGCGGCGCCCGCGAGCTGGCCGAGCTGGCCGAGGTGAGGGCGCTGCTCGAGGTGCCGGTGCTGCTGCGGCTGGCCGGGACGGTGCCCGTCGAGCGGTGGGCGGCCCTGCGGCCCCTGGCCGAGGCGACCGTACGGGCCGCGTCCTCCGGCTGCCCGGCGGCCTACGCCGAGACCGACCGCGCCTTCCACCGCGCGCTGCTGTCCCTGTCGGGCAACGAGCAACTGGTCCGGATCGCCGCCGACCTGCACCGTCGCACCCAGCGCCCCCCGGCCGCCGCCCCCGCCCTCCTGGCGGACGCCACGGACCACACGGCTCTCCTGGACGCGTTGATCGCCCGGGACCTGGACACGGTCCGCGTCCTGCTCCACGGCCACGTCACGGGCTCGCGCTGAACCCCTGTCACGACCCCCGTCACGCCGTGGCCGCCCCCGGTGACGGCGGGGTCAGGTGGGCGGCCAGCCAGGTGGGGACGCCGCCCAGGAGGCGGAAGAGGCGGCGGGCCTCCTCGCGGAGGCGGGAGGCCTCCGGTTCCGTCTCCGTCTCGGCCAGGGAGACCAGCGCCGGGGCCGTGCCGACGAGGTAGCCCAGCTCCTCGCGGATCCGCAGCGACTCCGCGAAGCCGTGCCGGGCGTCGGCCAGCTCGCCCTCGCGCAGCGCCAGCCCGGCCAGGTGCCGCCAGGTGAAGGACAGCAGCAGCGGGTCCTGGTGCGCGGTGGCGCCCGCGTGGGCGCGGCGGTAGGCGGCCCGCGCGGCCTGCGGCGAGCGGGTCAGGTTCTCCGCGATCAGCCCGCGCCGGAAGTCCAGCAGCGCCCGCCCCGGCGAGCCCGGCGGGATCAGCGCCGCCGCCCGCCCCAGCGCGGAGCGCGCCTCGTCGGCCCGGTCCCGTACGCCGTGCAGCGTGGCCGAGTAGGCCAGGTACCCGCGTTCACAAGCGGCCGCGCCCCGCTCCTCGTCGGTGTGGGCCAGCGCCTCGGCGGCGCGCAGCGCGTCCTCCGCGTCCTGCCACCCGGCCTCGGTGTACAGGCACCGCTCCACCAGCAGCGCGGTGCGCTGGAGGGCCGCGGCGGGGGTGCCCGACCGCAGCAGCGCCGCCGCGTCGGCCCAGCACGCGCGCGAACGCAGCCGCCATACCGCGGTCTGGAGTGGATCGTCACCTGCGGTCGTTCCGTTACCAGACATGGCGGTATGCGCCACGTTGCCCTCCCCAGCACGTCTTCGAGCTTCGAGTGGTGGCGGAATCTCAGCACGAATCCCGGCACCCGGCCAAGGGGGTGGGTGAAGGATTTCACAAAGTCGGGGGAACCTGGCCGGTGGCGGGTGTGGGCGCCGGCCACCGGCTTCGCGTCAGCTCATCCGCAGCGCCAGGAAGAAGTCCAGCTTGTCCTCCAGGCGCGACAGGTCACGCCCCGTCAACTGCTCGATCCTCCCGACCCGGTAGCGCAGTGTGTTGACGTGCAGGTGAAGCCGGGTCGCGCACCGCGTCCAGGAGCCGTCGCAGTCGAGGAACGCCTCCAGCGTCGGGATCAGCTCGGCGCGGTGCCGGCGGTCGTAGTCCCGCAGCGGGTCCAGCAGCCGGGCGGTGAACGCGCGCCGCACGTCGTCCGGGACGAAGGGGAGCAGCAGCACGTGCGAGGCGAGTTCCTGGTGCCCGGCGGCGCAGACGCCGCCGGGCCGGGCCGCCGCGACGCGCCGGGCGTGCCGAGCCTCCTCCAGCGCCCCGCGCAGCCCCTCGGCCGAGTGCACGGCCGCGCTGACGCCGAGCGTGAGCCGCCCGTCGTCGCCAAGCCCGGCCGACAGCGGGCCGCGCACGGACGCCAGGAGCGCGTCGGCGAGGACGCCGCTCTCGGTGCCGTCGTGCTCGGCGGCGACGGCCGGCAGCGGCACCAGGGCGATGGCCTCGCCGCCGGTGTGCGCGACCGCGATCCGGTCGGACGCCTCGGGGCCGGGGTGCGGGAGGCCGGGGGAGGGCTCGGCGAGGATCTCCTCCAGCAGCGCCTGGGCGACCGGCCCGCTCTCGGCGGGCGCGCCGTCCCACTCCACGCGGGCCACCACCACCTGCCAGTGCGGGGCCGCGCCGAGCCCGGGCAGCAGCACCGGCGCGGCGACCCGCAGCCGGGCGGCGATCTCGGCGGGCGGGGCGCCGGTCTGCACCAGCTCCAGCACCTCCTGCGCGAGCCGTCTGCGCACCGTGCGCGCGGCGTCGCGCCGGTCCCGCTCGACGGCGATCAGCTGGGTGACGCCCTGGAGCAGGTCCAGGCGCTCCTCGGGCCAGTCCCCGGCGTCGGCCTCGACGGCCAGCACCCACTCCGACAGCACCGTCTCGCGCACGTCGCGGCCGCTCTGCGCGGGCCGCCCGGCGGCGACCGCGGGGCGCTGCGCGCCGGCGCGGATCGGGAAGAGGGAGTACGTCGTGCCCTCCAGCGTGACCCGGTGGGGTCCTCGGCGGCCCGACCGGGCGGCCGCCAGGTGCTCGGCGGCCAGCAAGGCGCAGGTGACGGCGGGCAGCCCCGGGCCTGCGGCGCCCGCCCGGCCCGCCGCGCCGCCCGCACCGGCTCCGGCGCCCGGTCCGGCCGACGTACCCCCAGGGCCCGGCCCGCCCGCACCCGGTCCCGCGATCAGCCGTCCGGTGGGGGACAGCAGCCAGGCCCGCAGGTCCAGGTCGGAGCCGAGCAGGTCCAGGACCACGTCGGGGCCGCCGCCCGCCGGGCCGGCGGTCATCATCCGCCGGTGCCGGTCCACCACGGCCGCCAGGTCGCCGGCCCGCTCGCCGGAGACCTGCCGTACGACGTGCTCGGTGATCGTCGCGAACGCCACCGACTCGTGCACCGCGAACAGCGGCATCCGGTGCCGGGCGCAGGCCCGCACCAGGTCTCCGGGGACGGCGCCCAGCTCGGCCTCGCCGGCGGCCAGCGCGGCCACCCCGGCCTGCGCCAGGATGCGGACGAACGGTTCGGCGTCGGCGGCGTCGCGGCGCCAGGCCAGGCCTGTCAGCACCAGCTCGCCGCCGGAGAGGTAGCGGCTGGGGTCGCGCAGGTCGGTGGTCATGACGCCCCGGACGGTGCGGTCCAGCTCCTCCTCGCCGCCGAGCAGCTTCAGGCCCAGCGCATCGGTGTCCAGCAGTGCGCGCAGCCGCATGTCGTCGCCGCCGTTCTTTGTCTCGAAAACTACGATGGATCCTGTGGTGGGGGCCCGGCCGGGCGGCCGGTCAGCAGCTCCGCCGGGAGGGCGGTGACCTCTGTTCCAGGGGAAACCGGAGATGTCACCGACGACCTCCGTTCATACGAATCTACAAGATGCCCGGCATGGCCAGCCAAACCCTTCATGGTTTCGGTGACTGACCCCGTGGGAGCAGCGGGCGGTGTACTGGCTCCACTCCGCGTGAACAGCACATGAACACGAACGAGCCTGGCCCGCCGCACACGGATTGGCTCAATCTGGACGACCTTTCGAGACGAAGAAGAGAGCCGGTCATGGACTTCCTTCGCCCCGCCAGCTGGGAGGAGGCGCTCGCCGCGAAGGCCGAGCACCCCACCGCTGTGCCGATTGCGGGTGGCACCGACGTGATGGTCGAGATCAACTTCGACCACCGCCGGCCCGAGTACCTGCTCGACCTGAACCGCGTCGGCGACCTCTACGAGTGGGAGGTCGGCGAGGACAGCGTGCGGCTGGGCGCCTCGGTGCCCTACACCAAGATCATGGAGAACCTGCGGACCGAGCTGCCGGGCCTGGCGCTCGCCTCGCACACGGTCGCCTCCCCGCAGATCCGCAACCGCGGCGGCGTCGGCGGCAACCTCGGCACCGCCTCCCCGGCCGGCGACGCCCACCCCGCCCTGCTCGCCGCGGGCGCCGAGGTCGAGGCCGAGTCGGTGCGCGGCACCCGCCGCATCCCGATCGACGAGTTCTACACGGGCGTCAAGCGAAACGCGCTCGCCCCCGACGAGCTGATCCGCGCCGTGCACATCAAGAAGGCCGACGGACCCCAGCAGTTCTCCAAGGTCGGCACCCGCAACGCCATGGTCATCGCCGTGTGCGCCTTCGGGCTGGCCCTGCACCCCGAGACCCGCACGGTGCGCACCGGAATCGGCTCGGCCGCGCCCACCCCCGTCCGCGCCAAGGCCGCCGAGGAGTTCCTCGGCGCCGTCCTGGAGGAGGACGGCTTCTGGGACAACGGCAAGATCATCACCCCGTCGGTCGCCAAGCAGTTCGCCGAGCTGTGCTCGGCCGCCTGCAACCCGATCGACGACGTCCGGGGCACCGCGAGCTACCGCCGCCACGCGGTCGGCGTGATGGCCCGCCGGACACTCACCTGGACCTGGGAGTCGTACCGCGGCACCCGCAACGCCTCGGAGGGAGCTGCGTAATGCGCGTCAACTTCACCGTCAACGGACGTCCGCAGGAAGCCGACGACGTCTGGGAGGGCGAGTCCCTGCTGTACGTCCTGCGCGAGCGCATGGGCCTGCCGGGTTCCAAGAACGCCTGTGAGCAGGGCGAGTGCGGCTCCTGCACGGTACGCCTGGACGGCGTGCCGGTCTGCTCCTGTCTGGTCGCCGCCGGGCAGGTCCAGGGCCGCGAGGTCGTCACCGTCGAGGGCCTGGCCGAGTACGCCAGGGAGCGCGCCGGGGGCGGCTGCGCGAGCGGCGCCTGCGGCACCGCCGGCACCACGCTGGACGAGGCCGAGCGCTGGCAGGCCAAGGGCGCCGACTCGCAGACCGGCGAGGGCGTGGAACTCGCCCCGATCCAGCAGGCGTTCATCGACGCCGGCGCCGTCCAGTGCGGCTTCTGCACCCCGGGACTGCTGGTCGCCGCCGACGAGATGCTGGAGCGCAACCCGAACCCGACCGACGCGGACATCCGCGAGGCGCTGTCGGGCAACCTGTGCCGCTGCACGGGCTACGAGAAGATCATGGATGCGGTCCGCCTCGCGGCCGCCCGGCAGTCCGAGGGGGTCTGAGCATGACGACGGCCAACGGTGCTCCCACCAAGATCACGCAGGGTTCGCAGACCAAGGGCGGCATCGGCGAGTCCACGCTCCGCCCGGACGGCACCCTCAAGGTGACCGGCGAGTTCGCGTACTCGTCCGACATGTGGCACGAGGACATGCTGTGGGGCCAGATCCTGCGCTCCACGGTCGCCCACGCCGAGATCGTCTCCATCGACACCTCCGAGGCGCTCGCCACGGCCGGCGTCTACGCCGTCATGACCTACGACGACCTGCCGGCCGAGGTGAAGCACTACGGTCTGGAGATCCAGGACACCCCCGTCCTCGCCCACGGCAAGGTGCGCCACCACGGCGAGCCGGTCGCCATCGTCGCCGCCGACCACCCCGAGACCGCACGCCGCGCCGCCGCCAAGATCAAGGTGGAGTACAGGGAGCTGCCCGTCATCACCGACGAGGCCTCCGCCACCGCGCCGGACGCGATCCTCGTCCACGAGAACCGCGACGACCACCACATCGGTCACGTCCCGCACCCCAACATCGTCCACCGCCAGCCGATCGTCCGCGGCGACGCCGACGAGGCCGCGAAGAAGGCCGACTTCATCGTCCGGGGCGAGTACTACTTCGGCATGCAGGACCAGGCCTTCCTCGGCCCCGAGTCCGGCCTCGCCGTGCCCGAGGAGGACGGCGGCGTCCACCTCTACATCGCCACCCAGTGGCTGCACAGCGACCTGCGCCAGATCGCGCCCGTGCTCGGCCTGCCCGAGGACAAGGTCCGTATGACCCTGGCCGGCGTCGGCGGCGCGTTCGGCGGCCGCGAGGACCTGTCCATGCAGATCCACGCCTGCCTGCTGGCGCTGCGCACCGGCAAGCCCGTCAAGATCGTCTACAACCGGTTCGAGTCCTTCTTCGGGCACGTCCACCGCCACCCGGCCCGCCTCTTCTACGAGCACGGCGCCACCAAGGACGGCAAGCTCACCCACATGAAGTGCCGGATCGTCCTGGACGGCGGCGCCTACGCCTCCGCCTCCCCGGCGGTCGTCGGCAACGCCTCCTCGCTGTCGGCCGGGCCGTACGTCATCGACGACGTCGACATCGAGGCCATCGCCCTCTACACCAACAACCCGCCGTGCGGCGCGATGCGCGGCTTCGGCGCGGTCCAGGCGTGCTTCGCCTACGAGGCGCAGATGGACAAGCTCGCCGACGAGGTGGGCATGGACCGCGTGGAGTTCCGCCGCCTCAACGCCATGGAGCAGGGCACGATCATGCCCACCGGGCAGCCGGTCGACTCGCCGGCCCCGGTCGCCGAACTCCTGCGCCGGGTCAAGGCGATGCCGCTGCCGCCCGAGCGCCAGTGGGAGTCCAGCGAGGGCGCCGACGTGCGCCAGCTGCCCGGCGGACTGTCCAACACCACCCACGGCGAGGGCGTCGTGCGCGGCGTCGGCTACGCCGTCGGCATCAAGAACGTCGGCTTCTCCGAGGGCTTCGACGACTACTCCACCGCCAAGGTGCGCATGGAGGTCATCGCCGGCGAGCCGGTCGCCACCGTGCACACCGCGATGGCGGAGGTCGGCCAGGGCGGCGTCACCGTGCACGCGCAGATCGCCCGCACCGAGCTGGGCGTCGCGCAGGTCACCATCCACCCCGCCGACACCCAGGTGGGCAGCGCCGGTTCGACCTCCGCCTCCCGGCAGACGTACGTCACCGGCGGCGCCGTCAAGAACTCCTGCGAACTGGTGCGCGAGCGGGTGCTGGAGATCGGCCGGCGCAAGTTCGGCTCCTACCACCCCGCCTGGGCCACCGCCGAACTCCTGCTGGAGGGCGGCAAGGTCGTCACCGACGGCGGTGAGGTCCTCGCCGATCTGGTGGACGTGCTGGAGGACGAGGCCGTCGAGGTCGAGGCGGAGTGGCGCCACCGGCCCACCGAGCCCTTCGATCTGCGCACCGGCCAGGGCAACGGCCATGTGCAGTACTCCTTCGCCGCGCACCGCGCCGTCGTCGAGGTCGACACCGAACTCGGCCTGGTCAAGGTCGTGGAGCTGGCCTGCGCGCAGGACGTCGGCAAGGCGCTCAACCCGCTCTCCGTCATCGGGCAGATCCAGGGCGGCACCACCCAGGGCCTGGGCATCGCCATCATGGAGGAGATCATCGTCGACCCGAAGACGGCGAAGGTCAGGAACCCCTCCTTCACGGACTACCTGCTCCCCACCATCCTCGACACGCCGACCATCCCGGTCGACGTGCTCGAACTCGCCGACGACCACGCCCCCTACGGGCTGCGCGGCATCGGCGAGGCCCCCACCCTGTCGTCCACCCCGGCCGTCCTCGCGGCGATCCGGAACGCGACCGGACTGGAACTGCCCCGCACGCCCGTACGGCCGGAGCACCTCACCGGCAAGGTGTGAGCAGACCCTCCGGGCGGCGCACGGAACGTCACGTCCACGCGCCGCCCGGAGCACTCCCCGTCCTTCTTGCTCCGCTCCGCTCGCGGTCTCGAAGTACCCGCAACGAGGTTCGTCCTGGGCCGTCCCCCCGGGTCGTCCATTCCCAAATCCCGTGCCCCTGAAGGGCTTTGCACGGGTGCCCCTGTGAACCTTGGGAGATGGCCCCATGACCCAGCAGTCACTGGAGCCCAGGACCGCCGCCGAAGAGGCGGGCGCGGGCAGCCGCGTCCCGGCGGGACGGTCCTGGCTCGACCGGTACTTCCACATATCCCAGCGGGGATCCACGGTCGCGCGCGAAGTGCGCGGCGGCGTCACCACCTTCATGGCGATGGCGTACATCCTGCTGCTCAACCCGATCATCCTGTCCGGCAAGGACGTGGCCGGGGACACCCTCGGCCAGAAGGCCCTGATCACCGCGACGGCGCTCGGCGCGGCGTTCACCACCCTGCTCATGGGCTTCGTCGGCAAGGTGCCGCTCGCCCTCGCCGCCGGACTGTCCGTCTCCGGTGTCGTCGCCACCCAGGTCGTACCCCAGATGACCTGGCCGCAGGCGATGGGCATGTGCGTCGCCTACGGCGTCGTGATCATGCTGCTGGTCGTCACCGGCCTGCGCGAGATGATCATGAACGCGATCCCGCTGCCGCTCAAGCACGGCATCACCATGGGCATCGGCCTGTTCATCGCCTTCATCGGCCTGGTCAAGGCCGGCTTCATCGGCCGCAACCCGGCGCCCGGCGGCGGCCCGGTCGTCCTCGGCCCCGGCGGCGAACTGTCCGGCTGGCCGGTGCTCCTGTTCGCCGCCACCCTCCTGGTGGTCTTCGCGCTCCAGGCCCGCAACGTCCCCGGCGCCATCCTCATCGGCATCGTGGCCGGCACCGTCGTCGCCACGGTCCTGAACGCGGCCGGCGTCATCGACGCCAAGCAGTGGGTCAACGGGGCGCCCGAACTGCACGGCAGCCCCGTGTCGATGCCCGACTTCTCGCTCTTCGGGCACGTGTCCTTCGGCGGCTGGGGCGACGTGGGCGTCATGACCATCACGGTCATCGTCTTCACCCTGGTCCTGGCCGGCTTCTTCGACGCCATGGCCACGATCATCGGCGTCGGCACCGAGGCGAACCTCGCCGACGACAAGGGCCGGATGCCCGGCCTGTCCAAGGCGCTGTTCATCGACGGCGCCGGCGGCGTGGTCGGCGGCGTGGCGGGTGGCTCCGGCCAGTCCGTGTTCATCGAGTCGGCCACCGGCGTCGGAGAGGGCGCCCGCACCGGCTTCTCCTCGGTGATCACCGGCCTGTTCTTCGCGGCCTGCCTCTTCTTCACCCCGATCACCGCGATCGTCCCGCAGGAGGTCGCCTCCGCGGCGCTCGTCGTCATCGGCGCCATGATGATGATGAACGCCCGGCACGTCGACTGGTCCGACCGGGCCACCGCGATCCCGGTCTTCCTGACCGTGGTGATCATGCCGTTCACGTACTCCATCACCCCGGGCGTCGCCGCCGGCGTGATCTCGTACACCGTCATCAAGGTCGCCCAGGGCAAGGCGCGTGAGATCGGCGCCTTCATGTGGGGTTTGACGTCCGTCTTCCTCGTCTACTTCGCACTGCATCCCATCGAGGCCTGGCTCGGCGTCCACTAGCCGTACCGCGAAGAGCCCTCCCCACGAACCTTCCGAAGGAGAACCGACAGATGCTGGACATCGCCGAGGAGCTGAACCGGTGGGTCGAGCAGGGCCGTGACTTCGCCGTCGCCACCGTGGTGGCCGTCGGCGGCAGCGCACCCCGCCAGCCGGGCGCGGCCCTCGCCGTCGACAGCGGGGGAACGGCCGTCGGGTCGGTCTCCGGCGGCTGTGTGGAGGGCGCGGTCTACGAGCTGTGCCGGCAGGCGCTGGAGGACGGCGAGACCGTGCTCGAACGCTTCGGCTACAGCGACGAGGACGCCTTCGCGGTCGGCCTGACCTGCGGCGGCGTCATCGACGTCCTGGTCACACCGGTACGGGCCGACTCTCCGGCCCGTCCGGTGCTCGCGACCGCGCTGGCCGCCGCAGCCCGAGGGGAGGCGGCGGCGGTCGCACGGATCGTGACCGGCCCCCGCGAACTGCGCGGCCGCGCCCTGCTGGTGGGCGCCGACGGCGCCTGGGAGGGCGGGTTCGCCGCCCACCCGGAGCTGGACCGCACCGTGGCCGGCGAGGCCGCCGCCTTCCTGGACGCGGGCCGCACCGGCACCCTGGAGATCGGCGAGCAGGGCTCGCGCTGCGGCGCCCCCCTCACCGTCCTCGTGGAGTCCTCGGTGCCCGCGCCCCGGATGATCGTCTTCGGTGCGATCGACTTCGCCTCCGCGCTGGTGCGCACCGGCAAGTTCCTCGGCTACCACGTCACCGTGTGCGACGCCCGCCCCGTCTTCGCCACCCGCACCCGCTTCCCGGACGCCGACGAGATCGTCGTCGAGTGGCCGCACAGGTACCTGGAGAGCACGGAGGTGGACGGCCGTACCGTCCTGTGCGTGCTCACCCACGACGCCCGGTTCGACGTGCCGCTGCTGAAGCTGGCGCTGCGGCTGCCGGTGGCGTACGTCGGCGCGATGGGCTCGCGCCGCACCCATCTGGAGCGCAACGAACGGCTGCGCGAGGTCGGCGTCACCGATCTCGAACTGGCCCGGCTGCGCTCCCCGATCGGCCTCGACCTCGGCGCCCGCACACCGCAGGAGACGGCCCTGTCCATCGCCGCGGAGATCGTCGCCGCCCGGCGCGGCGGCAGCGGTGTCTCCCTGACCGGCGCCCACACCCCGATCCACCACGACCCGGCGTCCCTCCCGCCCCGCCGGATCGGCTCAGTGGCCTGAGCCGCACGACGGCGCCCCCGGGGACGTGAGGCACGTCCCCGGGGGCGCCGGCCGGGGGAGGCACGCGGGGCGGCGCGCGCCCCTCACACGGAACGCCCCCCTCCTGCGGAGCACGCCTCCGGGCACGGGGACCTTCACCGGCCGCCACCCCCGTCACCGGCCGCACCGCCCGCCATCGGCCGCGGTGCCCCCTCACCGGCCGCCCCGCCCCGCCCCGGCCTGTGCGCCCTCCGCGTCGTCCGCCGCGGCGGTGAACACCGGGCGGAAGGCCAGGATCTCCGCCGTCGCCGCGCCGCTGGTGACGAAGGGGTCCGAGGCGACGGCCGCCTCGATCTCCGCCCGCGTCCCCTCCGCCACGACGACCCCGCCCGTACGCGGCTCCAGCGGTCCCGCGACCCTGGCCAGCCCCCGGGCGAACACCCCGTCCGGATTCGCGTAGTGGGCCTCCTTCAGGGAATCGACGGTCTCCAGCGGCGCCTGGTATCTGAACACGATGACGAACATGGCCCCAGCCAACGGCACCTCACCGCCCCACCGCCAGGACCTGTCCCCCGCAGGCCTATAGGCTGGCGCCTATGACCGCTGGTGAGAGGGGACCCGAGGGCGTGGGCACCGCGCCGGACCTGGAGCTGCGGCAGTTGCGCTACTTCGCCGCCGTCGCCGAGGCCGGTACCGTCACCGAGGCCGCCCGCCGCCTGCGGATCGCCCAGCCGAGCCTGAGCCAGCAGATCAGGAAGCTCGAACGGCGCGTCGGCGCGCCCCTGTTCCGGCGACTGCCGCACGGCATGGAACCCACCGAGTCCGGACGGCTGCTGCTGGCCGGCGTCCAGCAGGCGCTGGCGGTGCTCGGCTCGGCGCTCGACGCGGCCCGCGCCGTCCCCGTCACCGCGGCCGTCGGTGTCTGCCGGGGCGTGCCGGGGGACGTACTGGAGCGCGCCGAGCGCCTCCTGACGGCCCCCGGACCCCTGCGCCCGGTCTACGAGCAGGCCGACTCGGCGCACCAGCCCGAGCTGCTGCGCACCGGAGCGCTCGCCTACGGCGTCCTGCGCGCCCCCCTGGCCGACACCGCCGGCCTCGAACTGCGCGTCCTAGGCGACGAACCCCTCGGCGTCGTCCTGCCCGGCCGCCACCCGCTCGCCGGGCGCACGGAACTGACCTGGTCCGACCTGACCGGCCGGCGCCTGCTGTGGTTCCCCGAACGGCGCGCCCCCGGCTACGCGTCCGCCGTCCTCACCCGGCTCGCCGAGCACGGCTGGCGTCCGGCCGCCGTCGTGGAGGACAGCGGCAGCCACACCCTGTTCCGGCACGCCCTCCTCGGCCACGACGACCTCGTGGCGCTGCGGACCCGGTCCGCCGTCGGCGCGGACGCCGGCCTCGTGTGGCGTCCGGTCGGCCCCCGGCCGCCCCGCGAGCGGCTGCTGCTGGCGGCCGCCGCACGCACCCCCTGGTCCCGTCGGCTCGCCGGCGTCCCGGACGGCGGCCCGGGACCGCGCTGAGACCGCGTCACGCCTGCCGCAGCAGCTTGTTGACCGCGCGCCCGAACATCGCGCGCGCCGTGCGCTCCAGCAGCGGATCGAACACGCCCGGCAGGAGCCGCACCCCCAGTTCCTCGCGCCACCGCACCCGGCTGCGTCCGCCGGGCCCGGGTCCGACCTCGATCTCCGCCCACCCGAGCACCACCCGGCCCCGCTTCTCCAGCCGGCACAGCCCCGGCTCACCGTCCGCCGGGGGGCGCCACACGACGACCTCCATACGGTCGTCGAAGCGGAGCGGTCCCAGCGCCGTACGGGCCACGAAGGCCGTTCCCACGCGGGTCGGCCCGTCCGTGGTCACGGTGATCCGGGTCAGCGGGACCACGCCGGCGTGCCGGGGCCACCGCGTGAGCCGCCGCCAGGCCTCCTCGGGCGGGAGGGGCGGCGTGCGTTCGAGGGAGAAGAAGACCACGGGCCGATCGTAGGCAATCCACCCCGTTCCACGGCCCGTTCGCCCCCCGCGTCACCCGCCTGGCCCTGTGTCTCCCCTCGCCCGGAGCGGCCCCGCGACGCCCCCCGGGGCTCGTGTGCCTACGGCCGGTACACCTTCCCCGGGACCGGCTTGCCCGGCGCCAGCAGCTGGGGGACCGTCACGAAGACGTAGCCGCGCTCCTTGAGCGCGTCGATGATGCCGGGGACGGCCGGGACGGTGCCCTTGTAGATGTCGTGCAGCAGGATGATGCCGTCGCGGGACGCCTGGTCGAGGACGCGCCGGGTGATCAGCGCGGAGTCGGTCGTCGTGTAGTCCTTGGCCGTGACGCTCCACAGCACCTCGGACATGCCCATCTCCTTGGAGACGCGCTGCACGGTGTCGTTGGTGCGGCCCTGCGGCGGGCGCATCAGCGTGGGCCGGTGGCCGGTCAGGCGCTCGATCGCGTCGTTGGGGCGCTTCAGTTCCTCGCGTATCTCGTCCTCGGATATCTTCGTGAGGATCTTGTGGTCCCAGGTGTGGCTGGCCACCTCGTGTCCCTCGGCCGCCATCCGCTTGACCAGCTCCGGGTACGTGTCGATGTGCCGCGCGCCCAGCAGGAAGAAGGTCGCCGGGACCTGCTTCTCCTTCAGGACGTCCAGCAGCCGTGCGGAGTTCTCGCTCGGCCCGGCGTCGAAGGTGAGCGCGATGCACTTGGCCTTGCGGCAGTCCACGGTGCCGAACCGGCCCGGCGCGCCCGCGGCGGCCTGGGCGCGGGCGTCGCTGGGCGAGGTCGCGTGGATCTTGGTGCAGCCGCTGAGCGCCACCGTCAGCCCGGCGGCGGCCAGCAGCGCGACGGCCCCCCGGAATCCGGCGATGTCACGGAACCGCTTCCCCGTCTTCTTCATCTTCTTGGTCGCAGAAGGCATGCGCGGACTATATACACCGGGTATAGACGCGGTGTATAGCGGGGCCGAATAAGTGATCGACGGACGTCCGATCGACCTCACCGTCCCGCGTTCGTGCGCGAATTGTCCCGATGTGTGCCCTCTCGTCACCGGGTTACTCGCGCCGACACGCGAGTGAAGGCGAGAGGGAGGAGAGTCCCGTGAGCGGACGCACCTGGCGCCGGGCCCTGGTGACCGGCGGAGCCGGCTTCGTGGGGTCCCATCTGTGCGCCCGGCTGCTCGACGCCGGAACCGGCGTCGTGTGCCTGGACAACCTGTCCACCGGCGCGCACGCCAACGTCGCCGAGCTGGAACGGCGGCGCGGCTTCCGCTTCGTCCACGCCGACGCCACCGACCCCGGCGCCGTGCGCGGCCTGCCCGGCGGCTTCGACCTCGTCCTGCACTTCGCCTGCCCGGCCTCGCCCGCCGACTACCTCCGCCTGCCGCTGGAGACCCTGGAGGTCGGCAGCGCCGGCACCCGCAACGCCCTGGAACGCGCCCGCGCCGACGGCGCCCGCTTCCTGCTCGCCTCCACCTCCGAGGTCTACGGCGACCCCCTGGAGCACCCGCAGCGCGAGAGCTACTGGGGCAACGTCAACCCGGTCGGCCCACGCAGCGTCTACGACGAGTCCAAGCGCTTCGCCGAGGCCCTGGTCACCGCGCACCGTCACGTCCACGGCACCGACACCGCCATCGTGCGCATCTTCAACACCTACGGCCCCCGGATGCGCCTCGGCGACGGCCGTGCCGTCCCCACCTTCATCGCCCAGGCCCTGGACGGCGCCCCGCTCACCGTGGCCGGCGACGGCGGCCAGACCCGGTCGCTGTGCTACGTGGACGACACCGTCGACGGCGTCCTCGCCCTGGCGGCCTCCGGTGAGAGCGGGCCGGTGAACATCGGCGGCGGCGACGAGATCACCGTGCTGGAACTGGCCCGCCGGATCGTCGAGCTCACCGGTTCCCGCTCCCGCATCCGCTTCGTGGACCGCCCGGTCGACGACCCCGGCCGGCGCCGCCCCGACACCCGGCTCGCCCGGGAGGCGCTGGGGTGGCAGCCGCGCGTGGACTGGACCGAGGGCCTGGCCCGCACGATCGGCTGGTTCACCCGAGCGGCGGCGGCCTGACCGCGGCCACGACCCGACGCCGGTCACCGGAGCTGCGGTGACCGGCGCTTTCGCGCCGCCTCCGCCCTCCGCGCGACGGCAACTCGAAGGGCCGTCCCGCACATCCGCCGGACAGTAGACCGCAGTGTCCTGAACCGTACTGCACGCCTCTGACCAGCGCGGGTGACTTTGAGTCACTGAATCACGACATATCCGGGCGAAAACGTCCTCGGCCCAGCCAGTTGGCTTCACGTGTTTGAGACAGCCGCAGCGCGGCACCCAGAAGCCCGAAGTGCCGACGGTCCCCCTACGCCGAACCATCGCCGAACGGGACGGAGTCACCCCCCATGCGCATCCTTGGTATCAACGCCCTGTTCCACGACCCGGCCGCCGCGCTGGTGGTGGACGGCAGGACGGTCGCGGCCGGTGAGGAGGAGCGCTTCAGCCGCCGCAAGCACGGCAAGCGCCCGGTGCCGTTCTCCGCCTGGGAGCTGCCGGAACTCTCCGCCCGCTGGTGCCTGGAACACGCGGGCCTGCGCCCCGAGGACCTGGACGCCGTCACCTACTCCTTCGACCCCGCCCTGGCCCGGCCCGCCGCCGACCTGGGTCTGTTCGACCCCTGGGACCCGCTGCGCCTGGAGTACGCCCGCCGCGCCCCCGAGTTCCTGGCCGAGTCGCTGCCCGGACTCGACCCGGCGAAGGTCGTCTTCGTCCCGCACCACATCGCGCACGCCGCCTCCGCCGGCCCGGCCTCCCCGCACCCCGACAGCGCCGTCCTCGTCCTGGACGGCCGCGGCGAGGCCGCCTCCCACCTCGCGGGCCGCTTCCACGACGGCAAGCTCGACACGCTCGCCGCGCAGGCGCTGCCCGACTCCCTCGGCCTGGTCTACGAGGAACTGACCGAGCACCTGGGCTTCCTGCGCAGCAGCGACGAGTACAAGGTCATGGCGCTCGCCTCCTACGGCACGCCCCGCTTCCTGGACCGGCTGCGCGAGCACGTCCATGCCACCGGCGACGGCGGCTTCCGCGCCCACGGCGTCGACTGGACCTCCCTCACGCCGCCGCGCGGCAAGGACGAGCCCTGGACCCGCGACCACGCCGACCTGGCGGCGAGCTGCCAGGCCGTGCTGGAGGAGGTCCTGCTCGAACTCGCCCACTGGCTGCACCGCGAGGCGGGCGGCGACGCCCTCGCGATGGCCGGCGGCGTCGCCCTCAACTGCGTCGCCAACTCGAAGATCGCCGCGAAGGGACCGTACCGGCACGTGTGGGTGCAGCCCGCCGCGGGCGACGCCGGCACCGCGCTCGGCGGCGCCCTCTACCTGGCGGCCAGCGAGGGAGCCGTCCCCGAGCCGATGACCGGCGCCGACCTCGGGCGCGGCTGGAGCGACGAAGAGCTGCGGCACTGGCTGGAGGAAGCCGCCGTACCGTACGAGCGGCCCGACGACATCGCCGAGGCGGTCGCCGAGGAACTCGCCCGCGACGGCGTCGTCGCCTGGTTCCAGGGCCGCAGCGAGTACGGCCCGCGCGCCCTCGGCCACCGTTCCCTGCTCGCCCACCCCGGCCGCGCCGAGAACCTCGAACGGCTCAACCGGGTCAAGGGCCGCGAGGAGTTCCGGCCGGTGGCGCCCATGGTGCTCGCCGAGCGCGCCCAAGAACTCTTCCACGGGCCGATACCCAGCCCGTACATGCTCTTCGTGCACGACGTCCACCCCGACTGGCGCGAGCGCGTCCCGGCCGTGGTGCACGTGGACGGCACCGCCCGCATCCAGACCGTGGACGAGCACCAGGAACCCCTGGTCGCCCGGATGCTGCGCGGCTTCGAGCGGCGCACCGGGCTGCCCGTCGTCGTCAACACCAGCCTGAACACCGCCGGCCGGCCCATGGTGGACGACCCGCGCGACGCGCTGGAGTGCTTCGGCTCCGCGCCCGTGGACCTGCTCGCCATCGGCCCGTACGCGGTGCGCCGGGGGAGGGCGTGCGTATGAACCGCACCGACGAGGGCCGCCCGGCCGGGACCGGCCATGCCGGCCGCACGCGGCCCGGCGCGCCCCCCTACGCCGTGGTGATCCCCACGCTCGCCCGGGACACGCTGGCCGACTGCCTGGCCGCGCTGGCCGCCGCGCACGGGCCCGGACCGGAGGAGATCGTCCTCGTGGACGACCGGCCCGACCCCGAACCGGGCGCGCTGGAGCACCCGTTGACCGTGCTGGGCGATCTGCGCGCCCGGACCGCCGTCCTCACCAGCGGCGGCCGGGGACCCGCCGCCGCCCGCAACACCGGACTGCGCGCCGTCACCACGCCCTGGGTGGCCTTCCTGGACGACGACGTGCAGGTCGGCCCGCACTGGTGCGACCAGCTCGCACAGGACCTGGCCGAGGCGAGCCCCGACACCGGGGCCGTCCAGGGCGTCATCGCCGTGCCGCTGCCGGGCGAACGCCGCCCCACCGACTGGGAGCGCGGCACCGCCGGGCTCGCGCAGGCGCGCTGGATCACCGCCGACATGGCCTACCGCACCGACGCCCTCGAACAGGTCGCCGGGTTCGACGAGCGCTTCACCCGCGCCTTCCGCGAGGACGCCGACCTGGCGCTGCGCGTCCTGGACGCCGGCTGGCGCATCCGTCAGGGCCGTCGCACCACCCGGCACCCGGTCCGGCCCGCCGACCGCTGGGTGTCGCTGCGCGCGCAGCGCGGCAACGCCGACGACGCGCTGATGCTGCGCCTGCACGGCCCCGACTGGTGGCACAAGGCCGTCGCCCCGCGCGGCCGGATCCGCTCCCACCTCGCCGTCACCGCGGCCGGCGTCGCCGCCTCGGCCCTCGCCGCGGCCGGCCGCCGCCGGGCCGCCGCCGTCGCCGCGCTGGGCTGGGCCGCCGGCACCGCCGAGTTCGCCTGGACGCGGATCGCGCCCGGGCCGCGCACCCGCGACGAGGTCACCACCATGGCCGTCACCAGCGTCCTCATCCCGCCCGCCGCCACCTGGCACTGGCTGAGCGGACTGTGGCGCCACCGGGCGGCCCCCGCCTGGCAGGAGGTGGCCCCGTGACCGCGCCCACCGGCCGGGTGAGGGCCGTGCTGTTCGACCGCGACGGCACGCTCGTCGAGGACGTCCCCTACAACGGCGACCCCGAGCGGGTCCGCCCCGTCGACGGCGCCCGCCAGGCCGTGGCGCTGCTGCGCGCGCACGGGATCGGCGTCGGCGTGATCACCAACCAGTCGGGCGTGGCGCGCGGGCTGCTCTCCACCGCCGATGTGCGCCGCGTCAACGAACGCGTCGAGGTGCTGCTCGGCCCGTTCGACGTGTGGGCGGTGTGCCCGCACGGCCCCGGCGACGGCTGCGCGTGCCGCAAGCCCCGGCCCGGCCTGGTGCTGTCGGCGGCGTCCCGGCTGCGGGTGCGGCCCGAGGAGGTCGTCGTGATCGGCGACATCGGCTCCGACATGTCGGCCGCCCGCGCCGCCGGCGCGCACGGCGTCCTCGTGCCCACCCCGGTCACCCGCACCGAGGAGATCACCGCCGCCGCCCATGTCGCCCCGAATCTGCTGACGGCAGTCCGCGCGGTCCTGACCGGCCCGCCCTGGGGCCGGATCCTGGCCGACGAACTCCCCGTCGAGGCCGCCCGCACGGACGGCCCCCGGTGGCAGGCCACCGCCGAGGCCCCGCGGGACGGCGCGGTCCGGACCGCGCCCCGCACCTACCGCCCGGTGGAGCCGTCGATCCCCGACGATCGCCGGAGGCCCCGATGAAGGCCCTGGTCAGCCGCCTCGACAGCTTCGGTGACGTGCTTCTCGCCGGGCCCGCCGTCCGTGCCGTCGCCGCCCGTGCCGACCACGTCACCCTGCTGTGCGGGCCGCGCGGCGAACCGGCCGCGCGGCTGCTGCCCGGCGTGGACGAGATCGTCGTCTGGGACGCGCCCTGGGCCGGGTTCGAGCCGCCGCCCGTCGACCGCGCCGACATCGAACGCCTCCTCGACCGCGTCGACGCCGACACCGCGCTCGTCCTCACCTCCTTCCACCAGTCCCCGCTGCCCACCGCCCTGCTGCTGCGCCTGGCCGGCGTCCGGCGCATCGCCGCGGACAGCGTCGACTACCCCGGCTCCCTGCTCGACGTACGCCACCGGCGGGCCCCGCACGCCCACGAGGCCGAGGCCGCCCTCGACCTCGCCGGGGCCGCGGGCTTCCCCCGCCCCGACGACGGCCGCCTCGCCGTGCTGCCGCCGCCCGACACCACCGCGCTGACCGGCCCCGGCCCCTACGTCGTGCTGCACCCGGGCGCCAGCGTCCCCGCCCGCGCCTGGAGCGCCGAACGCTGCGCGCAGACCGTCCGCGAACTCACCGCGGCCGGCCACCGGGTCGTCGTCACCGGCGGCCGCGGCGAGAAGGACCTCACCGCCCACGTCGCCGGCGACACGGCCCTCGACCTCGGCGGGCGCACCGGGGCCCCCGAACTGTCCGGCGTGCTCGCCGCCGCCCGCGCGGTCGTCACCGGCAACACCGGCCCCGCGCACCTGGCCGCCGCCGTCGGCACCCCCGTCGTCTCGCTGTTCGCGCCGGTCGTCCCGGCGGAGCGCTGGCGTCCCTGGGGCGTCCCGTACCTGCTGCTCGGCGACCAGGACGCGCCGTGCGCCGGCAGCCGCGCCCGCACCTGCCCGGTGCCCGGCCACCCCTGTCTGGAGTCGGTGACCGCGCACGACGTGCTCGCCGCAGTGGAGAAGGTGATGCAGGCGTGAGGATCCTCATCTGGCACGTGCACGGCTCATGGACGACCGCGTTCGTCCAGGGCCCGCACACCTACGTCGTCCCCGTCACCCCCGACCGCGGGCCCGACGGCCTCGGCCGCGCCCGCACCTTCGACTGGCCCGACTCGGTGGTCGAACTCGCGCCGGAGCGGCTGCGCGAGGCGGACATCGACCTCGTCGTGCTGCAACGCCCGCACGAGTACCACCTCGTACGGCGGTGGCTGGGCCGCACCCCGCCCATGGTGTACCTGGAGCACAACGCCCCCGACGGCGACGTGCCCGACACCCGCCACCCGGTGGCCGACCTGCCCGCCGGCACGCCGCTCGTGCACGTCACCCACTTCAACCGCCTGATGTGGGACGCCGGGAGCGTGGACACCGCCGTGATCGAGCACGGCATCGTGGACCCCGGTGCACACTGGACCGGCGAGCTGCCGCACGCCGCCGTCGTCGTCAACGAGCCGGTCCGGCGCGGCCGTACGACCGGCACCGACCTGCTGCCGGCGTTCGCCGAGGCCGCCCCGCTGGACGTGTTCGGCATGCGGACCGAGGGCCTGGCCGAGCACGTCGGACTGCCGCCCGAGCGCTGCCGCACCCACGAACTGGCCCAGCGGGATCTGCACGTCGAGATGGCCCGGCGCCGCCTCTACCTCCACCCGGTCCGCTGGACCTCCCTCGGCCTGTCCCTGCTGGAGGCGATGCACCTCGGCATGCCCGTGGTCGCCCTCGCCACCACCGAGGTCACCGAGGCGGTACCGCCGGGCGCCGGGGTGGTCTCCAACCGCATCGACGTACTCGCCGACGCCGTACGGGACTTCGTCGCCGACCCGCTGTACGCCCGAACCGTCGGCGAGGCGGCGCGCGCCGCCGCGCTCGCCCGCTACGGGCTGACCCGCTTCCTGGACGACTGGGAGCGGCTGCTGAAGGAGGTCACCCGATGAGGATCGCCATGGTGTCCGAGCACGCGAGCCCGCTGGCCGCGCTCGGCGGGGTCGACGCCGGTGGCCAGAACGTCTACGTCGCCCGCCTCACCGAGGAGTTGGCGCGGCGCGGGCACGACGTCACCGTCTACACCCGCCGGGACTCGGCCGAGTTGCCCGACCGGGTGCCGCTGCCCGGCGGCGCCGTCGTCGAGCACGTTCCGGCAGGACCGCCCGACGTCATCCCCAAGGACGAGATGTTCGCGCACATGCCCGCCTTCGGCGCGCACCTCGCCCGGGTCTGGGGACACGAGCGGCCCGACGTCGTGCACGCCCACTTCTGGATGTCCGGCATGGCCTCCCTGCTCGGCGCGGGACCGCACGGTCTGCCCGTCGTGCAGACGTACCACGCCCTCGGCACCGTCAAGCGCCGCCACCAGGGCCGCGAGGACACCAGCCCGCGCGAACGCGTCGGCATCGAGCGGCAGATCGGCCGCAGCTGCGAACGGGTCCTGGCCACCTGCACCGACGAGGTCCACGAACTCGCCGACATGGGCATCTCGCCCAGCCGCGTCTCCGTGGTGCCCTGCGGTGTGGACGCCGCCCACTTCCACCCCGGCGCCGACCCCGCCACCGCACCCGCGCCCGCCCGCGAACAGCGCCACCGGCTGCTGTCCTGCGGCCGGCTGGTCCGCCGCAAGGGCTACGACCAGGCGATCCGCGCCCTGGCCCGAGTCCCGCACACCGAACTCCTCGTCGCCGGCGGCCCGCCCGCCGCCGACCTGCACGACGAACCCGAGGCGGAGCGGCTGCTGAAGCTGGCCGCCGCTCAGGGCGTCGGCGACCGGGTACGGCTCCTCGGCGCGGTCGGTCCGGCCCGCATGCCCGCCCTGATGCGCAGCGCCGACCTGGTGCTGTGCACCCCCGCCTACGAGCCGTTCGGCATCGTGCCGCTGGAGGCGATGGCGTGCGGGGTGCCGGTGGTCGCCACCGACGTGGGCGGGCACCGCGACTCGGTCGCCGACGGCCGGACCGGACGGCTCGTGCCCGGCGACCCCGCCGCGGTCGCCGCCGCCGTGCGCGATCTGCTCGGCAGCGAACGCGCCCGCCGCCGCTACGGGAGCGCCGGCCGCGAACGCGTCCTGGCCCGCTTCACCTGGCGGCGCGTCGCCGACGGCGTCGAACAGGTCTACCGGCGGGTCACCGCCGGCCGCGAGATCGGCTCGGAGGTGGCGTGATGCGCATCGACCGACCGGACGCGAACACCCCCGACACCACCGGCACTTCGGAGGTGACGCCATGAGCGTCCAGACTCCGGCCGTCGCCGGCCACTGCGACGAACTCCTCGCCGCCCTCGGCCGGTTCCGCGCCTCCGCCCACATCACCCAGCGGTGGGGCGAACGGCTCGCCGCCGTCCTCGGCGGCGGCGGCCGGCTGCTCGCCGCGGGCAACGGCGGCAGTGCCGCCCAGGCCCAGCACCTCACCGCCGAACTCGTCGGCCGCTACCGCGACGACCGGCCGCCGTTCTCCGCGATCGCCCTGCACGCCGACACCTCCAGCACCACCGCCATCGCCAACGACTACGGCGTGGACGAGGTGTTCGCCCGCCAGGTGCGCGCTCACGGCCGCGCCGGGGACGTGCTGATGCTGCTGTCCACCAGCGGCGCCAGCGCCAACCTGCTCTCCGCCGCCGACGCGGGCCGGGCCGCCGGGATGCGCGTGTGGGCGCTGACCGGGCCCGCGCCCAACCCGCTGAGCGCGGGCAGCGACGAGACGCTGAGCGTGGCCGGGGCGTCCACCGCCACCGTGCAGGAACTCCACCTGGTGGCCGTGCACATGGTGTGCGCCGCATTCGACGCGGCCGTCGAGCGGGCCGGGAGGTGACATGACGGGCAAGGCACCCCTGGTCGTGGTCGGCGACGCCCTGCTGGACCGCGACCTGACCGGACACGCGGACCGGCTCGCGCCCGACGCGCCCGTACCGGTCGTCGCCGACTGCGACGAACGCGTGCGGCCGGGCGGCGCCGCGCTCGCCGCGTACCTCGCCGCCCGCGACGGCCGCGAGGTCACCCTGATCACCGGCCTGGACGACGGGCCCGCCGGACACGAGCTGCGCCGGCTCCTGGAACCCTGGCTGACCCTCGTCCCGCTGCCGATGGCGGGCGAACTGCCGGAGAAGACCCGGGTCCTCGCCCAGGGCCGCCCCGTCGTCCGCCTCGACCGCGGCGACGGACGGGCCCGCGAGGCCACCGCCGAGGCCCGCGCCGTGCTCGCCGCCGCCCCCGCCGTCCTGGTCTCCGACTACGGCCGGGGCACGGCGGACGCGCTGCGCCCCGAACTGGCGCGACGGCCCCCGGTGGTGTGGGACCCGCACCCGCGCGGCGGCCCGCCCGTGCCCGGCACCCGCCTGGCCACCCCGGCCCGCGCCGAGGCCCGCGCCTTCGCGGCCGCCCGCACCGGCGCGGACGCCACCGAGGCCGAACCGCCGGGCGGCGACGCGCCCGGCGGCGAACTGCGCGCCGCCGCCCGCGAGGCCGCCGCCCTCGTACGGCACTGGCGGGTCGCCGCCGTCACGGTCACCCTCGGCGCGCGCGGCGCCCTGCTCTCGTACGGCGAACACCCGCTGCTCGTGCCGGTGACGGCCCCACATCACGGCGACCCGTGCGGCGCGGGCGACCGCTTCGCCGCAACGGCGGCCGGGCTGCTCGCCGACGGCGCGCTGGTGGGGGAAGCCGTGGAGGGCGCCGTCACCGCGGCGACCGCGTTCGTCGGCGCGGGCGGCGCCGGCGCCGTGCTCGGCACCGCTCCCGCCCCGGACGCCCCGCACCCGGGCGGGGACCCGGCCGCGCTGATCGCCCGGGTCCGGGCGGCCGGCGGCACGGTCGTCGCCGCGGGCGGCTGCTTCGACCTGCTGCACGCCGGCCACGTCGGCCTCCTCCAGGCCGCCCGCCGCATCGGCGACTGCCTGGTCGTCTGCGTCAACTCCGACGCCTCGGTACGCCGTCGCAAGGGCGACGGCCGTCCCGTCAACCCGCTCGCCGACCGGACGCGCGTCCTGCGGGCGCTGGCCTGCGTGGACGCGGTCGCCGTCTTCGACGAGGACACCCCCGAGCGCCTGCTGTCCGAACTCCGCCCCGACGTCTGGGTCAAGGGCGGCGACTACGCGGGCGCCGACCTCCCGGAGGCCACCCTCCTCGACGAATGGGGCGGTCAGGCGGTCCTCCTCCCGTACCTGGACGGCCACTCCTCGACGGCTCTCATGGCGAGGGCGGCGGAGGGGGCCCGGTGAGCGGGGGCGCGGGGCGGGCGGCGGCCCGGGCGACCTCGCCGGGCGGCACCGGCCGCCGACCCGACCGGCCGTCCTGGCCGGGTGCGCGCCCGGCGTCCGTGGCGGGCCCGCGCCCGGTGGCCGCCGCCGAGGGCCGCGCGGCTTCCGGCACGGCGCCTGCGGGCCTTCGGGGAGCGCCGAGTGGCGCCGGCCTGCGGGGCGAGCGACTGTCGTGCGGCGCGGGGGCCGCGTCCGCGCGGCCGAGCGCGGCGCCCGCCGGTGGACGTGTGCCCGCCCGGGCCGCGCTCACGGGCCGCGACCGGCGGCCCGCCGGGGTCGTTCTACGGGCTGGGCGCGTCGCCCCCGTGAGCCGCGGCGCGGGAGGCGCGACGGGTTCCGGTGTGCCGGGCGGGGACGGGCGGGCGGTCCGGGCGGTCGCCTCCCCGGGCGGAGCCGGGACCGCCGGGGCGGCGCCCAGGCTGCTCGTGCTGCGGGCCCTCGGGCTCGGGGACCTGCTCGCCGGAGTGCCCGCGCTGCGCGCGCTGCGGCGCGGGTTCCCGGGGTACGAGATCGTGCTCGCCGCGCCCGGCGTCCTCGCGCCGCTGGCGCTCGCCACCGGGGCCGTGGACCGGGTGCTGCCCGCCGCCGCGCCCGGCCGCGCCGTACCCGCCGCGCTGGACTGGACCGGGCCGCCCCCGGACGTCGCCGTCGACCTGCACGGCAACGGGCCGCCCAGCCATCTGCTCCTCGCCGGTCTGCGTCCCGGACGCCTGTTCGCCTTCGCGCACCCCGACACCCCCGGCATCGACGGCCCGCCCTGGTACGCCGACGAGCACGAGCGCGACCGCTGGTGCCGGCTGCTGCGCTGGTACGGCCTCGACGCCGACCCCGCCGACCTGTGCCTGCCCCCGCCCACCCCGCCGTCGCCCGCCCCCGGCGCGATCGTCCTGCACCCCGGCGCCGGTTCCCCCGCCCGCTGCTGGCCCGTCGACCGGTTCGCCGCCGTCGCCGGGGCGCTGCGCGCCCGCGGCCGGCACGTGGTCGTCACCGGGGGAGCGGACGAGGGGGACCTCGTCGCCGGTCTCGCCAAGGAGGCGGGACTGCCCGACGCCGACGTGTTCGGCGGCGGCCTGCCCCCGGACCGGCTCTCCGCCCTGGTGGCCGGTGCCCGTGCCGTCGTCAGCGGCGACACCGGGATCGCCCACCTCGCCGTCGCCCACGCCACCCCGTCGGTGACCCTGTGCGGACCCGTCCCGCCGGACCGCTGGGGCCCGCCGCCGGGCGACCCGCGCCACCGCGCCCTGTGGCACGGACCCGAGGGCGACCCGCACGGCCGCCGCCCCGACGCCGCCCTGCTGAAGATCACCGCCGACGAGGTCCTGGACGCCCTCGACGCGCTTCCCGAGCCGTCGAACCGACCCGAGGGGACCAGCCCATGGAACGCTCACCGATAGGCGTGGTCATCGCCACCCGCGACCGCTCCGCCTCCCTCGCCGTCACCCTCCACCACCTGCTCGCCCTCCCCGAACGCCCCGAGATCGTCGTCGTGGACAACGCCTCGACCGACGACACCCGCGCCCTCGTCGCCCGCGAGTTCCCGCAGGTCCGCGTGATCGCGCTGCCGTTCAACCGGGGGGCCCTCGCCCGCACCCACGGCGTGCGCGCCCTGCGCACCCCCTATGTCGCCTTCAGCGACGACGACTCCTGGTGGGCGCCCGGCGCCCTCGCCGAGGCCGCCCGCCTCTTCGACGCCCACCCCCGGCTCGGCCTGGTCGCCGCGCGCACCCTCGTCGGCCCCCGGAACGACCCCGACCCCCTCAACGAGGTCCTGGCCGCGTCACCGCTCGGTCCCGCCGTCGACCTCCCCGGCACCCAGGTCCTCGGCTTCCTCGCCTGCGCGAGCGTCACCCGCCGCACCTCCTACCTCGACGCCGGCGGCTTCCACCCGCTGCTGTTCTTCGGCGCCGAGGAGACCCTGCTCGCCTACGACCTGGCCGCCCGCGGCTGGGGTGTCACCCACTGCCCCGAGATCGTGGCCCACCACCACCCGTCCCCCAAGCCCCGCCCCGGCCGCCCGGCCGCCCAGCGCCGCAACGAGGTCCTCACCGCCTGGCTGCGCCGCCCCCTGCCGCACGCCCTCGCCCGCACCCGCGACCTGGCGGCCGACGCCCGCCGCGACCCGCAGGCCCGGCGTGCGCTGCACGAGACGCTGACCCATCTGCTCGGCGCCCTGCGCGCCCGCCGCCGGCTCCCGCCGCACGTGGAACGCGCCGCTCGCCTGCTGGACACGGAGGCGGCCGCCACCCGCGCGCACACCGGCACCGGCGGCACACCCCCCGCCGACGCCGAGCGCACCGGGGACACCGCCGCCACGGCGGACGCCGCCGCGGGCCGCCGGGCGCGCGCCCACCTCGGAGGCACCTCATGACCGACCCCCGCACCACCGTCGTGGTCATCACCCACAACCGGCGCCCCGAACTCCTGCGCACCCTCGACCGCTTGGCCGAACTCCCCGAACGCCCCGAGATCGTCGTCACCGACAACGGCTCCACCGACGGCACCGCCGCCGCCGTGGCGACCCGCCACCCCGGCGTACGGCTGCTCACCCCCGGCCGCAACCTCGGGGCGGTCGGCCGCAACCTCGCCGTACGGCATGTCCGCACCCCCTACGTGGCCTTCTGCGACGACGACTCCTGGTGGGCGCCGGGCGCGCTGTCCGGCGCCGCCGATCTGCTCGACCGGCACGCCGCGCTCGCCGCCGTCACCGCCCGCATCGTCGTCGAACCGGAGGGCACCGAGGACCCGATCGTCGAGGAACTGCGCAACTCGCCTGTTCCCGGCCCGCGTTGGCTGCCCGGACCGGCGCTCGGCTCCTTCCTGGCCGCGGCGACCGTGCTGCGCACCGACGCGTTCCGCCGGGCCGGCGGCTTCCATCCGCGTCTGTGGCTCGGCGGCGAGGAGGAACTGCTCGCCGCCGACCTCGCCGCGGCCGGCTGGTGGCTGACGTACGCCGAGCATCTGACGATCCATCACCATCCTTCGCCGGTACGGGACGCGACACGCCGCCGCCGGGACGGTATCCGCAACACCCTGTGGTTCACCTGGCTGCGCCGCCCGGTACGTCCCGCCCTGCGCCGCACCCTGCACCTGGCCCGCACGGTCCCGCGCGACACCGCCTCCCTGCGCGCCTTCGCCGAGGCCGCCGCCGCCCTGCCCTGGGTGCTGCGCGAACGCCGTGTGCTGCCGCCGGAGGTGGAGGGCCGGTTCCGGCTCCTGGAGGACAGCCAGCGCCGCTCGAAGGCCCGCTGCTACACCGGGTGACGCACACGTACGCACACGGACCCGAGCCCCGCCGTCCGATATGACGGCGAGGCTCACACACCCCCCGACCCCGTGGGAAAGGACGCCCGTGTTCAGCCCGCCCGCGACCACCGGCGGCACAGCAGCCGGAAGCCGGCGAACAGCGCCACCGGCCACACCGCCGCGAACGCCCAGACCACCCCCACCTGTGAGGTCACGATGCCCGCGGTCAGCAGACCGAGGGCGACCGCGAGCAGCACCACCACCGTCATCGGATGCGGGGCGTAACCCGCCACTCTCGACAGGTCGGGACGACGCCGCGGCCGGACCGTGCGCAGTCGCCGGGCCAGCCGGCGGTCACGGTTCAGGGCGCGCTCTATCTCGTCCAGGATCTTCTGCTCGTGCTCGGGGAGTCGGCTTGTCGACACTGTTGCTCCTACGGGGGACCGACCGGCCTGACGCGTCCTTCCCCGTGTGCCCCGCGGGCCGTGCGGACTAACCGCCGCCCACCGCCCGCAGCGCATCCACCAGCTCCTCGGCCCCGTCGCGCCGCGCGCCCGCCGCGGACTCCCCGCCGCCGCGCCGCGCGGCCTCCCGCCCGCAGGTCAGGCACCACTTCCACCAGCGGTCCAGCTCGGCGGCGCCGTCCTCGGCCAGCCGTTCGGCGGCCACCAGCGCGGGCCAGCCGCAGGCCCGCGCCTGCGCGGTCACCTTCGCGCCGCCCTCGACCGGGTCCACCGCCAGCGCGGGCGTCCCGGCGCGCAGCGCGAGCACCATCCCGTGCAGCCGGTCGGTGACGACCAGGTCCAGCCGCCGCAGCACGGCCTCCAGCTGCGCGGGCGTCGCGCACAGCCGCCAGTCGCGGGTGTCCAGCCGGGTCTCCAGCTCGAGGCGCGCGCAGTCCTTGCCGTGCAGCCAGCCGGTCAGCCGCCGGGCCACCGCCTCGTGCCGCCGCGCCGCCCCGTACTCGTGCTGCCCGTGCGTGAGGATCACCCCGACGACCGGCCGGGCGGGCAGCTCGGCGGCGGCGGCCGCCAGGTCCGGGACGGGCTCGGCGCCCGGCGCGTCGCGGGCCAGCACCCGGTGGAAGCCGGTGACCGCCGGGCCGTGCGGGTCGATCACCGAGGTGCCGACCGCGATCCGCCGGCAGTGCGCGAAGCGGCGGTGCAGCTCCTCGATCTGCGGACCGTGCAGCGGACCGCACACGAAGACCAGCCGCCCGTACCGCTCGGGCGCCACGTCCGCCAGATGCAGGGCGTCCGGCCGGAAGCCCGGGCTCCAGGCGACGTCGTGGACCAGTCCCGCCCGCCGCAGCGCCTCCTCCACCCGCCGCAGCGCGAGCACGTCCCCGGCGGTCGCCTCGCCGTCGGGGAAGCTGAACCAGCCGGTGAGCAGAATCCGTGACGTGTGTGGTTCCCGTGGTTCCTGGTGCACAGTGCGCCCGGGTGCCCGCACCGCCGCACGCCATGCACCGCCCTCGCCCGACCGGGTGACGGCGTGCGGAGGCGGACGCGCCCGGAAGCGGCGGCGTGCCGCGTCAGGCGTCCTGTTCCTCCTCCTCCGAGGCGAGACTCAGCTCCACGTCCACCACCCCGTCGTTTTGGAACAGCTCGGACGCAAGCCGCCCGGCGTCCGCCCTGCCCTCCAGCCGCAGCAGCACCCGTGCGGCGGCGTCCGTACGGCCGGGCAGCCGGTCGGCCTTCACCTCCACGATGCGGAACCCCCGCTGCGTGCACGCCTCCATCAGCCGCGGCAGCAGCGCACGGCCGGTCAGATACGTCAGCCGCACCTCGACCGTCGCGGGCACGGCGCCGATGGTGCGCCCGGCCAGGTACGGGTAGCCGCGCACCACGAGGAAGTGCAGCGCGGTCGTCGTCAGCGCCAGGATCGGCAGCCCGCCGCCGCACGCCATGCCGACCGCGCAGGTCAGCCAGATCGTGGCGGCGGTCGTCAGCCCGCGCACCGCGTCCCGCCGTACGAAGATCAGACCACCGCCGATGAAGCCGATGCCGGAGACGATCTGCGCCGCCACCCGGGACGGGTCGAAGGAGACGTGGTCCAGGCCCAGCACGTTGGTGAACCCGTGCTGCGACACCTCCATCATCAGGGCACTGGCGACCCCGACCAGGGTGTGGGTGCGCAGCCCGGCGCTCTTCTGGTGGGCCTCCCGCTCCCAGCCGATCAGGCTCGACAGCAGCAGGGCGAGCCCCAGTTCGGCCAGCTGGCGCAGTCCCTGTCCATTGGCCACGTCCCACAGCGGAACGGCGAGCCCCGGCATGCGTCTCCCTTCGTCGGCCCCGTCGCCGCGACGGCGTCCCTGCGGCCCCGCCGCCCATTGTGTGGCCGCCGGGGTGCGGCCGGGGTACCCGGCGCGGGAGATCGGAAGCGAAATCGGACAGGAGGCACGCCGGTGCCACGGATGGACGCGGAGCAGGCGCGGCGGCGGTTCACGGCCGCCCGGGTGGCCCGCCTGGCCACGGTGGGCCCGGCCGGACGCCCCCGGCTGGTCCCGGTGGTCTTCGCCGCGTACGGCGCCGGCGACTCCCACGGCCTGGTGACGGCCGTCGATCACAAGCCCAAGAGCACGACGCGTCTGGCCCGGCTGGCCGACATCGAGGCCACCCCGGCCGTCTGCCTGCTGGTGGACTCCTACGACGAGGACTGGGACCGGCTGTGGTGGGCCAGGGCCGACGGCACCGCCCGGATCGTCCCGCCCGACGCCCCCGACCCCGCCGTGCGCGCACGGCACGCGGCGGCCCTCGCCCGGCTGCGCGACAAGTACCCGCAGTACCGCGCCGCCCCGCCCGGCGGCCCGGTGGTGGAGATCGCCGTCCACCGCTGGAGCGGCTGGCGGGCGGCGCCCCCGCCCGCCGCCCCGGCGGCCGGACCGCCCGGCTGACGGCCCGCGCTGTTTGGGCCCGCCGGATACGGTTACGCGGCGCGCGACCGGTCGTCCACGGTTCCGACCCGGGAGGTGCCCATGACCCGGCTGGTACGCGACGTGATGTCACCCGGCGCGGTGGCCGTCGAACCGATGACCACCCTGACCACGCGGCCCGCGTGATGCGCGAGCAGAACGTCGGCGATGTGCTGGTCGCCTACGACTGCGATCTCTTCGGTGTGCTCACCGACCGCGACATCGTCGTACGGGCCGTGGCCGCCGGCGACGACCCGCACACCACCACCGCCGGTTCGGTCTGCACCCGGCCGCCGGTGGTCACCCTCACCCCCGACGACACCACGGACCGGGCGGCCGAGCTGATGGGCCAGTACGCCGTACGCCGGCTGCCCGTCGTCGAACACGGCGGCTGTCCGGTCGGCATGGTGAGCCTGGGAGATCTGGCCACCACGGAGGGACCGCGCTCGGCCCTGGAGGACATCAGCCGGGCCGACCCGAACCGCTGACGGCCGAACGGAAACCGGAGGAGGGACCGCCCGCCGAAGCCGAGCCAGGTGAAGGGAAGCGACCGTGCACGACGCCCCACGTTCCGGCACCGAGCCGCGCCACGCGCGCAGTCCGCTGCGGCTGCGCCGCCTGCTGTCCGGAGTCTTCCTGCCCGTCTTCGCCGTCGCCGCCGCCCTGTTCGCCTACTGGGCCACCCGGTCCGGCCCCGGCGACAGCCCCGGAAGCACGGCCCTGGCCACCCTGGCCGGCATCTGCGCGGCCCTCGCCCTGATCGCCGCCGTGGACCTGCTGGTCGTCGGCCGCCGACTGCACTCCGGACGGGGCCGGGCCGTCTGACCCGGGCAGCGGGCACCGCGGACCGATCCCGTCCGCCGGACACCGCGGACCGCGTCCCGCTCCTCTCCCACGCCGACCGCACCCGGGCCGTGCCGCCGGAGCACAAGGACCGGGCCCGGCTGGGCGAGGCCTGCCGCACCCTTCTGATCGGCGGGTTCCAGGCCGGTCTGTGGACGCTGACGGACGAGGCGTCGGTCGTCGAACGTTCGGCGAGACGGGCGCCGCCCGGTGGGCGGAGACCGCCGCGGAGGCCGAGCGCATGCCGACCGCCCTGCCCCGGGCCGGGCCCGCGACATCCGGGTCGGCGCCGTGGCCGGGCGGTGAGGGAGGTCGGCCGAGATCGGCCGATGACGGGACCGGGCGGCTTCGCCGACGTTGGAGAGGGGGCGTTGCGGGCCGCTCGTGGTGGCTCGCAACGCCCCCTGGTATCGCACCCGGGGGGTTCCCCCGGAACCTTCAGGGGCCGACCTGCGCCGTGACCGCGCCGGAGAAGGTGGTCAGCCGGGTGTAGACACCCGGGTAACCGGCCTCCGCGCAGCCGTTGCCCCAGGAAGTGATCCCTGCCAGGACGCCCCCGACTAGCAGGGGACCGCCGCTGTCGCCCTGGCAGGTGTCTGTGCCGCCGGACTGGTATCCGGCGCAAACCATGTCGCTCGCGACGAAGTCGGAGCCGTAGGCGCTCTCACAGTCGGCGTCGGACGCGACCGGGACGGTCGCGGTGCGCAACTGGTCGGAGGAGCCGCCGCTTTCGGAGGTGGTGCCCCAGCCGAGGATGCGGGCGGTGGTGCCGGCCGCGTACACGCCCGTGTCGGTGGGGGAGACGTACTTCGCCGGGGTGTACGGCATCGCCGTCGCCAGCGTCAGCACGGCCACGTCGTCGCCGCTGGCCGCGTCGGTGTACTCGGGGGCGACCCAGATCGACTCGACCTCGCTGACCGTGCCGTCGGTCCCGTCCAGATACGTACGGCCGCCCACCACACGGACGTTGCCGGTGCTCTCGCCCGCCACGCAGTGCGCCGCGGTGACCACCTTGCGGGCCGCCACCAGCGTGCCGCCGCAGTACTGGTTGCCGGCCGTGTCCGTGAGCTGCATGACGAACGGGTACGCGTCCGTCGTGGTCGTGGTGCCGCCGACGATGGGCTGCGGGGCGTCCACGGGGCGGGGGCCGGCGGTGGCGGTGGGAGCGGTGAGCAGGGCGGTCGCGGTGGTGGCGGCGCCGGTGGCGAGCGCGGCGGCGGTCCGTCCGCCGCGCGTCCGAGTGGCGCGGGTGAGGCCGAGCATGCGTCTCCTCGTGGGGCCGGCCGATGGGGGGTCGCGCGGGTGGGGTGGAGCACGGAAGTCCTGGGGTCCGGGGCGGACTCCCGTGTGCCCGGGCGATCGGCACGCCCCTTACGCTAGGGCCGGGCGGGGCCGCGTCCAATGAGGGAACCCCCTAGGCCCCCCGGTCAGGGAAAACCCTCGGTCTCCCAACCGGCACTGCGGGCAGGGCGGTTCGGACCGGTCCGGGCAGGCTACGGCCCGCACCCGGCCGACCGTGACCACACCGTCCGATTCCGGCCGCACCCGACCGGACGCGACGTCACGGCCCGCTTCCGGCCGAGCCGGGACCGTTCCCCGGCCGGGGCCAGGCCCGTCCCGACCACGCCCGGCCGGGCCTGGCCCGCGGCCGGATCCCGGCCGCGCGGCCGAGTTCGGGCCTGTACCCGCCCAGAGCCAGGCCGGAATCGGCCGGAAGCCGGTCCGGACCCGGCCGGAAGTCGGCCGAGCACCGACCGGGAATCGACCCGGAGCCAGCCCGGACCCGGCCGGGGGCAAGACCGGACGCGACCCGGAGCCAGGCCGGAACCGGCCGTTCGGCGGCGACCGGCCGTTCGGCCGTAGCCGCCCGGCAGGGCTTCCTCACTGGTTCCGTGGTTCCACGCGCCCAGTCAACCCGCACCGCGCTCACTTCGCGCGTCGGCCCGCCGCCAAACGGACGATGTCCACCCGCGAACGGATGCCCAGTTTGCGGTAGACCCGGGTGAGGGTCGCCTCGACCGTCTTGACGCTGACGAACAGCCGTGCGGCGATCTCCCGGTTGGTCGCACCCTCCATGACCAGCGAGGCCACCTGACGTTCCATCGCCGCCAGCCCCTCCAGGACCGCGAGCCCGTCCAGCACGGCGGTTCCCTCCAGGGCCGCGGACGGCACCTCCGGCGCGGCCGCCGCGGCCGGCGGCCGGACCGGGCGGGCGCGGGCGGCGGCCTCCGCGACCCGCAGCCAGGGCTGCGCCCGGCAGCGCCGGAACAGCCGTACCGCCTCGTCGTAGGTGGTCGGTCCCGGCGCCGTACCGCTCCCGCGCCGGCCGGCGCCCGGCGCGGCGGGGCGCGTGCGCAGCCGGGCCAGCGCGAACGCGGCCCGCGCCTCCTCCAGGGAGTTCCCCAGCTTCGCCAGCCGGTCCTGCGCCGACGTCAGCTGCGCGAGCGCCGCCTCGTTCTCGCCGCGCGCCGCCCGGACCAGGGCCTCGGCCCGGTCCAGGACGGCCAGCACGCTCTCCCGGCCCAGCCGCAGCGCGTGCTCCCGGGCCACGTCCACCACCTGCTGCGCCTCGTCCACCTCGCCGACCAGCACCAGCGCCTCGGCCAGGTCGCCGTGCCAGCGCCCGCGCGCCGGGTCGGTGATGCCGAGCCCCAGCTCCAGCTCCCGCACCCGGCGCAGCGCCTCCACCGCGGCCTGCGCGTCCCCGGCGACGAACTGCGCGTAGCCGAGGGCGGCCAGGGCGCGCGAGAGGTACATCAGGTCGCCGTCCTCCTCGGCGTGCCCCACCGCCTCCCGGGCCAGCGTCAGCGCCCGCCCGGTGTCGCCGCCGGAGGCCTCGGCCAGCGAGGCCAGCATCGCGGAGGCGCCCTCGCCGATGCCGGTGTCGCGGGCCAGCCGCAGACTCTCCCGGGCCAGGTCGAGCGCGCGCCCGCAGTGCCCGGCCAGCAGTTCGGTCTCGGCGTGCGAGCGCAGGAAGTGCACCTCGCTCTCGACCATCCCGCGTCGCCGCACCTCGCGCAGCAGCGCGGTGATGGTGGCCCGCGCCTCGGTCAGCCGGCCGTTCATCAGCAGCCAGCGGAACCGGGCCGAGCCGACCCCGTTGTGGTGGCAGGCGACGTAGTCGTCCTGCGGTTCCGCCAGCGCCCGCTGGGTCGTCGCGGCGGCGTCGGGGTGGCCCATCAGGGTCTCGGTGGAGGCCTGGTGGGCCAGCGACATCAGCTCGGTGCGCCGGTCCCCGGCCCGGGCGGCCAGCTCGGCGGCGTGCGCGGCCTCCTGCCGGGCCTCGGCGAAGTCGCCCGCCACGATCAGCGCCCGCCAGGCCAGCATGTAGTGCACCAGGGCCAGCAGCCGCGGGTCGTCCCCGGCGTCGGCGAGGGCCTGCGGGAAGACGGCGTCCACGTCGCCGAGGGCCTGCCCGGCCGCCTCGATCACCACCATCCACGCCCGCACCCGGTCCGCCGGCACGGCGGCCCGGGTCAGCACCTCGCGGGCGATGTCGCGGGCGAGGTCGGTCTCGCCGGCTGTGATGGCGTCCTCCGCGGCCTGCAACCGCCGCTCGTCCGGCGCGGGTTCGCCGTCGGCCGGGGTGTGCCGGGCGGCGAGCAGCCCGAGCGAGGCGGCCGTCGAGGGCGCCCCGCGGTCCCGGGCCAGGGCGGCGGCCTCGGCGAGCCGGGCGGCCACCTCCGGGTCGGTGCCGGTGCTCGCCAGGGCCAGGTGCCGGGCGCGTTCGATGGGGTCGGAGGCGGCGGTGGAGAGCGCGGCGTGCGCGGCCCGCCGCTCCTGCGCGGGGGCCTCCGCGTACAGCGCGGCCGAGATCAGCGGGTGCGCGAACCGTACGGCCGGACCCTCCGGCTCGGTGGCCAGCAGGCCGAGCTCGGCGGCCTGCGCGCACTCGGCCTCGGCGTTCTCCCGGCCGGCCGCGTGCAGCAGGACGGGGGTGGGGCGGGCGCCGGCGCTGGCCACGAGCAGGGTGCGGCGGGCCTCGTCGGACAGCATGTCCAGGCGGCTGAGCACCAGGGCGCGCAGCGAGGTCGGCACCGGCAGCGGCTCGCCCGGCCGGGGCGAGGCGGGCGTCTCGGCCAGTGCCCGGCCGAGTTCCAGCGCGAACAGGGGGTTGCCGCCGCTGGTGCGGTGGATCTCACGGACCGTGGAGCGGGGCAGCCCGGTGTAGCCGCGCTGGTCGAGCAGCGCGGAGACCTGGGTACGGCTGAGCGGGCCGAGTCGCACGGAGAGGGTGTCGGGCGGGCACGGGGGTCCTCCGGCCCGGGCGAAGTCGAGGGCGGAGGAGCGCAGTTGGCGGTCGTACTCCTCGTCCTCGGTGCGCACCGCGCACAGCATCTGCACCGGGGTGCCGCCGAGCCGGCGGGCGGCGAAGCCGAGCAGTTCGGCGCTGGCCGGGTCCAGCCACTGGAGGTCGTCGGCGACCAGCAGGACGGGGCCCTGGGCGGCCAGCGCGCGCAGCGCGGAGAGCACCGCCAGGCGCAGGGCGAGGCCGTCGCGCTGGAGGGTGGACTCGCCGCGGCCGGTGAGCGCGGACTCCAGCGCGGTACGCTGCGCGGCGGGCAGCGCACCGGAGATCTCCTCCAGGACCAGACCGAAGAGGTCGGCGAGGGCCAGGAACGGCAGGTGCGATTCGGACTCGGTGGCCGAGCAGCGCAAGACCGTGCGGGCGGTGGGCGCGTATTCCTCGGCCAATGCCCGCAGCACGGTGGACTTTCCTATTCCGGCCGGGCCGTGCAGCAGCACACTGCCGCCGCGGGCGAGCTGCTCGCGGGCCGCCGCCGACGGCTCCGCCTGGCCGATGACGAGGTCGGAGCGGCAGCTCGCAGGGCCCTTGAAGTCCCGTCGCACGGTCACCGCTCCCCTCGAATGTCGCGTTCGGGCCAAATTCTAGGCAACCTGCCCTTGAATTTCGGGTGGTCGGGGTGGTGAGGGAAATAACAGCGGTCGGCGCACCGCCTAATGAAAACCCCGGCGAATGAATACGAACCCCACACGGACAGCCCTTCGAAGGTACCCCCACGACCCACCCGACGGTACTCCGCCCGCACCGCCCGCCGAGGCCGCTCACCGGCCCCGCCCCGTCTGAGCCGTACGGGCGCCGCCCCTCGCCGCGCGCCACCGGACCCGCGCCCCACGGCCCCGCGGGCCGCGCTCCACGACACCGGACCGGCCGTACGCCGGCGCCCCGCCGCCCCGCGAACGCGCCCGCCCCCGCGATCGCCTGCCCCGTACGCTCCCGGGCCCGCCGTACGCCGATGCCCCGCCCCCACGGGAGCGCACCCCGGCGCTACGACGACACCCCCGCCCGCACGGCACGCCCGCGCCCCCACGGCCCGGCGCCGCACCCCGGCGCCGCGTCCGCCCGCAGCGCAGGGGCGACCCCGCTGCCGGGCGCCGCGCCCCTCCTAACGGCAGGACCGTCGGTCGCCGCACCCCCGCGGCGGCGCTCGACCACCCCGCCGAGCGGTCCGTCGGCGGCCCACGCCCCGGAGGCGGAGCCCCCGCCCCTCACGGCAGCATCCCCGCCCGCCGTGCGGCGGTCACCGCCTCGCCCCTGGTGTGGGCGCCGAGCTTGCGCATGGCCGAGCGGAGGTAGGCCTTGACCGTCTCGGCGCTGAGCCCGAGTCGGGCGGCGGCGCCCGCGTTCGTCGCACCGGCGGCCACGCAGGCCAGCACGTCCACCTCGCGCGGCGCCAGCCGTACCGCCGCGACCGGCTCCGGTGCCGCGGCCGTCAGCAGACCGCACGCGGACAGCAGCTCCGCCCGCAGCGCGGGGTCCGCGATCCGCGGCGCCAGCGCCCGCAGCGCCGCGTGCGCCTCCCGCACCTGCTCCCAGGCCGCCCCGGCGGCCGCCTCCCCGGCCGGGGCCCGGGCTCCGGGCCGGGCGGCGGCGAGCAGCGCCCGCGCCTCCTCCCGCACCACCAGCGCCTGCTCCACGTCGCGCGCCGCCGCCGCGGCCGCGCTCAGCGCGCGGTCGCCGAGCGGCTGCGCGGTGCGCAGCGCGCCGTACAGCACCCCGCGCACCCGGCGGCGTACCACCACCGGCACCGCCAGCACCGACCGCAGGCCCTCCGCGGCGACCGCCGCGTCGTACTCGTGGCTGATCTGCCGGGACATCGAGTAGTCGGTCACCGCGCACGGCCGGGCCAGCGCCACCGCCTTGCCGCCGAGCCCGTTGCCCGAGACCACCGCGAGGGCGCTCAGCGCGAGCGTCGCCGTACCCGTCAGTTCGCTGATCCGCACTCGGGGGCGGCCCGGTTCGACCAGGCCGCCGAAGGCGACCGGCAGCCCCGTCGCACGCCGCAGCCGCACCAGCGCACCCCGGATCTCCGCCGCCCCGGACGCGTCCGCCGTCACCCGCTCGTCCCTTCGTCACGGACCCGTTGCCCACCACACCCCCGTTCGGGGGTAGTGAGACCTGCATCACGGATTACACGATGGAGCCGAGCCGCACGGCAATGGTCCGGATTCTGGACCGCACATGGAGGACAGATGACGACGGCGACGGAGATCTTCCGCGGGGCGCGGGACTTCCTGCTGGAACACCGTGAGGACTACGCCACGGCGTACGCCGGCTTTCAGTGGCCCCGCCCGGAGCACTTCAACTGGGCGCTGGACTGGTTCGACGCCGTCGCCGAGGGCAACGACCGCACCGCCCTGCACATCGTCGAGGAGGACGGCGGCGAGGTCCGCCTGTCCTTCGCCGAGATGTCCGAGCGCTCCGACCGGGTGGCGAACTGGCTGCGCGACCGGGGTGTGCGCCCCGAGGACCGCATCCTCGTCATGCTCGGCAACCAGGCCGAGCTGTGGGAGACCGCGCTCGCCGCGATGAAGCTGCGCGCGGTCGTCATCCCCGCCACCCCGCTGCTCGGCCCCGCCGACCTGTGCGACCGCGTCGAACGCGGCCGGGTCAGGCACGTGATCGCGCGCGCCGAGGACACCGCGAAGTTCGAGCACGTACCCGGCGCCTACACCCGGATCTCGGTCGGCGGCCTGCCCGAGGAGGGCTGGGAGCCGTACGAGGACGTGTACGCCGCGCCCGCCGGGTTCGTGCCCGACGGCCCCACCCTGGCCGACGACCCGCTGATGCTCTACTTCACCTCGGGCACCACCGCCCGCCCCAAGCTGGTCGAGCACACCCACACCTCGTACCCGATCGGGCACCTGGCCACCATGTACTGGATCGGCCTCAAGCCCGGCGACGTCCACCTGAACATCTCCTCGCCCGGCTGGGCCAAGCACGCCTGGTCGAACCTGTTCGCGCCGTGGAACGCCGAGGCGACCGTCTTCATCCACAACTACACCCGCTTCGACGCGGCCCGGCTGATGGCCGAGATGGACCGCGCCGGCGTCACCACGTTCTGCGCGCCGCCCACCGTGTGGCGCATGCTCATCCAGGCCGACCTGAGCCAGCTGGCCACCCCGCCGCGCGAGGTCGTCGCCGCCGGCGAGCCGCTGAACCCCGAGGTCATCGAGCAGGTCCGGCGGGCCTGGGGCGTGAGTGTCCGGGACGGTTTCGGGCAGACCGAGACGGCCGTGCAGGTCTCCAACAGTCCAGGCCAGGCGCTGAAGGCCGGCTCCATGGGCCGGCCGAGCCCGGGCTTCCGCGTCGAACTGCTCGACCCGGTCTCCGGCGCGCCCGGCGCGCGCGAGGGCGAGATCGCGCTCGACCTGTCCGCCCGTCCGGTCGGCCTGATGACTGGTTACCACGGCGACGCCGACCGCACCGCCGAGGCGATGGCCGGCGGCTACTACCGCACGGGTGACGTCGCTTCCCGGGACGAGGACGGGTATCTGACGTACATCGGACGCAGCGACGACGTGTTCAAGGCCTCCGACTACAAGATCAGCCCGTTCGAGCTGGAGAGCGCGCTGCTGGAACACGAGGCGGTGGCCGAGGCGGCCGTGGTGCCCGCCCCGGACGAGCTGCGGCTGGCCGTCCCGAAGGCGTACGTGGTGCTCGCGGCGGGCTGGGAGCCGGGCCCCGACACCGCCAAGGTCCTCTTCGAGCACTCCCGGCAGGTCCTCGCCCCCTACAAGCGCATCCGCCGCCTGGAGTTCGGGGTGCTGCCGAAGACCGTCTCGGGCAAGATCCGCCGGATCGAGCTGCGCGAGGCCACGGCCGGCGGCTCGGACGCCGAGTACCGCGAGGAGGACTGCCGGTGAGCGCTCCGCTGTCGTACGCCCACGGGACGAGCGGGACGACCCTGCTCGGCGACACCATCGGCGCCAACCTGGACCGGGCCGTCGCCGCCTGGCCCGAGCGCGAGGCGCTGGTCGACGTGCCCTCCGGCCGGCGCTGGACGTACGCCGAGTTCGCCGCCGACGTGGACCGGCTGGCCCGCGCGCTGCTGGCGAGCGGCGTCGCCAAGGGCGACCGGGTGGGCATCTGGGCCGTCAACTGCGCCGAGTGGGTGCTGGTCCAGTACGCCACCGCCCGGATCGGCGCGATCATGGTGAACATCAATCCGGCCTACCGCACGCACGAGGTCGAGTACGTCCTCAAACAGGCCGGCATATCCCTGCTGTTCGCCTCGCTGCGGCACAAGGGCAGCGACTACCGGGGGATGGTCGGGCAGGTGCGGGGGGCGTGCCCGGACTTGCGCGAGGTCGTCTACATCGACGACCCGAGCTGGACGGAGTTCGTCGCCCGCGACACCCCCGGCCGTGCCGGGGAACTGCATCTGCGCGCCGCCGAGTTGTCCTGCGACGACCCGATCAACATCCAGTACACCTCGGGCACCACCGGCTTCCCGAAGGGCGCCACGCTCTCCCACCACAACATCCTCAACAACGGTTACTTCGTGGGGGAGTCGATCGCCTACAGCGAGCAGGACCGGGTCTGTGTGCCGGTGCCGTTCTACCACTGCTTCGGCATGGTGATGGGCAACCTGGCGGCCACCTCGCACGGCGCGTGCCTGGTCGTCCCCGCCGCCTCCTTCGACCCGGCGGCCACGCTGGAGGCCGTCCAGCGGGAGCGCTGCACCTCGCTGTACGGCGTGCCGACCATGTTCATCGCCGAACTGAACCTGCCCGGCTTCGCGGAGTACGACCTGAGCACCCTGCGCACCGGCATCATGGCGGGCTCGCCCTGTCCGGTGGAGGTGATGAAGCGGGTGGTGGCCGAGATGCACATGGCCGAGGTCGCCATCTGCTACGGCATGACCGAGACCTCGCCGGTGTCGTTGCAGACCCGGACGGACGACGACCTCGAACACCGCACCGGCACGGTCGGCCGGGTGCTGCCGCACCTGGAGGTGAAGGTCGTCGATCCGGCCACCGGGGTCACCCAGCCGCGCGGCAGGGCGGGTGAGTTGTGCACCCGGGGCTACAGCGTGATGCTCGGTTACTGGGAGGATCCGGAGAAGACCGCCGAGGTGATCGACGCCGGCCGCTGGATGCACACCGGGGACCTCGCGGTGATGCGCGAGGACGGGTACGTCGAGATCGTCGGCCGGATCAAGGACATGATCATCCGGGGCGGCGAGAACGTCTACCCGCGCGAGATCGAGGAGTTCCTCTACGCCCACCCCAAGATCCGCGACGTGCAGGTGGTCGGCGTACCGCACGAGAAGTACGGCGAGGAGGTCCTCGCCTGCGTCATCCCGCTGGACGCGGCCGACCCGCTGACGCTGGAGGAGCTGCGCACGTTCTGCGCGGACCGGCTGGCGCACTACAAGATCCCGAGCCGGCTGAGCGTTCTGGACGCCTTCCCGATGACGGTCTCCGGGAAGGTGCGCAAGATCGAGCTGAGGCAGCGCTACGGCGCCGGAGAAGGCGCGGCGCCCGAGGAGGGGTGAACGGGTGAACCGCCGGACGGGGAGCATCCCGCAGGGGTGACCGGGGGACCCCGGCCCGGAGAACCGAGTGCGCGGTCGGCGGCGCACATGGTGACGGGCCGGGGTCCTTCGCGTTCCGGGGCCCGCGGGTCCGAGGGCCGCGGGAGTCTGCGAGTTCCAGGGGGCCTGCGGGCCCCCTTCGTCGTTCCCGGACGCGGCTCGCGCCCCCGTCCCGGTGCCCGAGACACCCTTGACGCCCTTTCCGCACCCCCCTACATTGCTTCCAGATCGTAGAAACTACTTTCCGCTATACGGAAGTACGGAGAAAGCTCACCGCGGGGCGCGACGGGCGTGCGAATCCGGCAGCCGAAGACAGCAGAAGACAGCCGAAGCAGGAGTACTCGATGGCTCGTATGACCGCTGCCCGCGCGGCAGTTGAGATCCTCAAGCGCGAGGGCGTCACCGACGCGTTCGGTGTGCCGGGCGCGGCGATCAACCCCTTCTACGCGGCGCTCAAGGCCTCCGGCGGCATCACGCACACCCTGGCCCGCCATGTCGAGGGCGCCTCCCACATGGCCGAGGGCTACACCCGCACCCACGCCGGCAACATCGGCGTCTGCATCGGCACCTCAGGCCCGGCCGGCACCGACATGATCACCGGTCTGTACTCGGCCATCGGCGACTCCATCCCGATCCTGTGCATCACGGGCCAGGCCCCCACCGCAGTGATCCACAAGGAGGACTTCCAGGCCGTCGACATCGCCTCCATCGCCAAGCCGGTGACCAAGATGGCCGTCACCGTCCTGGAGGCCGCACAGGTCCCCGGCGTCTTCCAGCAGGCCTTCCACCTGATGCGCTCCGGCCGCCCCGGACCGGTCCTGATCGACCTGCCGATCGACGTGCAGCTGACCGAGATCGAGTTCGACCCGGACACCTACGAGCCGCTGCCCGTCTACAAGCCCGCCGCGACCCGCCCGCAGATCGAGAAGGCGCTCGCGATGCTGACCGCCGCCGAGCGGCCGCTGATCGTCGCGGGCGGCGGTGTCATCAACGCGGACGCGGCCGACCTGCTGGTGGAGTTCGCCGAGCTGACCGGCACCCCGGTCGTGCCGACCCTGATGGGCTGGGGCATCCTGCCCGACGACCACGAGCTGAACGCCGGCATGGTCGGCCTGCAGACCTCGCACCGCTACGGCAACGCGACCTTCCTGGAGTCCGACTTCGTCCTCGGCATCGGCAACCGCTGGGCCAACCGCCACACCGGCAAGCTGGACGTCTACACGGCCGGCCGGAAGTTCGTCCACGTCGACGTCGAACCCACCCAGATCGGCAAGATCTTCGCGCCGGACTACGGCATCGCCTCCGACGCCAAGGCCGCGCTGGAGCTGTTCGTGACGGTCGCGGGGGAGCTGAAGGCGGCCGGGAAACTGCCCGACCGCTCCGCGTGGGCCGCCTCCGCGCAGGAGCGGAAGGCCACACTCCAGCGCCGTACGCACTTCGACGACATCCCGATCAAGCCGCAGCGCGTCTACGAGGAGATGAACAAGGCCTTCGGCCCGGAGACCCGGTACGTCTCCACCATCGGCCTCTCCCAGATCGCCGGCGCGCAGATGCTGCACGTCTTCCGGCCGCGGCACTGGATCAACTGCGGCCAGGCGGGCCCGCTCGGCTGGACGATCCCGGCCGCGCTCGGCGTGGCCAAGGCCGACCCGGACGCCCCGGTCGTGGCCCTCTCCGGCGACTACGACTTCCAGTTCATGCTGGAGGAGCTGGCCGTCGGCGCCCAGCACAAGATCCCGTACGTGCACGTCCTGGTCAACAACTCCTACCTGGGCCTGATCCGCCAGGCGCAGCGGGCGTTCGACATCGACTTCCAGGTCAAGCTGGAGTTCGAGAACGTCAACTCTCCCGAGCTGGGCGTCTACGGCGTGGACCACGTCAAGGTCGCCGAGGGCCTGGGCTGCAAGGCGATCCGGGTGACCGACCCGGCCGAGCTGGGCGCCGCCTTCGAGCAGGCCAAGAAGCTCGCCGCGGAGTTCCGGGTGCCGGTGGTGGTCGAGGCGATCCTGGAGCGCGTCACCAACATCTCCATGTCGGGCACCAACGACATCGGCAACGTCGTGGAGTTCGAGGAGCTGGCCACCGAGCCGGGCCACGCGCCGACCGCGCTCAAGCCGCTGAAGGTCTGACGCACGCCGGCGCACCAGTGCGTCAGCGCACCTGTTCACCCGCACAACGCGAAGGGGTGGACCGTCCTCGGACGGTCCACCCCTTCGTCGTGCGCACAGCGGGCCCCGCGCCCCCGTACCGGCGGGTCCCGCTTCCCCCGTGCTCCCGCGCACCACGGGCCTCGCTTCCCCCGTACCCCCGTGCCCGTGGTCCGCGGGCCCCGTCGCCCCCGTGCCGACGGGCCCCGCGTGAGGGAAGTCTGCCCGCTCCCCGCCCCGTCCGAAGCCCCCGTGCCCGGGTTCAGAGCTTGATTTGAGCATGACGTATCCGTGCTGGGCCCGATGCAGTACGCGCGCCGCTCCGCGACGTGGTCGTCCCCGTGGCCCTCGGACACTGCCCAGGAGCCGGCAGCGCTGCGGAGCGCTCACGGAGACGCCCGTCCCGGCCGTCCCGGGCCTCAGACGTCCTCGTGTTCCGACAGCCCCGGCCAGTCGTCCGGGCCGCCGCCCTGCCACTCGATGAGGTCGCTCTCCTCGACCTCGACACGGTCCAGGTCGGCCAGGCGGAGGATCTCGACCACGTCGTCCAGGTGGGAGGCGAGCCCGAGCGTCACGTCGCCCTCGGTGACCCGCCGGGAGCCGTCCAGGGCCGGCGGATGCACCACGATGTGCGGATGCTGCGTGAGGTGGTCCATGCCCTCAGCCTCCCGCCCGCACGCCCGCCCCGCACCCGGAGCGGGCGCCGGACGCGCAAGCCCGCGCACACCGCGGAGCGCCGGGCACACCGAAGAGCGCCGGATGCGGGACCGTCCGCATCCGGCGCTCTTCGGCCCGGTGAGGTGGAGGGGGACAGAGGGGGTCGCCGGGGCCTTGGGTGGTGCCCGTCCGACGGCACGAGACTGGGCGCGACAGGACATTCGCGCCGCCGGACGGAGTCTGGTGGGGGAGGTGCCCCGCCGGGGCGGGGCGGGGTTCCGGGCTGGGACCGCGGTGGGTGCGACGGCCGCGCGAGGCCTTCCCTCTGGTCGAGAAGGCGCTGCGTGCGAGCCTTCACCACCGCACTGGCTCGCACTCCACCGCGGTCCTCGCCCTGACCGCGCAGGTGCCGGAGCGACCACCCCTCATCCGGGTCGACCGGCGCCCGCGCGGGGCGTTGCGCGTCCGGGTCCCGACCTCCCCGTCAGGACACCGGACGCGGTGTGCGGCTCAGTCCTCGCGCAGGGCGCGGACCGCCGCCTCCACGCGCTTGCCGTACTCGGGGTCGGCGGCGTGGAAGTGTGCGAGGTTCTTCTCGACGACGTCGTTGCGGGAGACCTGCGAGAGGCCGCCGGCGATGGTCGCCACCAGACGCTCCTTGGCGTCCTCGGCGAGGAGCCGGTACAGCTCGCCCGCCTGGAAGAAGTCGTCGTCCTTGGTGTGCTGCGGGGCCTCGTGGGTGCCGGTGTGGCCGGACACGGGCAGCGGGGCCGACAGCGGGCGGCCGGTCTCCGCCGGGCCGTCGTAGGAGTTCGGCTCGTAGTTCTTGGCGTACCGGCCCTGGGAGTTGGCGGCCATCAGGCCGTCGCGGCCGTAGTTGGCGGCGCCGCCGGGGACGGCCCTGGGGGCGTTCACCGCGAGCTGGGTGTGGTTGACGCCCAGGCGGTAGCGGTGGGCGTCGGCGTAGGCGAACAGCCGGCCCTGGAGCATCTTGTCCGGCGAGGGGCCGATGCCGGGCACGAAGTTGTTCGGGGAGAACGCGGCCTGCTCGACCTCGGCGAACACGTTGTCCGGGTTGCGGTCCAGCACCAGGCGGCCCACGCGCCGCAACGGGTAGTCCGCGTGCGGCCACACCTTGGTCAGATCGAACGGGTTGAAGCGGTAGTTGGCCGCCTCGGCCGCCGGCATGATCTGCACGTACAGGGTCCAGGACGGGTGCACCCCGCGCTCGATGGCCTGGAGCAGGTCGGTCTGGTGCGAGTTGGGGTCCTTGCCCGCCAGCTCGGCGGCCTGCTCGCCGGTCAGGCAGCGGATGCCCTGGTCGGTCTTGAAGTGGTACTTCACGAAGAAGGCCTCGCCGGCCTCGTTCGTCCACTGGTAGGTGTGCGAGCCGAAGCCGTCCATGTGGCGGTACGACGCCGGGATGCCGCGGTCGCCCATCAGCCAGGTCACCTGGTGCGTGGCCTCGGGGGAGTGCGCCCAGAAGTCCCAGACGTTGTCCGGCTCCTGGCGGCCGGTGAACGGGTCGCGCTTCTGGGAGTGGATGAAGTCGGGGAACTTGATCGGGTCCTTGATGAAGAACACCGGGGTGTTGTTGCCGACGAGGTCGTAGTTGCCCTCCTCGGTGTAGAACTTCACCGCGAAGCCGCGCGGGTCGCGCACCGCGTCGGCGCCGCCGAGCGAGTCGGCCACGGTGGAGAAGCGGACGAACACCTCGGTGCGCTTGCCGATCTCGCTGAGGAAGTCGGCGTGGGTGTAACCGGTGACGTCGTCGGTCACCTCGAAGCGGCCGTAGGCGCCGGAGCCGCGGGCGTGCACGACGCGCTCCGGGATGCGCTCGCGGTTGAAGCGCGCCAGCTTCTCCAGGAGGTGCTGGTCCTGGAGGAGGAGCGGGCCGCCGATGCCGGCGGAAGCGGAGTTCTGGTTGTCGGCGACCGGGGCGCCGGACTCTGTCGTGAGCACGCGCTTCGACATCGAAGACCTTCCGTACGAGGGGCAGCGGAAACTTGTTTCCGCTTTGTGGAGCCTAGGTTCGGCGCGATCAGAACGTCAACAGTTTGTTGAAGTGCATCGCGATCGGCTGCCGGGAGTGGGCGGCAAGCGGCGGGCCGTCCGGGGCGGCGGGCCGTTCCGGGCAGCGGGTGGTTCCGGGCGACGCCGCCGCCTGGGCGCGACAGGACAGGTGTCGGCGGCGGCGTCGCCCGGAGTTCTCGGACGGGACCCGTGGCGGGTCCCGTCAGACCTGGGCGCCCGACAGGCGCTCCACGGCCCGCAGCAGGGCCGAGTGGTCCAGGCCGCCGTCGCCCTGGGCGCGCAGCGAGGCGACCAGTTGGGCGACCACGGCGCCCACCGGCAGCGCGGCGCCGACGTTGCGGGCGGCGTCGGTGACGATGCCCATGTCCTTGTGGTGCAGGTCGATGCGGAAGCCCGGCTTGAAGTCCCGGTTCAGGAAGTTGTCCTTCTTGCGGGTCAGCACGGTCGAGCCGGCCAGGCCGCCGTTGAGGACGTCCAGGGCCGCGGCGAGGTCCACGCCGGACTTCTCCAGGAAGACCACGGCCTCGGCGCACGCCTGGATGTTCACGGCGACGATCAGCTGGTTGGCGGCCTTCACGGTCTGCCCGGAGCCGTGCGGACCGCACAGGACGATGGTCTTGCCGAGCGCCTCGAAGATGGGCTTGGCCTCGTCGAAGTCGGCCCGCTCGCCGCCGACCATGATGGACAGCACCGCCTCGACGGCGCCGGCCTCGCCACCGGAGACCGGGGCGTCCAGCACGCGGATGCCCTTGTCCCGGCCGGCCTTGGCCAGGTCGACGGAGGTCTGCGGGGTGATCGAGGACATGTCGATCAGCAGCGCGCCGGACTTCGCGTTCTCCAGGATGCCGTCCGGGCCGTAGGCGATGGCCTCGACCTGGGGGGAGGCGGGCACCATCGTGATGACCACGTCGGCGTCCTTGACGGCCTCGGCGATCGATCCGGCCGCGGTGCCGCCGGCGGCGGCCAGCCGGTCCAGCTTCTCCTGTTCCAGCGTGTAGCCGGTGACCTGGTAACCCGCCTTGACCAGGTTCTCGGACATGGGGGAGCCCATGATGCCGAGGCCGACCCAGGCGATCTTCGGAAGGGTGCTCATAACGGGGGTGCCTCTCTCAAAAACTCTGCTACGTCTGCGACTTCCGCGGGCCTGTGCGCACCCGGTGCGCTCGTCGGCCGGGGCGTGCCCGGTGGCCCGGTGTGCTCAGCGGGCCGCGCGGGCCTCGGCCGGCAGCCAGTCGAAGGCCTCGGCGCTCGGCCGGTCGCCCGGCTTGTACTCCAGGCCGACCCAGCCGTCGTAACCGGCCTTGCGCAGCTGGTCCAGCAGCTCCTCCAGGGGGAGGGATCCGGTGCCGGGGGCGCCGCGGCCGGGGTTGTCGGCGATCTGCACATGACCGGTCTTCGCCGCGTACCGCTCGATCACCGCGGGCAGGTCCTCGCCGTTCATCGACAGGTGGTACAGGTCCATCAGGAACCTGGCGTTGCCGAGGCCGGTGGCCGCGTTCACCTTGTCCACGACCTCGATCGCGGCGGGGGCGCTGACCAGCGGGCACAGCGGCGACTCGGGCTTGTTCAGCGCCTCGATCAGCAGGGTGCCGCCGATCCGGTCGACCGCGCCGGCCGCGAGGACCAGGTTCTCCAGGGCGAGCGCGTCCTGCTCGGCGGGGTCCACGCCCTCGACGCGGTTGCCGTACAGCGCGTTGAACGCCGTGCAGCCGAGCGAGTCGGCGAAGCCGATCGCCACGTCGATGTTGGCGCGGAACCTCTCCGACTCCTCGCCCGGGACCGACAGCGCGCCCCGGTCGGGGCCGGGCAGCTGCCCGGCGTAGAAGTTCAGCCCGGTCAGCCGGACGCCCGCGCCTTCGATCGCCTTCCTCAGCGCGTCGAGTGCGGACTGCTCGGGCGTGGGGGCGTCGACCCAGGGCCACCACAGCTCGACCGCGGTGAAGCCGGCCGCGGCGGCCGCCGCGGGGCGCTCCAGGAGCGGGAGTTCCGTGAAGAGGATCGACAGGTTGACGTTGAAGCGCTGGTCTGCGAATCCCATCGGGGCCGCGCTCCCTTCCGTATCGTTATTCCGTATTGCGGAAGTTCGTTTCTGCTTAATGGAAGACTGCCGGTGGCGGGCGCGGCTTGTCAAGAGGGGGACCGCCGTCTGTGCCTCCCGGGCCGTCCGGGAAGGTCCCTGATCACCCCGCCCGCGTTAGGTTGAGCGGGTGCGATTGAGAGTTGAGTTCACGACCGAACCCTTCGACCTGGACGAGGTGCCGCCCCACGCGGTGGTGGCCCGCGAGGTGGTCGAGGCGGCGGAGCTGGACGCCGTGGACGTCGGGCCGTTCGGCAACACCGCGGAAGGGGGCGCCGACGCGGTCCTCACCGCCGTGGACGCCCTGCTGCGCAAGAGCCTGAAGGCCGGCGCCACCCGTATCTCGCTCCAGGTCAATGTGATCGGGGAGGGTGATAGGTGACCGGGCAGGAGCCGTTCATCGCGGCCGTGAAGCCGCTGGTCGACGCGATCGGCGGCGAACTGCTGCCGCCGGACGAGGCGGGCCTGGACGACGTGGTGCTCGCCTGGGAGGGCGTGGACGCCGTCGCCGTGCGCCTGCCTCAGCTCGCCGACTCCCTCGACCACATCCTGGCCGCCATGGAGCGCCGCAAGGGCGTGCCGCTCGCGGAGCTGGACCGCAAGGCCAAACAGGAGGTCGTCCGGGTGCTGGAGGCGCGCGGCGCCTTCGCGGTGCGGCACGGCGTGGAGACCGTCGCGAGCGCGCTCGGCGTCAGCCGGTTCACCGTCTACAACTACCTCAACCGGGAAAAAGAAGCCTGAGCGGCCCCATCGGGAGGAGCGCGACGAAGCCGCGGCCGGGCGTTACCGGCCCGACTCCGGGGTTTACCCGGAATTTTCAACAAAGTGTTGACGTGATGTTTCGGAGAGCGTTAGCTATCCGCAGCCCGTTCAGCACGAAGGCCGTTCGCGGCCACGGAGGCTCCCGTGACTACGACTTCCACGCCGTCGGGCCTCGCCCGCTTCAACGCCCTCCCGGACGCCGCGGCCCGCGCCGCGCTCCTGGAGGCGTGCGCCGCCACGGCGTGGGCGGAGCGGCTCCTGGCCGCCCGTCCCTACGCCGGCGCCGACGATCTGTACGCCGCCAGCGACGCCGCCATGGCCGGGCTGACGGAGGCGGACCTGGCCGAGGCGATGGCCGGCCATCCGCCGATCGGCCGCCCCAAGCCAGGCGACCCGACTTCCGCCCGCGAACAGAGCGGCATGGCCGGGGCGTCCGAGGACCTGAAGGCCGAGATGCTCGAACTCAACCTGGCCTACCAGGACAGGTTCGGTCATGTCTTCCTCATCTGCGCCACCGGCCGGACCGGCGAGCAGATGCGGGACGCGGTCAAGGAGCGGATCGGCAACTCGCCCGAGCAGGAGAGGGAGATCGTCCGCACCGAACTGGGGAAGATCAACCGTATCCGGCTTAGGCGGCTGCTCGAAGACGCCTGAGCCCCGCTCGACGACGCCCGAAGAGGAAACCATGAGCACCGAGACCACCGCCTCAGTGTCCACGCACATCCTGGACACCAGCGTCGGCCGTCCCGCCGAGGCCGTCGCCGTCCACCTCTCCGCCCGCTCCGGGCGGGACGCGGACTGGCAGGCGCTCGGCGGGTCCGCCACCGACGCGGACGGGCGGTGCAAGGACCTTCCGGCCCTGCCGGAGGGCACCACCCACGTACGGCTCGACTTCGAGACCGAGCCGTACTTCGCCAAGAAACAAGCCGCGGCCCAGCAGGACGCCCCCGCGCTCCGGGACAGCGAGAACGGCCGGCCGGTGTTCTTCCCCGAGGTCACCATCACCTTCGCGGTGGTGCCCGGAGAGCACTACCACGTTCCGCTGCTGCTCAACCCGTTCGGCTACTCCGTTTACCGAGGGAGCTGACCGACACATGACCCGTTTCGTCCTGGGACAGAACCAGTACGGCAAGGCAGAGAACCGCGTAGTCAAGATCACGCGTGACGGCGACACGCACCACATCAAGGACCTGAACGTCTCCGTCGCCCTCTCCGGCGACATGGAGGAGGTCCACCGCAGCGGCTCCAACGCCAACGTCCTGCCGACCGACACCACCAAGAACACGGTGTTCGCCTTCGCCAAGGAGCACGGGATCCAGAGCGCCGAGGACTTCGGCGTCAAGCTCGCCCGCCACTTCGTGGACAACAACGAGCCCATCCACCGGGCCCGCATCCGCGTCGAGGAGTACGGCTGGGAGCGGATCGAGACCTCCAAGGGCGGCGCCCGCTTCGTCGGCGCCGAGGAGATCGCCCACTCCTTCGTCCGCACGGGCCAGGAGACCCGCGTCGCGCAGATCACCTACGACGGCCACGGCATCCAGGTGCTCTCCGGCTTCAAGGACCTCACCGTCCTGAACTCGACCAACTCCGAGTTCTTCGGCTTCCTCAAGGACAAGTACACCACCCTCCAGGAGGACCACGACCGCATCCTCGCCACCACCGTCTCCACCTGGTGGCGCCACAACTGGGACGGCATCGACTCGCACGCCCCCGACTGGGAGCGCTCCTACCACGGGGTGCGCAAGCACGCGCTCCAGGCGTTCGCCGAGACCTACTCGTACTCGCTCCAGCAGACCCTGTTCGAGATGGGCGTCCGGGTGCTCAACTCCCGTGACGAGGTGGACGAGATCCGCTTCTCGATGCCCAACAAGCACCACTTCCGCTCGGACCTGTCGCCCTTCGGGATCGACAACCAGGCCAAGGACGGCGCCGTGTACTACGCCGCCGACCGCCCCTACGGCCTGATCGAGGCCACCATCCTGCGCGACGGCGCCGAACAACTCATCCCGGTCGACATGACCAACCTCTGACGCGGGACGCGCGCCACCGGCCCGGCCGCCCGGGCCGGTGGCGCGCCACACCGGAGGGAACACCATGGCACAGCCTGCAACGGAGCCGGCGAAAGGCTCCTGTTCCACCCCGCCGGTGCACACCGAGGACGCCGTCACGTCCGTGCACCCGGTGGACGAGAAGCTCCACCCCTCGCGGCTCGTCCCCGCCGCGCTCCAGCACATCGCCGCCATGTACGCGGGCGTCGTCACTCCTCCGCTCATCATCGGCCAGGCCTGCGGCCTCGACATCGCGGCCCGCACCCGGCTGATCGCCGCCTCGCTGCTCATCGCGGGCGTGGCCACCATCCTGCAGACCATCGGCGTCAAGGGACTGGTCGGCAACCGCCTGCCCTTCGTGAACGCGGCCTCCTCGGCCGGCATCGCACCCATCCTCGCCATCGCCGAGACCAACTCCAAGGGGCACCAACTCCCCGCCGTCTACGGCGCGGTGATGGTCGCCGGCGTCTTCTGCCTCGCCATCGGACCGTTCTTCGGACGGCTCCTCAGATTCTTCCCGCCGCTGGTCACCGGCGTGGTCATCACGCTCATCGGCGTCACCCTGATGCCCGTGCCCGTCGGCTGGGCGCAGGGCGGCGACAAGACCGCCGCCGACTTCGGCTCGATGCGCAACCTCGCGCTCGCCGCCTTCACCCTCGCCGTCGTCCTGCTGATCCAGCGCTTCGGGAAAGGGTTCGTCAAGCAAGTCGCCCTGCTCTTCGGCATGTTGGTCGGCACGCTGGCCGCGATCCCGTTCGGCATGGCCGACTTCAGCGGCATTCAGTCCGCGCCCGTGGCCGCGCTGCCCACCCCGTTCGCCTTCGGCGCCCCCGAGTTCCAGCCCGCGGCCATCCTGTCGCTGTGCATCGTGATGCTGGTGCTGATGACCGAGTCCAGCGCCGGGATGCTCGCCCTCGGTGAGATCTGCGACCGCCGCGCCGACGCACGCACCATCACCCGAGGTCTGCGCACCGACGGCATCGCCACCCTGCTCGGCCCCGTCTTCGGCGGCTTCCCCACCTCCGCCTTCGCCCAGAACGTCGGCGTCGTCTCGCTCACCCGGGTGCGCAGCCGCTACGTCGTCGCCGTCGCCGGCGGCGCCCTCCTATTCCTCGGCGGGTTCCCGGTGCTCGGCGCGGTCGTCTCCCTCGTGCCCATGCCGGTCCTGGGCGGCGCGGGCATCGTGCTGTTCGGCTCGATCGCCGTCAGCGGCATCCGCACCCTGTCCGAGGCGGGTCTCGACGACAGCTCCAACATCATCCTGGTGGCCGTCGCCCTCGGCGCGGGCATCATCCCGCTGGCCGCACCGACCTTCTACGCCGAGTTCCCGGCGTGGGCGCAGACCGTCCTCGGCTCCGGGATCAGCGCCGGCGCGATCGTCGCGGTCCTGCTCAACCTGTTCTTCCACCATCTCGGCACCCGGAGCCGCACCGCGGCCCCGGCACTCAAATCCTCCTAGGGTCCTGCCGTGCCCTCCCCGTGGTCCCTCCGGCCACGGGCCGCCACTGAAAGACAAGGAAGCGCAATGGCACCATCGGCAGCCCAGCGCATCGTCATCGAGAACTGTTCGATCGCGACCGTGGACGCGAACGACACCGAGTACGCCTCCGGCCACCTCGTCATCGCGGGCAACAGGATCGAGTCCGTCGGCGCCGGCCGGGCCCCCGAGAACCTGGCGGACGTGGAACGCCGGATCGACGCGCGCGGCCATCTGGTCACGCCCGGTCTGATCAACACCCACCACCACTTCTACCAGTGGATCACCCGCGGCCTGGCCACCGACCACAACCTGTTCAACTGGCTCGTCGCGCTGTACCCCACGTGGGCGCGCATCGACGAGGAGATGGTGTACGCCGCGGCCCAGGGCTCGCTGGCGATGATGGCCCGCGGCGGCGTCACCACCGCCATGGACCACCACTACGTCTTCCCGCAGGGCTCCGGCGACCTGTCCGGGGCCGTGATCCGCGCCGCCCGCGAGATGGGAGTCCGCTTCACCCTGGCCCGCGGGTCGATGGACCGCAGCGAGAAGGACGGCGGCCTGCCCCCGGACTTCGCCGTCGAGACGCTGGAGGGCGCGCTCGCCGCCACCGAGGAGACCGTCAGGAAGCACCACGACGCCTCCTTCGACGCGATGACCCAGGTGGCCGTCGCCCCGTGCTCCCCGTTCTCCGTCTCCACCGAACTGATGCGCGAGGGAGCGGAGTTGGCCCGCCGCCTCGGCGTACGGCTGCACACCCACGGCTCGGAGACGGTCGAGGAGGAGAAGTTCTGCCACGAGTTGTTCGGCATGGGCCCCACCGACTACTTCGAGTCCACGGGCTGGCTGGGCGAGGACGTGTGGATGGCGCACTGCGTCCACATGAACGACAGCGACATCGCCGCCTTCGCCCGCACGAAGACCGGTGTCGCCCACTGCCCGTCCTCCAACGCCCGCCTGGCGGCCGGCATCGCGCGGGTCCCCGACATGCTGGCGGCCGGCGTCCCGGTCGGCCTCGGCGTGGACGGCACCGCCTCCAACGAGTCCGGCGAACTCCACACCGAACTGCGCAACGCCCTGCTGATCAACCGCCTCGGCGCGCACCGCGAGGCGGCCCTGAACGCCCGTCAGGCCCTGCGCCTGGGCACCTACGGCGGCGCGCGGGTCCTCGGCCGGGCCGAGCAGACCGGCTCGCTGGAGCCCGGCAAGCTCGCCGACCTGGTGCTGTGGAAGATGGACACCCTCGCCCACGCGTCGATCGCCGACCCGGTGACCGCGCTCGTCTTCGGCGCGGCGGCCCCGGTCACCGCGTCCTTCGTCGACGGCCGCCAGATCGTCGCCGAAGGCCGACTGCTGCACGCCGACGAGGACGCCATCGCCCACGCCACCCGCACCGAGGCCCAGCGCCTGGCCCGGATCGCCGCCCAGCGCTGACCCGCTCCGAGAACTCCGGTCGGGGGGGACGGCCCCCGACCGGTAGCCGCGGACCCGAGCGGGGTCCACGGCGGCCGGCTCCGGGGCGCGCGCGGACGCGCGCGCCCCGGGACGGTGTCCGTTCGCCACCCCCCAGGGTCCCTTCCGAGGGCCCGCCCCCGGTCCCGCACGACCACACACGCACCACCTCCCTGACACCCACGTCAGCAGACGTGTTAACCGACCGGAGGAGCAGCCGTGGCCACTCACCCCGCGTCCCGCGATGAGGCACGACAGCCAGCCGAGTCCACCCACCCCGTCGACGAGAAACTCCCCGCGCTCAAAATGGCGACCAGCGGCCTCCAGCACGTGGCCGCCATGTACGCGGGTGTGGTCGCCCCGCCCCTGATCGTCGGCGCGGCCGTCGGCCTGTCCGGCACCGAACTGACCTTCCTCACCGGAGCCTGCCTGTTCACGGCCGGTCTCGCCACGTTCCTCCAGACGCTCGGCATCTGGAAGATCGGCGCCCGGCTGCCCTTCGTCAACGGCGTCACCTTCGCCGGCGTCGCCCCCATGACCGCGATCGTCGCCTCCACCAAGGACAAGTCCGACGCGCTGCCGATCATCTTCGGCGCGGTCATCGTCGCCGGCCTCCTCGGCTTCCTGGCCGCACCCGTCTTCTGCAAGGCGGTCCGCTTCTTCCCGCCCGTGGTCACCGGCACCGTCATCACCCTGATCGGCGTCTCCCTGCTGCCCGTCGCCTTCGGCTGGGCACAAGGCCCGAACCCGGCCGCACACGACTACGGCTCCGCCGAATACCTCACCCTGGCCGGCATCACCCTGGTCATCGTGCTGCTGCTGCGCCGCTTCACCCGCGGCTTCGTCAAGCAGATCGCCGTCCTGCTCGGCCTGATCGCCGGCACGATCATCGCGATACCCTTCGGCGTCACCGACTTCGGTCCGGTCGCCGACGCCGACGTGGTCGGATTCCCGACCCCGTTCCACTTCGGTGCGCCGCAGTTCCACGTCGCGGCGATCGTGTCGATGTGCGTGGTGATGGTGGTCTCCATGACCGAGTCCACCGCCGACATGCTCGCCCTCGGCGAGGTCGTCGAACGCCCCGCGAACGAGGAGACCATCAAGGCGGGCCTGCGCGCCGACACCCTCGGCTCCGCCCTCAGCCCGCTGTTCAACGGTTTCATGTGCAGCGCCTTCGCGCAGAACATCGGCCTGGTGGCGATGACCCGCATCCGCAGCCGCTTCGTCGTCGCCTTCGGCGGTGGCTTCCTGGTGCTGATGGGTCTGTGCCCGATGGCGGCCTCGCTGATCGCCGTCGTCCCGCGCCCGGTGCTGGGCGGCGCGGGCGTGGTGCTGTTCGGGTCGGTCGCCGCCAGCGGCATCCAGACCCTGGCCCGGGCCGGCCTCGACAAGGACAACAACGTCCTGATCGTGGCCGTCTCCCTGGCCGTCGGCGTCATCCCGATCACCGTCCCGGAGTTCTACCACGCCTTCCCGGAGACGGCCCGGATCGTCCTGGACTCCGGCATCTCCACCGGCTGCGTGGCCGCCGTCGTCCTGAACCTGGTCTTCAACCACCTCGGCAAGTCCCGTAAGGAGGAACGGGACGTCACCCACCCCATGGAGGCGGGCGAGGAGATCGCCGTCGTGCACTGAGGGCACCCGCGGAAGTCTTGAGGGGTACGGCCCGGCGACCACCGGGCCGTACCCCTTTTCCGCGTCCCGTACGCCGCTCTACAGGCCGAACAGGGCCGGGTCGGCGGCGAGTTCCTTGAAGTGCTCCTGGGGAGCGGCGACCAGCTTGCGCGTCTTCAGGTCGAGCAGGCCGCCGACGGCGGTGATCTCGGCGGCCACCGTGCCGTCGGTCTTGCGGACCGTCTGCTCGATGCGGAACGTCTTGCCGCCCGCCCACGAGAACGCGCAGGTGATGTCGATCTCGTCGCCCGCCAGCAGCTCCCTGCGGTAGCGGATCGTGGTCTCCAGGGCCACCGGACCCACGCCCCGCGCGACCAGCCCGGTCTGGGTGATCCCGGCCGCCCGGAGCAGCGACCAGCGGGCGTGCTCCGCGTAGTTGAGGTACACGGCCTGGTTGACGTGGCCCTGTGTGTCGGTCTCGTACCCCCGGACGGTCACCCGGACGGAAAACGGCTCGCTCACGGCATCCCCTTCGCAGCGTCTCGCATGTCGGTCCCCCCGATGTCGGTCGCCCCCGATCTTGGCACGCCGGTCACACCCGGCGCGGGGACGCCAGCAGATACCTCGCCCGGGTCCGCGGCTCGGTGTACTCCCCGGCCTGCCACCCGGCCCGCTCCAGCGCGGCCGCGCACGCCCGCAGCGTCTCACCGTCCGGGCCGTACACCGCGACGGCCTCCGGCTGCGCGGTGGCCCGCACCCGGTACCCGTCGTCCCCGTCCGGCCCGGCGGGACGGCACCCGGCCGCCTCCAGGGCCAGCGCGGCGGCCCGCACCAGATGCGTGCGCTCCCACCCGCACGGACGGTCCGGGCTGCCGTCCGGATTGGTCATCCGGCGCAACTCCAGCAGGCCCTGCCAGGCGCTGTGCACCTCGCGGACGCGGGCCGGGTCGCCGGGCCCGGCCGGCGGGTGGTCCTCGCCCCCGACGCGGGCGGCGAAGACACCGCCGGGAGCGTCCTGCGGGGCGGTGGCCGTGTCCGTGATGGCGGCGGAGCCGTCCGGTTCGGGCTCCGCCTCCCGTATACGGTGTCCGGCCGGGGTGAGGAAGTGGTCGTGCGGCGGGCGCGGGTGCCGGAAGGCGAGCCCCCGCCTGACCAGCGCGTCGAGCTGCGCCGGGGTGCCGCGCAGCCGCCCCGTCACCGGGTCGGCCGCGTCGATCACACGGCGCTGCGCCGCCGTCGGCGGTCGTGTCACGGCGTCCTCCCTCCCCGGTCCCGCGGCATGGACGAGTGGGCCGGGAGAGGTTCACCCGACCCACTCGGAAGGCTACGGCCCGGGTCTGACAACGAGCCGTCGGCCGGCCGTCAGTCGGACGAGTCGACCGGCGCGGGCGGCCGGATGTTCCAGCCCGCGATCACCGGCCGGTCGTGCTCGGTGCCCAACCGGCACACCGTCCCCGTGGCCAGCTGGAACAGCGCGCCCGCCGACGGCGGCAGACCGAGCCGCCGCGCGGTGAGCACCCGCAGGAAGTGGCCGTGGGCGACCAGCAGCACGACGCCCTCCGTGTTCGCGAACGCGGCGTCCACCTTCGCCAGCATCCGGTCGGCCCGCTCGCCGACCTGCTCCACGGACTCCCCGGGATGCTCCGGCGGCCCCGGCGCCACCCCGTCCGTGAACAGGAACCAGCCGGGCCGTGTGCGCTGGATCTCGGGCGTGGTGACGCCCTCGTAGCCGCCGTAGTCCCACTCGTGCAGGTCCGCGTCGACCCGCGCGTCGTGCACGCCGATCAGTTCGGCCGTCTCCCGAGCCCGCTGCAAGGGGCTGACGAAGGCCGCGCCGATGCGGTGCGAGCGGATCAGCGGCGCCAGCCGCCGCGCTTCCTCCCGGCCGTGCTCGGTGAGCGGCACGTCCGTGCAGCCGGTGTGCCGCCCGGAGCGCGACCACTCGGTCTCCCCGTGCCGGACGAGAAAGAGGTCACCCACGTCCGCTGTTCCTTCCCTGTCGTTGCCGACGACACCTTTTCACGTGGCCGGGTACCCCCGCAGCCGGGACTGCGCCGTACGGCCGGTGGGGCGTCGTTCAGCACTCGGCGGCGGCGTAGGGAAGGAACGCGGCCCACCCCGCCGGGGCGAAGGCCAGGTGGGGACGGTGCGTGTCCTTCGAGTCGCGGACGTGGACGGTCCGGGGGGTGTGGGCGACTTCTACGCACTCGGGGCCGTCGTTGGTGCTGTAGCTGCTCTTGAACCAGTTCAGGGTGGGGTCGGAGGAGGTGTTCGTCATTTGTTCTCTCCTTCTTCGACGGTGTTGATGAAGGTGGTCCATTGGTGGGGGTGGAAGGCGATGCTAGAGCCATGGAGGCTTTTGGAGTCACGGACGTGGATGTTGGCCGAGGTGAGAGCGATCTCGACGCAGGCTGCGCCGTCGGGGGCGCTGTGGCTGCTTCTGAACCAGTTCAGCGCGGAATCAGTCCCACCTGAGAGAGTGGTCATCAGGCTTCTGCCAGTACTTTTTTGATGACGGTCAGAGACTTTGCGGGCGTCAGGGCCTGCGATCTGATGATGCCGCAGCGGGCATCAAGAATTTGGACCTGTTTCGGATGGGACATGAGGTGACTGGTGAGCTGGGCCTCTGTGTGCGCCACCGTGTTCCCTTCCCTGAGCCGCATCAGCTGGATCGAGCCGGAGAGACCCGCGTGGTCATCGGTGTCCGTGGGCATCACCTGAATGTCCACGTTCCGCTGTTGGCCGACCTCCAACAGGTATTCAAGCTGGTTCCGCATCACGATCCTGCCCCCGAGTGGGCGGCGCAAGGCAGCCTCTTCCAGCACGAAGCTGAGAACGGGCATCGGCCGGCGGTCGAAGATGTCCTGACGAGCCAGCCGCGCCGTGACGAGGCGTTCCACTTCCTCTTCGGTGAAGGCGGGGCGACGCGAGCTGTACAGAGCTCTAGCGTAGTCCGGGGTCTGCAGCAGACCGTGGATGACGGAGTTGACGTAGCAGCAGATCTCGACCGCCTGCGCCTCCAGGTTCCGCAAGTCCCGGATTTTCTTGGGATACCGGACGTCGTCCACGTCCTCCTGCAACCCGATGATCACGCCACCGGCGTCCAGTACTCGCTCAGCTGCCTCAAGGAACTGCAGCTTCGGTGCGCGTCGTCCCCGTTCCACAGCGGAGACCTGTTCCTCGCTGTAGCCGATGGCAGTGCCCAGCTCGGCCTGCGTCATTGCTCTGCGCTCGCGGCACCTTTTGATGACCCTCCCTACTGTCCTAAGGACCGCCGCCGTCTCCTCGTCTCCCCATACCGCTTGCATCGGGTCGTAGAACAGCGGCTCATGCTGCGTCGAATTCATGCTGGGACACCTCCCGTATGTTGGCCAACTCCCCGCCGCCTCGCGGCGTAACGCGGCGCCGCCCGTACAGACCCCGACGTCACCCGGACAGTGACGCTGCGTACCGTCGTCGTCGCTGTGCAGCGTAGTGACGAGCCGCCACGCTGGGTGACATGAACGCCGAGATCTCCACCCCCGGGTGGACCGCAGAATCCCTCGCGCCCACGGGGCACTTCACGATCCGTCTGTCGGCGACGCCGAGGGGCGCCCGGCTGGCCCGCCGCCTGGCGACCCAGCAACTGGCGGACTGGGGCTGGGGGTACGCGACGGAGGCGAGCGGCACGGTCGCCCTGCTGGTCGCGGAGCTGACCGCGAACGCGGTACGGCACGGCCGGGTGCGCGGCCGGGACTTCCGCATGTCACTGACCCTGCACGCGGCGGACCCGGCGCTGCGGATCGAGGTCACGGACGCGAGGCCGGACCGCTGCCCGCCGACGCCGGGCACCCTCCCGCAGTCGCCGCCGGAGGCGGAGTCGGGCCGGGGCCTGCTGCTGGTGGAGGCCCTCTCGACTCACTGGGGAGTGACGAACGGGGACCCGTACACGAAGACGGTGTGGTGCGAGGTCCTGCTGAACTGACCGCGCCGCCGCAGGCCTGGCCCGCGGCGGCGCCGCGAAACGAGAGTGCGGGCGCCGTCGGCCGCTGCTAACGTCCGACGCGTGAAGCGCGCTGCGATGACGACGACGCCGGAGAGTGTCCCGGCGCGCTGACCGATGTCTCAGTCCGAAGCCCCGGGGCGAGTGCCCCGGGGCTTCGGCTTGCGGTCGCTCGCCCGATGTCCGCGAGGAGACCCCTGTGCACGACCACCACAAGCTCGGCCGTGAACTGGACCTGTTCGACACCGACCCGCTGCTGGGCGCGGGCCTGCCGTACTGGCTGCCCGACGGCGCGACCGTCCGGCACACCCTGGAGGGGAGTACATCCGTGACGCCGAGCGGCGGGCGGGGTACCGGCACGTGTACTCGCCGGTCCTCGGCAAACGCGAGCTGTACGAGATCTCCGGGCACTGGGCGCACTACAGCGACGACATGTTCCCGCCCATGGAACTCGGTGGGGAGCAGGTCGTGCTGCGGCCGAGCCTGTGCCCGCACCACGCGGTGATCTACCGCTCCCGCGCGCACAGTTACCGCGAGCTGCCGCTGCGCATGGCCGAGCTGGGCGGGATGTACCGCTCCGAACCGTCGGGCGTCCTCGGCGGATTGACCCGGGTACGGGCGATCCAGCTGAACGACGCGCACATCTTCTGCACCCTGGACCAGGTCGCCGAGGAGGCGGGGCCGCGCTGGAGATGATCCGCCGGGCGTACGAGGCGCTGGGCATCGTCCCCGCCCGCTACCGCCTCTCCCTCCCCGGTCCCGGCGGCAAGTACGTGGCCGCACCGGAGAAGTGGCGGCGCTCCACCGCCCTGCTGACCGAGGTCCTCGACCGCTCCGGGCTGCCCTACGAGGCGGCCGAGGGCGAGGCGGCGTTCTACGGCCCGAAGATCGACGTGCAGGTCGCCGACAGAGCCGGCCGCGAGTCGACCCTGTCCACCGTGCAGGTCGACTTCCACCAACCCGAGCGGTTCGACCTGCACTACGTCGGCGCGGACGGGGCCAGGCACCGCCCGGTGATGGTGCACCGCAGCGTCATCGGCAGCGTGGAACGGGCCGTAGCCCACCTCATCGAGGTGCACGGCGGAGCGTTCCCGGCCTGGCTGGCCCCGGTCCAACTGGTCGTCGTGCCGGTCTCCGCCGCCGAACTGCCCCACGCCGAGGCCCTGGCCCGGCGCTGCGCCGACCTCGGCCTGCGCGCCGAGATCGCGGCCCCGGAACGCGGAACCCTCGGCGCCCGCATCCGCGAGGCCCGTCTGATCCCGTACCAGGCCGTCGTCGGCGCCAGGGAGGCCGCCGACGACCACATGTCCCTCCGCCTGCGCGACGGCCGCCGCCTGCCCCCACAGCCGACCACCGACGCCCTCGCCCGCATCAACGCCCTGATCGCCTCGCACAACCCCGAGTTGTGGCCCGCCGTCGACGCGTAACGAGTACAGCGACCGCATACGCGTGAGCCGTCGTCCTGCCTGCGGCCCGGGCCTCAGTCCACGCCTCGGAGGTACACCCGGCTGTGCTGGGCGTCGAGCGGGTGCACAGCGGCGCTGAGCGAGTTCAAGTCACCCTGGCAGGGGGTGCACACCGGCCCTTCGGTGACGTCGGCGAGCGCCTCGGGCTCAGGCAGTCCGAGATGGGCGAAGGGAGTGGTCGGTTCGCCGTCACCGGCGGAAGAGAGGGGACGCGCGCGGTGCGACAGAGGGTTGTCGGGCCGCAGCTTCCGGACGAACGCCTCGGTGTCCCCCTTGGGCAGCGTGAACACGAGCAGCAGCCCGTCGTCCTGGAAGCCCTTCTGGTAGGCGGCCCGCACATCGGTGGCCCCCTCCGGGATCGTCGTACGCATACGTCGAGCCACCACCGCCGGCGTCGTTCCCTCGACCCAGTACGGCACCCGTCGCCCCGCGTTCGATTCCGCGCGCCCGGAGCCGTGTGGTGCGGACCCCGACGAGCAGGCCCCCAGCGCGCCCACCAACACGACGCCCAGCACCGCACCAACCGTACGGCTCAGTCCCCTGGGTTCCGCCGCGCGCGAGAACTGGTCCCTCATCGTGCGTCCCCGTTTCGCCCGATGTCCGTACGCGTTCCGTCCCGACCAGGAGCGGCCGGAGGGGGCAGCGGTGCCGAATCGCCACTGCCGGTGCCCAGGTCGTAGTGCCGCACTGTTCCAGTGCCTCGCATGTCGTACTCCTTCGCCAGGCCGGTCGTGTGCAGATGAGCCATGTCCGCGTCGGTCACGGTCGTCGGCCCGATCTTGGTGGCCTTGCCGGGGTCCCAGTTGTACCGGTCCCAGACATTGACCCGGTAGTCGAGACTGACCTTCGGTCTGCCGTCCGGTCCCGGCACCACGGTGACAGCACCGGTGGTGTTGGTGTTGGCGCTGCCGACCGCCAGGTACCAGTTGCGGTCGCTGTGCGTGTATCCGGCGCCGGCGGTCTCGACCGGGATCGTCACCGGCTTGCCGCCGGACTTCTCGAAGGCGTCCAGTGCCGTGCGACGCCATTCGTCCTGGTGGTCCCGGATGGACTTCTCGGCTGCGGTACGAAGCGCGACGTTGTCACGCATCATCCTGTCCACATCAAGATCGAGAGTCGTCCCGGTGCCACGCAGATAGTGGTCCATGTTGTGGGCGGCGTCGGTGTTGCCGATGAAGTCGCCGCCGTTCGACATGGCCTTCGCTTGGGCGAGGACCCAGAAGTCGTGTGCGCCGGGGTCGGCCACGTCGTACGGACCCGCGCCGTCGTCAGGTGCCACCTGCTTGACCTGAGGGCTGAGGATGCCGGCCGAGAGCAAGTCGTCCTTGTGTCGAGTCCACAGTTCGGCGCGAGCCTGCGGGCTGAGTGACTCCCACAGCCGTCGTAGTTCCGCCTTCTGCCGCGCGTTGGCATCGCCGCCGAGTTCGGCGAGTTCCCGGGCGCGCGGCAGCATGTCCTCATCAAGCGAGGTATAGGTGGCATGGCCCGCGTTGTAAGGATCGTTGCCGTGGCTGCGGCTCAGTGCACGAACGGCGGCGGCGTCGATCTCCGCGGCGTGACGCACGACGTCGGCGAGGCTGTCCGCGTACCACTGCATCAGATCCTTGGCCTTCTGCCCCTCCTCCTTGCCGTCGACCGTGCACATACCGGGCATGACCTTCACCGAACCGTTCTCGCCGGCGACGACGAGGTAACCGTCCTCGCGGGCGTCCGCCTCCAGGCTCTTCGCCCTGTGCTGCAGGCCGACCAGCTCTTGATGGGCGTCGTCCAGGACGCTCCAGATGCTTTTGGCCTCACTGTGCAGGTCGGCGCACTCCTTGGCCGTCTTGTCCACGAACTCGCGGGTCACAGTGGCGTTGACTCCGGCCCAGCGCGCCTTGTCCGCCTTCGCCCTCAGCCCGTCCTGGGCGTCCTTGGCCAAGGCCTCCAGGTGTTTGACCGCCTGCGCCCACGTGCCCACCGCCGACCCGAGTTTGCTCAGGTCCACGTTCAGCAGATCGTGGTAATCCATGCTTCGAACCCCCCGATCACTTGAAGTAGCTGCTCAGGACGGACACGGGCACGGCGGTGCCGTTCCGGCTGCGGACCTCGGCGGCGATCGTGTCGTCGTCGTGCGCGTGCCGCTTCTTGGAATAGTCCAGGTGGTTCGATATGTGGGCGAACGCATGCAGGACCGCTTCGACCTGCGAGGTCCACACCGAAACGGTCGTCTCCAGCCCCGCCCCCATGCCGAAGTGGTGACTCTTCAGCGCGGCGGCGGCCTGCATCGTCGTACCGGCGCCGTGGGCATCGGCCCCCGCGCCCGCGATGTCGACCTGATCGTGCAGGCGGGTGTGAAGCTGGAAGGCCTCGTGCCCGACGGCGCCCAGGTCGTCCTGATGGACGACGAGATCCCCGTCACCGCCCCCGCTCGGCGCGTGGTCGAGGTGCAGACCTGTCGCCCTCCCCTCGGCGACATGTCTCCTCGACTGCTCCCATTCATCCCAAGTCATGTGGAACGGACCCCCGTTGCGACGGCTTGACGGCCCCGTCATGTATACACGTGATCGCAGCTTACGTAGGTATGACCGCGTCGATGTGGGCGTTGGTTCCCAGCCCCTACCGCGATCGGACCGCACTGGGTCGTCCCGGTGCGTCGTTGTCTGGAGAAGCTGGAGGAGGCGGTCGGAGCCTGGGAGCCGGCAGCCTCGGCCGAACCCGACTGGCTGACCAAGGTGACTCCGGACGGCGAGACGCGCAAGTGTGAGTGCTGGTTCACCGACCTGGACGGGACGAAGCACTGCTACCACCTGCATGCTCGCTTCACTCCGGGACCGGGCCGCATTCACTTCCGTCTGCTCCCGACGAAGCGGGCGATCCAGGTCGCACACATCGGCAGCAAGATCCGCCCGGACCTCTGAACCACCCCACCGTCTGGCGACACAGCAGCCGGCGGACTGGGGCTGGGGGTACGCGACGGAGGCGAGCGGCACGGTCGCCCTGCTGGTCGCGGAGCTGACCGCGAACGCGGTGCGGCACGGCCGGGTGCGCGGCCGGGGCTTCCGCATGTCACTGACTCTGCACGCGGCGGACGGACCCGGCGCTGCGGATCGAGGCAACGGACGCGAGGCCGGACGACCGGCCGCCCACGCCGGGCACCCTTGCGCAGTCGCCGCCGGACGCGGAGTCGGGCCGGGGCCTGCTGCTGGTGGAGGTCCTGTCGACCCACGGGGGAGTGACGAACGGGTACCATCGCGGCACGCGGCGGCGGACTACGCCTAGACGCGCCCGCATTCGATGGTGTTCCCAAACTGCAGGACACATTGGCGATGACGAGTAAGTGTGGGCCCGCGCCGCACACCCTCCGGTCGGTCAGACCCCGCCATGCGGCGGCCGAGACCTGAGGAGACCGCCGGTGAGCCGCCAGTAGTGGTGGTGATCGGTGAGCCGCCAGGTCTCGTCGGCGGTGATCGCCTGCTCGATCCATTCCCGCAGTTGCGGGAGGGCCTGCTCCCGGAGGACCGCACGGGTGGCGGCGCGGCCCGCGGCGGCCACCGGATGCACGTCGACGAAGCAGCCGACCGAGTCCGGATGGACGCCGCGGCCGTAGGCGCGGGACAGCGGAGCGACCCAGGCCGCTCCGAGGACGATGTCCCCGCTGTCGTCCCCGGTGAGGAAACGCAGCTCCCTGACGTGGTCCAGGTGCGGGCCGAGACACTGGGCGACGTCGGTTCTCGTCAGGGGCCAGGCACGGTGCCGGGGCAGCCGTCGATCGCGTGCGGACATGCCGGACAGGATCGCAGACGGGGGCGAGGCGGGGCAGCCGCCCCGCAGGCGGGCGCCGGTCAGCCCCAGACGGGTTTCTCGCGGTTCTCCGGCTCCTCGGTCAGGAACCCGTCGAGGAAACGGGCGATCTGGACCGCTCTGCTCGTGCAGAACTCCTGACGGCCCGTCTCGTCCGCCGGGATCTCGGACTCCCTGTACGACACCGTGACGAGGAGATTGTCCTGCCGGAAGTGAACGGAAGTCGCGTCCTTCTTGCCGGACCTGTCGCTCGACTCGTCCTGCACGGACTGAAGCGCCTCTTCCGCCGGCAGGTCGGACTCCGGCACCTTGCTGGTGTTGATGGTGCGGTCGAAGGGGTTGGGGCCGGGCGTGATCGAGGCCATCTCCTTGTGCGCGTCCGCTTCGCTGTCGAGCAGCCGTGCCTCGATGGTCAGTCTGAAGGGGAAGTTGCCGTTCGCCTTCCATCCGCAGGTCGCGTTCTTGCTGTCGTTGTCGGTCCGGGGAAGCTCCCAGCCCGCCAGTTGGGTGAAGCCGCGCAGCTCGTTGCGATCCAGGTAGCCGCATACGTCCGGCATCCGTCGGAACTGGGCCGTCGCCGTCGGGCTTGGGCTCGGGGCCGATACGGCGCCGTCGGCACGGTGGCCGGCCGTGGCGTAGTAGGTGCCGGCGGCCACCAGGAGGAGGACCGTCGAGAGGGACGCCAGAAGCACGGGACCCCTGCCGCCGGTCCAAGGGCGGTCGCGCTCCGCGGCCTTGGGCGGCTCGGCGTCCTCGCTGTCGCCTCCCGCGTCGGGAAGGACGCGTGTGAGCGTGGCCGGTGGCAGCGGCACGGTGTGGTCGGTGTCCGCGCGCAGCCGCGCGAGGCGCTCGCGCACCGCCGCCGCCGTGCGGGGACGGTCGTCCGGATGGCGCTGGAGGAGGTCCGTCAGCAAGCGCGTCACCGCCGCGGGGACGTCGGGACGCGACGCGGTCACCGGCCGGGGCTCTTCGTCGAGTTTGCGGCGGACCACCGCCAGCGGGGTGCCGTCGCCGAACGGCGGCTCCCCGGCGAGCAGGGCGAACAGGACGCTGCCGAGGGCGTAGAGGTCGGAGCGTTCGTCACCGCGCTGGTCCAGGAACTGCTCCGGCGCCCCGTACTGGGCGGTGCCCACCGGCGAGAGCACGCTGGTCGGCGCGACCGTGAACGTATGGGCGTGGGTGAAGCCCGCGATGCCGAAGTCCACGACCTTGACCGAGCCGTCGGCGGTGAGCATGACGTTGGACGGCTTGATGTCGTAGTGCACGACGTTGACGGTGTGCGCGGCCACGAGGGCGGCGCAGATCTCCTCGGCGATCTCCAGGGCGCGCGCGAGGGGCAGGGGGCCGTGACGGTGCAGATGCTCGGCGAGGCTGGTCCCTTCGATGTGCTCCATGACCAGGAAGTGCACGTCCTCATGGACTCCGCTGTCGTGGAGGGCCACGACGTTCGGGTGGTTGATCTGGGCCGCGGCGACGGCCTCGCGTGCGAAGCGCCGGACCAGCTCGGGCGATGCGCTGTCGTCGTGACGCAGGAGCTTGACGGCGACATCGCGGTGCAGGCGCCGGTCACGGGCGGCCCACACCTGGCCCATGCCGCCCCGGCCGAGCAGCCGCGTCAGTTCGTACCTGTCCGCGATGAGAGCGCCCCGCTCCACCCCGCCACCTCCCGTGATCGGTACCGGCGCCAGCATGACGGACCACGCCGGGATGCGGCAGCCGGTTCCGATGTTCAGCGACCTCGGGCCGGGCAAGGGATGCAGGGGCCCCTACTGCCGGTACCCCCCGAGGAACCGCCCGATCCTGCTGATCGCCGTGTCCAGGACGTCCGCGTGCGGCAGGGTGAGGATCCGGAAGTGGTCGGGGGAGGGCCAGTTGAAGCCGGTGCCCTGGACGACCTGGATCTTCTCGCGCAGCAGGAGGTCCAGGACGAACTTCTCGTCGTCGTGGATCTTGTGGACCTCCGGGTCGAGGCGCGCGAACGCGTACAGCGCGCCCTTCGGCTTCACGCACGAGACGCCGGGGATCTCGTTCAGCTTCTCCCAGGCCACGGTGCGCTGCTCGTACAGCCTGCCGCCCGGCGAGGTCAGCTCCTTGATGGACTGGCGGCCGCCCAGCGCGGCCTGGATGGCGTACTGCGCGGGCGCGTTGGCGCACAGCCGCATGGAGGCCAGCATGGTCAGGCCCTCCAGGTAGTCGCGCGCGTGCTGCTTCGGGCCGGTCACCACCAGCCAGCCCGAGCGGAACCCCGCCACCCGGTACGTCTTGGACAGGCCGCAGAAGGTGAGGACGACGAGGTCCGGGGCGAGCGCGGCGGTCGAGTGGTGCACGGCGTCGTCGTAGAGGATCTGGTCGTAGATCTCGTCGGCGAACACCATCAGGCCGTGCCGCCGGGCGAGATCGAGGATGCCCTCCAGGATCTCCTTGGGGTACACCGCGCCGGTGGGGTTGTTCGGGTTGATGATCACCACCGCCTTGGTGCGGTCGGTGATCTTCGCCGCCATGTCGTCCAGGTCCGGGTACCACTCGGCCTGCTCGTCGCACAGGTAGTGCACCGCCTTGCCACCGGCCAGCGTCGTCACGGCCGTCCACAGCGGGAAGTCCGGCGCGGGGATGAGGATCTCGTCGCCGTCCTCCACCAGCGCCTGTACGGCCATGGAGACCAGCTCCGAGACGCCGTTGCCGAGGAAGACGTCGTCCACGCCGACCTCCAGCCCCCGCTCCTGGTAGCGCTGGGCCACCGCGCGCCGCGCCGAGAGCACGCCGCGCGAGTCGGTGTAGCCGTGCGCCTGGGGCAGCATCCGGATCATGTCCTGGAGGATCTCCTGCGGGGCCTCGAAGCCGAACAGCGCCGGATTGCCCGTGTTCAGCCTGAGGACGCTGTGGCCCGCCTCCTCCAGGGCGTTGGCGTGCTCGATCACCGGGCCGCGGATCTCGTAGCAGACCTCGCTGAGCTTGTTCGACTGCCGGAACTCCATGCGCCCCTCCGGGAACTCGTGTTGCTTGGTTTTACCAAGTAGGAGCTTGGAAAGTCCAACGACATGTCTAGACTGCGTCGCATGCCACCTCGCCGAAGCTACGACCAGTACTGCTCCGCCGCCCGCGCGCTCGACCTCGTCGGCGACCGCTGGACGCTGCTGATCGTCCGTGAACTGCTGGCCGGTCCGCGCCGTTACACCGACCTGCACGCGGACCTGCCCGGAGTCAGCACGGACGTGCTGGCCTCACGGCTGAAGGACATGGAGCGCGACGGACTCACCGCCCGCCGCCGGCTGCCCCCGCCCGGTGCCGCCTACGTCTACGAACTCACCGACCGCGGCGCCGCGCTGCTGCCCGTGCTCCAGGCGCTGGGGGAGTGGGGGCAGCCCGAACTCGGCGCACCCCGGCCCACCGACGCCGTACGCGCCCACTGGTTCGCGCTGCCCCTGCTGCGCGCTCTCGACGGCGAGGGCCTGGTCGAAGTGCGGCTGGAGGAAGGCGTGTTCCACCTCCACCTCGGTGCGGTAAGCGGTCCCGTGTACGGCGACGGTCCGGCGCCCGGCGAGCCCGACGCCCGGCTCGTGCTCGACTCCGCCGTCTGCACGGCCGTGGCCCGGGGTGAGGTCACCCTCGTGGACGCGGTGCGCGACGGGCGGGTGGACGTGAACGGCGAGGGCGCGCTGGCCAAGGCGCTGCGGGAGGGATGACGGAAGGCCCGCCCTCCCGGAGGAGAACGGGCCTGCGGCCGAACAGGGGGTGACGGCGTGTCAGACGTTCGGCGGCACCCGGGACGGCCGTCCCGAACCCCGCGTCAGCGCGTAGCCGCCGATGCCCGCGAGCGCGGCCAGCACGGCGCCGATCCCGCTCCACACCCAGCGGTCGGACCACCAGGAGGAGGACCAGCCGCCGTCCGGCTCGATGCCCGACAGGACGGGGTGCTTCCTCGAGCCGTCCGCCGCGTCGCCGTCGTCCTTGGCGGAGGTGACCGCGATGCCCGGGACCAGCGGCTGCGCCAGCGAGCCGTCCACGGCCGCCGGGCCGCCGATGTGCTTGGAGTCCGCCCGCACCTCGGCGCTCACCGGCTGCCCGAGATCGGACGCTTGGAGGCCGACCACCGTGAGCCGCACGTAGTACGTTCCGGGCAGCGGGTCGTTCGCCCACGGCTCCGACCAGGCGCGCACCGTGCGCAGGACGCAGGCCAGCTCCACGGTGGCGGTGCCCGCCGCCGCGGTGCGGGTCTGCGCGCCGTACTGGCACGCCTGGCGGCGGCGCAGCCCGTCGTACACGTCGAGCTGCCAGGACTGCGTGGCGTGCTTCTCCGACAGCTTCACCGTCGCCTTGACGGTGGGCCGTTCGCCCGCGTCCGCCGGGAACGACCAGTACATGTAGTCGCCCGTGGAGCCGGAGGCGGTCGCCCGCTGTCCCTGCTCGATCTCCGTCGCCGTACGGAACGACGTACCCGCCAGGGTCGGGGCGTCCTTGCCGCCGGACGGGCTCGGGGAGGGCGAGGAGTCGGCGGCCGCCGGACCCGCGGCCAGTCCCACGGCCAGCAGCGCCGCGCTCAGCACACGTGTGAAACGCATCAGTTCGTCCTCCAGATCGCGACCCGCCAGCGCGAGAGCCAGCCCCATACGAGGCCCGCCAGGAAGCCGACCACCACCAGCAGACCGAGCAGCCACCAGCCGCGGCCCAGACCGAACGCCGCCACGTCGTGCGCCGCGCTCGGACCGTCCACCACGTCCACGGTCAGCTCCAGCGGCAGACCCGGCGTGGTCTTCACCCCCGGCGCCGCCGAGAAGGAGTTGGTGACCTGGAGGCACACCGTCTCGGCCGGCGCGGCGTCATCGTCGCTGTCGGCCTTCGGGTAGCGCAGACCGGTCGAGATCACGTCCGTACGGCCGGTGCCCGCGGCCTCGCCGCGCACGATCTCCCGCCCGTGCAGCGTCACCGCCCGCAGCAGCACCCCGTAGTCGGGGCTCACCGTGCGGTCGTCGGCGACGCTCACCGAAGCACGCAGCTCCTGACCGGGAGCGACGTCCACCCGGTACCAGCGCTGCTGACCGAACTCCTCGCGGTCGGTGTACAGCCCGGACTTCACCTCGGGCGCCTTGGCGCAGTCGGCGGCGCCCTGCACGGCCACCGGGGTCACCACCGGATCGGCGGCCCTGTCCACCAACTGGCCGACCCGGTCGCTCAGTTCGTCCTTGTGCCGGACGTCTGTGTAGGTGCCTCCGGTGGCGTCCGCGATGCAGCTGAGCTGGTCGCGGGTCTTGGCGTCGGGCACCAGTCCGAGGGTGTCGATGGTCAGGCCGATGCCCTTGGCGGCTATCTCGCGGGCCACCTCGCACGGGTCGAGCGGCTGGCAGGTGTCCTCGCCGTCGCTGATCAGGACGATACGGCGGGTGCCGTCACCGCCTTGGAGGTCGGTGGCCGCCTTCAGCAGCGCGGGGCCGATCGGCGTCCACCCGGTCGGGGACAGCGTCGCCACGGCCGTCTTGGCCTCGGTGCGGTTCAGCGGGCCGACCGGGTAGAGCTGTGCGGTGTCCTTGCAGCCCTCCTTGCGGTCGTCGCCGCGGTAGTTGGCGCCCAGCGTGCGGATACCGAGCTGGACCTCCTCGGGGGTCGCGTCGAGCACTTCGTTGAACGCCTGTTTCGCCGCGGCCATCCGCGTGCCGCCGTCGATGTCCCGGGTGCGCATGGAACCGCTGACGTCCAGGACGAGTTCGACCTTCGGCGCGGCCTGGCCGTCCGTCTCGTCGGCGACCGCGCCGGCGGGGAACGCGATCCCGGCCGTCAGGGCGGCGAGCAGAGCACAGACCCCTGCCGCCAGCCGTTGTCTTGTGATCATCGGCGGATCCTATTGACCAAACCCGTCCCGCTTCAAAACGACGGGTGCCCGTGGAGGCCGTCCCCGTCGCGCCGTCAGGTCGCACCGCCCTCCCGGTCCGTGGCCAGGAGACCCGCGAGACGGGCCCGGTACAGCGCCGCGACGGTGAACCCGTCGGTGATCCGCCCGTCGGCCACCATGGCCTCCGCCTCGCCCGCAGTCACCGTGACGACCCTCCCGATCGCCTCGCCCTGCTCCGGATCGCCGTAGCCGTCCACCCGCGCCGCGTACAGCCGGACCTGATGGGCCAGCAGGCCGGTGTCGGGGTGGACGTCGCCGAGGGCGATCACCTCCGTCGGGGTCGCGGCGATCTCCTCGCCCAGTTCCCGTGCGACGTTCTCCTCGCCGGTCGCGCCGGGGTCCCCGAAGCCCCGGACCACCTCCCAGTGCCGCCGGCGGGTGGCGTGCCGGTAGTGCTCGATCAGCACGACCTTGCGCTCGGGTCCGAGCAGGGGCAGCACCACCACGCCGGGGGAGGCGTCGGGAGGCGGCAGAAGCCGGTCGTACAGGCCCAGCCGGCCGTCGGGGAAGCGCACGGGGTCGCGCAGGTACCAGAGATAGCGGTTGGCCGAGACCACACCGGTCCGGACCGGCCGGACCACCGCCCTCAGCCGCGCCCACAGGGCCCCGGCCCGGCCCCGCGGGCCCCGTCCGGCCGCGGCGGCCGCGCGCCGGGCCCGGCGCACCGAGGCCGGTTCCGTCAGGATCTCGATCTCTCCGGGGTCGTTGCGGAACCACTCGGGGACGGCCCGGCGCAGGGCCTCGTACCGGCTCATCGGACCTTTCGGGCTGTGCAAGGGCGTACTCCGGGGTCAGTACTCGGGCAGGTCTTCGTTGTCCTGGGTGGTCGTGGACGCCGTGCCGGTGGCGCCGGGCCCGGTCGCGTCCCGGTAGCCGGGCAGCCGTCGTACGAGATCGTGGAACTGCGCCCACTCCCGTTCACTGGCCAGCCGCACGGCGGCTATCTCGCGGGCGAACCGCTGCTCCTGCCGCCCGGCGATCCGGTTGCGCAGCACCAGCTGCACCGATCCGGTGAGCGACCCGCTCACCGTCAGCGGCAGCACCGAACCCGCCACCTCCCACAGGTCGTTGCCGCTGACGGCGGTGAACACGGCCGCGCCCACGGTGACCACCACCTCGACCACCGGACGCCACGGGGCCGGGCGGGCCCGCCGGCGATGCCGGGCCAGCTTCAGGATCTCCGAGTTGAGCCGCACGTACCGGTCGAAGACCCGGCCCACCGAGTCGTGGAACGCCTCCGGAGCGGCGGTCAGCGCGCCGAACGCCCGGACGTACTCGTTCCACGCGGAGGTCTGTCGCAGCTGCCAGATGTCGTGCAGGGTCAGCGCGTTCACGGCGGCCGGGGTCAGATGGTCCTGGACCGTGGCGAAACTCTGCCGCCGCAGCAGGGTGAGCAGTTGCTCCGGGTCCTCGATGAAACCCGCCGTGCTCCTGGCCTCCCGGGCCTCCTGGAGCACCACCCGGCGCAGGCTGCCCACGGGGGTGAGGGGGTAACCTCCCAGCGCGTCGGCCAGGTTGACGTTGTAGATCAGGTCGAGGAGCTGCTTGATCTCCGCCGCGAAGGGCTTGCCCCCGTCGTATCTGCCCTCAGCGATGTTCGTCCCGGGCACGGACACGAACTCCTCGTACAGCGTGTTGCGCACGACCGGCTGCCTGCGGACGCTGAGGTCGTTGCTGAACGCGACGACCTCGCCGAGCCGGCGCGCGAACCGGTCCGCGTCCCGCCGGTCCACACCGACCTGGGCGGCGAGGACGTCGATGTCCTTGGCCGTCAGGCCCTGCACCCGCTCGGCGAACGGCTGGAACAGGCGGATCCGGGTCTGCTCCCGGTTCTCCTGGTCGCCCGAGGTGTCGTCCCAGGACATGCGCACACAGCGCACCCGGTCCGTGGCCGCGATCCCCGCCAGCGTCTCCTGCCAGGCGGTCAACCCGTCCGGCCGGGCGTGGAGATGGGCCGGCGGCTCCTCGGCCGGGTGCCGTTCGTTGAGCAGGAAGGGCACGATGGCCCCCGACGCGAGGAGCTTCTGGTGCGCCGTGCGCGCCTCGCCCTCCTCCGCGAAGTCGCGGCTGATCGCGTCGTTGTTGTAGAAGTAGGCGCGGTTGATCACCACCTGGCTCGCGTTGATCAGGCTGCGGAAGTACTCCGCCCGCACCTCCTGGAGCCGCTGCGGGGCGATCTGGTCGAGGGACCGCCCGCGCGCGATCATGTCCTTGGCGAGAGGCGCCGGAACCCACTGGTTGTCCAGCGATTGCGCGATCACCGCTCCGGGCTCCAACTGCTCCGGGCGGATCGGCGTCATCAGGCCGTCACTGCTGTTGCCGTCAGTCATCTGCTGCTCTCGGGACTCTCGTGCCGTGTGGACTCCACAGAGCTACCTCCCGGGCGGTGTCGCAGGGGCCGATGTGTCCTTTTCGGTACACACGATGACCGATATCCAGCCGCCCGGCGTCATGCGACCCCGATGACGCCGAGAGGGTTGGGCAGTCGGGTCCAGATATCCCCCGATCGCCCCGGCGACAACCGCATCAGCGTCAACGCCTTGGCAGGTAGCGGATCTTCGCGCAGTGCCCGGGTGTCGGGTGTGTCCGGCAGGTCCTCGACGGCCGTCTCCAAGGCCGCCCGCAGCGCCGGGGCCGAGCCGGCCGTGCCCGCCAGCGCGCCCGCCACCAGGGAGCCGAACAGCTTGCGGCGCAGGGCCACGGGGTCGTCGGTGAGATTGCGGGCGGGCAACTCGGGCGGCCTCATGCCGTGCTGGGCGAGGCGCGCCGGGCTCACCCGGATGTCCGCCAGATCGCGGTAGACCAGCCGCAGTGGCGCGCCCGAGGCGGAGAGCACCACCAGGAGGTTCTGGCCGTGCGCCTCCAGGGCCACGCCGAGCTCCAGCAGCCGCAGGCCGGCCGTGAGAGCGAGCCGGGTGAAGTCCGACGTCCAGGAGGGTGATGCGGGCAGGGCCGTGGTGGCGAGGGCCGCCACCGGCAGGACGTGCTCGCCCGGTGCCGTGTACGCGCGCGGGGACTCGCGCCACAGCGCCGCCAGGTCCGCCGTGCCGGCGGTGGCCGCGCCGAGGGTGCGAGTGACGTGCAGCAGCCCGTCCGTGCGGCCGGCCAGCTCCTGCGCGAAGGCCGACAGCACCGCCGAGGCCGCCACCGAGCCCACCGAGATGTCCCGCACCGACGAGGTGAGCCGTGCCGACAGCGCCGTCTTGACGTGCGGACCGTCCGGCAGGGCGAGGGTGCGCAGGGACATCAGCGGATGCGCCACGAGCCCGCCGCTCCCGCCTGTGCCGCCCGCGTCCGCGCGCTTGAGCACATGCCGTGCCTGCCACGGATGCACCGGCATCAACAGCCGCCCGCCCTCCCGCAGCTCGCTCGGCCACTCGCCGCTCACCAGGCACTCCGCCACGGGAACCGGCAGCAGGCCCAGCTCCACCACCGGCCGGTGCTCCGGGCCGTACGCCAGCTGCTCGGCCACCGAGAAGCCGGGCCGGGAACGGCAGTTGGGATGGAAGGGGTGCCCGTCCACCACCCGCTGCTCCCACTCCCAGTCCGTCGCGGGCCACTCGTTCGGGTGAGTGCCGGGAGACGGCGGCCGGTCGGCTCTGGCCAGCGCCAACGAGGCGACACTGTGCGCCAGTTCGGCGGCGAACGCCTCGCCGTGCGGCACGGCCAGCTCTGTCACCAGGCGCGCCGGATCGTCGTAGGACGTGCCGTCGAGACGGACGGCCGAGACGTACGCGGCGGTGGCGTACGGGTCCGACGGCGGGCCGTCGAGCGTACGGCCGTCGCGAAGCCGCAGCACCAGGCCGTCCCGCACCCGCTCCCGGCCCGCGATCCACGGCAGCGGCTCGTGAGCCAGGGCCCGCCACAGGCGGGTCAGCACGGCCGCCCGCGCGCCGGGCAGCTCCCGGTCGTACCCTGTGACCAGGCCGGGCCGCTCGACGGCCAACTCCTCGCCGATCTCGGTATCGGCGGTCGGGGAACGGTGCACGATCGGCCTTTCGGTTGCGGGTCGGGCGTCACGGTAGCGCGCGCCGGGCAGACATACTGATCACATCGCACCGTGTGGACGTATGGAACGAATGGAACGCGTGGAGCCCATGCCCCTCAGCGCCGACGCCGGAGCGCGCGCCGACGCGTACGCCGCCGCGCCCCTGCTGAACTGCCTGATCCGCGAACTGGCGCAGCCCTGCCCGGACCCCGCGGGACGGCAGGCGTACCGGCTGCCCGGCGGCGGACGGCTGCTGAGGGTGCGCACCGGTCGGCGGCCCGCCGAACCCGAGGTCCGCACGGACGGCGGCTGGCAGCGCGTCGGCCACACCGAACTGGTCAAACTCGTCTCCGAGGAACTGCGCCGGCACACCGGCCTGACCAACGACGAACTGCCCGCCGAGATGATCGACAGCCGGGAGGCGGTGGCGGCGCTGCTCGCCGCCCGCGAGCGGGCGGCGGCGCCCGCCGATCCGTATCTGCGCTCCGAGCAGTCCCTCGTCACCGGCCACCCCTACCACCCGGCGCCCAAGGCGCGGGGCGGCGGCCCGGTCGGCTCCTGGCTGCCGTACGCACCCGAGGCGTACGCGCGCTTCCCGCTGACGCTGCTCGCCGTGCGCGAGGACCTGGCCGTCGAGGAGGGCGACGTCTCGGCGCTCGACGTGCTCGGCCAGGCCCCGTCCGGCTACCGGCTGCTGCCCGCGCACCCCTGGCAGCTGGAGCTGATCGGCGGCGACCTCGCCGCCGCGTTCGCGGACGGCCGGCTGCTGCGGCTCGGGCACACGCCGTTCGAGACGTGCCCGACGGCGGCCGTCCGCACCGTCCACGCCGCCGGCCCCGATCTCTTCCTGAAGTTCAGTCTGGACGTGCGGATCACCAACGACGTACGCCGGCTGTGGCGGCACGACCTGCTGAGGCTGCGCCGCACGGACGCGGCCGCCGTGGCCGCCTTCGCCAACCTGGACGGACCGGCGGCCTGGCTGAGCGACCGCGGCTACCGCACCGCCTCCTTCGCCTTCGAGGAACTGGCCGTCGTCGTCCGCGACGGGCTCGGCCGGCACGCGCTGCCCGGCACGACGGTGCTGCTCGCCGCCGCCCTCGCCGAAGGCTTCGACGGCAACCCGCTGGACGGCCCGACGGACCCGGCGGTCTGGTGGGCGGCGTATCTGCGCCAGGTCGTGCCGCCCGCCCTCGCGGCCTTCGCCGACCACGGCGTCGTCCTGGAGGCGCATCTGCAGAACTCGCTGATCGCCGTGGACGCGGCCGGGCTGCCCGTGCAGGCGCTGTTCCGGGACGCGGAGGGCGTGAAGCTGCTGCCGGAGACCAGCCGGGCGGCCGGCTGGGAACGGCTGGTGTACTGCCTGGTCGTCAACCACCTCACCGAGATCGCCGCGGCCCTCGCCGAACGCCACCCCGGCTTCGACCCCTGGCCCGCCGTCCGCGGCGAACTCTTGCGCCACCCCCTCCCCGAGATCCCCGCCCTGCTCACCACCCCCACGCTCCCCGCCAAGACCAACCTCCTCCTGCGCTGGACCGGCGCCGACGGCGCGGCCGCCCGCTACCGCCCGCTGCGCAACCCGCTGGCGGGGGCGTAGGAGACGTCAGATCGGGGCACGAGGGAGCAGCCGCTACGTCACTGCTGACGCCTCACGAAAGGCAGACCCGTGACGGGACGCGACCTGCCCAAGGGGGGGGGGCGACGGCCTACCGCTGGACCACCGACCCGGCGTACGCCCCGAACTCGACGGGCGGCCCCGCCGCGGACACGGAGCGTGAGCGACCCGGCGCGCGGCTCGATGCGGCACGGAGGCGAGACGGGGCGGCACAAGGCGTGACGGGAAGGGCGCGCCGGTCGGGGGCGCCCGCGAGCCCGCATCCCCGCCGGTCCGGCACGTGTGATCACTATGCTGGCGTCGTGCAGGGTGGCGACCGGTGGGGATGGACGGGAAGATGCTGAGAGAAGTCACTGCGACCCGTTACGTCGAACCCCTGCACTCCGGCGGCTCGGTCCCCGGCGTCGTGGAGGCGGACGACCTCGGAACCTACGTCGTGAAGTTCACCGGCTCCGCCCAGGGCCGCAAGGCGCTCGTCGCCGAGGTGGTCGTGGGCGAGCTGGCGCGCGCCCTCGGGCTGCGGTTCCCCGAGCTGGTGCTGGTGCACTTCGACCCGGGGCTGGCCGCGCACGAACCCCACCAGGAGGTGCGCGACCTGCTCGACGCCAGTCCCGGCGTCAACCTCGGCATGGACTACCTGCCGGGCGCCCGCGACTTCACCCCGGAGGCCGCCGAGGGCTTCGCGGTGGACCCGCTGGAGGCCGGGCGGATCGTGTGGCTGGACGCGCTGACGGCCAACGTGGACCGCACCGTCCACAGTTCCAACCTGATGATCTGGCCGACGCTCGGCACCGCGCCGCCGCGCCTGTGGCTGATCGACCACGGCGCCGCCCTGGTCTTCCACCACCGCTGGGACACCTCGGCGCCCGACAAGGCGTACGACTTCCGGCACCACGCCCTCGGGCGTTACGGCCCCGACGTCCGGGCCGCCGACGCCGAGCTCGCCCCCCGGGTCACCCGCGAGCTGCTGCGGTCGGTCCTCGCCGAGGTGCCGGACGCGTGGCTCGCCGACGAGCCGGGCTTCGTCGGCCCCGGGGAGCTGCGCGCCGCCTACGTCGACTACCTCGCCGCCCGGGTGGCCGCCTCCGCGGCCTGGCTGCCCACGGACTTCCCCGGCCGCGCCGAACTGGCCGCCGAGGAGGCCCGGCGCGCGGCGAGGACCCAGGCGGGACGCCCCGACTGGCTCAAGCGGGTCCCCGACCTTCACGGCAAGCCGGCCGCGGAGAAGGACTGGTCGGCCCACCTGGAGTAGCTCCGCCCCGGGGAAGCGCCGTACGAGCACGTGTGCGGGAACGCGTGCGGCGGCCCGTGCGCGAACCCGTGCGGACACACGTGTGAGCGGCCCCCGGGACGTGTCTCCCAGGGGCCGCTCACACCCGGGACTCAGCCCCGCAGCCGCTCGTACGCCGGCAGCGTCAGGAAGTCGGCGTAGTCCTCGTCCAGGGAGACCTGCAGGAGCAGGTCGTGGGCCTGCTGCCAGTTGCCCGCGGCGAACGCCTCCTCGCCGATCTCCTCGCGGATGGCGGCCAGTTCCTCGGCGGCGACCCTGCGGGCCAGCTCCGGCGTGGCCTTCTCGCCGTTCTCGAACTGGACGCCCGCGTTGATCCACTGCCAGATCTGCGAGCGGGAGATCTCGGCGGTGGCCGCGTCCTCCATCAGGTTGAAGATGGCGACGGCGCCCAGGCCCCGCAGCCACGCCTCGATGTAGCGGATGCCCACCTGAACGGCGTTGACCAGGCCCGCGTAGGTCGGCTTGGCGTCGAGGGAGTCGATCGCGATCAGATCGGCCGCCTTCACGTCCACGTCCTCGCGCAGCCGGTCCTTCTGGTTCGGCCTCTCGCCGAGGACCTTGTCGAAGGACTCCATGGCGATCGGCACCAGGTCGGGGTGGGCGACCCAGGAGCCGTCGAAGCCGTCGCCGGCCTCGCGGTCCTTGTCGGCGCGGACCTTCTCGAAGGCCACCTTGTTGACCTCGGCGTCCTTGCGGGAGGGGATGAACGCCGCCATGCCGCCGATCGCGTGCGCGCCGCGCTTGTGGCACGTGCGCACGAGGAGCTCGGTGTAGGCGCGCATGAACGGGGCCGTCATCGTGACCGCGTTGCGGTCCGGCAGGACGAACTTCTCGCCGCCGTCACGGAAGTTCTTCACGATGGAGAACAGGTAGTCCCAGCGGCCGGCGTTCAACCCGGCGGCGTGGTCGCGCAGTTCGTAGAGGATCTCCTCCATCTCGTACGCGGCCGTGATCGTCTCGATCAGGACGGTGGCGCGGACGGTGCCCTGCGGGATGCCGACGTAGTCCTGGGCGAAGACGAAGATCTCGTTCCAGAGGCGGGCTTCCAGGTGCGACTCCGTCTTCGGCAGGTAGAAGTACGGGCCCTTGCCGAGGTCCAGCAGCCGCTGGGCGTTGTGGAAGAAGTACAGGCCGAAGTCGACCAGGGCGCCCGGGACCTGGCGGCCGCCGGCGTCCACGAGGTGCCGCTCGTTCAGGTGCCAGCCGCGCGGGCGCATCACGACCGTGGCCAGTTCCCCGGCCGGGCGCAGGGCGTACGACTTGCCGGACCCGGGGTCGGTGAAGTCGATGCGGCGGGTGTAGGCGTCGATCAGGTTGAGCTGGCCGAGGACGACGTTCTCCCAGGTGGGCGCGGAGGCGTCCTCGAAGTCGGCGAGCCAGACCCTCGCGCCCGAGTTGAGCGCGTTGATGGTCATCTTGCGGTCGGTGGGACCGGTGATCTCGACCCGGCGGTCGTTCAGGGCCGCGGGGGCCGGGGCGACCTTCCAGGAGTCGTCCGCGCGGATCGCGGCCGTCTCCGGGAGGAAGTCGAGGGTGGAGGTGCGGGCGATCTCGGCGCGGCGCTCCGCCCGGCGGGCGAGGAGTTCGTCGCGGCGCGGCGTGAACCGCCGGTGCAGCTCCGCCAGGAAGGCGAGCGCCGCGTCGGAGAGGACCTCCTCCTGCCGGGGCAGGGGCTCGGCGTCGACGATGGCCAGCGGGGACGGCGCTGGTGCGGACATGAGCTGTCACTTCCTTCGGGGGAGCTTCTTCAGCGAACCACGTTCACCGCCACCGCGCCGCGGCACTGGATGCCAAGAGGCACGAATGGGGTATATGGCGCCCATGGATCGGCCAGGCGCTTCTGATCAGTGGATACTAGTTTCCTCATGGTGGAAGTTCAATGGTTTGTTGATGTCGAGATTCTCTGGGTCGAGGGACTGTGGCGTTCAGTGCCACGCCGTTCACTCCAGGTCGCCGTCGACTCCCGGCGCGCCGGACCGGCTCCCTCCGGACGCGCCGGACCGGCTCACTCCAGGCGCGCGAGATCGGCCTCGGTGTCGATGTCGTACGGCTGCGCCACGTCGCCGCACTCCACCAGCGTGATCTCGGCCGCGTGCTCCTTCAGATAGGCGCGTGCCCCCCGGTCGCCGGTCGCGCTCGCCGCGATGCCCGCCCAGTGCGCCGCCCCGAACAGCACCGGATGCCCGCGCACCCCCTCGTACGCCGCCGCGGCCAGCGACGTCTCGTCCCGGAAGGCGGCCCGCACCCGGCCCGCCGCCCGCGCGCCGACGCCCGGCTGGTCCACCAGGCACACCAGTGCCGCCCGCGCCCCCGAACCGGTCAGCGAGTCCAGTCCCGCCCGCAGCGAGGACCCCATGCCCTCCTCCCAGGCCGGATTGTCCACCAGCACGCAGTCCGCGAGCCGCGCCCGCTCCCGCACGTCGCCGGAGCGCGCCCCCAGCACCACGTGCACCCGGGTGCAGCCGGCCGCCCGCAGCACCGCGACCGCGTGCTCCACCAGCGGTCGGCCCCGGTGCGTCAGCAGCGCCTTGGGTCGCCCGCCGAGCCGCCGTCCGCCCCCGGCCGCCAGTACCAGCCCGGCCACCTCGCCGGACCCCGCCGCCCCGTCCGGCCCGCTCACCTCGTCGTCTGTGCGTGTCATGCGTCCTGCATACCCGACCGCCCGACGGCCGCGCGGGTTCCGTGGGGCTGAATTTCGGTCCCCGTGCTGGCGCGGCCCGCCCCCGGTGTCGTTTACTACCCGCGTCCGGGGACTGCGCACGACGAAGTGCGAGGGGGAGGGCTGTGTTGCGGAGCTTGGACCAGCGGCCGGTGGCGGGCAGCGAAGAGGACCCGAGGGTGGCGGGGCTGCGCACCGCCGTGTCCCGGTTACGCCGTGAACTGGCTGCTCATCCCGTGGAGTTCGCCGACCGCTCGATAGCCGAGGACGAACTCGCCGCCCTCGCCGCGATGGCCGCCCACGGCGTCCCCGAGATACCGCGGCTGCGCCGCTCCCTGCTGCTGATCGCCGGATCGGTAGGTTCGGTGAGCGCCCTGCGCCCCGCCCTGTCCGAGGTGCGGGCCGCGGTGGACCTGTTCGGGCAGCCGCCACGCGGCTGAGCGGCGGGAGCCGGTACGGGCGCCGGCGTCACCTGCTCGCCCGCCTCACCCGCGACCGGGGCGCCGCGACCGTCTTCGGCACGCACGGCCGCGGCCGGCTGGACCTGGCGGACGCGGTGCACGGGATGCGCGACGGGCGGCTCACCGCGCCGTTGCCGTAGCGCGCCGGGTCCCGGCCGGCCGTCGGAGCGGACTCAGGCGGCCGGGCCCGGGTTGGTCAGGGCCTGCGACAGCTCCGCCGCCACCTGCTGGAGGACCGGGACGATGCGCTCGGTCACCGTCTCGGTGACCCGGCCCGCCGGACCGGAGATGGAGATCGCGGCGGCGGTGGGGGAGTCGGGGACGGAGACCGCGACGCAGCGGACCCCTATCTCCTGCTCGTTGTCGTCCATCGCGTAGCCGAGCTTGCGCACGTCCGCCAGGGCCGCCAGGAAGCCCTCCGGAGTGGTGATCGTCTTGTCCGTGGCGGCCGGCATGCCGGTCCGGGCGAGCAGGGCGCGCACCTCGTCCTCCGGGGTGTGCGCGAGCAGCGCCTTGCCGACGCCCGTGGAGTGCGGCAGCACCCGCCGGCCGACCTCGGTGAACATCCGCATCGAGTGCCGGGAAGGCACCTGCGCCACGTAGACGATCTCGTCGCCGTCCAGCAGCGCCATGTTCGCCGTCTCGCCGGTCTCGTCCACCAGCCGGGCCAGGTAGGGGCGCGCCCAGGTGCCCAGCAGCCGGGAGGCGGACTCGCCGAGCCGGATCAGCCGGGGGCCGAGGGCATAGCGCCGGTTGGGCTGCTGGCGGACGTAGCCGCAGGCGACCAGCGTGCGCATCAGGCGGTGGATGGTGGGCAGGGGCAGTCCGCTGGTCGCGGACAGCTCGCTCAGCCCGACTTCGCCGCCCGCGTCCGCCATCCGCTCGAGCAGGTCGAAGGCGCGCTCGAGGGACTGGACCCCACCGCTGGCGGAGGGCTTGGCGGAGTCGGTGGTGCTGGCGCTGGACGTCGGCACGGCGCGTTCCTTTCGGGGCGGGCAGGAAGGGCCAAAGCCTACCCGGGGGGCGGTTGACTCCCTGCCTGTACGGAACTACGTTCTGTCTGTTGGAATTCTAATTCCGCTTTGTGGAAACGTCCAGAGTGTGGCCGTCGTGACGTCCACAGAGCAGTGTGCCTCTTGACGGGGTCCGGGCGGGAGTGAAGACTCCTTCAACAGAATGTTGAAACAAGAGAGGGGTCCGGGTGTCCGACGCTGAACTGGTCCTGCGCTCGACGCGTGTCGTCACGCCCGAGGGGACGCGCCCCGCCTCCGTGGCGGTCGCCGGCGGCACGATCACCGCCGTCCTGCCCCACGACGCCGACGTCCCCGCCGGAGCCCGGCTGGAAGACCTCGGCGACGACGTCCTGCTGCCCGGCCTGGTCGACACCCACGTGCACGTCAACGACCCCGGCCGCACCGAGTGGGAGGGCTTCTGGACCGCCACGCGCGCGGCGGCGGCCGGCGGCATCACCACCCTGGTCGACATGCCGCTCAACTCCCTGCCGCCCACCACCACCGTGGACAACCTGCGGATCAAGCAGGACGTGGCCCGCGACAAGGCGCACATCGACGTCGGCTTCTGGGGCGGCGCCCTGCCCGGCAACGTCAAGGACCTGCGCCCGCTGCACGACGCCGGCGTGTTCGGCTTCAAGGCGTTCCTCTCGCCGTCCGGCGTGGACGAGTTCCCGCACCTGACGCAGGATCAGCTCGCCGTCTCCCTCGCCGAGATAGCCGGTTTCGGCGGCCTGCTCATCGTGCACGCCGAGGACCCGCACCACCTCGCCGCCGCCCCGCAGCACGGCGGCCCCAAGTACACCGACTTCCTCGCCTCCCGGCCGCGCGACGCCGAGGACACCGCCATCGCCGCGCTCATCGCCCAGGCCAAGCGGCTCGACGCGCGCGTGCACGTGCTGCACCTGTCCTCCAGTGACGCGCTGCCGCTGATCGCCGAGGCCCGGGCGGAGGGCGTACGGATCACCGTCGAGACCTGCCCGCACTACCTCACCCTGACCGCCGAGGAAGTCCCGGACGGTGCCAGCGAGTTCAAGTGCTGCCCGCCCATCCGCGAGGCCGCCAACCAGGACCTGCTCTGGCAGGCGCTGGCCGACGGCACCATCGACTGCGTGGTGACCGACCACTCGCCCTCCACCGCCGACCTGAAGACCGACGACTTCGCCACCGCCTGGGGCGGCATCTCCGGCCTCCAGTTGAGCCTGTCCGCCGTGTGGACCGAGGCGCGCAGGCGCGGCCACACCCTGGAGGACGTGGTCCGCTGGATGTCCGCGCGCACCGCCGCCCTCGTCGGCCTCGACCGCAAGGGCGCCATCGAGACCGGCCGGGACGCCGACTTCGCCGTCCTCGCGCCCGAGGAGACCTTCACCGTCGACCCGGCCGCCCTCCAGCACCGCAACCGCGTCACCGCGTACGCCGGCCGCACCCTGCACGGCGTGGTGAAGTCCACCTGGCTGCGCGGCGAACGCATCGTCGCCGACGGCCGGTTCACCGCGCCCAAGGGCCGCCTGCTGACCCGGCCCGAGGTGACCGAGCGGCCCTGAGCCACCTCCCGCGCGTGCCACCGCGTCCGCACCGTGAGCGCACCGCATCCGCACCGGCCGAGCGCCGGCTCCCGAAAGGAAGAACTGATCACCGTGACGGCGACACCCCGTTTCACCGGCGACGCGAACCCCTACGGAGGCGGTGACCCGTACGCGGACTACCGCACCGCCGACTTCCCCTTCACCCAGTACGCCAATCTCGCCGACCGCCACCTCGGCGCCGGTGTGATCGCCGCCAACGACGAGTTCTTCGCCCAGCGCGAGAACCTGCTGGTGCCCGAGCGCGCCGAGTTCGACCCCGAGCACTTCGGGCACAAGGGCAAGGTCATGGACGGCTGGGAGACCCGGCGCCGCCGCGGCGCCTTGGCCGGCCACCCCTGGCCCACCGCCGACGACCACGACTGGGCGCTGATCCGGCTCGGCGCGCCGGGCGTCGTCCGCGGCATCGTCGTCGACACCGCCCACTTCCGCGGCAACTACCCGCAGGCCGTGTCCGTCGAGGCCGCCTGCGTACCGGGCTCGCCCTCGCCCGAGGAACTCCTCGCCGACGACGTCAAGTGGACGACCCTCGTCGCGCGCACCCCGGTCGGCGGCCACGCGGCCAACGGCTTCGAGGTCGCCGCGGAGCAGCGCTTCACCCACCTGCGCCTCAACCAGCACCCGGACGGCGGCATCGCACGGCTGCGCGTGTACGGCGAGGTCGTGCCCGACCCGAAGTGGCTCGCCGTGCTCGGCACGTTCGACGTGGTCGCCCTGGAGAACGGCGGCCGGGTCGAGGACGCCTCCAACCTCTTCTACTCGCCGGCCACCAACACCATCCAGCCGGGCCGCTCCCGCAAGATGGACGACGGCTGGGAGACCCGCCGCCGCCGCGACCAGGGCAACGACTGGATCCGCTACCAGCTGGTCGCCCAGTCACAGATCCGCGCCCTGGAGATCGACACCGCCTACCTCAAGGGCAACAGCGCCGGCTGGGCGTCGGTGTCGGTCAAGGACGGCGAGGACGGCGCGTGGACGGAGATCCTGCCGCGCACCCGCCTCCAGCCCGACACCAACCACCGCTTCGTGCTGCCCGCGCCCGCCGTCGGCACGCACGCGCGCGTGGACATCTTCCCGGACGGAGGCATCTCCCGGCTGCGCCTGTTCGGCTCCCCGACCGAGGAGGGCGCCGCCCGCCTGTCGGCCCGCCACCAGGAACTCGGCGGCTGACCCGACCGACCCGCGAGGCGCCCCGGCCCGACAGCACCGGGGCGCCCCGCGTCACTCGCCGCACGGGGACGCCTCGCCGACGGCGGGTTCGATCCCGCGGCGTGCGCCCTGCGGGGCTGCTCAGCGTGGCCTCGGTCACGGCGAGGCCGTTCGGGCCCAGGGCCGGGCGGCAGCCGAGCAGGTCGGCCAGCCGCTCATGGCGCAGAGCGGCCTGCCGGGTGCCGTTGGGCGAGGCCGCGCAGCGCCTCCCACTGGACGGCGCCGAACTCGCCGAGTCCCTCGCCACCGGCACGGGAGATCCGGACGACGCCGTCCGTGCCTTCGAGGAACGGATGTGGGAGCGGGCCGGCAAGGGGGCGAAGATCACGACGGCCGGTCTGGGACGCCTGGTGAGCCCGGACCCCGCCGAAGCCCTCGCCCTCTTCGGCCAGGTCCGGCCGGCCCGACGGGACGGCGGGACCCGGCCGGAGTGCCGCGTGGGCGGCGCGCTCACGCCGCGTGGCCGCCGTCCACCGCGAACTCGGCGCCGGTGACGTACGCGGCGTCCGCGCTCGCGAGGTAGGCGACCGCCGCCGCCACCTCGTCGGCGGTGCCGAACCGGCCGAGGGCCGTCAGCGCCGCCTGACCGGCCGCGAACGGCCCGTCCGCCGGGTTCATGTCCGTGTCGATCGGGCCCGGGTGGACGATGTTCGCGGTGATCCCGCGCGGGCCCACCTCGCGGGCGAGCGCCTTGGTCAGGCCGATCAGGGCGGACTTGCTCATCGTGTACAGGGTGCCGCCCGGTCCCGGCACCCGCTGCGCCATGCAGCTGCCCACGGTGATGATCCGGCCGCCGTCGCCCATCCGCCGCGCGGCCGCCCGGCAGGCCAGGAAGACGGCCCGGACGTTCACCGCCAGGACCCGGTCGGCGTCCTCGGGCGACAGTGTCTCCACGGGGCCCAGCACGCCCACCCCGGCGTTGTTCACCAGCACGTCGAGCCGCCCCAGCTCGGCCACCGCGCGGTCCACGGCCCCCTCGGCCTCCCGCGGGTCCGCCGCGTCCGCGCGCAGGGCCACCGCCCATCGCCCGAGCCGTCGTACGGCCCCCACGACCTCGTCGGCCGCCTCCTTGCCGTTGACGTAGGTGATCGCCACGTCGTGCCCCGCGCGGGCCAGCCGCACCGCCGTCGCGGCGCCGATCCCGCGACTGCCGCCGGTCACCAGGGCCACCCGGGCTCCGGCGCCCTCCGCGGATGCGGCGCTCTTCTCGTTCGTGTCGGTGTTCGTGTTCGTCTCCGATGTCATGCCCACCATCTCAGCGGCCGGGCCGCGCGGATGCTGGCGGCGAACGGACACCGAGGTCGCGGGCCGTCCCACTCCGGCTTCACATCGTCGGCGACGACGAACGGCACCGGGGCCGGCACGAGCAGACCGGCGCCCGCCCGGACCTCGTGGCCGTGGCGGAACACAACCCGCCCCGCCAGGACAGGCCTGGTCGCCCTCGCCGAACGGGCCGCCCTCACCGGCGGCGCGCCGCACCCGGCCCGACACCGGACGGGGGCTTCGGGGTCCGGGCCCGACTGCCGTGGGGATGACCGCGTCCGGGCCCGGGCCCGGACGGGCCGGGTCGGCCACCGGCGGGCACCGGCCGCGCCACCGCGCGGCGGCGGCGCCGTAGCACTGCGCGGCGGCCCAGCGTCGTAGCAGTGCGCAGCGGCCCGTGCCCGTGTCGCCGCGCGGCGGCGCCCGGCCGTGCCGCCGCGCAGGGTGACCCGCGCACGTCCCACCCCCCCAGCGGCTCAGGGCCGAAGCACCGCGCGGCGGCCGTGCAGCTCGCCCCGTTCCATGCGGGCGTGCAGTCGTGCCACCTCGCTCATCGGGTGCGGTTCCACCGCGCGTGGCCGCAGTCCGCCCGCCGCCAGGCGCACGTTGATCGCCTGCGCCGCCCCGGCCAGTTCGGCGACCGTCGCGTGGGAGATGACGAAGCCGCGTACCGAGCCGTCCTTCATGTACAGCGGGCCCACCGGCAGGACCGGCTCGTCGCGGGCGCCGGACATCAGGACGATCCGGCCGCGCCGGGCCAACAGGGCGACCGCGGTGCGCAGATCGTTGCGGCCGGAGGTGTCCACGTGCACGTCCACCCCGCCGGGCGCGAGTGCCGACAGCCGTTCGGGAAGGTCCGGCGCACGGTAGTCCACGACCTCCGCCGCGCCCAGGGACCGTACGTACGCGTGGTCGCGCGGCGCGGCCGTGGCCAGCACCCGCGCCCCGGCCCGCACCGCGAACTCCACCAGCGCGCCGCCCACGTTCCCACCCGCACCGGCGACGAACACCGTCTCGCCCGGCCGCAGCCCGCCGTGCGCGAAGAGGGCCAGATGGGCGGTGGCCGCGGGATGCAGCACGGCCACGGCGTCCTCCGGGCGCACCCCGGACGGCAGCCGGTACAGACGGTCGGCCGGCACCGCGGCCCGCTCGGCGGTCGGCCCCTGCCGCCCGCCGTGGCCGAGGCTGTCGCACCACACCGCCTCGCCCGCCGCGAAGCCGCACGCGGGGGAGGCCACCACCCCCACGAGATCGCGCCCGATGACGAACGGGAAGGTCAGCGGCGTACGGAACACCCCGGACCGGACGAACGTGTCCACCGGATCCACCGTGGTCGCGAGCACGTCCACCAGCACCTCGCCGGGACCGGGCACGGGCTCGGGCAGCTCGCCCCAGCGGATGACGCCGGGCGGGCCCAGTCGCTCGATGTACGCGGCACGCATCGCGGTCAGTCTTCCACGCGGACGGGCCCGCCACCACGGCGGCGAGCCCGTGTGGCACCGGGCCGTCGCCCTTTGGTCGGCTGAGGCTTATGACGCCCTTCCGACTTCTCCTCGTAAACGACGACCCCCTGGTACGCGCCGGGCTGTCCCGCATGCGGGCGGCGCGGACGACATCGAGACCGTCGGCCAGGCGGCCGACTGCGCCGACGCCGGGGACCGGGGCGGCCGCGTACGGCCCGACGTCGTCCTGACGGACGTCCGCATGCCCGGCGTGGTCGGGGTGACGGCGGCCCAGCGGCTGCGCGCCCGCCCCGAGCCGGCCGCAGATCGCGGTCCTCACCACCTTCCACGCCGACGATCAGGTGCTGCGGGCGCTCCCCGCCGGGGCTTGCGGTTTCCTGCTCGATGCCACCCCCCCACGCAGATCGTGGAGGCGGTACGCCGGGTCGCGGCCGGCGACCCCGTGCTCTCGCCCGCCGGCACCCGCCGCCCGATGCGGCACGCGGCGGCCGGCGCGGCCGGGGACCGGCGCCCCTGCGACGGGGACGCGTACCGACCCTCTCCGGCGGGGACGCGTACCGCGCGCTCTCGACGGGGACGCGTCCTACCCCGGAGCGGAGTCCGCCCGGCCCGGCTCCGTCTCCGGCCGGACCGGGGCGTCCGGGATCTCCGCCAGGGACACCGGCCGGTGCTCGCGTCGGGACAGCTCGCAGGCCTCCGCGATCCGCAGGGCCCGCAGCGCCTCGCGGCCGTCGCACGGGTTGGCCCGCTCGCCGCGCACCACGTCCACGAACGCGCACAGCTCCGCCTCGTACGCCGGGCCGAACCGCTCCAGGAACCCGGTCCACGGCTTGTCGGCGGCCGGCGGCCCGGTCGGTTCGGTGGACGCGATCGGCGTGCGGTCGTCCAGGCCGACGACGATCTGGTCAAGCTCCCCGGCCAGCTCCATGCGCACGTCGTAGCCCGCGCCGTTCAGCCGGGTCGCCGTGGCCGTGACCAGGGCGCCGTCCGCGAGGGTGAGCATCGCGGCGGCCGTGTCCAGGTCACCGGCGTCGCGGAACATCGCCGGACCGGCGTCCGACCCGGCGGCGTACACGTCGACCACCTCGCGCCCGGTCACCCAGCGCACCATGTCGAAGTCGTGGATCAGGGTGTCCCGGAACAGCCCGCCGGACAGCGGCAGCCAGCCGGCCGGCGGCGGCTCCCGGTCGGAGGTGAGCGCGCGGACGGTGTGCAGCCGGCCCAGCCGCCCCGTGAGCACGGCCTCCCGCGCACCCGCGTACCCCCTGTCGAAGCGGCGCTGGAAGCCCATCTGGAGGACCGTGCCCGCTCGGTCCACCTCGGCGAGCGCCTGGAGCGTGCCGGGCAGGTCCAGTGCGATCGGCTTCTCGCAGAACACCGGCAGTCCCGAGCGCGCCGCCCGGCCGATCAGTTCGGCGTGCGCCGAGGTCGCCGTGGTGATCACCACCGCGTCCACGCCCCAGGCGAAGATCTCGTCCACTCCCGGCGCAGCCGTCTCGCCGAGCCGCAGCGCCAGTTCCTGCGCCCGCGCCGGGTCGGCGTCCGTGAGGATCAGGGAGCCGACCTCGCGATGACGGCTGAGCGTCCTCGCATGGAAAGTGCCGATACGGCCCGTGCCGATGACCCCGATGCGCATGGCAACAAGGTGGGGTCGGAGACCGGACGCTGTCAATCCTTATGTCAGGACAATCGGACTACACGACTTTCCGTCAACCTGCCACCGGACTACCCTCGGGGCCGTGCCGAAACCACAAGCGGACCCGACCGCCTCCCTCGGGCTCCGGGTCGACCGGGGCTCCCCGGTGCCGCTGTACTTCCAGCTGGCACAGCAACTGGAAGCGGCGATCGAGCGGGGCGCCCTGAGCCCCGGCAGCCTGCTCGGCAACGAGATCGAGCTGGCCGCCCGGCTCGGCCTGTCCCGGCCCACCGTCCGCCAGGCCATCCAGTCGCTGGTGGACAAGGGGCTGTTGGTGCGCCGCCGCGGGGTCGGCACCCAGGTGGTGCACAGCCAGGTCAGGCGCCCCCTGGAACTGAGCAGCCTCTACGACGACCTGGAGGCCGCCGGGCAGCGGCCCACCAGCCTGGTCCTGGTGAACACCCTCGTGCCGGCCGACACGGAGCTGGCCGCCGTGCTCGGGGTGGCCGAGGGCGACGACGTGCACCGCGTCGAACGGCTCCGGCTCGCGCACGGCGAACCGATGGCGTACCTGGTCAACCATCTGCCGACGGGTCTGCTCGACCTGGACACGGGCGGGCTGGAGGCCACCGGGCTGTACCGGCTGCTGCGCTCGGCCGGGATCACCCTGCACAGCGCCCGCCAGTCGATCGGCGCCCGCGCCGCCACCCCCGCCGAGGCCGAGCGGCTCGACGAGCCGGAGGGCGCCCCGCTGCTCACCATGGAACGCGTCACCTACGACGACACCGGCCGCGCGGTCGAGTCCGGTGTCCACACCTACCGGCCGTCACGTTATTCCTTCGATTTCCAGCTCCTCGCGCGCTCCTGACCGAGGCCCGCCCGGTCCTCCGCGGAGGCTGAACCGGTCCACAACTCCCGGCGTGTTCAAGGCCGTTGCGTTCGCCGGGCCGCCCGCCGCCCGTCGCGCCCCCGTGTCCGCCGACGTCACGATGTCCGGACAGGCAAGTCGCCGCAGCTCCCCGCCCGCGCCCTCTTCCGTGTTCGTGTTCGATAATGGGAGGTTGGGGCCTGATGGATTTCCATCGGCCCCGCACGTACGTTCGAAGACGAGAAGGGCACGGCCTCGTGGCACGGTTTCCAACCTGGGCAGTCATCGCGCTCGCAGGGGCACTGTCGGTGTCCCTGGCGGGGTGCAGCAGCACCGGCGGCAAACGGGCGGAGGACGCCCGCAAGGCCGCGGCCGCCCAGGGCAGGTCGGCGGTGAACACCCCCCGCTGGACCTTCGCGATGATCACCCACTCCGGTGACGGCGACACCTTCTGGGACATCGTGCAGAGCGGCGCCAAGCAGGCCGCGATCAAGGACAACATCAACTTCCTGTACTCGCACGACGACGAGGCCCAGCAGCAGGCGCAGCTCGTGGACGCGGCGGTGGACAAGAAGGTCGACGCCATCATCGTCACCCTCGCCAAGCCCGACGCGATGAAGGCCGCCGTCGCCCGCGCCGAGAAGGCCGGCATCCCGGTGATCACGGTGAACTCCGGCTCCGCCGAGTCCAAGGCCTTCGGCGCCCTCACCCACGTCGGCCAGGACGAGACCGTCGCCGGCGAGGCCGTCGGCGACGAGCTGACCAAGCGGGGCAGGAAGAAGGCCCTGTGCGTCCTGCACGAGCAGGGCAACGTCGGCCACGAGCAGCGCTGCGCCGGCGTCGCCAAGACCTTCGACGGGAAGGTGGAGAACCTGTACGTCAACGGCACCAACATGCCCGACGTGCAGTCCGCCGTCGAGGCCAAGCTCCAGGCCGACAAGTCCGTCGACGCGGTCGTCACGCTCGGCGCCCCCTACGCCGACACCGCCGTGAAGGCGAAGACGGACGCGGGCAGCAAGGCCGAGGTCGACACCTTCGACCTCAACGCCAAGGTCGCCGGCGAACTGAAGGACGGCACCCTCGGCTTCGCCGTCGACCAGCAGCCCTACCTCCAGGGCTACGAGGCCGTCGACCTGCTGTGGCTCTACAAGTACAACGGCGACGTCCTCGGCGGCGGCCGGCCGGTGCTCACCGGCCCGCAGATCGTCACCAAGGACCAGGCGGCCGCCCTCCAGGAGTACGCGGAGCGGGGCACCCGATGACCACCACCACCAGCGGCGCCGAGACCCGCGCCGACGAGCGCGCCCCGCACGGCTCGCCGCTGCACAAACTGCTGTCCAGACCCGAACTCGGCTCGGTCGTCGGCGCCGTCGCCGTCCTGGTCTTCTTCGCCTTCGCCGCCGACGGTTTCCTGCGCGCCTCCAGCCTGAGCACCGTCCTGTACGCGTCCTCGACCATCGGCATCATGGCCGTGCCGGTCGCGCTGCTGATGATCGGCGGCGAGTTCGACCTGTCCGCGGGCGTCATGGTGACGTCCTCCGCGCTGATCTCCTCCATGTTCAGCTACCAGATGACGGCCGACGTCTGGGTCGGCGTCGGCGTCTCCCTGCTGGTCACGCTGGCCATCGGCGCCTTCAACGGCTTCGTGCTCACCCGCACCAGGCTCCCCAGCTTCATCGTCACGCTGGGCACCTTCCTGATGCTGACCGGCATGAACCTCGGCTTCACCAAGCTGATCGACGGCACCGTCTCCACCAAGACGATCGGCGACATGGAGGGCTTCCCGGCCGCCCACGCCGTCTTCGCCTCCACCTTCGCCATCGGCGGCGTCGACTTCAAGGTCACCATCCTGTGGTGGCTGGGCCTGGTCGCCCTCGCCTCCTGGGTGCTGCTGCGCACCCGCACCGGCAACTGGATCTTCGCCGTCGGCGGCAACCAGGAGGCGGCCCGCGCGGTGGGCGTCCCGGTCGTCCGGACCAAGATCGGCCTCTACATGGGCGTGGCCTTCGGCGCCTGGATCTCCGGCCAGCACCTGCTGTTCTCCTTCGACGCCGTGCAGTCCGGCGAGGGCGTCGGCAACGAGCTGATCTACATCATCGCGGCCGTCATCGGCGGCTGCCTGATCACCGGCGGCTACGGCAGCGCCGTCGGCTCGGCCGTCGGCGCGCTCCTGTTCGGCATGGTCAGCAAGGGCATCGTCTTCGCCGAGTGGAACCCCGACTGGTTCAAGTTCTTCCTCGGAGCGATGCTGCTCCTCGCGACCCTGCTCAACGCCTGGGTCCGCAAGCGGGCGGAGGCCGCCAAGTGACGCAGACCGAAGCACGTACGGCGCTCGTGGAGCTGTCCGACGTCAGCAAGAGCTACGGCACCGTCCGCGCCCTGGAGGGCGTCTCCCTGGAGGTGCACGCCGGGGAGATCACCTGTGTCCTGGGCGACAACGGCGCCGGCAAGTCCACCCTGATCAAGATCATCGCGGGCCTGCACCGGCACGACGGGGGCACCCTGCGCGTCGAGGGCGAGGAGACCCGGCTCTCCTCCCCGCGCGAGGCGCTGGACCGGGGCATCGCCACCGTCTACCAGGACCTGGCCGTCGTGGGCCTGATGCCGGTGTGGCGCAACTTCTTCCTCGGCTCCGAGCCCACCAAGGGCGCCGGCCCCTTCAAGCGCATGGACGTCGACCTCATGCGCCGCACCACGCACGAGGCGCTGCTGCGCATGGGCATCGAGCTCAGGGACGTCGACCAGCCGATCGGCACCCTGTCCGGCGGCGAACGCCAGTGCGTGGCCATCGCCCGTGCCGTCCACTTCGGCGCCAAGGTCCTCGTCCTGGACGAGCCCACCGCCGCGCTCGGCGTCAAACAGTCCGGCGTGGTCCTGAAGTACGTGGCCGCGGCCCGCGACCAGGGCCTCGGTGTCGTCCTCATCACCCACAACCCGCACCACGCGTACCTGGTGGGCGACCGCTTCGTCCTGCTGCGGCGCGGCGCGATGGTGGGCAACCACACCCGTGACGGCATCACCCTGGACGAGCTGACCAAGCAGATGGCGGGCGGCGCGGACCTGGACGCGCTGGTCCACGAACTGAAGCGCGGCTGAGCGGCCCGGGCCGCCGGACGGCGGCCCACGCGCCGGCCCACTCGGCAGCCCCGCGCCCGGGCGGGCGTCGCACGGCACGCGCGTGTGTGGTGTACCGGCGTGCGGCACGCGCCCACGCGGTGCCCGGCGTACGGGGGCAGTGCGGCTTCCGGCACGCGCGCGTGCGGTGCCGGGCACCCGGCGTGTGCCCGCCCGGCGCCCGGAGTGTGGCGTTCGGCACGCGGCGTGCCGTATTCCCCGCCGCACCCGGCAACGATCGCGTCCCCTTTCCCGTCCCCTGCAACACCCCTACCGCCGGTGAGGCAGAATCGACCAACGATGAGCACCTACCGCGACCTCACCGCCCCCATCGGCTCCCGCAGAGCCACGGTCCTGCGCACCGTGGGCACCCGGGAGCGCCGTTCGCACCTCACGGCGCCCCGCGTGCCCACGGTCGGCATCGACATCGGCGGCACCAAGGTGATGGCGGGCGTCGTGGACGCCGACGGCAACATCCTGGAGCGGCTGCGCACGGAGACCCCGGACAAGTCCAAGAGCCCCAAGGTCGTCGAGGACACCATCGTCGAACTGGTCCTGGACCTCTCCGACCGGCACGACGTGCACGCGGTCGGCATCGGCGCGGCCGGCTGGGTCGACGCCGACCGCAACCGCGTCCTGTTCGCCCCCCACCTGTCCTGGCGCAACGAGCCGCTGCGCGACCGCCTCGCCGGCCGCCTGTCCGTGCCGGTCCTCGTGGACAACGACGCCAACACCGCCGCCTGGGCCGAGTGGCGCTTCGGCGCCGGGCGCGGCGAGGACCACCTGGTCATGATCACGCTGGGGACGGGCATCGGCGGCGCGATCCTGGAGGACGGCCAGGTCAAGCGCGGCAAGTACGGCGTCGCCGGTGAGTTCGGCCATATGCAGGTGGTGCCCGGCGGCCACCGCTGCCCGTGCGGCAACCGCGGCTGCTGGGAGCAGTACAGCTCCGGCAACGCCCTGGTCCGCGAGGCCCGCGAGCTGGCCGCGGCCGACTCCCCGGTCGCCTACGGCATCATCGAGCACGTCAAGGGCAGCATCGGCGACATCACCGGCCCGATGATCACGGAGCTGGCCCGCGAGGGCGACGCCATGTGCGTCGAACTGCTCCAGGACATCGGCCAGTGGCTCGGCGTCGGCATCGCCAACCTCGCCGCCGCCCTCGACCCGTCCTGCTTCGTCATCGGCGGCGGCGTCTCCGCCGCCGACGACCTCCTGATCGGCCCCGCGCGGGACGCCTTCAAACGCCACCTCACCGGCCGCGGCTACCGCCCCGAGGCCCGTATCGTCCGCGCCCAGCTCGGCCCCGAGGCCGGCATGGTCGGCGCCGCCGACCTGGCCCGGCTGGTCGCCCGCCGCTTCCGGCGCGCCAAGCGCCGCCGGGTGGAGCGCCACGAGCGCTACGAGCGGTACGCGGACGCCCGGCGCGCCGCCGGGGAGGCGCGATGACGATGTCGCTGCCGCGGCAGACGGCGCCCCCGCACCGGCCGGCGCCCCGGCGGGTCGAGACCCGCCGGCAGCGCAACCGGCGCCGGGCCATCACGCTGATCACCATCGTGCTGCTCATCGGCGTACCGGCCGGCTATCTGCTGTGGTGCGCCCACCAGAGCCGCAGCAGCGGCCGGGACAAGGCCGCCAAGTACGCGGCGACCGGACTCACCCCGACCTACCCGGCCAAGGTGCAGCGCCGCCTCTACCAGGTGCCGGTGCCGCACCCGGCCGACCGGCTCGCCTCCTACGAGACGAACAACTGGCGCACCAGCCGCCTCTACGTCCAGTTCCGCACCACCCAGGCCGGCCTCGACACCTTCCTGGACGCCATGGGCGTCGAGCGGAGCGACCTCAACAAGGGCGTCGTCACCTTCAGCGCCCGCGACCGCCAGGTCACCGGCTGGAACTTCCAGGGCCCCGGTTCGTGGTGGGGCCTCAGCCACAGCCAGAAGAACCCCGCCCCCAGCCAGGACGTGATGGTCAACTTCGCCAACCCGGTCCTGCCGATGGTCTACGTCGTCTCCCGCACCGTGCCGTAGCCGGCGGCCCGCCCGCGCGAGCCGTACGGCCGCCCGTGGACCGCCGCCGGAGCCGGTTGTCAGACCCCGCCCGTAGAGTCGAAGACGACTGACCCGACCAGCGAGCGAGCGGAAGACGGCAGGAGGTGACAGGAGTGACGGGACGTATGAGCGGGACGGCTTCGGGAGCGACCACGACCGGTGCGGGGGCGTACGCGGGGGCGGGCGGTGCGGTGCGTGCCGCCGGCGCCGCAGCGGCCGGTGCGGGGGCTGCCGGCGGGCCGGACGCGGTGTCCGTGCGGCTCGCCGCCGTCTTCCTGCCCGCCCCGCTGCCGCGCGACAGCCGCATCGCCTTCTGGGACCCGGACGGCGAGACGCTGCCCCACCCGGCGGGCACCGGGATCGACGAGGACGGCGCCCTGCCGTGGGACGGTCCGGACGGCGAACCGCCCGGGGGGTCGGACCTCGCCGACGACGGCCGACCCGTGGCGGGCGGCCCCGCAGCGGTCGGCTCCCCGCACGCCGACCGGTCCGTGGCGGACGGCCGGTCCGTCACGGGTGACCTTGTGACGGACGGCTGGCCCGCGCCGGAGGACCCCGCCGCCAGCGGTGTGCCCGCGGAGGTCGGATCGCTGCCGGACACCGGCCGGCCCGTGCGCACCCGGCTCACCGTCGTCCGCCCGCGCGGGACGGGGGTGCGCCGCAGGACCGCCCCGGCCCTCACCCTGTCGGTCGGCGACGCCCTGCCCCACCTCGTGCGCGCCCGGCGCGATCCGGCGGCCCACCCCGCCACCGCCTGCTGGGGCGCCGCCGCCCTGCACGCGTTGCGGCTCACCGCCCGCGGCCGCCTCCTGCCCGGCCTGACCGCCACCGGGCACGACGCCTGGCGCGCCGGGCCCCTCGACCCGGACGACATCGCCCACCTGCGCGCCATCGCCGCCGCGCTGCCCCACGAGGGCCACGCGGTCCCGCTGCCCGGCCCCGGCCCCCTCAGACTGCCCGAGCCCGAAGCGCTGCTGCGGGCCTTCCTCGACGCCGTCGCCGACACCCTGCCCCGCACCCCGGCCGCGTCGCACACCGCCGGGAAGCCCTTCGCGGACCGCCGCCCGCAGCACCTCCCGGGCGCCCGCGACTGGGCGGCCGAGGTCGCCGCCGGGATGGACGCGGGCGTACGGATCTCGCTGCGCCTGGACCTGTCCGCGTACGACCTGTTCGACGGCGAGGACGGTCGGGCCCCGGGGGACGGCACGCACCGCAGGGCGGCCGCGGCCGTCGTCCAGGTGCACAGCCTCGCCGACCCCACCCTCGTCGCCGACGCGGCGGCCCTGTGGGCGGGCGAGGCGGACGCCGCGTTCGGCCCCCGCGCGCGCGTGGACGCCGCCCTGGCCGTACGGCGCGCCGCCCGCGTCTGGCCGCCGCTGGACCGGCTCGCCGAACAGGAGACGCCGGACGTCCTCGCCCTGTCCGAGGACGAGGTGAGCGAACTGCTCGGCGTGGCCGCGACCCGGCTCGCGGCGGCCGGCGTCGCCGTGCACTGGCCGCGCGACCTGGCGCAGGACCTCACCGCCACCGCGGTGGTCCGGCCCGCGCCCGGCTCCGCCACCGACGGCACCGGCTTCTTCGAGAGCGAGGACCTGCTCCGGTTCCGCTGGCAGCTCGCGCTCGGCGGGGATCCGCTCACCGACGCCGAGATGGACGCCCTCGCCGAGGCCCACCGCCCGGTCGTCCGCCTGCGGGACAGCTGGGTGCTCGTCGATCCCGCCCTGGTCCGCAAGGCCCGCAAGCGGGACCTCGGGCTGCTCGACCCGGTCGACGCGCTCTCCGTGGCCCTCACCGGCACGGCCGAGGTGGACGGCGAGACCGTCGAAGCGGTGCCGACCGGCGCGCTGGCCGCGCTGCGGGACCGCGTCACGGCCGGAGTGCGGCCCGCCGAACCCCCGCCGGGCCTCGCCGCCACCCTGCGCGACTACCAGCTGCGCGGCCTGGCCTGGCTCGACCTCATGACCTCCCTCGGCCTCGGCGGCTGCCTCGCCGACGACATGGGCCTCGGCAAGACCGTCACGCTCATCGCCCTGCACCTGAAGCGGGCGCACGACGACCCCACTCTCGTCGTCTGCCCCGCCTCCCTGCTCGGCAACTGGCAGCGGGAGATCACCCGGTTCGCGCCCGGCGTCCCCGTCCGCCGCTACCACGGCCCCGACCGCACGCTCGACGGCCTGGCCGGGGGCTTCGTGCTCACCACGTACGGCACCATGCGCTCGGCCGCGGCCACCCTGGCCGAACAACGCTGGGGGATGGTCGTCGCGGACGAGGCGCAGCACGTCAAGAACCCGTACTCGGCGACCGCCAGGGCCCTGCGCACGATCCCGTCCCCCGCGCGCGTGGCCCTCACCGGCACCCCCGTGGAGAACAACCTCTCCGAACTGTGGGCCCTCCTCGACTGGACCACCCCCGGACTCCTCGGCCCCCTGAAGTCCTTCCGCGCCCGGCACGCGCGCGCCGTGGAGAACGGCGAGGACACCGAGGCGGTGGAGCGGCTGGCCCGGCTGGTGCGCCCGTTCCTGCTGCGCCGCCGCAAGTCCGACCCGGGCATCGTTCCCGAGCTGCCGCCGAAGACCGAGACCGACCACCCGGTCCCGCTCACCCGCGAACAGGCCGCGCTCTACGAGGCGGTGGTGCGCGAGTCGATGCACGTCATCGAGACGGCCCAGGGGATGGCCCGGCGCGGTCTGGTCCTCAAACTGCTGACCTCGCTCAAGCAGATCTGCGACCACCCGGCCCTGTACCTCAAGGACGGGCCGCGTCCGCAGGGCGGTGGCGTGCCGGGCGGCGACCTGGCACGCCGCTCGGGCAAACTCGCCCTGCTGGACGAACTGCTGGACACCGTCCTCGCCGAGGACGGCTCCGCCCTGGTCTTCACCCAGTACGTCGGCATGGCCCGCCTCATCACCGCACACCTCGCCGACCGCGCGGTCCCCGTCGACCTGCTGCACGGCGGGACGCCCGTCCCGGAGCGCGAACGCATGGTGGACCGCTTCCAGGCCGGCGAGACGCCCGTGCTCGTGCTGTCCCTGAAGGCGGCGGGCACCGGCCTGAACCTCACCCGCGCGGGCCACGTCGTCCACTTCGACCGCTGGTGGAACCCGGCGGTGGAGGAACAGGCCACCGACCGCGCCTACCGCATCGGCCAGACCCAGCCCGTACAGGTGCACCGCCTCATCACCGAGGGAACCGTGGAGGACCGCATCGCCGAGATGCTCGCCGCGAAGCGGGCGCTGGCCGACGCGATCCTCGGCACCGGCGAGTCGGCTCTCACCGAGCTGACCGACCACGAACTGTCCGACCTGGTCTCGTTGCGGAGGGGAGCCTGATGGGGACGCGGGCGCCCTTCGAGCGGCCGGGACCGGGCGAGCGGTCGGCGCCCGCCGAGCCACCCGTGGCGGGATCCGCCGACACGGCTGCCGGACCGTCGGGGCCGGACGGCGAGGGCCGAGGGGAGCCGGGGGAGGTCACGGAGAACGCAGAGACCGTGGAGGACACGGAAACCGTGGAGGACACCGGGGCCGCGGAGGCTGCGGAGGATCGGGTCCCGACGGACAGGGCGCCCGCCCGCGCCTCGGCGGACGCGGACGGGTCGCTCGGGCCTGCCCGGGCGGAGTCCGATGAGACGGCGGGCTCTGCGCCGACCGGGGCCCACGACGCGACCGGTTCCGCCTCGTCGGAGACGGAGCGGACACCTGGTCGCGTCCCGGCGGCGCGGCCCGGTGATGTGGCGCGTGAGGCCCTGCGGGCCGCCCGGGAGCAGCAGGCGCCGGCCGGTGCGGCCTGGGAGCGCGGATCGGCGGCGGGGACCGCCGCCGCGCGCGAGGCCCGGCCCGGCGACGCCGCTCGCGCCGCCCTGCGCCGGGCGGTCTCGGCCCGCCGGGACGAGGCCGTAGGCAGCGGCGACCCGGCGGTACCGGACGAGCAGGCCGCACCCGCCCCCGCTGAACCGGCGGCAGCCGCCCGGTCCCGTGGCCGGACCGCCCGCCCGGCCGACGTGGCCCGCGAGGCCCTGCGCGCGGCCCGCGCCCGGAACGAGGCCCAGAACGAGGCCCAGACCGAGCGCCCGGCCGAGGAACGGACCGAGGAACCGGCCCCGACCCGTGGCCCGACGGCGCAGGCTCCCCTAGCGGCCACCGGCGACGCCGGCCGTCCGCGCCGCTCCACGCCCCGCGTCGGCCGCCCCCGAGGCGACGCCCCGGACACCACCGCTGCCGGCGCCCGCCGCCCGGGCACCGTGGGCGAACTGCTCGCGGGCGCCCTCCGCGTGCCGTCCACGTCGGGCGGAACGGCCGAGCGGGGGAGGAGCGAGCGCCGGGACCAGGAAGGAAGCGCGTCCTCCGGCCCACGGCGGTCATCGGCCGGTACGGCCGACACCACCCCGTCCGTCGGACGCACCACGGACACGGACCGCGCCACGGACACGGCCGCTGCACCCGGCCGGGCTGCGGCGGCGGACTCGGCCGGGGGAGCCGCCGACCTGGGCGACGACTCGGATGCCATGCGGCACCGGGGCACAGCGGCAGGCTCGGCCGGGGAGGTGCCCGTCCCCGGCGACGGCTCCGGTGCCGTAACCCGCCGGGCCACGGCGACAGGCTCGGCGCGGGCAGCGTCCGTCCCGGGCGACGACTCCGGTGCCGTGCACGGCCCGGCCGCAACGGCAGAGCCGGCCGGGGGAGCCTCCGGCCTTGGCGACTGCACCGCTGCCGCCCACCGCCCGAGCACTCACCCGACCGCGTCCCGCACCGCCCCCGTCCCCGCCCTCGGCGCGCGCCCCGCCCCCGACTTGGACACCCCCGACCCGGACACCCCCGCCGCGCACCCCGCCCAGGCACCCCAGACGCCGCCGGTCCCTCGAACCATGGCCTCACCGCGCCGGGACGGCGAGCTGCGCCGTACCTTCCCGGCGCTTCCCGCCCGGCCCACCGGCGGGGGAGCGGGCTTCGCCGAGACCTGGTGGGGCGAGGCGTGGCTCACCGCGCTGGAGGAGGGCGCGCTGGACGCGGCGCGGCTGGCCCGCGGGCGCGGTTACGCCCAGCGGGGCCGCGTGGACGCCATCACCGTGACGCCGGGCCTGGTCCTGGCGTACGTACAGGGCAGCCGCCCGCGCCCGTACCGGGTCCAGGTGCGGGTGCGGACGCTGGCCGACGCGGACTGGACCCGGTTCCTGGACGCGGCGGCCGACCGCCCCGGACACATCGCCGCCCTCCTCGACAAGGAGATGCCGCAGACCCTCGCGGACTGCGGGGTCCCGCTGCTGCCCGGCCCCGGCGACCTGGAACCGCTCTGCAGTTGCCCCGACCGAGGCCACCCCTGCAAGCACGCGGCGGCCCTCTGCTATCAGACGGCGCGGCTGCTGGACGCCGACCCGTTCGTCCTGCTGCTGCTCCGGGGCCGGGGCGAACGGGAACTGCTGGACGCCCTGTCCCGGCTGAGCGCGGCCCGTGCGGCCCGCGCGGCGCGGGACCGGAGCCCGGAGGACCTGCCGGGCGTACGGGCCACCGAGGCTCTCGCGCCCCGCACGCTCCCCCCGCTGCCCGCCCCCTCGCCGCCCCCGCCGCACCCCGGGCAGCCGCCGGCGTATCCGGCGGCGCCGGGCGGGCCGGACCCGTTCGCGTTGGACCAGCTGGCCACCGACGCGGCCGCCCGCGCGCACGCCCTGCTCACCACCGGCCGCGACCCCGTGGGCGGGCTGACGCTGTGGCAGGACGCGGTACGCCTCGCCGCCGCCCGCCCCGGTTCCGGCCTGACCGCGGCGACCCGTGCCCTGTACGCCTCGCTCGCCGCGGCCACCGGACGCACGCCGAACGAACTGGCGCGTGCCGTGGCCGCCTGGCGGCAGGGCGGGCTTGCGGGACTCGCCGTCCTCGAAGAACCGTGGGACCCGCCGGCCGGCCGCTTCGACCGGGCCCGCCCGCTGCTCCTCGCCGCCGACCTGCCCGCCTTCCGCCCGCACCGCAACCGGCTCACCCACCCCGGGGGCCACCTCCAGCTCCGGCTGGGCCGGGACGGCCTGTGGTACGCGTACGAGTCCGAGCCCGGCCGCGAGGACTGGTGGCCGCGCGGCACCCCCGACCTGGACCCGGTCGGCGCCCTGACCGCCCTGGCCACGTCCGCCGCCCTCTGACGCCTCAGCGGAACGAGGGCGCACACCAGGGTGACCGGCTGGACACGAAAGGCGGCCCCCCAGGTGCGGACGGGAGCGGCGCCACAGGGCGGAGGGTGAGCGTGCCGGGAGCCGGGTGTTCCGCACGTGCGCGACGGTCACGGCCTGGTCGGTGAGCAGCCGGGCGGTCAAGACCATCGCGACGAGGAGCAGCAGCGGGCACACGCGGCACGCGACCTTGACGAGGCCGTCCCATAGGTCGACGCGGGCGAAAGACCCTAGTACGCGAGCTGCCCGATGCCTCCGTCGACGCGCAGCACGGTCCCCGCGGTGTACGCGGATTCGTCCGAGGCGAGATAGACCGCCGCCTTCGCCAGTTCGGTGGCGGTCCCCAGGCGGTGGAGAGGCACGGTCTGCCGGAGCTCCTCGTAGAGGGCGGCCTGGCGCTCGGGTCCGAGGGACGCGAACACGTTGGTGATCGTCGGGCCCGGGCTCAGTCCGTTGACACGGATACCCCGGTCCTTCAGCTCATGGGTCAGCCCACGCGTGTAGGAGAGCAGGCCCGCCTTGGCCGCGCCGTAGACCGTCGCGTTCTCGTGTCCGATGTAGGCGGAGACCGAGCCGACGAGGATGACCGAAGACTGCGGGGAGAAGAGCGGCAGCAGGTCCCTGATCAGGAAGAACGGCGACTTGAGATTGGTCGCGACGAGCGCGTCGAACGCGTCCTCGGTCCATGCCTCGATCGGGAGGTGGGTGACGTCGGCGGCGTTGCACATCAGGATGTCGAGCTTGGGCCATTCCTCCCGCAGGCGCGCCGCGAGCGCCGCCTGGCCGGGTACGTCGCCGGCGTCACTGGCGATGGTCAGCAACGGGCCGTCCAATTGCCGGGCGGCCGCGTCGAGCTTCTCCCGCGAGCGGCCGGTGATGGCGACGGTCGCTCCCTCGGCGAGGAACTCGCGGGCTGTCTCCAGGCCGATGCCGCTCGTCCCCCCGGTGATCAGTGCGTGCTTTCCCGCAAGACGGTTCACTGTCCTGTCCCTCTCGTCAGATGGCGGTGCGGCCACCGTCGGCGGCCACGATCGCCCCGGTCATGTAACTGGCCCGGTCGCCGGCGAGAAAGGCGATCACGTGGGCCACCTCGGCCGGGTCCGAGGTGCGCCTCAGCGCGGTGGTCAGGCCCATGCCGCCCATGTCCGGGCCCATCGCCGCGACCACCTTGGAGGTGCGTACCGGGCCCGGGGCGACGGCGTTGACCCGCACGTTCGACGCGGCGAACTCCGCCGCCCAGGTGCGGGTCAGCGATTCGAGCGCCGCCTTGGTGGCCCCGTAGACGGCCATGCCCGGCGTGCCGAGGCCGGCCGCGGTGGAGCTGACGTTGACGATGCTGCCGCCGCCGCCCGCGGCCATCTTCTCCGCGAGCAGGGCGGTGAGCAGGAACGGGGCACGCACGTTGACCGCGAAGGCCGCGTCGTAGCCCGCGAGGTCCTGCCCGGTGGTCGGGGAGAACGTCATGACGCTCGCGTTGTTGATCAGGATGTCGACGGCCCCCGCGTCTTCGGCCAACTGCCGTACCTCCGCCGGGTCGGACAGATCGGCGGCGACGAAACGCACCGCTCCGGCGGACTCGACACCGGTCGCGCGGAGGTCTTCCACGACCTGGGCACCGCGCCGCGGGTCGGTCCCCGTCAGGATCAGGTCGGCTCCGCCCGCGGCCAGCACCCTGGCCGTCGCGTGCCCGAGTCCGCCGATCGCGCCGGATCCGGTGACGAGTGCCGTCTTCCCTGCGAATTCCATGGCTTCGCCCTTCGTGCCGGCCGACGAGCGACCGACTTCTGTGCGTCCGTTCAAGAAGTGACGCAAGGGAAGCTACGACTTCTTGAACGACTAGTCAAGAAGTCGTAGTATCCAGGCCGTGGCACGAACCGGACGCCCCCGCGAGTTCGACAAGGACCGAACGCTGGAGCGCGCACTCGAACTGTTCTGGTCCCGTGGATACGGGACGACGTCGATCCAGGACCTGGTCGACGCGCTGGGCGTCGAGCGCGGCAGCCTCTACGGCGCGTTCGGTGACAAGCGCCGCTTCTACCTCGAAGCCGTCCGGCTCTACTGGGAGGTGTACGAGCGGCATCTGATCACCGCGCTCGACACCAGCCCGCTGCTGCCCGCCCTGCGCGAGATCCTCACCCACCCCGTACGGCTGGACGAACTGGTGTCCGACCTGGGTGTGCCGCAGGGCTGCCTGGTCGGCAACACGACCGCCGAACTCGTCCCCCAGGACAGTGAAGCCACGCGGATCGTGACACGCTCGTACCAGCGGTTCACCGGCATCGTCGCCGATGCGCTCCGCCGCGCACAGGCCGCCGGCGAGGTCACGGACGCCTCCTCCCCCGAAGCCCAAGCGCAACTCCTGCTCTACCTCGTGCAGGGCCTCTCGCTCGTTTCGAGGGCAGAGCTCGACAGGACGGCGGCCCTGGGGGCGGTCGACACGGCACTGGACGGATTGCGGGCGTGACCGGACCTTCCGTGGGCGACCGGAGAACTCGCCCGCAGCGTGCGGGGGTCCGCGGTGATCGCGTCGACGTGGACGTCCACGGCGTGCGCGGGGATGGCGGTCCGTGTGGCGGCCTTGGTGGCGAACTGCCGGCCGAAGAAGACCAGTTCCTCGTCGAGGTCGGTGAGCCGGTCGAAGCCGGACTGCCAGAGTTCCAGGTTGAGTTCGGCCGGGCCGAAGAACGGCGGGGACGGCGTGAGGCCGGGGATCACCGCTTCGGCGACGGCAGGCCGGCCCACCCGCTCGGGGTGGCCGGCGGCCGGGGCGTATCCGGTCCACGTACCGAGGTCGTGGCCGACCACGTCGAACCGGTCGTGCCCGGGCGCGGCCGTCCCCGCGACCAGACCGGCGGCCGGCGTGCCGGCGTCGTACCCGCCGTCGGGCTTGTCGTCCTGACCCGCGCGAGCCGGCGGCGACGACGGTGTGCTCACGGGCGAGCGGGGACATCACCCCGCGCCAGGCATACGTGTCCGGGGCCGCCCACGCGCACGAGAGCTGACAGACCCACTCGTCGGTTACGTGCACTGCGTGCACCGAGATGTCCGGCCGCGGACGGGCGGCGATCCTCTGCGGTGATCGGCGAGTCGTTCAGCCGGGCGACGGCCTCGTCCGGCAGCTGGCCGGGTCCGGCAGGGGTTCTGTGCGCGGTCCTGCTGGTTCCGTCCGGTTCGGCTGGGGCTGCCTCAGACCGCTGATCAGCAGGGTCACCACTTCTCGCACGTCGTAGTCCGGGTCGTGGGGGCTCCAGGCGACGAGGTCGCCGACGGCTCGCAGGAGCCGGTAGGCCGAGATGGGTGCGACCACCTCACCTGCCGCGCGGGCCGCGTCGAGCAGGTCGGCCAGGACCGGCACGAGGCGGTCGAGGAACAGGACGTGCAGGGCGGAGAACTCGTCTGCGTCCCCCTCCCAGACGCGCGCCAGTCCATGTTTCGTTCCGAGGAAGTCGACGAACAGGTGCACCCAGCGCAGGGTCGCTTCGAAGGGGCTCGGCGCCGATGCCAGGAGCTGCGGTCCGGCCTGTGCGCACTCCTCGATCTGATGGCGATACACCGCGACCACCAGATCCGAGCGGGTCGGGAAGTGCCGGTAGAGCGTCGCCACGCCTACTCCGGCGGCCGCGGCGACCTCGCGGACCGGCGCGCCGACCCCCGATGAGGCGAACACCACGGCGGCGGCCTCGAGCAGCGACTGCTGATTGCGCTGCACGTCCCGTCGTCGGCGAGGCGCGTCGGTCGCGCGAGTTACGTGTTCGTGGGAGCTCACCGCCTCATCATCGCACACCCCCTCGCCCATCCGGAACATCGATCCGGTTCGACTTGAAGAGCGGATCCGTGTTCCGTATCGTTGCGGAGCGGCGATCCGTTTCGGGTCGCCCTTACCCCGTCCTCGGAAGGACCCCCGTGTCCCTAGGTGAAGCAGCTCCCCGCCCCGCCGCTCAGGTCCTGAGCGTGCGGCCCGTGATTCTCCCCGCCCCGGCTCGTGGCGACGACCTGCAGGTACGCATCACGGCACCGGCCGTGGGCACCGATCTGCCCGTCATCGTCTTCGCCCATGGCTTCGGTCAGTCGATGACCGCGGCCGACCCGTTGGTGGACTACTGGACCGCCAACGGATTCGTCGTGGTGCAGCCGACCTTCCTTGACTCCACCACCCTCGGGCTGACGCCCGCCGACCCGCGCTATCCGACGATCTGGCAGACCCGGGTCGACGACCTCGTGCAGGTCATCGACGAACTGGACACCGTCATCGCCGCGGTCCCCGGGCTGACCGGTCGTGTCGACACCCGCCTCCTCGCGGCCGCCGGACACTCCTGGGGCGGGCAGTCGGTCGGGATGCTGCTCGGCGCGCGCGTCATCGGCGCGGACGGCCGGCCCGGCGAGGACCGCACCGACGCCCGCGTGAAGGCCGGGGTCCTCCTGTCCACGGCCGGGGTCTCACGCGGCGACCTCACGCCCTTCGCGCAGGAACACTTCGCTTTCATGAGCCCGGACTTCACCCACCTCGCGACGCCCTCGATCGTCGTCGCCGGCGACCAGGACCAGTCACTGCTCTCCACCCGCGGTCCCGACTGGTTCACCGACGTCTACCACCAGAGCCCCGGTGCTCGACACCTCGTCACCCTCCACGGCGGCGAGCACGCGCTCGGCGGCATCCAGGACTACAACTCGGCCGACACCACAGACGAAAGCCCCGAGCGGGTCGACTTGGTACGGCGCACCACCACGGCGTTCCTGCGAACAGCACTCGGCATCGACGAGACCGCCTGGTCCGACCTGGCCGCTACGTCGGCCGAGCCCATCGGCCACATCGACTCCAAGTAGACCCGACCGCCCCCGGGCGCCGGCCGGGGCCGGGAAGCTGTGACGAGCACGAGGACGCCGAGGCCGTTGAGGGAGGCCCGGCCGGCGCCCAAGGCGTCGACATCGGCCAGGGCGTACGGGTACTCGCACCGGCGCCGAAGCGCAGCCCCCCGGCGCTCGGCGCGACACGCGATCCGTCCGGACGGGGACCACCGGGTACCCGGACGCCCTGCGTGACCTGCGGCTGTCTCCTCCCACGGATCCGCTCGAGGCCGGTGCCCCGGGACCCGTGGGTCAGGACTTGCGGGCGCGGTAGACCGTGCGGCAGGGGACCTCGGTCCGTGAGCAGGAGCCGGAGTCGCACTTGAGGTCGGCGCCGCCGAAACCGTGCGGCAGCGGCTCCAGGCCCGCCGCCCGCAGCGCCCCGGTGACGTCGGTGGGGTCGAAGTACCAACTGGTGAGGGTCTGGTCGACCCGCTGGACCCTCTGCCCGGTGCCGTGGGCCCCGGAGACACGCAGCATGCCGCGGCGGGTCTCGGTGTCCCAGACACCGCGCTTGACCACGATCGACTCGGGGGTGTCGGTGAGCGTGACGTGGTTCCAGTGCAGGAAGTGCGACTGCTCGTACAGGTCGAAGACGAACTCGCCGCCCGGCTTCAGTGCGGCCGCCACCGAGGCGAAGCACTGCCGCAGGTCGTCGGTGGAGGGGAGATGGTTGAGAGCGCCGTCGAGGCTGACGCAGGCGGAGACCTTGGCGGGCAGCTCGAAGGCGCGGGCGTCGGACTCGATCAGGGTCAGTCCGCCGTCCTCGATGCGCGCGGCGTGCCGGGTGCGTGCGAGGTCGAGCATCGCCTTGGAGCCGTCCACCCCGTACAGCGTCCAGCCGCCGTCGAGGAAGTACCCGGCGGTCACGCCGGTGCCGCAGCAGATGTCCGCGGCGGTGCGGTCACCCCCGGACACCTCCGCCAGGTGCGCCACCAGCTTCGGCGAGAAGCGGTTGACCCAGCCGGTGTAACTGGTGTCGAAGAAGGCGGCGAATCCCTTGGAGTAGTAGTTGGCCATGGGTTCTCCTCACGTGGTTCGTGGGGCGGGCGGAGTGGTCGGTTCACGCGGGGACGGCGGCGGGACGCAGCCGTGGGACGACGTGTTCGGCGAAGAGTGTGAGCGTGTCCCAGTCCACCGGTGGGCGCAGGCCCAGCGCGAAGTCGGTGACGCCCAGGTCGCGGTAGGGCAGCAAGGCCTCGACGCACTGCTCGGGCGTGCCGAACACCAGGTACTCGGGCCACACCGGGGAATCGGGCGGGTAGACCTCACGCAGCCTGTCGAGCCTGCCCGGCAGCTCCGCCGGGTCCTCGACGAGCAGGGCGCGGAAGGTCATCGAGCGGCGGACCTCCGCGGGGTCGCGGCCCGCCCGCTCACACGCGTACGCCAGCAGCTCGGTGCGTCGGCGGTACCGGTCCGGGTCCGTGAGCAGGCTGTTCCACACGTCACCGTGTCTGGCGACCACGTCGACGACGGGGGCGCTAGCACCGCCCACGACGAGCGGCAGCCGGGACTGCACCGGTGCGGGCCGGCAGTATCCGTCGGTGATGCGGACGTGTTCTCCGGTGTAGGAGAACCGCTCACCCGACCACAGGCCCCGCAGGACGGCGGCGGTCTCCTCCAGCAGCTTCAGCCGCTCGGTGCGGGGCAGCCGCGGGAAGCCGTACTGGTCGTGCGCCAGGTCGGCGCCGCCGACGCCTATGCCCAGTTCCACCCGTCCACCGCTGACGTGGTCGATGGTCGCGGCCACCGCGGCCAGCATCGCCGGGTGACGCCACGCGACCGGCGCGACCATGAGGGCGCCGCGGATCCGCCGGGTCCGGGCGGTCAGCGCGGTGAGCAGGGTGGTGCCCTCGAAGCACGGACCGTCCGGGCCGCCCATGGGCGGACGCAGGTGGTCGAAGACCGAGCACCAGTCGTAGCCCAGCTCCTCGGCCCGCTGCCACAGCGCCAGGATGTCGCCGTACGTCTCGTACTGCTGTCCGGAGTGGACCCCGAACCTGACGGCCGGCTCAGATGACGGCATCATCGGCCCCCGCACTGGTCCCCGGGGCGTCCGCCGCGGCCTTCCGGGCCGCGAGCATCGACGCGACCGCGCTGGTCAGGCTGGTCAGGTCGTGGAAGGTCGCCGGGTTGACCAGCTCCTCGGGGAAGGTGACACCGAACTCTGCCTCGATGGCCACCATCGTCGCGACGGTGCCCAGGGAGGTCAGTCCGGCCTCGTGCAGCGGGAGGGCCGGCGTGAGAGGGCCGGCGTCGGGGGGCAACTGGCGGGTGACGAGGTCACGGACGCTCGCGTACACCTCGTCGTCGGTCCGTTCGGCCCGCGGAAGGCCCATGTTCCTCTTCTCCTTCGTCGACGCGCTCGGCGCGTCGGTCTCAGTGCCGGTCGAGGCTCACGGTGACGGTCTTGGGACGCTGGTACTCGCTCAGGGCGAGGACGCTCATGTCCGTGCCGTGGCCCGAACTGCCGCGTCCGCCGTGCGGCAGTTCGGCGGTCTGGTCCAGGTGGCAGTTGACCCAGACCTCTCCGGCGTCCACCTCGTCGGCGACGGCGAGCACCGTGGAGGTGTCCGAGCCCCAGACGCTCGCGGCGAGCGCCTGCCGCACGGAGTTGGCCAGGGCCACCGCCTCGTCGATGTCCCGTGCCGCCTGCACGGTCAGCACCGGGCCGAACACCTCCTGGGCGACGGCCGGGTCGTCGGGGGCCAGATCGGCGAGTATCCGGCCGGGCCGCCAGAAGCCGTGCTCCTCGCCCGGCCGCGGTGCGACGTCCGCGACGTGGTCGACGCCCGCCCCGCTGCTGTCGAGGATGCGGTCGTACCGTGCCGCCTGGTCGGCGTTGTTGAGCGGTCCGAAGTCCGCGCCGGCGCGCCGGTCGCCCATCGCCTTGGCCAGCCCCTCGACGACCCGGTCGTAGTTCTCCCGCAGGGTGATGACCCGCGCCGGCGCGGCACAGCTCTGACCGGCGTTGTAGGTGACGGCCCGCACCAGTGCCGCACAGGTGTCCCCGGGCGCGTCCGGCAGCACCAGCGCGGGACAGTTGCCGCCCAGTTCCAGGCTGACCCGGCGCAGTGCCGCGCGGACCACCACGTCCTGGCCGCCCGCCTCGCTGCCGGTGAACGCCACGGCGTCGACGTCCTCGCCGACCAGCAGCCGCCCGGTCTCACGGTCGCCCGGCAGGGTCACGAGCACGTCCGGACCCAGCGTCGCGGCGGCGTCCCGGGCGAGCAGCAGGGCGGTGTCCGGTGTGGTCAGCGCGGGTTTGAGCACCACGGTGTTGCCGGCGGCGAGCGCCGGGGCGATCCGCCAGGCGGCCATCATGAGCGGGTAGTTCCACGGCACGATCGCGGCGACCACTCCGATGGGTTCCCACCGCACCCAGCTCTCCCGGCCCCGCATGCGCCGCCCGGCCGCGGGCGCGGTGTCGGCGCGCTGGGCGCCGGCGAAGAACCGCAGCAGGTCCGCGCAGTTCTCCACCTCGCCCCGCGCTTCCTCGGCGGGCTTGCCCGTGCCGGCCTGCTCGGCCTGTGCGTAGGCGGCGAGGTTCTCCTCCACGAGGTCAGCGAACCGCAGCAGGCGCCGGGCCCGCTCACGGGGGGTCAGCCGGGCCCAGGCGGGCTGGGCGCCGCGCGCGGCGGTCACCGCTGCGCGGGTGTCGGCGGCGCGGCCGACGGGGACGGCGAGCCGTTCCCGTCCGGTGCGCGGGTCGCTCACCGGTACGGTGAGTTGGTCGTGCGGCATGGCGTGCCTCCTGTCCGGGATCGTGCGGGGCCCTCGTTCAGCCGAAACGGTGAGGGGAGTGCGGGCAGCCCTTCGCCGCCAGTTCCTCACCGCTGGAGGCCTCGATGTCGCAGAGGCGGCAGGTGATCCGGCCGAGGTCGCCGAGGAGCGCGGCGTACTCGGTGAGTTCCTGCCGCTCGGGGCTGTCCAGGTGGCGGTGCGGGGCGCCCACGGACAGGATCATGTGGTCCGTGACCGCGCCCACCGCGTGGGTGATGGCTCCCTCGACCATGTACACCTGTCCGGGGCGTGTCTCGATGATCTCCCCGGCGACGGCGATGGTCCCGGTGCCCGCCAGTACGAACAGCAGGTGGTCGCCGGGGTGGGTGTGCGGGGCGAAGCCGCTGCCTGCCGGTACGTGCAGGATGTCGGCGCCGACGTGGCCGCTGGAGAGCAGCGAGCGTCCGGTGGCGTCGGCGGTCTTGGACACCCGGGTGGGGCCGGGGGCCATGGGGATGCCGAGCTGCTGGGTGGTTCCGTCGAGGCCGAGGTCGGTGGCCCAGTCGCAGATCAGCAGGGGCGTACGCCCGGTCGTGCCACCGGGCGTCGGCGCGGTGGCCTCGGCCGCCTTGCTCCGGCCGAGGACCGTCAGCAGTTCCACCGCCTTGGCCTCCCGTTCGGCCGGCGCGAGGCTGTGCAGCTCCTCGCTGAGCACTTCGAGGGCCTGCTCGACGGGTACGCGGTGGGTCGTCTCGGTCATGTTCTCTTTCCTTTCGGTCTGTCGACGGTGGTCGTCGCCCCGGGCGGCGGTCGTCCTGACGGCGCCGGACAGGGGGCGGTGGGGGCGGACCGGTCAGGGACGCCCGGCTGCGAACGGGGTGCGGTTCAGGGTCCGGGCGAGGTGGCAGGCGAGGGGGGCGGCGAAAAGTCCGTGCAGCAGCGGGGAGAACTCCTCGCGCGCCCGGCCGTGGACCGGAAGCACCTCCGGGGCGTCGAAGGCGCCGAGGTCGTCCCGGGCGGCGACGGTGATGACCCGCCGGCCCAGTTCGATGGCGCGCCGCACGACCCGCCGGGCGTCCGCGAGGCTGCGGCCGGGCGGAGCCACGACGAGTACCGGCAGGTCACGGGGGCCGGCGAAGCGCTCGACGTGGCACCACTCCTCCAGGTCCTGGCCGACGGCGAAGACGCCGGACGTCTCGATCACCTTCGCCGCCGCGTACAGGGCGGTGCCGTGGGAGGGCCCGCTGCCGAGCACGGTCAGCACGGGTGCGTCGGCGATGCGCCCGGCGAGCGGCCGGGTCCGTTCGACGGCCTCGCCCACGGTGGCCTCCACCGGGCCGGCCAGCGCACGCAGTTCGCCGCGCAGCAGGTCGGCGTCAGCGCCGGTCAGGTGTCGGCGTGCCGTGCCCAGCGCCGTCGCCAGCAGCAGGGCGCCGAGCACACTGGCCTGGTAGGTGCGGATGCCCGGGGAGGGCTCCTGGTCCGGCAGGGCGAGGTGGAGCGTGCCGTGCGCGGCGCGGGCCAGCGGACTCGCGGCGTCCCCGGTGAGGGCGACGACCGTGGCGCCGTCCGCCCGTGCCCGCTCCGCCGCCCGGACGACGGGCGGGGTGCGGCCCGAGGCGGAGACGGCGACGGTGAGCACCCGGGCGGCGGACCCGGCGGCCGGCCGCCAGTAGTGGACGAAGGGCAGTGCGCTCATCGGCCGGCAGTCCACCCCGGCGAAGGAACGGTACGCCATCTCCACGGCCCGCGCGGCGTGGTCGCTGTCCCCGTCGCCGACGAGGACCACCGACTCGACGTCCGTGAGGCGCGCGGTGTCGGCCAGCGCCCTCGCCTGCTCGTCGAAGGCACCGGCGTGCACACGTATGTCGTCCGCCAGCCGTTCGGCCTGGCGCAGTGTCACCTCCGCTTCGACGGGTGCGGGGGTGGAGGCCGGGTAGGTGTGCGGGGGTGTCATCGTCCGGACTCCCGGACGGCGTCGACATAGCGGCGCACCCGGTCGGCGTCGATCCTGCCGCCCCACCCCCCGCTCTCCAGGCACGTCCCCACGAACGCGCCGTCGGCGGCGGCGAGGAGTCGTGCCGCGTTGCCGTGGTCGGTGTGCCCGGCCAGGATCACCGGCAGCTGCGGAACGGCCTCCCGGACGGACTCGATCATGCGCAGGGCCGTGCGCTCGTCGGGGTGGGACAGTGCCACCGCGTCGGCGCCGACGGTACGGGCCGCGCGCGCCACCTCCGCACAGGTCTTGTCCTCACCGAACCACTTGAAGTGCATGGAGTCGATGTCCGCCACGATGCCGACGCCCTCCGCGTCGATGGAGCGGCGGTAGGCCATCACCGTCAGCGGATCGGGCCGCACCATGCCGTGGGCGGTGAGGGTCTGGCCCACCAGCGCGCCGGCCCGCACGAAGTCACCGCCGGCCACCCGCGCCACGGCGAGGGAGGCCCGGGTGGCGTTGCGCATCATCTGGACGCCGACGCGGAAGTCCGCGCCGGTCGCCTCGGTGACCGCGCGCACGATCAGGCCCATCGCCGCGGTACGCGCCGGGTCGGACTCGTCGGCGACATCGTAGACACGGTCGACCGTCTGCACGAGGCAGCCGTCGGCGCCGCCTTCGTACAGGGCCCGAGCGGACGCCACCGCCGTGTCCAGGATCTCGGGGAAGGTGTCGGGGCGGTGGAAGGGGGTGCCGGGCAGCGGCGCCAGGTGCACCATGCCGAGGACCAGCGCCTGTTTGCCACCGGGGGAGTACCAGGTGCTCATGCGGCGCCCCGCAGGTACGCGTCGAGCCGGTCCAGGGCCGGCGCCAGGTCCTGCCAGGGCCGGGCGGTGGTGATCCGCATGACGGCCCCGGAGAAGCAGAAGGTGAGCAGGCCGGGGAAGAGCGACACGCCCGTCTCCCGCAGCACGTCGCGGAAACAGTGGTAGGAGTCGTCCCAACCGGGCAGCTCCACCGCCGTGTTGATGGAGAAGTGCGGTCGGAGCACCCGTGCCGGGGTGTCCGCGAGACGCACGGTCGCCGCGTCGCGCAGCGCGGTCAGGTCCGACACCCGCCGCAGCCGCTCCGTCCGGTAGGTGCGGAAGGCATGGCGCAGGGTCTCCAGGTCGAGCCCGTAGGACGCCTCGAACTCCTTGAGTTCGCCGGTGCCGGGCTCGGTCAGTCCGGTGATCAGCCAGCGCTCCATGCGGGCCAGCACTTCCACGATCGTGTAGAAGAACGAGGGCGGCCCGCCGAAGGAAGACGAGGCGTACTCGTAGTACTCGGCGATGAACGCCGGGTCGGCGAGGAACCAGCCCGCCTTGAGACCGGGTGCCGACCAGGTCTTGGACAGGCTGGAGACCCGGACCACGTTGGGTGCGGCGCGCTCGGCGCAGCGCTCCTCGTACTCGCCCAGCCACTCGTGACACTCGTCCAGGACGATGACGGTGGAGGGGGAGGCCGCGCGGACGAGGCGGCGCAGACCCTCCTCGGTGACGGCCGCCCCGGTGGGGTTGCCCACGGTCTGGAGCAGCACCAGGGGTGTGTCGGGGGTGAGGGCCGCGATGAGCGGTTCGATGTCGGTGCGGCCGTGCGCGCTGTCCAGCGGCACCAGTTGCACGCCGTGCCGGCGGGCGATCGTCTCCACCAGCGGCGGGTAGTTGGGGACGGCGCACAGTGCCGGTGCGGTGGCCGGGGAGACGCCGTGCAGCACGAAGTCGGCGATCGTGCTGACGGCGAAGGTCCCGCCCATGGTCATCGCCACGTGTTCCGGCAGGTAGCGCACGCCGGCGAGCCGGGCGCTCTCGTAGGCGGCGATCGCCTCACGCGCCGGGTAGCGTCCCCGCGAGTCGGAGTAGCCGTACCAGTCGCGGTCCAGGGCGAAGCGGATGCACTCCTTGAGACTGTGCGGCAGACCCCACCGCTCCTCGTCGACGGCGCCGCCGGAGAGGATGTACTGCGCCTGGTTGCGCAGCCCGCCGTACAGGTCGTCGCGGAAGTACCAGTTGAACAGCTCCTTGACGAACCGGACGGTGGCCCGGGAGGACAGCACCTGCTCCGGTTCGACCGTGCGCAGGGGGCGGCTGCCGCGCCAGGTCTCGGCGAGAGCGGTGTGGTAGGACTGCTGTCCCAGCTCGTGCTCCACCCGGCCCAGCCACAGGTCGCGCAGTTCCAGCGGGTCGTCGGGACGGCGGGCGCGGGCGAACACGTCGAGCACACGCTCGTCGACGCGGGTGGTGAAGGCGTCGGACAGACCGGTGGCCCGCGGTGTGCGCCGGGATGTCGCCAGGGCCTCCGGCGACGCGTGGGAGGGACGCGGGACGGCAAGGGAGTCGAACAGTGTCATCAACTTCTGCGCCTTCGTTCGGTGGGGGGGTGACGGCCTGCGGGTGACGACGGCGGCCTGGCCGGGTCCTAACGGATACGGAGGCGCTGGAGGTGCCGTTGCCGCCGCGGCGGCGCGGTGGCGCCGGCGGTCCGGCCGTGGAAGTAGTAGGTGTTGTCGATCACCACGAGCAGTCCCCGCCGCCAGTGCACACCGACCGCCTCGTCCGGCGCGTACATGGCGGCGAGCAGTTCGCGCAGCGCCGCGTTCACCGTCCCGGGGTCGGTCTCCGGATCGCTCTGCGTCCAGCGCAGCTCCTGGTCGAGGAAGTCCCGGTAGGAGAACACCCACCGGCCGTCCAGGTGGCGCGCGATGGCCGGCGCCTTCGGGCTGTCGCGGTAGCGGGTGCGGGACAGCACCTGGAGCGTGCCGGGCGACAGCCGGCGCGCCACCGCTCGCATCGGTGTCAGCACGGTCCGGGCGAAACTGCTCTGGTCACCGGGCTCGACACACAGCAGCACGATGTACCGGGGCTGGTCGGCGACCGCGGCACCGCTGCTCTCGGAGTGCAGGCTCAGCGAGTTGCGGGCGAAGGGCTGCAAGGACACCTCTGCCGTGGGCGCGTGCTCGCTGCGCAGGTTGAGGACGACACCACCCTGGACGAACGGCTGCACCGCGGGGTCGGACTCCGGTATCGCGGTGCCCAGGAAGCGGCCCAGCTCGGTATAGCGGTCGTGCGGAAGTGGTTCGTCGAGCTGGACGGCGGCCAGGCCCCGGCCCCACAACTGCTCGGTGATCTCCTGATGCAGGCCGTCGGCGTCGTCGGTCCGGTGGCCCGGCAGCGCCCGTACCGTCGGACCGGGCAAGGGCGTCGCGTTGCTCAGCAGCCGCTCCCGCAGCGCGACGTGGGGGTCGGACGGCGACGCCCGGAAGCTCCCCAGCGTGGGACCGGGATGCGTCGTGGACAGGACGCCTGAGGGCGCGGAGACAGATCGTTCCATAGCTGTTTCCTCTGCTCGGACGTACGACACGGATGCCGAAGGCCACTCGGACTCCGGCGGCCGGCGAAGCGGAGGCCGAAGCCGGTGGTCCACGCCGCCGGAGCGACTGTAGGGACAGCGCCGGAACCGCCGGGCAACTGAGCGGCGCCCCCACCGGACCGGCAGCGATAGCCGGCCGGTTAACAGCGCATTCTCCCGAGCGCCTAACGTGGCGGCCGCTTAGAGCCGTAGCCGGCGTCCGGCGGGAAGTGAGGCGTTCATGGGTTTCACACACGGGCGCCGTTTCGCGCACTGCCCGTACTGCGGCACCGCGTACGCGGACGGCACCGACTGGCCGCGCGACTGCCGTGCCTGCGGGGAGACGCAGTGGCGCAATCCGCTGCCGGTCGCGATCGCGCTGCAACCCGTGACGGGGCAGGACGGTTCGCGCGGGCTCGTGGTGATCCGCCGCGCCCTCCCCCCGGGAGTCGGCCGGTGGGCGCTGCCCGGCGGGTACGTGGAGACCGGCGAGGACTGGCGGGACGCGGCCGTGCGGGAACTGTACGAGGAGACGGGCTTCGAGGCGTCGGCGCGCGGCGCGCGGCTCTTCGGGGCGTACAGCACCCGGGACACCCTGGAACTGTTCGTGCTGCTGCCGGAACGTCGGGCGGCGGAGTTGCCCGAACCGGCGCGGACCAGCGAGACCCAGGCGTGTCGTGTGCTCGGCGAGGTCGCGCCACTCGCCTTCGAGGGACACACCCGTGCGCTGGCCGCCGTTCTGGCCGGGCACGCGGAGATGGACGACCGGGACGCGACGGAAGCCGCCGTGGGGGGTGTGGACCGCACGGCCGGCCGGAGCGGGGGCCTGCCGTCACGGTGCGGGCGGGGGCCCGCCGGCAGCCCCTACCTTCCCGGCGACACCGGTACCGCACCCGGCGACGGGGTGTAGTAGTACCGGCGGCAGGCGTTGACGAGGGTCTGCTCGGACAGCGTGAACACGTCGGCGAAGTCCACGCCGTCCGCGCCCTCCTGGCCGCACCCCACCACACGTCCCAGCACCACGACCGTGTCCTCGGCCGCGATGACGGTCTCCAGTTCGTGCCGTCGTAATGAAGTGGCTTGCTCGGCCTGGGCGTTGAGCACCGCCTCGCGGCCGCTGCGCAGCGGGCTGCCGGGGTGGCTGAGGGTCACGTCCTTCTCTGTGAGGGAGGCGTATCCGTCGATGTCCCCGATGTCCAGGTAGTGGTAGGTGAGCAGCACGTGTTTCACACCGGCCGCCGCCACCGCCGGACCGGCATACGACATCCGCAAGAGGTCACCGTTCATGACTGGAAAGCCCTTTCGGAAGCGGTACGGGCAGGCGACGCCCCTGGAGTCGCCCCGGGTGATGATCTGACATCGGATTAACTCGGCGCTATCGCCCCGGCATCCCAGACCGCTGACCAGCCGCTGTCCGTATCGCGGTCACCGTCGGGCATGGCGCCCGTCAGTGCCCTGCCCGCCCCGGTGCGCGTTGTTCAGCTCGTCGTCAGGTTCGGTTACGCAGGCCGGTGACACTTACACTCACTCACGTGTGTTGAGTTGTGGTGCGTGTTGTGCGTGTCGAGGAGGGTACATGGGCGCTGCGCAGGTCCAGCATCGCGATCGGGCCGCGGGCTTCGCCTTCCAGGTGCTGGGCGAGCTGGTGGTGAGCAACAGCCGGGGCGTCGTGCGCATCACGCCGGGCCGGCAGCAGGTCCTCCTCGCCGCCCTGCTGCTGGAGAGCGGGCGGTTGCAGAACGTCGACCACCTCATCCGGCTGCTCTGGGTGGGGGAGCCGCCGGAGACGGCCCGGACCCAGGTGCAGATCTGTGTGTCGCGGGTGCGCAAGGCCCTCGCGGACGCCGGTGCCGAGGCCACCATCGTGACGCATGCGCCGGGTTACGTCCTCCACATCGACGACTCCGCCCTCGACCTCAACGTCTTCCGGCGCGCCGTCGCCGAGGCCGATGCGCTGGTTGGGCAGCACCGGATCGCCGAGGCGGCCACCACCCTGCGCGCGGCGGTCGCGCTGTGGCGCGGCCCGTGCCTGAACGGTACGCCCAGCGACGCCCTCGCCCGGGTCGCCCGGCACATCGACGAGGAGCGGCTGACCGCCACCGAGTCCTACCTCGAACTCGAACTGGGGCTCGGCCGCCACCACCAGCTCACCGCCGAGATAGCCGCCCTGGTGCGCGAGGAGCCGCTGCGCGAGCGGCTGCGCGGCCAGCTGATGCTCGCCCTGTACCGCTCCGGCCGGCAGGCGGAGGCGTTGGAGACCTACCGGGAGGGACGCGCTCTGCTCAGGGAGGAACTGGGCCTGGAACCCGGCGAGGACCTGCGCAGGCTGGAGCGGGCGATCCTCACCGAGGACGCTTCCCTGCGACTGGAGCAGCCCGCGGTCGCCACGGCCGCCGCCCACTCCCGGCCCGCCATGGTCCGGCCGGCCGGGGAAGCGCCCGCGGAGACAACGTTATCGGACGGCCGTACGCCGGCCAGGCATGACCACATACCACGTCAACTGCCCATCGACACCGCCGACTTCGTCGGTCACCAGGACCTGATCGCCGAGGTGGAGTCCGTACTCACCAGCACCTCCCCGGACCGGACCACAGGCGTCGTCGTCATCGCCGGACGGTCGGGCATCGGCAAGAGCACCTTCGCCACCCGGGTCGCGCACAAGCTGGCCGAGACCCACTTCACCGACGGCCAGCTCTACTGCCGGCTGCGCGGCGGCCGCGCGGACCCGCTCGCGCCCCGGGAGGTCCTCGGGCGCTTCCTGCGGGCACTCGGCCTGCCCGGACCGGCGATACCGGACTCCCTGGAGGAGCGGGGCGAGACCTACCGCAGCATGCTGGCGGACCGGCGGATCCTGGTGGTCCTGGACGACGCGGTGAGCGAGGAGCAGATCTTCCCGCTGCTGCCGGGCAGCCGCTCCTGCGGCGTCCTCGTCACCAGCAAGGCACGGCTGACCGCGCTCCCCGGCGCCCACCGCGTCACCCTGGACATTCTCGACCAGCGGGAGTCGCTGCACCTGATCGAGAAGGTCGTCGGCGAGGACCGGGTGCGCGGGGAACAGGAGGCGGCCGAGGCACTGGCCGGCACCGTGGGAGGACTGCCGCTGGCGCTGCGCATCGTGGCCGCCCGCCTCGCGGCCCGCCCGCACTGGCCGCTGGCGTCCATGGCGCAGCGCCTCGTCGACGAGAACCGCCGCCTCGACGAGCTGACCCACGGCCAGATGACCGTACGGGCCAGCCTGTCCGTCACCTACGAGAACCTCGCCGACGCCGACCGCAGGCTGCTGAGGCTGCTCAGCCTCACCAAGGGCTCGACGTTCCCCGGCTGGATCGGCAGCGCCCTCCTCGACGCCCCCGACGCCAGCCCCTACCCGTCGGACCTGATGGAGCCGCTGGTCGACGTGCAGATGCTGGACGTCGTCGGCGCCGACGCCACGGGGGAGCCGCGCTACGGGTTCCACGACATCATCCGCCTGTTCGCCCGCGACCGGCTGCTCGCGGAGTCCGACGAGAGCGAACGCAGGGCGGCCATCCGCCGGATGAGCGGCGCCTGGCTCCTGCTGGTCACCAAGGCGCAGGAACGCATCTTCGGGACGAGCATGATCAACGGACCCGCGCCGCGCTGGCACCCGCCCGAGGCCCATGTCCGCAGCGTCCTGTCCGCACCGCTGGAGTGGCTGCACACCGAACTGGAGAACCTCAGCCTGACGGTGGAGAGCCTGGTGCAGGAGGGCGAGGACGACTACGCGTGGGAACTCGCCGTCAATCTCGCCCCCTTCTTCGAGGCCCGCGGCTACCTGGACCACTGGGCGCGCACCCACCGCAAGGCGCTGACGGCGGTGCGCCGCAGCGGCAACCGCCTGGGCCAGGCGGCCCTGCTGGCCTCCCTCGGCACGCTGCACCTCAACCGTCACCACCTGCCCGAGGCGCGCAAGGCGCTGACGGCCGCGCTGGAGCTGTACGAGACGCTGGGACACCACTACGGCCTGGGCATGTGCCGCAGGGACCTGGGCATCCTGGAACGGCTCTCCGGCCGCGACGCCTCCGCGATGCGGTTCTTCCAGGAGGCGGAGGCGGACTTCGAACGATGTCCCAAACCCTGGGCACGGGCCTCCGTGATCGTCCAGCGCGCGGTCGTCCTGCTGCGGCAGGGTGACGTCCAGCGGGTCGAGGCGGAACTCGGTGAAGCGCTGGAGATCTGGCGCGACCTGAACTATCTGGGCGGACAGGCCCGCGTGCTCCAGCGCATCGGCCAGCTCCACCTCCACCGGGGGCAACTGGAGGACGCCAACAAGGCCCTCACCGGGGGCCTGAACATCGTCCGGGACGACGGAGACGTGATCGGCGAGGGCTACATGCTGCTCGACCTCGGCCGGGTGCACGCCCGGCAGGGCGACCTGGCGCAGGCCGCCGCCCTGTTCGACCGGGCGCTCGACCTGCGGGCCGGCATCATGGACCGGGCGGGCGTGGCCTCCGTCCGCGTGGACCTGGCCGACCTGGCGCTGCGGGCCGGCGACCCGGCCGGGGCGCGCGCCCTGCTCGCCGAGTCCATGGCGGTGTTCGCGACCACGGGCATGATCGAGGAACACAACCGGGCTGCGGACCTGCTGGCCGGGCTGCCCGGCGCGGACCCGGCAGCGGAGCAGTGAGCCGGGCACCGGCCCGGCCGCCGGTGCGTCGGCGGTCAGTGCGCCGGCCCCAGTTCCTCGGTGAGCGACGACGCCAGCTGCGGGCGCAACACCTTCCCGGTCGCGGTGCGCGGGATGCGCGGCACCGGCACGATGTGCGAGGGCAGGAGCGCCTGCGGGAAGCGCGAGCGCACCGCGTCCCACGCGTCGGCGGTGTCCCCGGTCCCGTCCAGCGCCACCGCCGCGATGATGCGCTCACCGGTGAACCGGTCCGGGACCGTGACACAGGCCGCGTCGCGGACCTGGGGGAGGGCGCGCAGAACCCGGTCCATCTCCTCCAGGGAGACGGTCTCCCCGGACACCTTGGCGATGTTCTTCAGCCGGCCGGTCAGCACGACGAAGTCACGGCCCTCGTCCGTCACCCGGTAGCCGAGGTCCTGGGAGTGGAACCACCCGTCGCGGAAGGCGTCGGCGGTGGCCCCTGCGTTCCCGGCGTAGCCGGACATCACGTTGAAGCCGCGCATGCACACCTCACCCACCTGACCGGGTCGCGCCGGACGGCCGTCCTCGCCGAGCACCACCACCTCGTTGCCGTACACCGGTACGCCCACCGACGGGATGTCCGGCTCCAGCACCAACCGCCGGTAGGCCGCCTCCGAGAGGTCCGTCGGCATCGTGGTGGAGAAGTTCGTGGTCTCGGAGAGACCGTAGCCCTGGAGCACCCGAGCCCCGAGCCGGTCGGCGACCGACCGTGCCGTGCGCGCGGTCAACGGCGCCGCCGCCGAGACGAAGTAGTCGAAGTCCGCGGGCACCTCCGCGCCCCGCCACGCCTCCACGATCGCTTCCAGCACCCCCGGAACCACACTCGCGATACGCGGACGGTACTGCCGCAGCGTCCTCGCGTACGTCAGCGGCGAGAACGACTCGGCGAGCACGGTGTGCGCCCCGGCCGCCATGGTGCCCAGCACCGTGAAGTGCGCGCCGTTGACGTGGTGGACGGGCAGACAGGCCAGCACCCGGTCACCGGGGACCAGACCGTGGTGGCGGCGCACCGCCTCGGCGTTGGCGACGGCGTTCACGTGCGACTGGGCCACCAGCTTCGACGCCGCGGTCGAACCGGACGTCGCGAAGTACAGGGCGTCGGCCGCCGGATCGAGCACCGGCAGGGGCCGGTCCCGTTCCGCCACGTCCTGCCAGCGGGGCAGCACCGTGCAGCCGGGACCGGGCGCGTCGGTGTCCGGCGGGCACAGCACGGCCAGCGCGCCCACGGCCTCGATCTGCTGCGCGCGGCGCTCCGGCGGATCGGCCGGCCCGAGCACGAGCAGCCCGAACCCGGCGCGCAACACGCTCAGCAGTGCCAGCACCGACGGCACGTCGTTGGCCGGGGCGAGTGCGAGCACGGCCGGCCGGCCGGTGCCGAACTCGGCGCACAGCCAGCCCGCGAGGGCACGGGTGGCGGCCTCGGCGGTGCGGTAGTCGAGGACGGTCTCGGCGCCGGCATGGGACACGGCGGTGATCAGCGGCGCATCGCCCTGGCGGCGGGCGAAGAAGCGCAGCGCGTCGAACGGTGTGCGCCACACCGAACAGGGGAAACCGGGGCCGGCCCCCAGGTAGGTGTGCGCGCGCAGGTGGTCGGTGGACGTCATGGTGGTGGCAACTCCTCGTGAAGCACGGCGGTCCGGCCGAGTGGGACGGTCCCCGCCGGACGGCTCAGGCTCGGGAACGGGTGGGGACGCGCAGGGCGCCGGGACGGCCGGACCGTTCCGCCCAGGCCACCACCGCGCCGGTCGGCAGTGCCGCGAGGAGGAACGCCCCGCCCAACACGAACCAGCCGGGCGTCCCCCAGTCGAGCAGCAAGACGGTCAGCACGGTGGGCGCCAGCATCATCGCCGTCCCGTAGCCGGTCATCGCGAACCCCTGGTACTGCCCCTGCTTGCCGGCGGGTGCGAGGGTGAAGGTGATGTGCCACGACGCCGCCGACACCAGCAGTTCGGCCCACACGTGCAGGACGCCGGCCGCCAGCAGCAGCACGGTCGAGGCGAGGGCGGAACCGCCCGCCGAGAGCGCGAACAGCGAACAAGCGGCGAACAGCACCAGCCCTGAGGTCCGGCACGCCCGGACCGCGCCGGGCATCGTGCTCACCCGGGAACCGACGCGCACCTGGAACAGCACGACGCTGACCGTGTTCAGCACGAACAACACGGTCACCAGCGCCGTCGAGGCACGGGTGTGGGCGGTGATCCACAGCGGCAGCACGACCTCCAGGAGCATCGAGTGCAGAGCGAGCACCGCCCCGAGCGCCGTGAACAGCGCGAACGGCCCGTCGCGCAGCACCGCCCACTTCGGCTCGCCCGGCGGCGGCACGGGTGACGGCGCCACCGCCGGCAGGGTCGCGAGCAGCGCCGCGGAGGCCAGGAACCCCAGCGCGTTCCCGCCGATGACGACGGCGAACGCCGTGGGCGTGCCGCTGCGCAGCGCGAGGCTCGCCAGCGCGGCGCCGACCGCCATCCCGGCGTTGTTCGCCGAACGGATCATCCCTTGCGTCCGCACCACCCCAGGGCCGTCCGCCAACCCCGCGACGAGCGCCTGCTGCGCCGCCCGGGCCCCGCGCTGGAACGCGGTGAAAGCGCACGCCACCACCACGAACGCCAGGAACGAACGGACCAGCAGGTATCCGGCAGCGGCGAGCCCGTCGAGCGCCATGAACAGCACGGCGACGCGCCGGGGCCCCCGGCTGTCGGCGAGGTGCCCCAGCGGCACGCCGGCCAGCAGGCCGACCGCACCCGCGATGGTCAGGCCCAGCCCCATCGCGGTGGGCGTCAGCCCGGCGACCCGGGTGAAGTACAGCGCCGAACAGGTCAGGAACGCGCCGTTGCCCGCGGTCATCAGGACCCCGGCGGCGATCAGCCGGCGCGCGGGGCCGGAGGTCGGCGACATCGGTGTGCAGGTGCCCTTCTCAAGTGATCGAGCGGCCGGTTCAGGACAGCAGCAACCGGGGCCGGTGGACGTCGAGCCAGGCCGCGAGGTTCAGACAGCGCTCCAGCCCGCCGCGCACGGCCGGGGCCTTCTCGTCGTTCACGGCGTTCTCCAGCCACGCTCTGCTGACCAGGTCGAACACCGGGTGGTCCGCCGCGGCGAGGAGCTCCTTCGCCTGCCGGCGCAGCACGGCCGTGTAGCCCGGGTCCTGGATGGAGGGATACGCGCTCTTCACCCGGTCGACGACGGACGCGGGCAGCAGGTCCCGAACGGCCGCTCGCAACAGGCTCTTCTCCCGGCCGTCGAAGCTCTTCACGGCCCACGGCGCGTTGTGCACGTACTCGACCAGGCGGTGGTCGCAGTACGGCACCCGCACCTCCAGGCCGACCGCCATGCTCAGCCGGTCCTTGCGGTCCAGCAGCATGCGCATGAACCGGGTGATGCCGAGGTGGGAGGTGACCCGCCGCACACGGGTGTCCTCGTCGTCCCCCGGCAGGTGCTCGACCTCGGCCACCGCGTCGGCGTACCGGTCCGCGATGTAGGCGGGCAGTTCGAGGGCCGCGAGCAGTTCGGGCCGCAGCACGCCGCCGTCCCGGCCCTGGCTGCCCGCGGCCACCCCGTTGGCGGGTGACATCCACGGGAAGGTGCCCGCACGTTGCGCCGCCGCCGACCGGTGCCAGTGGTAGCCGCCGAACACCTCGTCGGCGCTCTCCCCGGACAGCGCCACCGCCGAGTGCCGGCGGACCGCGTGGAAGAGCCGGTAGAGGGAGACGTCCGTGTCACCGGTGCCGACCGGCATGTCCCGGGCGGTGATCACCGCCCGGCGCACGGCCGGATCGGCGAGGGAGCCGCTGTCCAGCAAGACGTCCGTGTGCGCGGTGCCCACGTGCGCGACCATGTCACGCACGTAGGGCGCGTCCGGGGTGGGCCGCGCCGCGTCCGGCACGTAGTTGTCGCTCTGCCCGGCGAAGTCGACGCTGAAGCTGTGCACCTTGCCGCCCCGGGCGCCCAGTTCCCGCGCGGCCAGTGCGGTCACCGCGCTGGAGTCCAGTCCGCCGGAGAGCAGCAGGCACAGCGGCACGTCGGCGACCAGCTGGCGGGAGACGATGTCCTCCAGCAGCCCCCGCACCCGGGCGACGGAGGTGTCCAGGTCGTCGGTGTGCTCCGTGGTGGACAGCGCCCAGTAGACGTGTTCGCGCACGCCCCGGTGGTCGACGGTGGTCACCGTGCCCGGCCGGACCTCGCGCATCCCGGCCCACACCGCGTGCCCCGGTGTCTTGACGAAGCCGAACAGCTCCCGCAGCCCGTCCAGGTCGACGCTCCGGGTGGCCAGCGGGTTGGCGAGCAGCGCCTTGGGCTCGGAGCCGAACAGCACACCGTCCGCCGTCGGCTGGAAGTACAGGGGTTTGACACCCAGCCGGTCGCGGACCAGCACCAGCTTCGCCGCGCGGGCGTCCCACACGGCGAAGGCGTACATGCCGTTCAGCCGGTCGGCGACCCCCTCGCCCCACTCCAGGTAGCCGCGCAGCACCACCTCGGTGTCGCCGGCCGTCCGGAACGTGTGTCCGCGGCTGCGCAACTCCTCGCGCAACTCACGGAAGTTGTAGACCTCACCGCTGTAGACCAGGGCCAGACTGCCCGCGGGGGAGTCCAGGGCCATCGGCTGGGTGCTGCCGTCGAGGTCGATGACCGCGAGCCGCCGGTGGCCAAGCGCGGCGTGTCCGCGGGGGTCGGTCCAGGTGCCGGCCGCGTCCGGGCCGCGGCAGGCCATGGTCTCGGTCATCGACGTCAGGGTCGGCTGCTCCCGGTTCAGGTCGCGCTCGAACGCGACCCATCCGGCGATACCGCACATGTCACTTGTCTCCCTGGGGAAGTGGGGGCGGGGCGGGCGTGAGCAGGGTGACGGGCCCGGCGGGCGGCTAGCGGGGAGCGCGGCGCCCGGCGTCGAGCGCACGCCGGACACGGCGCAGGCTGCTGTCGCGGCCCAGCAGCGCCAGCGTCTCGTACAGCGGGGGCGTGACCGGGCGCCCGGTCAGGGCGATCCGCAGCGCGGCGAACGCCCGGCGCGCACCGGTGCCCAGCCCCTCCTTCAGCCGGAGCCGTACCGTGTCCGCCGTCCACTCCTCCAGGCCGCCCAGGAGGTCCGCGGCCTCGCCCAGCGCGACGGTGTCCGTGTCGCCGGGGTGCGCGGGCACCCCGTCGTCGGGCAGGAACAGGAACATCAGGGACTCGGCCGCCTCGACCAGCGTCTTCGCGGCGTCCCGCACCAGCGGGACGGCACGCTCCAGGAGCTCCCGCTGGTCCGGGGAGGGGTTCGGCGGCAGCGCTCCGGTGCGCACCACGAAGGGCAGCAGCGCCGCCGTGTAGTCGGCCGTGTCCATTCGTTGCAGGTGCGCGGCGTTCAGGTCGGTGATGACGGCCGTGTCCAGCCGGACCGGACGCGTGCGGATGCGGCTGACGTCGTAGTCCTCGATCAGCTCCTGCCGGGTGAAGACGGCACCCGCAAAGGAGTGCGACCAGCCGACCGAGGCGAGGTAGTTGACGATGGCCTCCGGAAGGTACCCCCGCTCCCGGTAACCGAGCACCTCCGCCTCCGGAACGGCCCGGGTGAGCTTCTTGCCCCGGGAGTCTAGGACTGCGGCGATGTGCCCGAACCGGGGGGTGAAGGTGCTGACCCCGATGCGTTGCAGCGCCGCGTACACGGCCAGCTGCCGGGGCACGGAAGGCAGCAGGTCGTCGCCGCGCAGACTGTGCGTGATGCCCATCATCGCGTCGTCCACCGGATTGGCGAGGGCGAAGAGCGGGTCGCCGTTGGCCCGCACCATCACCGGGTCGGGGGTGCTGCCCGGCGGGAAGACGATCCTGCCGCGCACCAGGTCGTCGTAGACGATCTCCTCGTCCGGCATCCGCATCCGCAGCACCGGGGTGCGCCCCTCGGCGCGGTAGGCGGCCTTGCGCCGCTCGGACAGCTCCCGGTCGCCGTTGTCGTACCCGGCCGTCGCGGCCCGGCCGGCCGCCGCGTTGCGCGCCTCGATCTCCTGCCGTGAGGAGAACGACTCGTACAGCTCGCCCGCCGCCAACAGCTTGCGGGCGACCTCCAGGTGGATCTCCCGGCGTTCGCTCTGGAGGTAGGGCCCGTGATCGCCTCCCACGCCGGGACCCTCGTCCCAGTCCAGCCCCAGCCAGTGCAGCACCTCCGTCAACGGTTCGTAGTACTCGGCCATGCCGGTCGCCGCGTCCGTGTCCTCGATGCGGAGCACGAACCGGCCACCGTGGTGGCGGGCCAGCGCCCAGTTGACGACGGCCGCACGGATCAGACCGATGCTGGGCGGCCCGATCGGCGAGGGGTTGAAGGTGGTGCGCACGCCAGCGGCCGCCCCCGTGGACGTGGGCTGCGGAACGGGCATCACGGTCTCGCTTTCTGTCTGCCTGACTGGCCTTTCTACCGGCCGCGCGGCCGTCGCCGGTAACGGCGGGGCCACCGGCGGGTAATGCCGGGGCTCGGGGGCGGCGCGGTGGCGGGAGCGGTCCGCGAGGGGCCCGGTTACCGGGGCGTGCGCGCGGATTACCGGACCCGTTCGGCGGTGGCCGACACAATGGCGGCCCCATCCGGACGTGAGGAGATCAGGATGCCGGGAAGCGCCTTGACGACACACACCTGGGAAGTCGCCGCGGACGCCGACGAGGTCCACGAACTGCTGTGCCTGAGCGACCGGTACCAGGGGGAGCGGTTCCGCTCGCCCGTGCCCCGGCGCAACATCGCCACCACCGAGTCACTGGTCCGCGACGGCCTGGTGCACCTGATGCGCAGCGACGGCCGGACCGCCGCCATGTTCACCCTCACCCGGGTACCGGCCTTCGAGGAACCGCCGGGCGTCTTCCCGCGGGCCCAGGCGCCCGCCTACCTCAGCAGGCTCGCCGTCCGGCCCGACCTCGTCGCCGCCGCCTCGCTCGCCGGACCGCTGTGCGTGCGGCGGGCCGTGAGGCTCGCCGCCGACAGCGGTGCGGACGTGCTGCGGGCCGAGGCCAACCCCGATCTCGCGGCCACCGTGGACTGCCTGGAACTGCTGGGCTTCCGCCGCTGCGGCACGGTGTTCAGCGACACCACGGGACGGCGGCGGACCCACCTGTACCGCCCGCTGCCGTGACCCGTCAGTCGGTGTCGCAGCCGAAGCGGTAGACGGTGCGGTGCCGGTGGACCTCGCCCGGGTCGAGCCGCGCGGAGGGGTAGTCCGGACGGTTCGGCGCGTCCGGCAGCGCCCCCGTCTCCAGGCAGATCCCGCAGCGCGGCCGCTCGGCGAACCAGTCCCCGGTGTAGACGCCGACGGCCGGCTGGTCCGTGGACACCCGCAGCACCCGGCCGCTGACCGGGTCCGACAGCTCCGCGAGGACCGGACCGCCCCCGGCGAAGAAGCAGTTGTCGACGGCGACACCGTCGAGCGGGCGTTCCACGGTGAAGTCCCGCGCGGTGCCGCGCACGTCCTCCGGGGGGCCGGGCAGCGGGATCAGGTCCGGGTCGAAGCGCACCGCGTGCGTCGCGTCCAGCCGCAGGCGGTGTCCGTCTACGGTGCCCCCGCCCGCGAGATTCCAGAAGGCGTGGTTGGTCAGGCCCACCACGGTGGGCGCCGTGGTGGTCGCGGTGTACTCGACCACCAGCGTGCCGTCGGAACCGACGCGGTAGCGCGCGCCCGCCGTCAGCTCGCCGGGATAGCCCTGGTCGCCGTCCGGGCTGCAGACCGACAGCCGCACCTCCAGGGCGTCACCGTCCCGCGACGCCTCCGCCGACCACACGCGCCGGTCGAGCCCCTCGGAACCGCCGTGCACGTGGTGCGCGCCCTGGTTGCGGTCCAGGGTGTGGCGCTTGCCGCCGAGGTCGAACTCACCGCCCGCCACACAGCGGCAGTAGCGGCCCACGGTGGCACCGACGTAGGGATTGCGCGAGCGGTCGAGGTAGGCGCCGAGGTCGGGCAACCGCACGCAGACGTTGGCGTACCGGTCCTCCCGGTCCCGGGCACGGACGTCGACGAGGGTGGCGCCGTAGCTCCACACCGTCACCGCCGGCCCGGCGCCGGTGTCCAGCGTGTACGACTCCACCTCCGCCGCGGGACGTCCGGCGCGGACAGGCGCGACACCGACGGTGGTGCGCTCGATGCGGGGACCTACGGCCACGAGGACTCCTTCCGGCACCGGCGGCGCGGTGCGTGTCTGCCCAGGGGGGTGACGGGCGCGCGGGCCGTGCCCGGCACGCCCGGCCGTTCGACGGTAGCCACGGACACCCCGCACCCTGCCCACTGCGCGGTAACCGCGGCGCCGCGGTCCGCACCGTGCCGGTAACCAAGGGGCCGCCGCACGCCGGGCACGGCAGTTCCCACGAGGATGGCGCCGCAGTTACCCGGCTGGTTTTCCGGCCGCGTTAGCTTGCGGAGCACGGCGACGGTCCGATCCCCGGTGGCACGTCCGATCGAGACAGGTGAGACGAGACATGAAAGACGGCCTTGCGCCCACCGAGAGCGCGGTGTTCGACCGCCTGCACACCCTCCTGTGCGACCTGTTGTTGGTGGAGTCGGTCCCGGCCGACTACGACCTCCAGGACAGCGGCGTCTTCAACTCGGCCAAGTTCCTGGAGCTGTTCGTCGCGCTGGAGACGGAGTTCGACATCCCCATCACCGGTGCCGACGTCAAGCAGGACACCTTCCGCACCCTGAACTCGATCACCCGGTTCGTGTGCGCCAAGCGGGCGGTGGCCTGACGTGGCCGCCGGCATCGCCCTCACCGGGTGCACCCCCGCCGACCACGCCGAGGTCTGCGCCCTCCAGGAAGGACTGTGGGCGGGAGGGCCCACGGGCAACCAGGCGTACCTGGAGTGGAAGTACAACGCCAGCCCCTTCCTCGACGACCGCTACACCGTGCTGGCCCGCACCGGGCCGGCCGACGGCTCAGCACTGGTCGGCGTGGTCGGCGTGTTCGGCTCCCCCTGGGAGTACCGGGGACGCCGCTTCACCCTGCCCTGTCTGACCGACACGATCCTCGCGGACGGCCACCGCAACAGCCCGCTCTTCCACGAGATGGTCGACGAGGTGCTCACGCGGCTGCGCCGCGACGGCATCCCGTGGCTGCTCGACTTCGGCGACCAGGGCACCGTACCGGCGCTGCTCATCCGCGGCTGGCAGCAGGTCGGCGTCTGGGGACAGTCCGTGCTGACGCGGACCACCGGCGCCGGCCCCCACGGCCCCTGGGACGACCTGCCCGTCCTGCGCGGGGCGCGCTCCGGGCTGCGCATCACCGCCGCACGCACCCCGGACCTCGACGCCATGACCGAGGTCGCCCGCGACGTGCCCGACGACGGCCGGGTCCGTGTGGCGCGCGACGCCTCCTACTTCGCATGGCGCGCCGCCAACCCCCTGGCCCGCTACTTCTACCTCGTCGCCCGGTCGGAGGAGGGACGCGCGCAGGGCTACCTCGTCGCCCACCGCTCCGGCGTGGACAGCGACGACGGCCCCACCCCGACCACGGTCGTGGAGTGCGAGGCCCGCACCGGGGAGGTCTACGCCGACCTGGTGCGCACCGCCCACGAGACCCTGCCCGGCACCCGCGTGCTGATGTGGACCCGGGACACACCGGAGGCGGCCGCCAAGGTCCTGGCCGACCTGGGCGCCGGGTTCGTCGAACCGACCGGCCGCCCCACCCGGGACCGGCCGCTTCCCAGCCTCCTGATCCGCGAGACCGGCGCCGCACCGGCCCCGGCCGGACTGCCGGACCTCACCCGGCTCGACGCCTGGGACTTCCGCGGTGTCTCCGGCCGGGGCTGGCGGTAGGGCCCTTGTGACGGATGTCCGCGGCGTCGCGAGGCCCGGCGCCCCTCCCATGCCCGAACGGCACCAGGGGGATCCCATCCCCACCGCACGCCGAGGGCGCGCACCGGACGCCGTCCATTCCTCCACGAGGATCCCTCAGAAGGGCCCCGGGACGATCCGGAAGAAGCGGCACCGGTCCGCAGCAGACCCGGGCCGTTCCACGAGACGAAGAAGGGCGATGACGTGACCGGTCACCGAGCAGGCGTGTTCCCGGGTGCCACCCTCGTCGGCGAACGCCGGCGGTTGGCGGCGTCCTCCGTGGTGGAGCTGATCGGCCGGTGCGCCGCTGTCACACCCGACGCGGTGGCACTGGAGTGCGGCGCGACCACGGTCACCTACCGGCAACTGTGGCGACGCAGCATGTCCATCGCCGCCGGACTGCGCGAGAGCGGCGTGGAGGCCGGCGACATCATCGGTGTCATCGCCCGCCGCGACGCGGAGACGGTGGCGGCGATGATCGCGGTGATGGCCAACCGTGCGGCCTACGCGCCGATCGACCCGACCAACCCCCTCGGACGCGTGCGGCTCATCCTGGACCAGGTCCAGCCCCGCTGCGTCCTGTGGGACGGCACCGGCTCCGTGGAGTACGCCTCCGGCTCCCCGACGGTGGACACCACACACCTGCCCGATCTGCCGGCGGACGCCGCCGCCCCGGTACCGGACGGCGGCCCCCGCCACGACGACCTGGCCTACGTCGTCTTCACCTCCGGCTCCACCGGAGTGCCCAAGGGCGTGCTGGTGGAGCACCGCTCCCTGGTCAACTACATCGGCTGGGCGGCGACCCACGTCCTGCCGGACGCCGGCGGCGCCGCCTGCCCGCTGTTCGCCAGCATGAGCTACGACCTTGCGCTCACCACCCTCTGGGTGCCGCTGGCGCACGGCCGCACCATCGTCATGATGGACGGCTCCTGGGACTACGCGCGCCTGTACGCCCAGCGGCCCCGCCCCTACGACTTCATCAAGGCCACCCCCAGCCACTTCCGCCTGTTCGAGCGGATGCTGAGGCCGCAGTACCGGTCGGCCGCCAAACGCCTGATGATCGGCGGGGAGCCCCTGGAACCCGCCATGCTGCGGCAGATGGGCGACCGGCTCGACGGGGTGGAGGTCGTCAACCACTACGGACCCACCGAGACCACCATAGGCTGCTGCGCCCACCGTTCCACGGTGTCCGACCTGCCCGACCTGCCCACCGTGCCCATCGGCTCCCCGGCCTGGAACACCGGCGCCTACGTGGTGGACGACCGCGGCGCCCCGGTCGGCGTCGGCGGCCACGGCGAGCTGATCATCAGCGGCTTCGGCATCGCCCGCGGCTACCTCGGGGGAGGCGGTGGCGACCGCTTCTTCGACGACCCCGAATTCGGCGGCAGGTCCTACCGCACCGGCGACATCGTCGAGGTGCTGCCCGACAGGGTGCTGCTCCACCTCGGCCGCAAGGACGGCCAGCTGAAGGTGAGCGGCCACCGCTTCGAACCGGCCGAGCTGCGCCGCCACGCACTGTCCCTGCCGCGCATCGCCGACGCCGCGTTCGACGTCATCCGCGGCGGCGTCCTGGACGCGGTGGAAGCCTTCGTGGTCCTCGACGAGGAGGGCACGCGGAACCCGCCCACGGAACGCGAGATCCGCACCCAGCTCGCCTCCCTGCTGCCCGGCGAACTGGTGCCGCGGCGGGTGCACGTGGTGCCCGGGATCGAGGTCAACGCCAACGGCAAACGGGACATCCAGGCCACCAGGGCGCTCGTCGAGGCGAGGACGGCCGTCCCCGGGGCGTGACGCCGGTACGGGCGCGACGTCCCGGCCCGGACCATGAGAGGAGAAACCCATGCGGAACGTTCCCGCGCAAGCCGACCCGCGACCACCCGCGCACGACGTCGTCGTGCTGGGGGTGACGGCCAGCGACGCGCACGCGGTGGCCAACCAGCTCATCGCGCACCACCTGCGCGCCGAGGGCTACACCGTGATCAACCTCGGCGTCTGCACCCCCGTGTCGGAGTTCGCCCGGACCGTGCGGGAGAACCCCGGCGTTCTCGCCGTGGTGATCGGCAGCCTCAACGGGCACGCCCACCACGACCTGCGCGACCTGCCCGCCGCCCGCGCCGCCGGCGACCTGCCCTGCCCCGTCGTACTGGGCGGCAACCTCTCGGTGGGCAGCCACAAGGACCCGAACGCGCTGGACAAGCTCCGGCAGCTCGGCGTCGACCACATTCTGACCGACCTGGACGAACTGCTGCCGTTGCTGCGCGAACTGGCCCGGCGGGCCGCGCGGCCCCAACTCCCCGAAGCCGTATGATCCGCGACGCGCACCGCCCCGCAGCCGCACCCCTCGCGGCCGACATCGCCGACGCGGACCTCCCCTCGCTCGCGGACACCGTCCGGCACGCCCGCACCCGGGGCACGCCGACCGTCCGCGATGTCCTGGCCCGGTCGGTGGGGGACCGGGTGGTGGCCATCCAGCCACGGTGCGGGGTGGGCGGGCACACCGAGATGCTGGAGCTGCTGCGCGCCCTGGACACCGGCGCGCAGCCGGACATCCTCACCGTCACCATCGACTCCCACACCCGCTTGGGCCGCTTCGAGGAGGCCACCCGGCTGGCCGCCACCGACCCGGCCGCGCTCAACGGCTACCCGCTGGTCGCCCACGGCTGGCGGCGCGGCCGGGAACTCGTGGAGTCGGTGTCCGTGCCGGTGGAGATCCGGCACGGCTCCCCGGACGCCCGGCGGCTGTTCCGCGTCGCGATGGCCGCGGGGGCCACCTCCTTCGAGGGCGGCGGCATCTCCTACAACCTCCCCTACTGCAAGGACGTGCCGCTCGCCGAGTCCCTCGCCCACTGGCGCGAGGTCGACGCCATGACGGGCGATCTGGAACGCGCCGGGCTCACCGTGGACCGCGAGTTCTTCGGCACCCTCACCGGGGTGCTGACCCCGCCGTCGCTCAGCCTGGCCATCGGCGTCATCGAAGCCGCCCTCGCCGCCGCCGAGGGCGTCACCTGCCTGTCGGTGTCCTACCCGCAGGGAGGCAACGTCGCCCAGGACGTGGCCGCGCTGCGCGCCGTCCCCGAGCTGGCGCGGCGCTACCTGCCGGCGGGCGTCGAGGTCTACCCGGTGCTGCACGAGTTCATGGGCGTCTTCCCGGCGCGGCGGGCCCACGCCGAGCAGCTGATCTTCCACGGGGCGCTCACCGCCAGGCTGGGAGGCGCGGCCAAACTCGTCACCAAGACCCACCAGGAGGCGCTGGGCATCCCCGACGCACAGGCCAACATCGACGGCATGCGCCTGGCCGCGGTCGCGAACTCACCGCTGCTGGACTTCGTCACCGTCGACGCCGAACGGGTCGAGGAGGAACTGGCCTGGCTGCTCGACGAGGTCGACGACCTGGTCGCCCCGGTGGTCGGCGCCGCCGACCCGGCACGCGCCGTCGTCGCCGCCTTCGCCGACGGCACGCTCGACGTCCCCTTCAGCGCGAGCCGGTACGCCCGCGGTGACGTGCTGCCCTGCCGGGACGCCTCCGGCGCCGTCCGTTACGCCGTGACCGGTGCGCTGCCTCTGTCCCGCGCCGCGCTGAAGCGGCACCGCGACGGCCTCGGGCTCGCCGACGGTGCGCACTCCCTGCGCACCCTGGTCGAGCGGGTCACGCGCGACATCAACCACTTTCCGCGCCTCTTCGGAGAGAGCGGGCCGTAGAAGCCCCCAGCACGTCCGGGCCGTCCGGCACCGCCGCGGGGGCCGCCAGCCGCATCTCGTGCAGGTCGTGCACCGCGGCGGGCCGGACGTGGACCGCCTCCCAGCCCTCGGGGGGCTCGGGACCCACGTGGTAGGTGATGCACGCCTCGGTCGCCCGGCGTGTCTCCTCGCACACCCGGACCTGCCCCCGGGGGGCCATCGTGAGCAGCCGGAAACCCCGGTCGAGAGCGCCGCCCGTGACGGTCGGGGCACCGCCCGGCGCCGCCGGGGGCGACAGCAGGGCCTCCCCGGTGGCCACGGCGACGTTCACCTCCGCGGCCGGGGCGCCGGCCGCGGGACGGCCGCCGTCGAGCCGTTCCAACAGGGCGAAGGCGGCGCGCACGGCCCGGGTGGCGTCGTCCCGGCGGGAGTGGTCGGCGCCGAACACGGCACAGAACAGCGGCGCCGCCGCCGATGTCACGACGCCCCCGTAGCGGGTGCTCTCCTGCCGCAGCACCGCCTCGGCCTCCGCGAGGGTCCGCTGGACGCCGTCCGCGCCGTGCTCGTCGGCCAGGTCGTGGCGGATCCACAGCAGGACGACGCTGACGCGTCTGCGTCCGGGCTCCGCGCTGTGCCGCCGGTGGTCGGGATCCATCCGCGACACTGTGCGGCTCGCGGGCGCGTCGCCGGGGGCGTCGGACGGGTGCGGCCGGCACACCGGCTGCGGTGTCACGAGCGACGCGACCCTCAGGCGCTCCGGCGTCCTTCGACGCTCGACCGCCGGGGAGGCGGGCCCGTCCAGACTGTCGGCGTGCTCCAGGATGGCACGTTCCAGTCGCTGGAGTTCACGCGACGGTTCGAGGCCGTACTCCTCCACGAGCTCGTGTCGGATGCGCCGGAACACCGACAGCGCCTCGGTCTGCCGGCCGCACCGGTAGAGCGCCAGCATGAGCTGGGCGCTCAGCCGTTCCCGTAACGGGTTCTCGGCGACCGCCAGTTGCAGGGGTCCCAGGATTTCGTGGTGGTCGCCCACCGCCAGTCCGGCTGCGGCGTACTCCTCCAAGGCGCTCAGCCGCTCGCTCTCCAGACCGGCCAGTTCGGGCCAGTTCAACCCGTCCTCGGCCATGTCCGCCAGCGCCGCCCCCCGCCACAGCCCGAGGGCTCCGCGCAGTGTGCGGGCCGCCGCCGTGTGCCGGCCGGCGCCCGCCTCGGCCCGCCCCTGCTCGACGGCTTCCCGGAACCGGAACAGGTCCACGGACCGGGGGGCGACGCGGAGCTGGTATCCCGGAGCACGTGTGAGCAGGTGCGCCCGGATGTCCGGATCCCCCTGGGCGAGGTCGAGCCGCAGGCCGCGGACGGCGTTGCCGATCATCTTGCGCGCGGTACGGGGCGTCTCGTCCGGCCACAGCACGTCGAGCAGCTTGTGCGTGGCCACGACCCGGTTGGCGTTCAGCAGCAGACAGGCGAGCAGTCGACGTTTGATCACACCGCCGAGTGGAACGGCCGTTCCGTCCACGCTCGCCTGGAGAGAGCCCAGTATTCGGAATTCCACTTCCACTCCACCTCCGCTGGGAGAACCCCGTCGGCCGCGGCACCCGGGGCCGGGGGCGCGGGTGCGACCACTGCTTCAGGACCAGGGGTTGGTGGTGGAGCCCGAGAGGCTGTCGTCGGCCTGGGTGGTGGAGGCGTGCTGCGGCTTGGCGGCGGTCTCGACGGCCGTCACCGCTCCCAGCAGTGCGACGGCGGTGGCGATGACGGCGGCGGCGACCCTGACGGACGCGCACATGCCCGTGACGTTCGGCTTCATGGCTGTTCCCTCACTTACTCCCCCGCAGTCGGCTGGCTCAGAGGGAAGGTAGGAGATGCTGCAATCCCGCTCCTTTGACGCCGCTATCTCCGCCGAATACCGCTGCTGTCCGTCACGAGGGAGGGACGCCCCGATGTCGTCGCGCACGGCGACGGCCGGTTCGCCGGACGCCGTGGCGACAGTGTGACCTGCGTCGTCTCCTGCTCTCACGACGGCGTCCCCCGAGACGGGATCGAGCGTCTTCCGCGGGCCCGGGCGAGGGGCGGTGACGCCGAGGAGAACGGGCGGGTGCGTCCTGCGGCGGGGGGCGACTCCTGGGACGGGACGGCCGGGACGCTCCGACCGGACGCTGGATGTCGAACCTGCCGTCACTGCGCCGGTCACCGACCTGGTGCGGCGGGTCAAGACGCGCCGGTGCACGGAGCACGACGACCGCGAGCCAGAGCACGGCCTGGGACCGCACCACTTCGAGGGCCGCCCCTGGCGCCACCACGTCGTCCTCGTCACCGCCGCCCGGGCATTCCGCACCCTGAGGCGGCTCGGCCCCGAATCCGCATGCCGGCCCGACCCTCTACCAGGTCCTCGGCCTCCTCCGGCTTCTGAGGTGCTGGGCCGGTGCGTGCACCGCCTGCGGACGACCTCTGCCCGACCCGCGAAGCCGCCGCGGACAGCCCAGAACCTGGCGAAGCACTACCGGGGCGTGTCAGGGAAGTCCCGTCCGGCCCGCGACGCCTGGCAGGGCGCCTCGCCGCGTTGTCGGGGCCGTCCGCGTACGCCCGGTACGCGGACGGCCCTCCGCCTTGCGTTGCACTGCACCGGACGCCGCGGGCCCCGCCCTTCGGGCGGACGACGCTACGTTCGAAACACGTCCTGGCGGTCCCGGACGGCGGGCGGGAGAGCTTGCTCGGGGACGTTCTGGAAGGCGACCGGGCGGCGGAAGCGGTGCACGGCCGCCGTGCCGACGGAGGTGGTGGTGGGCGCGGTCGAGGCGGGCCAGGGGCCGCCGTGCTGCTGCGCGTCGCTGACGGTGACCCCGGTGGGCCACTCGTTCCAGATGACGCGCCCGGAGTGCCGGGTGAGGGCGTCGAGCATGCGCAGTCCGTCCTCGTCCAGGGCGTGGCCCCCCTGGACGGTGCCGGTCAGGGTGCCCCCGAAATCCCCGAGGGCGTCCTCGACCTCGTCCAGGGCGCCGTACTCGACGAGGAGTGAGGCCGGGCCGAAGACCTCCGTGGAGATGAGCGACGGGGTGGCGCGCACGGCCTCGGTGGTGGTCCGCAGCAGCGCGACGTCGGGGAGCCCGTCGCCGCCCGAGGTGCGCAAGGCGACGCTCACACCGTCCTGGGCGGCGAGGTCGTCGAGCGCGGTCGCGTAGCCGGTGGCGATGCGCGCGTCGAGCATCGGACCGGCGGCGAGCGGCGGCAGGGCCGCGAGGAAGGCGTCGGCGTCGGGGACGAACACCACACCGGGCTGGGTGCAGAACTGCCCGGAGCCGAGGGTGAAGGACGCGGCGAACCCGCGGGCGATGTCCGCGCCGCGCTCCGCCCACCCGGCGGGGGTGACCACGACCGGGTTGGTGGAGCCGAGTTCGCCGTAGAACGGGATGGGGTCGGGACGGCCGGCGGCCAGCTGGAAGAGGTAGTGGCCGCCGCGCGTGGACCCGGTGAAGCCGACGGCCTTGATCCGGTGGTCGCGTACGGCGTCGGCGCCGTCCCGTTCCCCCTCGATGAGCTGGAGGAGGTCGGGGGCGGCGCCCGCGTCGGCCAGGGCCGCCGTCGCGACGGACGCGGTGAGCCGGGACAGCGCGGGATGCCCGGGGTGGGCCTTGACGACGACGGGGCAGCCCGCGGCGAGCGCGCTGACGGTGTCGCCGCCCAGCACGCTGAACGCGAAGGGGAAGTTGCCCGCGGCGAAGACCAGGACGGGGCCGAGCGGCACGGTGGTGCGGCGGATGTCGGGGCGGGCGCCCATCGGCCAGTCGGGGTCGGCGTGGTCGATGCGGGCGTCGTCCAGGGCACCGGAGGCGAGGCGGTCGGCGAACAGCCGGCACTGGAAGGTGGTGCGGGCGAGTTCGCCGGTGAGCCGGGCCTCGGGCAGGTGCGTCTCGCGGTGGGCGAGGGGGATCAGCCGGCCGGCGGCGGCGTCGAGCGCGTCGGCGAGCACGGTCAGCAACCGGGCGCGGTCGGCGGGCGAGGAGGTGCGGATCCGTTCGGCCGCGGCCGTCGCCCTGGCCAGTACGGTGTCGAGCGGCGGCGCGGCGGGGGCGGACGTGGGGGCGGCGGATGGTGCGGAGTTCACGTGGGGGACCTCGTAAGGGGTCAGGTGACGATGTCGTGGGAGGCCATGTCGGCCAGCGTCCACTCCTCGACCTCGGTCAGATGGAGCGCGGCGGCCTCCTGGGCGGCGGCGATGTCGCGCGCGGCCATGGCGTCCAGGATCTCCAGGTGGCGCCGGGTGGAACCGGCGAGGCGGTGCGGGCCGGTGGCGCCGAGGACCCGCAGCCAGTAGACGAACGGCTCGACGGACTCGCGGGCGGCGATCAGCCGGCTGTTGCCGGTATGGGCGATGATCTCGTGGTGGATGCGGGTGTCGCTCGCGAAAAACGGTTCGTAGTCGCCCTGTTCGGCGGCGCGCAGCGCGGCGACGGCCTCCTCGCGCAGATCGGCGATCTGCTCCAGGGGCATCGCCTCGGCGGCGACGCCGGTGGCGAGCCACTCCAGGCCCTTGCGCAGCTGGCACACCTCGTGGACGTCCTGGCGGGAGGGCCGGGTGACGAAGGTGCCCGAGCGGGGCCGGGTCTCCACGAGCCGGTCGTGCTCCAGGCGCACCAGCGTGTCGCGGACCGGGGTGCGCGACACGCCGAACTCGGTGGCGATGGCCTGGGGGTCGATCCGGGAGCCGGGCGCGTAGACACCGGTGGTGATCCGGTCGCACAGGATCGAGTAGAGCTGTCCGGAGATCGACTCCACGACGAGCGGGGTGGCGCCGCCGCGGCTACGAACGGAGGGGGTGGCCATGATCGCCCTTCTTGTCCGGCTTCCAGGGGCCCGCCGGCACCGGTCGACGCGGTACCGGCGCCGGTCGACAGCATCTGATGGATCAGATCAGGTTAGCGGCTTCGAGAGCGGCGCGGATGCGATCCCGCTCGGCGTCCGTGGCGGGCTTGAACGGGCGGCGCGGGAGACCGGGCGAGCGGCCCTGGAGCTCCAGGGCGGCCTTGAGGGTGGCGGGCAGGTTGGGGGCGTCGATGGCCCGCCAGACGGTGAGGATGCGCTCGTGCAGTGCGAGGGCCTTGGTGTGGTCGCCGGCCTGGACCGCGTCCCACAGTTCGACGCTGAGGCGTGGCGTGACGGTGGGGATGGCGGCGAGCGCCCCGTGGGCGCCCATGACGAAGGCCGGGTAGTGCAGGTCGTCGAGGGCGGCGAGGACGGTGAACCGGTCGCGCATGCGGTGCAGCAGGTCGGCGAGGAGGTGGATGTCGCCGCCGGACTGCTTGACGGCGACGACCTGCGGGACGTCGCGCAGCAGCTCGATGGTGTCGACCGGGACCAGCGCCCAGGGCACCACGTTGTAGAGCACGATCGGCAGGTCGGTGGCCTCGCCGATCTCGCGGTAGTGGGCGACGGTCTCCTCGGGTGAGGGTGCGAAGACGTAGTGGACCGGGGTGACCTGGAGTGCGTCGACGCCGGCTTCCCTGAGCGCGAGCGAGTACCGCTTGGCCTGGGCGGTGGAGTTCTGGATGACGCCGCCGATGACCGGAACCCGACCACCCACCTCGTCGACCACGGCGGCGCAGATCGCCGCGCTCTCCTCCAGGGAGAGGGTCTGGCCCTCGCCGGTGCTGCCGCAGGCGCAGATGGCGGTCACGCCCTGTCCGAGGAGGTACTTGACCTCGCCGCGCAGCAGATCCAGGTCGACCTGGTCGTTCTCGTCGAACGGTGTGACAACGGTGGAAATCATGCCGCCGAGCTGGATGTCCTTCACGCGTGTCTCCCGGGTATTGCCGCGACCTTAGTGCGGATGTAATGTCTGATGCATCAGATGCTAGCACGCGCTTCCAGACATAAGAACCGTCGATTTCCGGACACGGTCCTCCCTCCTCCACTCTGGAGAAGTGCCCACCGCGTCATCCGAGCCGCCATCGCAATGGAGCGAGCATGCCCCAACCGGCCGCCACCCCCGTTTCCCGGGAGTCCTCCCTGCGCAAGGTCGTCACCGCCAGCGCCCTGGGAACCACCGTCGAGTACTACGACTTCACCCTGTACGCCACCACCGCGGCGCTCGTCTTCGACAAGGTGTTCTTCCCCGACGCCTCTCCTCTGGTGGGCACCCTCGCCGCCTTCGCCACCTACTTCGTCGGCTACGCCGCCCGGCCGCTGGGCGGCATCCTCTTCGGACACTTCGGCGACCGCCTCGGGCGCAAGAACGTCCTGATCATCACGATGCTGATGATGGGTCTCGGCACGTTCGCGATCGGCCTGCTGCCCTCCTACGGCAGCATCGGTGTCGCGGCCCCCGTCCTGCTCGTCGTCATCCGGCTGGTCCAGGGCCTGGGCATGGGCGGCGAGTACGGCGGCGGCGTCCTGATGGCCCTGGAGTACAGCCCCCGCACCCGCCAGGGATTCTTCACCTCACTGGTGCACATCGGCACCCCGGCCGGTGTGCTGATCCCCGTCGGCCTGGTCACCGTCCTCGACGCCACCCTGCCCTCGGGGTCCTACGACTCCTGGGCCTGGCGCATGCCGTTCCTCGCCAGCATCCTGCTGGTCGGCGTCGGTATCTGGATGCGGCTGCACGTCACCGAGAGCCCCGAGTTCGTCAGGATGCGCGAGGACCGCGAGGTGCAGAGCCTGCCCGTCAAGCAGGTCTTCACCCGGCAGCCCGCCACGATCGTCCTCTCCGTCCTGGCCAAGATCGCCGAGAGCGGTCTGTTCAACATCTACTACGTGGTGGCCATCACCTACGTCACCACCGAACTCGACCTGGCCAAGGGGCCCGTCCTCCTCGCCGTCCTCATCGCCTGTGCCGTCGAGTGCGTCACCCTGCCCTACTTCGGCGCCCTCTCCGACCGCATCGGCCGGCGCAAGGTGTACGTCTTCGGCGCCGCCTTCCAGGCCGTGCTCGCGCTGCCGTTCTTCCTGCTGATGGAGACCGGCCAGTTCTGGGGCTACACCGTCGGCATGACCCTCGGGCTCGGCGTCGGACACGCCGCGATGTACGGCGCGCAGGGCGCCCTGTTCTCCAACCTCTACCCGGTCAACGTCCGCTACACCGGACTGTCCGTCACCCAGCAGATCGGCGCCACCCTCGGCGGCGGGCTCTCCCCGCTCATCGGCACCGCGCTGCTCTCCGCGGCCGGCGGCCACTGGTCCTGGCTGATCGCCTACTGCGTCGGCGTCGCCGTCCTGTCCGGACTGGCCGCCACCCGGCTGCGCGCCGGCGAGGCCCCCGGGCACGCCGTGCCGGCGACGGACGCCGCACCCCACCGTGAAAGGACCCAGGTCTCGTGAACCGCCTGTTCCTACCCGCCGAAGCCCCCGTCGAGCACGCCCTGCACGGCCTGGCCGCGGCCTACCCCGGGCTGCTGGACCTGCACGAGGACCCGCTCTACGTCACCGCCCGCGAGCGCCACCCCACCCGGCGCGTCGGCCTCGTCTCCGGCGGCGGCTCCGGCCACGAGCCGCTGCACACCGGCTTCGTCGGCGCCGGGATGCTGGACGCCGCCGTCCCCGGCCGGATCTTCGCCTCCCCGCACAACCGGCAGGTCTACGAGGCGTCCAAGGCCGTCGCCGGGCCCGAGGGCGTCCTGCACGTCGTGAAGAACTACACCGGCGACCGCATCAACTTCGGCATCGCCGCCGAACGCCTGCGGGCCGACGGCATCCCCGTCCGGCGCGTCCTCGTCGACGACGACCTCGCCACCGAGAGCGACGAGACCGCGACCGGGCGGCGCGGCACCGGAGCCACCGTACTGGTGGAGAAGCTCCTCGGCGGCGCCGCCGACGCCGGCGCCGGGCTCGACGAACTGGCCGCTCTCGGCGCCGAGTTCGCCGCCGCTTCGCGCAGCGTCGCGGTCGCCGCCCGCGCCCAGACCGCACCGTCGCGCGGCGGGGAGGCGTTCGCGCTGCCGGACGGCACCCTGGAGTACGGCGTCGGCATCCACGGCGAACGCGCCGCCACCACCGTGGAGCACCCCGGCTTCGAGCAGCTCGTCGACCGCATGACCGAGCAGGTCGCCGACGCGCTGCCCGCGACGACCGGCTCCGTCCTCCTGCTCGTCAACGGCCTGGGCGCGACCACCCTCCTGGAGCTGTACGCGATCCACGCCCGGGTGTCCGAGACGCTCGGGAACCGGGGCCTCGAGGTGGCCGGCCGGCTGGTCGGCACGTTCGTCCCCGCCCTCGACATGAGCGGCTTCTCCCTCACCCTCACCGCACTGCGCGAGGACTGGGCCGCCCACTGGCACGCCCCCGCCCGCACCCCCGCCTTCCCCGCCCCGGAGGCCTTCCGATGACCACCGACCAGAGCCTGGTGCTGCGCACCTACGCCGACGCCGCGCGCACCGCCCACGCCACCCTCACCGCCCTCGACCAGCTCTCCGGCGACGGCGACTTCGGCGACAACCTCCGCGAGGGCCTCGACCGCGTCACCGCCGCCCTGGACGCCCACCCGGACCGGCCGCCCTACGCCGTCGCCGCCTCCGTCTTCCTCGACGAGGTCGGCGGCACGAGCGGCCCGCTCATCGGGCTGTTCTTCCAGGAACTGGCCCGTGCGCACGAGGCCCATTCCGACGAGCGGGACGCCTGGCGTGCCGGGACCAGCGAGGGGCTGGCGGCGATCCAGCGGGTCGGCGAGGCCGAGCCCGGGGACCGCACCATGGTCGACACCCTCGTTCCCGCCCGGGACGCCCTCGAAGCGGGGTCCGGTCCCCGGGAGGTGGCCGTCGCCGCCCTCGACGGCGCCCACGCCACCGCCGCCCTGCGCGCCCGCCGCGGCCGCGCCTCCTACGTCGGAGAACGCGCCATCGGGTCCCCCGACCCCGGCGCCCTCGGCGTCGCCCTGCTGTTCTGGTCCCGCGCACGGGCAGGGGAGGAGGCGCCGGGTGAACTCACGGAGTACCTGCCGGCCGTGCCCGGGGCGGAGTCACCGGCCTGACGCTCCCGGACGCGGCGGCCGCTTCGGGCCGCGGCCCGGCGCACCGGCCCGGCAGGGGGGCGGGCCGGTGCGGCGCGGGTCGTGACAGCGGCTGCCGGCAGCGGTCTGCCGAGGGTGTGGGTGACAGCGGCCGAACCGGCGGTCCGGGAAGGAGGAACGGAGGACGAAGGCGGTCGTCCGGCCACGGAGCCCTCGGAGGCGGGTGTCTTCGTGGCTGCGACGAGGAGGGGCCGCCTGCCTGCGCCAGTGCTGCTGCCTCTGATGGGGCTCCGTCCGGCAGAGGTCTGCGGCCTGCGGTGTGGACATCGACCTGGAGGCCACGCTCGGTGTCGCCGACACCCGGACCATGAGGGGCAGCCGCACGGTGGCGGACGCGAACGGCCTTCGTCGGGTCCGTCTGTACGATGCTCGGGCGTCTTGCCTCACGTACCTCGCCGGCAACGGTGTGCCGGATCACCTGCTCGCCAGGTGGGCCGGGCACACGAACGTGAAGACGACGAAGAAGTGGTACGTGAAGCCAGACGTAGCGGACCTGCTTCCAGCGGCGGAGGCGTGGGGAGGTCTCGCGGGGGGCGTGTGACAGACCGTGACAGACGAAGGTGTGAACCCGTGACCGAAGGCAAGACCGAGACGCTGCAATACCGCTTTGACGGGCCAGAACACCTACCAGTCCTGATCTTGGGGCCGTCCCTCGGTACCACATGGCACATGTGGGACCGGCAGGTCCCGGAGCTGACGCAGCAGTGGCGCGTCTTCCGGTTCGACCTGCCGGGCCACGGCGGCGCTCCCGCGCACGCGGCCGGCTCGGTGACCGAGCTGACCGCGCGGCTGCTGGCCACCCTGGACGCGCTCGGCGTGCAGCGCTTCGGGTACGCGGGCTGCGCGCTCGGCGGCGCGGTCGGCGTGGAGCTGGCCCTGCGCCATCCCGAGCGGCTGGCCTCGCTGGCGCTGATCGCCGCCTCGCCCCGGTTCGGGACCGCGGACGAGTTCCGCCAGCGCGGCGTGATCGTCCGCACCAACGGCCTCGACCCCATCGCCCGTACCTCCCCGGACCGCTGGTTCACCAGCGGCTACGCCGCCGCGCAACCCGCGATCACCGACTGGGCCGTGCAGATGGTGCGCACCACCGACCCCGGTTGCTACATCGCCGCCTGCGAGGCGCTGGCCTCCTTCGACGTGCGCGCCGAACTCGGGCGGATCGGCGTGCCGACGCTCGTCCTGGTCGGCTCCGAGGACCAGGTGACCGGACCGGCGGAGGCGCGCACGCTGGTGGCCGGCATCCCCGACGCCCGCCTCGCGGTGGTGCCCGGCGCCTCGCACCTGGTCCCGGTGGAGCAGCCCGCCGCCGTCACCGACCTGCTGGTGCGGCACTTCTCGACCGCCTGGCAGCCCGCGTTCGGGTCGAGCACGGGGCAGCTCGCCGTCGTGGCGCCCCCGTCCCGGCCCGTCCCCGTCGCTCCGCCGCAGGCCCCGCAGACGGCGCCCATCGCCGAGATCGCCCCGGTCGCGGCGCCGCCCCAGCCCATGGCCGCGGCGGACCCGTACGAGACCGGGCTCAAGATCCGCCGGGAGGTGCTCGGCGACGCGCACGTGGACCGGGAACTGGCCCGGGCCGACGAGTTCTCCGGCGACTACCAGGAACTGCTCACCCGCTCCGCCTGGGGCGGGATCTGGGACCGGCCCGGCCTCGACCGCCGCACCCGCAGCTGTGTGGCCCTCGCCGCCCTGGTCGCCGGCGGCCATGCCGAGGAGCTGGCCGCCCACACCCGGGCCGCTCTGCGCACCGGGCTCACCCCGGACGAGATCAAGGAGGTACTGCTCCAGACGGCCGTCTACTGCGGGATGCCCGCCGCCGGTACCGCCTTCCGGGTGGCGCAGCAGGTCATCCAGGAGGAGACCACCCCCACGGAGTGATCCCCACGGAGCGTCTCTGCGCGGCCCGCGCCCGTGCCCCGTCCAGCGCCGCCTTCCGCCTTCCGCCTCCCGCAACCGGGCACCCGGACCACCGGGTCGACGTGCCCGCGCCGCGGGGAGCGCGGGGGGAGGATGGGAAGCATGAAGCTCACGAAGAAGTCGCACTCCTGCGTGGTCCTCGACAAGGACGGGCGCCGGCTCGTCATCGACCCCGGAGGGTTCAGCGAGCAGGACGCCGCGGCCGGCGCGGACGTCGTCCTGATCACGCACGAGCACCCGGACCACTTCGACGAGGGCCGGGTGCGCGCGGCCCTGGAGGCCCGGCCGGGCGCCGAGGTGTGGACCCTGAAGTCCGTCGCGGACCAGCTCGCCCCGGCCTTCCCGGGCCGCGTCCACACCGTCGGCCACGGCGACGCCTTCACCGCCGCGGGCTTCGACGTGCAGGTCCACGGCGAGCTCCACGCGGTGATCCACCCGGACATCCCGCGCATCACCAACGTCGGCTATCTGATCGACGGCGGTGACGTCTTCCACCCCGGCGACGCGCTCACGGTGCCCGACCGACCGGTCGACACGCTGATGCTCCCGGTGATGGCCCCGTGGAACAAGATCTCCGAGGTGATCGACTACGTCCGCGAGGTCAGGCCGCGGCGCGCCTACGACATCCACGACGCCCTTCTCACCGACCTCGCCCGCCCGGTCTACGACCGTCAGATCGGCGGCCTGGGCGGCGCGGAGCACCTGCGGCTGGCCCCGGGGGGCTCGGCGGAGCTGTGAGGGCGGCGGGCGCGCTCGGCGGCCGGCCTGCCGGGCGCGCCGGCGTACCGGCCGGGGCGGCGTACCGGCCGGGGCGCCGCCCTGGGGCGGGCTGACCGGGTCGGACGGCGTACCGGCGGCGTTGTCGGTGCCGCCCGGTAGGTTGGTGGGCATGCGCATCGCCACCTGGAACGTGAACTCGATCACCGCCCGTCTCCCGAGGCTGCTCGCCTGGCTGGAGAGCAGCGGCACCGACGTGCTGTGCCTCCAGGAGGCCAAGGTCGCCGCGGACCAGTTCCCGGTCGAACAGCTGCGCGAGCTGGGCTACGAGTCGGCGGTCCACGCCACCGGGAGGTGGAACGGCGTGGCGGTGCTTTCCCGGGTGGGCCTCGCCGACGTGGTCAAGGGCCTGCCCGGCGACCCCGGTTACGACGGCGTCCAGGAGCCCCGCGCCGTCTCCGCGACCTGCGGCCCGGTCCGCGTCTGGTCCGTCTACGTGCCCAACGGCCGGGAGGTGGACCACCCGCACTACGCCTACAAGCTCGAGTGGTTCGAGGCGCTGAAGGCGGCCGTCGCGGGCGACGCGGCCGGCAGCCGCCCGTTCGCCGTCCTCGGCGACTACAACGTCGCGCCGACCGACGACGACGTCTACGACCGGGCCGCCTTCGAGGGCGCCACCCATGTCACCCCCGCCGAGCGCGCCGCGCTGGCCTCCCTGCGCGAGGCGGGCCTCGCGGACGTGGTGCCGCGGCCGCTGAAGTACGAACACCCGTTCACCTACTGGGACTACCGCCAGCTCTGCTTCCCCAAGAACCGCGGCATGCGCATCGACCTGGTGTACGGCAACGAGCCCTTCGCCAAGTCGGTCACCGACGCCTACGTCGACCGTGAGGAGCGCAAGGGCAAGGGCGCCTCGGACCACGCGCCCGTGGTCGTGGATCTCGACGTCTGAGGCGACACCGGCCTCCGGCCTGTGGTGTCCGCGGCCGCGCCGGTGTCAGGCTGGATCCATGAACATCCCGTTTATGGGTAGCTGGCGCAAAAAAGGCGGTCCGTCCCTCGGCGTCGCGGTGGCCGTCGCGGGTGAGGAGCCCCCCGGCCCCGGGGACCTGGCCGACCTCCTGGGCGCCTGCGAACTGCTGCGCGCGCAGGCCGCCGAGGCGGACGTGCGGCTGGACGAGTCGGCGGCCTCGCTGGAGGCGCTCGACCAGATCATGCCGGGCTGGCGCGACGACGCCGAGAAGGTCTCGCAGCTCGGCAACGACGCGGGGCTGTACCTCGGAACGGTGATCGTGCGCACCGTCCCTGGCGCGGTCTGGGTGCTGTGGCCGGGCGGCCATCCCGTCGTACGGCTCGTCTCCGGACGGGAGTTCGACGTGGTCGCGGCCGGTCTGGCCTGGGCGGACAGCGGGGTCCCCGAACTCTCCCAGCTCTACGCGGAGGTGGCCGAAAGCTGATCCCGGGACCCGAATCGCCGACCGGCGGGTCCGACTGACGCATCCTCGACTACGATATGCCGTTCACGGCCGTCGCAGGGGGAGCGGTCCACAAGAGCCATACCCGGCCGGCGGCAGCCGGAGATCACTGCTCGGGCGGCGGAGGCACGGTCCAGTGCCGTCCGTCCACGGGGAGAAGGTCAGCTGCGCGCCGGGCGGGATGTGCTCGTCGTCGTGCCGGCCGAGGGTTCCTGTTCCGGCAGGGGAGTCCGGGCCGCCCGGGTCACGTCCGCCACCAGCTCGACCACGTCCGGGCCGTACGCCTGGGAGTTGACCACCTTCAGCAGCAGCACGAACGATCCGCCGCCGTACCTGCGCGCCAGCCGTTCGTGATGGCGGGCGAGATAGCGGGTGGCGGCCTGGTTGTCGATGGCGCGCTGGCCGCAGAACAGGAAGACGGGGCGGTTGCCGAAACGGCGTTGCCCGGCGACGAGCCGGGCCAGGATGACGTACTCGCTGCGGCCCGCCTCCACCCGGTACCGCTCCCCGCCGATGACGAACGCGCCCCGGTCCGGAACCGCTTCGGCCTCCACGTTCACCCGCACCCCGGGCAGCAGGGAGGACAGGTGGGCGGCCATGCGGCGGTTGGAGGCCGGGCCGCCCACGCAGAACTCGGTACGCTCGCCGAACCCCTGCTGGGCCGCGTCGTGCGCGACGACCTGCACGCCGGCGTTGCACTCCTTGACCAGCGCCGACAACTCCAGGAGCGCGAAGACGTCGTGGCGCGTCACCGTCAGTTCGGTGCCGCCCGCGTCACGGTTGACCACCAGCAGCGACTCGGAGTTGTCGGGCAGCCCGAAGAAGGCCTGCTTGCGGCGGAGTCTGCGCCGCCACAGGAACGCGCGGGCCAGCCAGCCGAGCGAGGCGCTCACACCGGCGGCGATCACACCCAGGACGATGTTGCGCACGTCGTCGTTCATGGGCGCGCATGCTAGCGCCTCACCCAGGAGGCGTGCCGTACCGGTGTTCGAGCCGAGCGGCGTACCGGTGTTCCATCCGACTCACCCGATCGGACGCGTCCCTGATGCACCTGACGGGACCATGGCAATGAATTAAGCTGCGCGTACGGTCAGGCCAGCGAGCTGCGAACCAGCGTGGAGGTGCGGATGCGTCGCCCTGTCGCACGGAAACTGACGGTCCTGGCGGTCTCGGCCGCCGTGGTGTCGGTGGGGGCGGCGGCGCCGCCCGCCGCGCACCCGGGCGGTGGACCGGCGCCGGTCCCCAAGGCGCCGGTGGCCGCCGGGTACGGCGGCGCCGTCGCGAGCGTCGACGCGGACGCCACCGCGGCCGGCATCGAGGTGCTGAGGAACGGCGGCAACGCCGTCGACGCGGCCGTCGCCACCGCCGCGGCCCTCGGCGTCACCGAGCCCTACTCCGCCGGCATCGGGGGCGGCGGCTACTTCGTCTACTACGACGCCCGCACCCGCACCGTCCACACCGTCGACGGCCGCGAGCGGGCCCCGCTGAGTGCCGACTCCGGCCTCTTCCTGGAGAACGGCAAGCCGCTGCCCTTCGACACCGCCGTCACCAGCGGTCTCAGCGTCGGCACGCCCGGCACCGCCGCCACCTGGCAGACCGCCCTCGACCAGTGGGGCACCCGGCGACTCGGCACGGTCCTCGAACCCGCCGAACGGCTCGCCCGCGACGGCTTCACCGTGGACGACACCTTCCGCTCGCAGACCGCCGCCAACGAGGCCCGCTTCCGCTACTTCCCCGACACCGCCGAGCTGTTCCTGCCCGGCGGCCGACTCCCCGCGGTCGGTTCGACGTTCAAGAACCCCGATCTCGCCCGCACCTACGACGAGCTGGCCCGCAAGGGCGTCGGGGCCCTCTACCGCGGTGACCTCGGCGACGACATCGTCGAGACCGTCAACCACCCGCCCGTCGCGCCGGGTTCCGGCTGGGACGCGCGCCCCGGCCAGCTCAGCCGGAAGGACCTCGCCGCCTACCGCGCCGAACTCCAGGCGCCCACCCGGGTCTCCTACCGCGGCCTGAACGTGTACTCCATAGCGCCCTCCTCCTCCGGCGGCACCACCGTCGGCGAGGCGCTCAACATCCTGGAGCGCACGGACCTCTCGAGGGCGAGCGAGGTCCAGTACCTGCACCACTACCTGGAGGCCAGCCGGGTCGCCTTCGCCGACCGCGGCCGCTGGGTCGGCGACCCCGCCTTCGAGAACGTCCCCACCAAGCAGCTGCTCTCCCAGAAGTACGCCGACTCGCGCGCCTGCCTCATCCAGGACGACGCCGTCCTCACCAGCCCCCTCGCCCCCGGCGACCCGCGCCGTCCGAAGGCCTGCGGCACCGGCGGCAAGGCGGCCCCGACGACGTACGAGGGCGACGACACGACACATCTGACGGTCGCCGACCGGTGGGGCAACGTCGTCTCCTACACCCTCACCATCGAGCAGACCGGCGGCAGCGGCATCACCGTCCCCGGCCGCGGCTTCCTGCTCAACAACGAGCTGACGGACTTCTCCTTCAGCCCCGCCGACCCGGCCGTGCACGACCCCAACCTGCCCGGCCCGGGCAAGCGGCCGCGCTCCTCCATCTCGCCGACGATCGTCCTGGACAGGCACAACAAGCCGGTGGTGGCGCTGGGTTCGCCCGGCGGCGCGACCATCATCACCACGGTGCTGCAGACCCTGACCAACTTCCTCGACCGGCGCATGCCGCTGGTCGACGCCATCGCCGCACCCCGCGCCAGCCAGCGCAACGCCGCGCAGACCGAACTCGAACCCGCTCTGTACGACAGCGCGTTGCGGGGCAAGCTGGAGGCGATCGGCCACTCCTTCAAGCTCAACCCCGAGATCGGCGCGGCCACCGGCGTCCAGCGCCTGCCGGACGGCCGCTGGCTCGCGGCGGCCGAGAAGGTCCGCCGTGGCGGCGGCTCGGCGATGGTGGTCCGCCCGGCTCCGTGACGCCCCTGGTGCGTGTTTCGAAAGCGGCGTCGTCCGCCTGAAGGGCGGGGTCCGGTGCCGTACGGCCGCGCGGCGCCCCGGCGGACATGAACGGCGCCCGGACACGAACGTGCCCGCCTTCCCACAAGGGGAGGCGGGCACGTCGTCCGTCCGTCACCCACCGGGCACGGGCGCGGGGGCCGCTGAGGGCGCCGGTTCCGGCGGCTCGTCCTGGGCGAGGAAGACGAGCTGCCCGTCCTCCACGTCCACTGTGACCCGGCTGCCCTCGCCGAGCCGCCCGTCCAGCAGCAGCCGGGACATCCGGTTGTCCACCTCGCGCTGGATGGTGCGGCGCAGCGGACGCGCGCCGTACTCGGGCTGGTAGCCGCGCTGCGCCAGCCAGTCCACGGCCGCATCGGTGAACTCCACGGTGACGCCCTGCGCGTGCAGCAGCCGCCGTGTCCTGTCCAGCAAGAGGTTCGTGATCTGCCGCAACTGCTCGGTGGTGAGCTGGCGGAAGACGACGATCTCGTCGATGCGGTTGAGGAACTCGGGCCGGAAGTGCTCGCGCAGCGGCCTGAGGATCTGCTCGCGCCGCGCCTCCTCGTCCGCGTCCGCCCCGCCCGCGCCGAACCCGATGCCGGCGCCGCGCCGGGTGATCGCCTCCGAGCCGAGGTTGCTGGTCATCACGATCACGGTGTTGGTGAAGTCCACCGTGCGGCCCTGCGAGTCGGTGAGGCGGCCGTCGTCCAGCACCTGGAGCAGGATGTTGAAGACGTCCGGGTGGGCCTTCTCCACCTCGTCCAGCAGGAGCAGCGAGTACGGGTGCCGGCGCACCACCTCGGTGAGCTGACCGGCCTCCTCGTGGCCGACGTACCCAGGCGGGGCGCCCACCAGGCGGCTGACGGTGTGCCGCTCCTGGTACTCGCTCATGTCCAGGCGGACCATCCGCTCCTCGCTGCCGAACAGCGCCTCGGCCAGTGCCCGGGCCAGCTCGGTCTTGCCGACGCCTGTCGGGCCGAGGAACAGGAAGCTGCCGATCGGCCGGTCCGGGCTGGCCAGTCCGGCGCGGGAGCGCAGCACCGCATCGGCGACCACGCTCACCGCCTCGTCCTGGCCCACCACCCGCTCGTGCAGGTGTTCCTCCAGACCGAGCAGCCGCTCCTTCTCCTCCTGGGTGAGGCTGCTGACCGGGATGCCGGTCTGCCGGGACACCACCTCGGCGATGGCCTCCGCGGTGACCACCAGGTTCATGCCCTCGTCCGCCTCGCCGTCGCCGCCGGCCTCCGCGATCCGCTGCTTCAGCTCCACGATGCGGTCCCGAAGCTGCGTGGCCTGCTCGTACTGTTCGTCCGCGACCGCCTGGTCCTTGTCCAGGGCGAGCTGCTCGACCTCGCGTTCCATGGCCCGTACGTCCGTGCCCTTGGTCCGCGCCCGCAGCCGTACCCGCGCGCCGGCCTGGTCGATCAGGTCGATCGCCTTGTCCGGCAGCCGCCGGTCGGTGAGATACCGGTCGGACAGCTCCACGGCCGCCACCAGCGCCTCGTCGGTGTAACGGACCTGGTGGTGGGCCTCGTAGCGGTCGCGCAGCCCGCGCAGGATCTCCAGGGCGTCCGCGACGGTCGGCTCGGGAACCAGGATCGGCTGGAACCGGCGGGCCAGCGCCGCGTCCTTCTCGATCCGCCGGTATTCCTCCAGCGTGGTCGCGCCCACGATGTGCAGCTCGCCGCGGGCCAGGGCCGGCTTGAGGATGTTGCCGGCGTCCATGGAGCCGCCCTCGCCGCCGCCTCCGGCGCCGACCACCGTGTGCAGTTCGTCGATGAAGACGATCAGCCGTTCGGAGTTGGTGCGGATCTCGGTGACGATGTTGTTCAGCCGCTCCTCGAAGTCGCCCCGGTAACGGGTGCCGGCGACCACGGCGGTCAGGTCCAGGGCGACCACCCGGCGGCCGAGCAGTATGTCGGGCACGTCGCCGTCGGCGATGCGCTGGGCCAGACCCTCCACGATGGCGGTCTTGCCCACGCCCGCGTCGCCGATCAGCACCGGGTTGTTCTTCCCGCGCCGGGACAGCACCTCGATCGTCTGCTCGATCTCCTGGTCGCGCCCGATCACCGGGTCGATACGGCCCTGCCCGGCCAGGTCGGTCAGATCGCGGCCGTACTTGTCCAGGGTGGGCGTGGCGCTGGTGCGCTGCCGTTCGGCGCCCGGCGGAGCGGCGGTCTCCGTCGTCTCCGGCGGCAGCCCCGAAGCGGCGAACCGGGCCGCGTTCAGAATGTGCCCGGCCGCCGAGTCGGGGTTCGCGGCGAGCGCGCTGAGCACGTGCTCGGGGCCGATGTAGCCCGCTCCGCTGGCGCGCGCCATGTCGTGCGCGTCCAGCAGGGCGCGCTTGACGGCCGGGGTCAGGGACAGGGTCGAGGGCGGTGGGGGGTCGCCCGGCTGCTGCTGGACGGGGCCGGACCTCTCGTCGATCTGGTCCGCCATCGAGTCGGGGTCCGCCCCGGCCCGGCTGAGCAGGCTGCGGGTGGGCTCGGTGGCGAGCGCCGCCCGCAGCAGATGCTCGGTGTCCAGGTCCCGGCTTCCGTGGTCGGCGGCGTACTGGGCCGCGCCCTTGACGAGTTCCCGGGCGGGCTGACTGAGCAGCCTGCCGATGTCGACGTGCCGGGGACCCGGGCGGGGTCCGCCGAAGAACCGGGCGAAGAATTCGCCGAAGGGGTCGCCCTCCGGGCCGACGTAGCCGCTGGTCATCGCTTTCCGTTCCTTCGCTGACGGGTGGCTCCCGACGGGTAACCGGGTCCGGGGTCGGTCATGCAACGCTGACACGTTCCGTTTCGGTCGGCATGTCGAGGGGCCGCCGGGGCGGAGGGTCGGGTGCGGTGCCGGCGGCCGGCGCCCGCTCCGCGGTCTCGATCAGCCTCAGGTCGGCGGCGCGGGGGCGGCCCACGACGAAGCGCGGGACCGAGACGGGGCCCGCCCCGATCCCGGCGTTCACGATCGCCGCGGTGGCCGGCGCGCTGGGACCGTCGATGGACGAGCCGGCGGGGCGGTGCGTCCCGGCCGGGGCGCCCGGCCGGGGTTGGACGGGCGCCCCGGGTGCCCAGGGCACGCCGTCGAGGCCCCGCACCCGCTCCGGCCGGGCGCGGCCGTCTCAGGAAGCGCCCGCGGGGTCCTGGCTCGCGGGGCCGCCCGGCCTGGGGACCTTCGCGTCGGTCGTATCCGGTGTGGCGGCTGCATCGGTCGTGCGGGCCCTGTCGGCCGGTGAGGCGTCGCCGCGTCCGGGCTCCGGCCGCGCCGCCGTGGGGCGGCTCTCGGCCCAGGCCATCAGGGCCGGGTCGTCGAGGGAGGCCACCCACAGGTCGGCGAGGGCGGCGTCCTCCGGGGCGGGGCGCGGACCCACGCCCACGACCCGCAGGCCCGCGGCGACCGCGGCCTTCATCCCGTTGACCGAGTCCTCGACCGCCAGGGCCCTGTCGCCGGGAACGCCGAGGCGGCGCGCGGCCTCCGCGTAGGTGTCGGGGTGCGGTTTGGGGCGGATGCGGTCGTCCGGTACGACGATGTGCCGGAAGTGCCGGCGTAAGTTCACCGACTCCAGGGAGAACCGGACCACGTCCTCGGGGCAGTTGCTGGCGACGGCCAGCGGCGCCACCCGCTCCAGCGTGCGCACCAGCTCCTGGGCGCCACGCGTGCTCACCGGCTCGCGGGCGACCAGGGCGCGGAAGGTGTTGAGCAGTTGCTGGGTCATGTCCTCGGCGTGGTCCGGCGCGCCCACGAGTTCGGCCATCAGGACTCCGCAGTCCCGGTAGTGCAGGCCCTTCGCGCGTTCCGCGAACTCCTCGTCGGGGGCGTGGCCGAAGGCGCGCAGCACGATCGCGCGGGCGCGCTGCCAGTGCTGCTCGGAGTCGATCAGGGTGCCGTCGCAGTCGAAGACGACGGCTTCGGGGGTCCAGTCGGGGTCCAGCGTGGGGGGTCGGGTCATGTGCTCGCCGTTCTGACGCGGGGCGGAACCGCCGGGCAGGCCGACGGGATCCACCGGTCATGGATGAGGACACGCCTGCTGAAGGGCCCTTCACTTCGGGGAAGTGGGAATCCGCAGGCGAAGAGGTCCGGTTGCCGGACACGGTGGCCACACGCGGTCGACCGCGGTGTTCCTGCACGCATTCGGAACCGTAAACACCATGAACGGTACGCTCCGCTTAGCCCGCGATGTCCGTTTGCCAGCGCAATACGCACGTGTGGGTGACCCCCACGCGGCGCCGCCCCGGGCCGACGGCCCGGGCAGGGCGTCTGCCCTGCCCGGCCGCGCGCGGGCATGCCTCCGGCGCACGGGCGGACGTGAGCGGCACGGGGCTCGGACGGGGGCACTTTGCGCGGAGGGCGTGACGGTGTACCACCCGGGGGTCGTCCCGCGCGGGAGCGTGACGCGCCGACGTCGCGGTGCGCGGAGCGCGCGGCCGACCGGCGGCGTGCACGGCGTGCACGGCCCGGTCCGCCTCGCGCGCGGCGGCCGCGGAAGGCGCGGAGACGCGGCGTCAGCAGCCCGGGCACCGGACAGGGCGCCGGACGCAGGGCAGCGTGCCCGGCGCCCGCGACCGTGCCCCCTGCTCGACGCGCGGCTCCCGTCCCCCCCGCCTCCGACCCGTGAGGGCCACCCCACTAACCCACCGGAGTGTGAAACACGATCGACTTCGCGGGTTCACGGCGTTGGTCTTGGCAAGGCCGCCCGGGAGGCTTACGTTCGTGCCTCTAGGCCTGTTCTACGGGCGTAGAGGCTCTGACGTACGCCGAAGGAGCAGCTCATGGCCAACGTCGTCCGCGCGGCCCTGGTCCAGGCCACCTGGACCGGCGACACCGAGTCCATGGTCGCCAAGCACGAGCGGCACGCCCGCGAGGCCGCCCGGCAAGGCGCGCGGATCATCGGGTTCCAGGAGGTCTTCAACGCGCCGTACTTCTGCCAGGTCCAGGAGCCCGGCCACTACCGGTGGGCCGAGCCCGTGCCGGACGGGCCGACCGTCCGCCGGATGCGGGACCTCGCCCGGGAGACCGGCATGGTGATCGTCGTCCCGGTCTTCGAGGTGGAGCGGCCCGGCTTCTACTACAACACCGCGGCCGTGATCGACGCCGACGGCGGCTTCCTCGGCAAGTACCGCAAGCACCACATCCCGCAGCTCGAGGGCTTCTGGGAGAAGTACTACTTCAGGCCGGGCAACCTGGGCTGGCCCGTCTTCGACACCGCCGTCGGGAAGGTCGGCGTCTACATCTGCTACGACCGGCACTTCCCCGAGGGCTGGCGGCAACTCGGGCTGAACGGCGCCCAGCTCGTGTACAACCCGTCCGCCACCCACCGCGGCCTGTCCTCCCACCTGTGGCGGCTGGAGCAGCCGGCCGCGGCCGTCGCCAACGCCTACTTCGTCGCCGCGATCAACCGGGTCGGCCAGGAGGAGTACGGCGACGACGACTTCTACGGGACGAGCTACTTCGCCGACCCCCGCGGCCGGTTCGTCGGCGGCACCGCGAGCGACACCGCCGAGGAACTCCTCGTCCGCGACCTCGACTTCGACCTCATCGAGGCGGTGCGGCAGCAGTGGGCCTTCTACCGCGACCGCCGTCCCGACGCCTACGAAGGGCTGGTGCAGCCGTGAACGACCTCTACGACCGCCACCGGGCCGTCCTGCCCGACTGGCTCGCGCTCTACTACGAGGACCCGATCGAGATCACGCACGGCGAGGGCCGCCACGTCTGGGACAGCACGGGCCGGCGCTACCTCGACTTCTTCGGCGGCATCCTCACCACCATGACCGCCCACGCGCTGCCCGAGGTCACCAAGGCGGTCAGCGAGCAGGCCGGCCGCATCCTCCACTCCTCCACCCTCTACCTCAACCGGCCGATGGTGGAACTCGCCGAGCGAATCGCGCAGTTGAGCGGCATCCCGGACGCCCGGGTGTTCTTCACCACCTCCGGCACCGAGGCCAACGACACCGCCCTGCTGCTGGCGACGACGTACCGGCGCAGCAACACCGTGCTGGCCATGCGCAACAGCTACCACGGCCGTTCCTTCAGCACGGTCGGCGTCACCGGCAACCGCTCCTGGTCCCCGAGTTCGCTCTCCCCGCTCCAGACCCTCTACGTCCACGGCGGCGTCCGCACCCGTGGCCCGTTCGCCCACCTCGACGACGAGGCCTTCATCGCCGCCTGCGTCGAGGACCTGAAGGACCTCCTCGGCCACACCCGTCCGCCCGCCGCGCTCATCGCCGAACCCGTCCAGGGCGTCGGCGGGTTCACCTCCCCGCCCGACGGCCTGTACGCCGCCTTCCGCGAGGTGCTGCGCGAGCACGGCATCCTGTGGATCGCCGACGAGGTGCAGACCGGCTGGGGCCGCACCGGAGAGCACTTCTGGGGCTGGCAGGCGCACGGCCGCAGTGGCCCGCCCGACATCCTCACCTTCGCCAAGGGCATCGGCAACGGCATGTCCATCGGCGGCGTCGTCGCCCGCGGCGAGATCATGAACTGCCTGGACGCCAACAGCATCTCCACCTTCGGCGGCACCCAGATCACCATGGCGGCCGGCCTCGCCAACCTCAACCACCTCCTGGAGCACGACCTCCAGGGCAACGCCCGTCGGGTCGGCGGCCTGCTCATCGAACGCCTCCGCGCCGTCGCCGCCGGCCTGCCCGGCGTCCGCGAGGTGCGCGGGCGCGGACTGATGATCGGCGTGGAACTCGCCCGGCCGGGCACGGACGAGGCCGATCCGCGGGCGGCCGCCGCCGTGCTTGAGGCGGCTCGCGAAGGCGGCCTGCTCATCGGCAAGGGCGGCGGCCACGACACCAGCGCCCTGCGCATCGCCCCGCCGCTCTCCCTGACCGTGGCGGAGGCCGAGGAGGGCGCCGCGATCCTGGAGAGCGCGCTGCGCGCCGCGTACTGAGGCGCCCCGCGCCGAGAACCGGAAGCACCGGGCCACGCGTACCGGCAGCACCTGACGAAGGAGTACCGCGTACCGGCAGTACCGAAGGCACCGAGAGCACCGAGTACCGAGCAGAACGAGTACCGAGCAAAAGGGGAACGTCGCCATGACCATCTCCTCGGACCGCCCCCTGACCGCCCCGCAATCGCCCGCCGCCGTCCCCGGCCTGCCCGAACCCGCCCTGTCCGTACGGCAGGTGCTCGCCCTGGAACGGGTGCTCGCCGGCGAACCCGAGGTGGTGGCCGGCGCCGGCCGGCTCGACCAGCCGGTGCGCTGGGTGCACGTCGCCGAGGCGGCCGACGTCGGCGTGATGCTCAGCGGCGGCGAGATGGTGCTCACCACCGGGGTGCTGCTCGCCGGCGACGAGGAGAAGCAGGCCGAGTACATCCGCTCCCTGCACCGGGCGGAGGCCGCCGCAGTCGTCCTCGGCCTCGGCCGGGCCTTCCCCACCCCGCCGGAGGTGATGCGCCGGGCCGCCGAACGCTGCGGACTGCCCCTGGTGGTGCTGCACCGGCCGTTCCCCTTCGCGGAGTTGACCGAGGAGGTGCAGTCCCGGCTGGTGCGCCGCAAGTACGCCGCCGTCAGCCTGTCGGAGGCCGTGCGCACCGCGCTCACCGCCCTCATCACCGCGGGCGCCCCGCTGCAGGCGCTGCTGGACGAGGTCACCCAGCACACCGCCTGTCCCGTCGTCGTCACCAACCTCGCCCACCGCGTCCTCGCCACGGCGGGGGAGCGGTCGGCGGTGGAGGACGTGCTGCGCGACTGGGAGCGCATCGCCCGGCAGGCCGGGGGCAGCGAGGGCGACGGCTGGATCCGAGCCGAACTCGGCGGACGCGGCGAGCGGTGGGGCCGGCTCGTGCTGTGCGGCCACCGCGGCGACACCGCCACCGGACGGCTGCTCGCCGACCGCGCCGCCGAGGCCCTCGTCCTGCACCGCATGCTCGGCGGCGTCGCCGGCCGCACCTGGGAGGAGCAGTCGGCGCAGAGCCTGCTCACCGACCTCGCCGGCGGCGCCGTACCGGCCCGGCAGCTGCTGCCCAGGGCGCGGGCCGCCGGACTCCCGGTCAACCGGCGGGCGTTCGTGCCGCTGGTCGTCCACGACGCGGACCCGGCCGCAGTGGACCGGCTGTTGCGCCTGCTGGGACTGACCGGACTGGTCGCCGAACTCGCCGAGGGCGTCACCGCCGTCCTGCTCAGCCTCGCCCGCGACCAGGACGCCGACGCCCTCGCCGAGCACTTCGCCGTCCGGCTGCGCGAGGCGCCCGGAGCGGCCGGGACGGTCGTCGCCGCCGCGGACGCCCGCACCTGCTGGGACGACGTGCCCGCCGGGCTGCGCGAGGCGAGGCACGTCGCCGACGCCGTCGCCGGCTCCGCCGCCGCCCTCGACCTGCCGCCCGTGGTCCGCCTCAGGGACGTCCATCTGCGCGGGCTGATCCGGCTGCTGCGGGAGAACCCGCATGTGCAGTCCTTCGCCGAGCGGGAGCTGGACGGGCTGCTGTGCGACGCCGGACAGGACCTGCTGGACGTCCTGCGCACGTATCTCGCCACCGGCCGCAACAAGTCCCGCACCGCCCAGCTCCACCATGTCTCCCGGCCCGCGCTCTACCGCCGCCTGGAGGCCATACAGGGCCGCCTCAACGTGGACCTCGACGACTTCGAACAGGCCGCCTCCGTGCACATAGCCCTCCTCGCGCACGACGCGCAACAGCAGTGAAACCCGCGACCACCTGGCGAAACACCGGTGACACAGGGGACGGGGCCGCAGTGACACGGTGACACGCCGCACCCCGGCGGACGTGACACCGTGCACCTCGAAGCGGCCCGCACGCCTTCCCTACGCTCACCGCACACCGATCGAGCAGCGGAGGTCCCGATGAGCCGAGTGATCCGAGCCGCCGTCTTCCAGACCGCCTGGACCGGCGACAAGGAGTCCATGATCCGCCGCCATGAGCAGGCGGTCCGCGACGCAGCCGCCCAGGGCGCCCAAGTCCTCTGCTTCCAGGAGCTGTTCTACGGCCCCTACTTCTGCCAGGTGCAGGACCCCGCCTTCTACGAGTACGCCGAGCAGATCCCCGAGGGCCCGGTCACCCGGCGCTTCCAGGCCCTCGCCCGCGAACTGGGGATCGTCCTCGTGCTGCCGATGTACGAGGAGGAGCAGCCCGGCGTCCTCTACAACACCGCCGCCGTCATCGACGCCGACGGCAGCTACCTCGGCAAGTACCGCAAGACCCACATCCCCCAAGTGCGGGGTTTCTGGGAGAAGTTCTACTTCCGTCCCGGCAACAGCGGCTGGCCCGTCTTCGACACCGCGGTCGGCAGGGTCGGCGTCTACATCTGCTACGACCGCCACTTCCCCGAGGGCTGGCGGGCGCTGGGCCTGGCCGGCGCCGAGATCGTCTTCAACCCGTCGGCCACCAGCCGGGGCCTGTCCGGCTACCTGTGGCAGCTGGAGCAGCCGGCCGCGGCCGCCGCCAACGAGTACTTCGTCGGCGCGATCAACCGTGTCGGCGTCGAGGACCTCGGCGACAACGACTTCTACGGCACGTCGTACTTCGTGGACCCGGAGGCCCAGTTCGTCGGCGAGGTCGCCAGCGACAAGGAGAGCGAACTGGTCGTCCGCGACCTGGACCTCGCCAAGCTCCGCGAGGTCCGCGACCGCTGGCAGTTCTACCGCGACCGGGCCCCGGGCACCTACGGCCCGCTGACCGCGCCGTAACGGAACCCCGGCCACCGACATCCCGCAGCCGACGACGAACGAGAGGTCCCCATGAGCCGCCGTACAGCCATCCGCGGCGGTCTCGTCATCACCGCATCCGACGAGATCCACGCCGACGTCCTCATCGAGGACGGCCGCATCGCCGCCCTCGCCGCCACCGGCACCCCCGCCGCCGATGCCTTCACCGCCGAGCACACCATCGACGCCACCGGGAAATACGTGATCCCGGGCGGCGTGGACGGACACACCCACATGGAGATGCCGTTCGGCGGCACCTACGCCTCCGACACCTTCGAGACCGGCACCCGCGCCGCCGCCTGGGGCGGCACGACCACCATCGTGGACTTCGCCATCCAGTCCAGGGGCGGGGCCCTGCGCGAGGGCCTGGACGCCTGGCACGCCAAGGCCGAGGGCAACTGCGCCGTCGACTACGGCTTCCACATGATCGTCTCCGATGTCACCGAGGAGACGCTGAAGGAGATGGACCTCCTGGTGGAGGAGGGGGTGACCTCCTTCAAGCAGTTCATGGCGTACCCGGGTGTGTTCTACTCCGACGACGGGCAGATCCTGCGCGCCATGCAGCAGGCCGCCGGCAACGGCGGGCTGATCATGATGCACGCCGAGAACGGCATCGCCATCGACGTCCTGGTCGAGCAGGCCCTCGCCCGGGGCGAGACCGATCCGCGCTACCACGGCGAGGTCCGCAAGGCCCTGCTGGAGGCCGAGGCCACCCACCGGGCGATCCGGCTCGCGCAGGTGGCGGGCGCGCCGCTGTACGTGGTGCACGTCTCGGCCCGCGAGGCGGTCGCCGAACTGGCCCGGGCACGCGACGACGGGCTGCCCGTCTTCGGCGAGACCTGTCCGCAGTACCTCTTCCTGTCCACCGACAACCTCGCCGAGCCCGGCTTCGAGGGCGCGAAATACGTGTGCAGCACCCCCCTGCGCCCACAGGACCACCAGGCGGCCCTGTGGCAGGGCCTGAGGACCAATGACCTCCAGGTGGTCTCCACCGACCACTGCCCCTTCTGCTTCAGCGGCCAGAAGGAGCTGGGCCGCGGCGACTTCTCCAAGATCCCCAACGGGCTGCCGGGGGTGGAGAACCGTATGGACCTGCTGCACCAGGCCGTCGTGGACGGCCACATCTCGCGCCGACGCTGGATCGAGATCGCCTGCGCCACCCCGGCCCGGATGTTCGGCCTCTACCCGAAGAAGGGCACCATCGCCCCCGGCGCCGACGCCGACGTGGTGATCTACGACCCGCACGCCGAGCAGGTCCTCTCTGCCGAGACCCACCACATGAACGTCGACTACTCGGCGTACGAGGGCCGGCGCATCACCGGCCGGGTGGAGACCGTGCTCTCGCGCGGCGAGGCCGTCATCACCGAGCGGGAGTACACCGGACGCGCCGGCCACGGCGTCTACACCCCCCGCGCCACCTGCCAGTACCTCGACTAGGAGCGCCGCCCATGGACTTCGGACTCGTCCTCCAGACCGACCCGCCGGCCTCGCGCGTCGTCGAGCTGATGCAGCGCGCCGAACGCAACGGCTTCCGCTACGGCTGGACCTTCGACTCCGCCGTGCTGTGGCAGGAACCGTTCGTCATCCACAGCCAGATCCTCGCGCGGACCGAGCACCTGACGGTCGGGCCGATGGTCACCAATCCGGGCACCCGCACCTGGGAGGTCACCGCCTCCACCTTCGCCACCCTGAACGACATGTTCGGCAACCGCACCGTGTGCGGCATCGGCCGCGGCGACTCCGCCATGCGCGTGGCCGGCCGCAAACCCAACACGCTCGCCCGGATCAGCGAGGCCATGAAAGTCATCCGGGCCCTCGGCCGGGGCGAGGAGGCCGACCTCGGCGGCGGCACCGTGGTGAAGTTCCCCTGGGTGCGGCCGGGTGCCGAACTCCCCGTCTGGATGGCCGCGTACGGGCCCAAGGCGCTGAAGATGACCGGCGAGGAGGCCGACGGGTTCATCCTCCAGCTCGCCGACCTCTACCTCACCGAGTACATGGTCAAGGCGGTCAAGGACGCCGCCGCGCAGGCCGGACGGGACCCGGCCGAGGTGACGGTCTGCGTCGCCGCGCCCGCCTACGTCACCGCCGACGACTCGCCCGAGGCGCTCGCCCACGCCCGCGAGCAGTGCCGCTGGTTCGGCGGGATGGTCGGCAATCACGTCGCCGACCTGGTCGCCCGCTACGGCGAGCACTCGGCCGCCGTGCCCGACGAGCTGACCGAGTACATCAAGGCCCGCCAGGGCTACGACTACGCCCATCACGGGCGCAGCGGCAACCCGGACACCCAGTTCGTGCCCGACGAGATCGTCGACCGGTTCTGCCTGATCGGACCGGTCGAGGCGCACATCGAGAAGCTGACCGCGCTGCGCGAGCTGGGTGTGGACCAGTTCGCCGTGTACGCCATGCACGACGCGCGCGAAGCAGTGATCGACGCGTACGGCCGCGAGGTCATTCCCGTCGTCAACCCCTGAACCACCGGTCCCGATCCGATTGGGCTGCCCATGACCGACACCGCACCCCCGGGCATACCGCCGTCCGCCCAGGTCACCCTTGCCGACGGGCGGGTGGAGATCGCCCCGGGCACCGAGCCGCCCAGCGGCCCCTACGCCAACGGGGACCTGCTACCGGTCCCCGTCGCCGGCCGCACCTGGACGACGTACAACTTCTCCGCGCTGTGGGTCGGCATGGCCCACAACACGGCCTCCTGGACCCTGGCCTCCGGGCTGATCGCCGTCGGCATGGACTGGAAGCAGGCGGTGTTCACCATCGCCCTGGCCAATCTGATCGTGCTCGTCCCGATGCTGCTCACCGGGCACGCCGGGCCGAAGTACGGCATCCCCTTCCCCGTCTTCGCCCGCGCCTCCTTCGGGGTGCGCGGGGCCAACCTCCCCGCCGTCGTGCGGGCGTTGGTGGCATGCGGCTGGTTCGGCATCCAGACCTGGATCGGCGGCGAGGCGATCTACTTCCTGGCCGGGAAGCTGATCGGCGACAGCTGGTCGAAGGCCGGCGAGGTGGGTGGGTACGCCTGGACGATGTGGCTGTCGTTCGCGGTCTTCTGGGTGATCCAGGTGGCCGTCATCTACCGGGGCATGGAGACCATCCGCCGGTTCGAGAACTGGGCGGCGCCGTTCGTGATCGTCGGCGCGATCGTGATGCTGGGCTGGATGAGCCACAAGGCCGGCGGCCTCGGCCCGCTCTTCGACCAGCCGTCCAGGCTGGGCTGGGGAACGGACTTCTGGAAGCTGTTCGCGCCCTCCCTGATGGGCATGATCGGCTTCTGGTCCACCCTCTCGCTGAACATCCCCGACTTCACCCGCTACGGCCGCAGCCAGCGCGCGCAGACCCGGGGCCAGGCGCTCGGCCTGCCCACCACGATGACCCTGTTCGCGTTCCTGTCGGTGCTGGTCACCTCCGGCTCCCAGGCCGTGTACGGCCAACCCGTGTGGGACCCGGTGCAGTTGGCGGCGAAGACGGACAACGTCGCCGGGCTGCTGTACGCGCTGGTGACCGTGCTGGTGGCGACCCTGTCGGTGAACATCGCCGCCAACCTGGTCTCCCCGGCGTTCGACTTCTCCAACATCGCCCCGCGCAAGGTGAGTTTCCGCTCCGGCGCGCTGATCACCGCCGTGCTCGCCGTGGTGATCTGCCCGTGGAAGCTCTACTCCGACCCGCAGGGCTACATCTTCACCTGGCTCGGCCTGGTCGGCGGGCTGCTCGGCACGGTGGCCGGCATCCTCGTCGCGGACTACTGGATCGTGCGGCGCACCCGGCTCGACCTGGCCGACCTGTACCGGGCCGGCGGGCGTTACTGGTACGCGGGCGGCTGGAACTGGCGGGCGGTCGTGGCGTTCGCGGTGGGCGGTGTCCTCGCCATCGGCGGCGCGGACTTCCATCCGCTGATCGCCGGCCGCCCGATCCCCGCCCTCAAGCCGCTCGCGGACTACGGCTGGGCGGTGGGGCTCGGTACCTCGCTGGTGCTGTATCTGGTGCTCACGCTCGCCGCCGGGCGGGAGCGCGGCCAGGCAACGGTCTGACCGGCGGACTCGGCACAGCGCGGCCGGAGGAGGTGGTGGCCCGCAGGACGACGGGCCACCACCTCCCCGCGCGTCCCGCCCGGGGACGGGACGGGGCGGCGCGGCCGAGCCCCGGGCAGGGCCGCACGGCCGACGCGGGTCCCGTACCGGACCTCAGCCCTGGGCCTGCCCCAGCGCGGCCACGGCCTCCTTGGCGGCCTTGATGGCGCCCTTGTTGATCTCGTCGGTGTCCGGCGCCTTCTTCGTCTCGAAGTCGCTGCCGTTGTACGTGACCACCACCAGCGCGTTGGCGACGCGCGCCAGCACCACGCCCTCCCGGGTCTGCTGCTTGTCCTCGGTGGTCAGGTTCACCACCGAGTACGCCTCGTCGCCGAGCCCGGGGACCGCCCCGCCGCCGCTTTTCTCGGCGGTGCGCTGCCGGTAGGAGGTGCGCGCCGCGTCCGTGGTCCGCATGATCTCGAAGGACACGTCGAGCCAGCGGTAGTCGTAGCCCTTGAGCGCGTTCCACGAGCAGGTGCGGCGCACCCGCTCGTCGGTCGACGGGATCTCCTTGCCCGCCGACTTCGCCCCCGGCACCAGGGAGGAGAGGGTCCTGGCGGCGACGGCCGCGCACGGCTGCGGCGCGGACGTGTAGACCGGGGCCGCCGCGCTCGCCGACGGCGCGCCGCCGGGGCCGGCCGGCGCCGAGGCGTCGGCCGTCGGGGTCTTCTGCGCGGCGGCCCGCCCGTCGTCGGCCGGCGACGCCGCGAACGGCCCGGACGTCAGCGCCCACCCCGTGCAGGCGAGGACGAGGACCGGGCTGAGCCGCGCGGTGAGCGCGAGCGGCAGGGGGAATTCACGCACGGCGCACTTCTCGTGTGGGGACGGACGAAGCGGAGGGCGTCCACACTGTGGACGGTGGACGCCAGTGTCACACGAGTACCTGTGGGGCGGAAGTGCCAACTCGCTCCGTACCCGGACGATCACGCGGCCCCGCCGCCGAAGCGAAGTTCGTCCCCCTGTGTCCGGCCGGCGGACCCGGTCCGCGCGCCGCCCGGGGCCTCACGCCATCCGCCCACCGGACCGCCCAGGCCCGGCACCACCACGACCCCGGCACCGCTGCCGCACAAGGCCCGCTACGGCACCCGCGCCGTCCACTCGGCTGAGGCGAACTTCGTCCGGGCCAGCTCGTGGGCACGCACCAGCTCCCCGTCGGTGACCTTGCCGTCCGACAGGCCGTAGCGCCCCCGGAAGGAGTCGATCATCCGCTCGATGACGGCCTCCCGGGGCAGCCCGGTCTGCCGGCGCAACGGGTCCACCCGCTTCTTGGCGCTCCCGGTGCCCTTGTCGGACAGCTTCTCCCGCCCGATCCGCAGCACCTCGACCATCTTGTCCGCGTCGATGTCGTACGACATGGTCACGTGGTGCAGCACCGCGCCGGGCCGCCCCGCCGGGCCCACGATCCGCTTCTGCGCGGCCCCCGCGATCTTGCCCTGGTCGGTGGCGATGTCGTTGAGCGGCTGGTACCAGGCCCGGATGCCCATGTCGCCGAGCGCGCCGAGCACCCAGTCGTCGAGGTAGGCGTAACTGTCCTGGAAGGACAGGCCCTGCACCAGTGACTCGGGCACCGACAGCGAGTACGTGATCGTGTTGCCCGGCTCGACGAACATCGCGCCGCCGCCGGAGATCCGGCGCACCACCTCCACGCCGTGCCGGGCGGCGCCCTCGGCGTCCACCTCGTTGCGCAGCGACTGGAAGCTTCCGATGATCACCGCGGGGGAGGCCCACTCCCACACCCGCAGGGTCGGCGGCCGCAGACCCGCGGCCACCTCCGCCGTCAGCACCTCGTCCAGCGCCATGTGCAGGGCGGGGGACTGGGGGTCGTCGTGGATCAGCTGCCAGTCGTAGTCGGTCCAGTCGGTGGCGTGCGCCAGCGCGCGGCGCACCGCGATCGCCACGCCCTCGCAGGTCAGCCCGTACATCACCGTGCCGACGGGCAGCGCCGCGTCGATCCGGGCGGCGAGAGCGGCGGCGTCCGTGTCCGCCGGGGCGCCTTCCAGCGCGGCGTTCACCGCCTCCAGCGCCTCGTCCGGCTCCAGGAAGAAGTCTCCCGCCACGCGCACGTGCCGCAGCACGCCGTCCTCGACCGCCACGTCCACGACGACGAGCTTGCCGCCGGGCACCTTGTACTCACCGTGCACTGCCAGAGCCTCCGTTTCCACCGCAGCGCACAACGCCCGGGGCGGCCCGGGTGTTCCCGCCGCCCGGCGCGCCGCGTTCCCGCACCGCACCTGGGTAGGTAGGTGCGCACCGGGACGGACACGCGGACACCCGGCCGCGGCCACGACACGCGAACCCCGAGGTGACAGATGCAGTTCACCACCCGCCCCACCCTCCAAGGCGCCTTCGGCATGGTGTCCTCCACCCACTGGCTCGCCTCCCAGTCGGCGATGGCCGTACTGGAGGACGGCGGCAACGCCTACGACGCCGCCGTGGCCGGCGCCTTCGTGCTGCACGTGGTCGAGCCGCACCTCAACGGGCCGGCGGGCGAGGCGCCGATCCTGCTCGCCCCGGCCGGCGGCGAGGTGCGGGTGCTGTGCGGACAGGGCGTGGCGCCCGCCGGGGCGACCGTCGCCCACTACCAGGGGCTCGGCCTGGACCTCGTGCCCGGCACCGGACCGCTGGCCGCCGCCGTCCCCGGCGCCTTCGACGCCTGGCTCCTCCTCCTGCGCGACCACGGCACCAAGCCCCTGGACGAGGTCCTGAAGTACGCCGTCGGCTACGCCGAACACGGTCACCCGCCCGTCGAAGGCGTGGGCGCGGCCGTCGAGACCGTACGGGAACTGTTCGAGACCGAGTGGACCTCGTCCGCCGAGGTCTACCTGCCCGGCGGGCGCGCCCCCGAGCCCGGCCGGCTGCTGCGCAACCCCGCGCTCGCCGCCACCTGGAGACGGCTGCTCGCGGAGACCGCCGGCGCGGGCGGCCGGGAGGCGCGGATCGACGCCGCGCGCGAGGTGTGGCGCACCGGCTTCGTCGCCGAGGCCCTGATCCGCCAGGCGGGGCGGCCCACCCTGGACACCAGCGGCCGGCATCACACCGGCACCCTCACCGCCGCTGACCTCGCCGCCTGGTCCGCGGGTTACGAGACGCCCGCGACGTACGACTGGAACGGCTGGACCGTGTGCAAGCCGCGCCCCTGGAGCCAGGGCCCCGTCCTGCTCCAGCAACTCGCCTTGCTGCCCGAGGAGTTGCCCGAGTACGGATCGGCCGACTGCCTCCATCTGCTGATCGAGGGATGCAAACTGGCCATGGCCGACCGGGAGGCCTGGTACGGCGACGCCGCCGAAGTGCCGCTGGCCGACCTGCTGTCGGCCGAGTACAACGCCGGCCGCCGCCGACTCGTCGGCGAACAGGCCTCGTCGGAGCTGCGGCCGGGCAGCCCCGGCGGACGCGTCCCACGGCTCGGCGCGCACGCCCGCCGGGCCGCCACGCGCGCGGCGGAGCACGGGCTCCCGGGCGCGGGCGAGCCCACCGTCGCCAAGCCGCCCACCTCCCCGGTGCCGGGTGAGCCCGTCGTCACCGGTGACGGTCACACCCGCGGCGACACCTGCCACCTCGACGTGGTCGACCGCTGGGGCAACCTGGTCGCCGCCACACCCAGCGGGGGCTGGCTCCAGTCCAATCCCGTCGTGCCCGAACTCGGCTTCCCGCTCGGCACCCGGCTGCAGATGACCTGGCTGGAGGAGGGCCTGCCCAACTCGCTGACGCCCGGCCGCCGTCCGCGCACCACTCTCAGCCCGTCGATCGCCCTGCGCGGCGGTGAGCCCGTCCTCGCGTTCGGCACCCCCGGCGGCGACCAGCAGGACCAGTGGCAACTGCACTTCTTCCTGGCGCTCGCCCTGCGTCCCGCCGTCCGCGGCGGCCTCGACCTCCAGGGCGCCGTGGACGCCCCGAACTGGCACCAGGACGGCCTGGTCGGGTCGTTCTTCCCGCGCGGGATGCGGCCCGGCAGCGTCACCGTCGAGTCCCGCACAGCACCGGCGACCGTCGCCGGACTGCGCCGCCGCGGCCATGACGTGACCGTCGGCGGCCCGTGGTCCGAGGGCCGGCTGTGCGCGGTCGCCCGGGACCCGGAGACCGGCGTCCTGTCGGCGGCGGCGAACCCGCGCGGCATGCAGGGGTACGCGGTCGGCCGCTGAGGCGGGGACCGGGCCGCGCGCCCCGTTCTGCGCTGCGCCGCCGGGGGGAGAGGCGCCGCAGCGCGTCGAGGAGGCGCCCGCGGCGTTCCGGGGAGCCGGGGCGTGCGCCCGCCCGCGCCCGTCCCCGGCGACGCCGGGTGTTCACGCCGATTCCATCGGGCGTGCACCCAGGAGGCGGGCGTTGTCACAAGCCCGTGCTCTCATGGAGGCATGATCGAAGAGACGGAAACCATCGAAGAGTTTCTCGTGCGCCACTCGGCCGACGTGGAGGAGGCGGTCCGCACGGCCGCCGCGGCCGAGATCATGCCCCGCTTCCGCCGCCTGGCCGAGCACGAGATCGACCAGAAGTCCGGCCCGCACGACCTGGTGACGGACGCCGACCGGCTCGCCGAGCGGTACCTCACCGACAGGCTCGGCGCGCTGCTGCCCGGCTCCGTCGTGGTCGGCGAGGAGGCGGTGCACGCCGACCCGGCGGTCTACGACGCGCTGCGCGGCGACGCCCCGGTCTGGATCGTGGACCCCGTGGACGGCACCCGGCAGTTCGTGCACGGCGACCCCGGCTTCTGCACGCTGGTCGCCCTCGCCCGCGGCGGGGTCCTGCTGGGCTCGTGGACCTACGCCCCCGCGCTCGACCTGATCGCCACCGCCGTACGCGGCCGGGGCGCCCTCCTCGGCGGGCAGCCGCTGCGCTCGGGCACGCCGGACGCCGACCGGGCCCTGCGCGTGGCCCACTCGCACCCGGACTACACCACCGACGAACAGAAGCGCAGCCTGCTCGGCCTGTACCGGGACGGCGTCGCACCCCGCGCCTGCGGCTCGGCCGGCCTGGAGTACCTGGCGGTCGCCCGGGGCGAGCTGGACGCCACCGCCTTCAGCTGGGAGGCGGCCTGGGACCACGCGGCGGGTCTGCTGCTGGTCGAGGAGGCGGGCGGCGCCCACCTGACCCGCACCGGTGCACCGTTCCGCATCACCGGGGGCAACGCCCTCCCGTTCACAGCGGCCCGCGACGAGCGGACGGCCCGCCGCGTCGCCGCCCTCCTGACGGAACCGGCGGGGGAGCCGCGGGTCCCGGCGGCGGGGTGAGGACCCCCCACGGCGCGGGGTGAGGACCCCCCCACGGCGCGGCCGCCGCGCGCCGCGGGGAGGCGGCGGCCCCCGCCAGGCCGCTGCCCGGCACCGGATCTGCCCGCCCACCCGGCGGCCGGTCGGCCCCGACCGCCCTCCACCGCCCCGGGACCGGGTCCTCCCGTGTCAGTCCGGCGGCATATCCTGAGCGGCAGTGGCCATCGGCTGACGAAGGGGTCCCAAGGTGGCGTCGATGCTCGATGCGGTCGTGGTGGGTGCGGGGCCGAACGGGCTGACCGCGGCCGTGGAGCTGGCCCGGCGCGGCTTCTCCGTGGCCGTTTTCGAGGCCCGTGCCACCGTCGGCGGCGGCGCCCGCACCGAGGAACTCACCCTGCCCGGCTTCCGCCACGACCCGTGCTCCGCCGCCCACCCCCTCGGCGTCAACTCGCCCGCCTTCCGCGCCCTGCCCCTGGAGCGCCACGGCCTGCGCTGGCTCCACCCCGAGCTGCCCATGGCGCACCCCTTCCCGGACGGCACCGCGGCCGTCCTGGCCCGCTCCGTCGCCGAGACGGCGGCCTCCTTCGGACCGCGCGACGCGGGCGCGTACCGCAGGCTGGTCGAGCCGTTCCTGCCCCGCTGGGACACCCTGGCCCGCGACTTCATGTCGCTGCCGCTCACCGCGCTGCCGCGCGACCCCGTCACCCTCGCCCGCTTCGGCCTCGTCGGCCTCCCGCCCGCCACCTGGCTGATGCGCCGCTTCCACGACGAGCGGGCCAAGACCCTCCTAGCCGGTCTGGTCGCCCACGTCATGTCCCCGCTGAACGGCGTCGCCACCGGCGCCATCGGTCTGGTCTTCGCGCTGGCCGCGCACGCCCGCGGCTGGCCGCTGGCCCGCGGCGGTTCCCAGGCGATCTCCGACGCCCTCGCCGGGTACCTGACCGAACTGGGCGGCGCGATCCACACCGACTACGAGGTCAAGCGACTGGACGACCTGCCGCCCGCCCGCGCGTACGTCTTCGACACCTCGCCCACCGCCCTGGCCCGCATCGCCGGACTCGGCCGGTACTACGAGGGCTACCGCTACGGACCCGGCGTCTTCAAGATCGACTACGCGCTGGACGGCCCCGTCCCGTGGACCGCCGAGGCGCCCCGCGTCGCCGGCACCGTGCAGATCGGCGCGGACAGCGCGGAGATCGGCGCCGCGCTCAACGCCGCCGCCCGCGAGGGCCGCGCACCCGAGAGGCCCTTCCTCATCACGGTCCAGCCCAGCGTCGTGGACCCCAGCCGCGCCCCGGCCGGCCGGCACGTCTTCTGGGTGTACGGCCACGTGCCCAACGGCTGGACCGGCGACCTCACCGACGCCATCGAACGCCAACTGGAGCGCTACGCCCCCGGCTTCCGCGACCGCGTCCTCGCCCGCGCGACCGCGGGCCCGCCCGAACTCGCCGCCCGCGACGCCAACTACGTCGGCGGCGACATCGCCACCGGCTCGGTCGCCGGACTGCGTCTCCTGCTGCGCCCCAGGCCGACCCTGTTCCCGTACCACACCCGGCACCCGGCCGTGTTCATCTGCTCCTCGGCCACCCCGCCGGGCCCGGGCGTGCACGGCATGTCGGGGCACAACGCGGCCAAGGCCGTCTGGCGGAGACTGAGGCAGACATGAGCACCACGATCACCCTCGTCCAGGGCGACATCACCCGCCAGCGGGCCGACGCCCTCGTCAACGCCGCCAACTCCTCCCTGCTCGGCGGGGGAGGAGTGGACGGCGCGATCCACCGCCGGGGCGGCCCCGCCGTCCTGGAGGAGTGTCGCGCCCTGCGGGCCTCGCGCTACGGCAAGGGCCTGCCCACGGGCCAGGCGGTCGCCACGACGGCCGGCGAACTGGACGCCCGCTGGGTGATCCACACGGTAGGCCCGGTCTGGTCGGCGAGCGAGGACCGCTCGGTGCTGCTGGCCTCCTGCTACCGCGAGTCGCTGCGGGTCGCCGACGAACTCGGCGCCCGCACGGTCGCCTTCCCGGCGATCTCCACCGGTGCGTACAGATGGCCCGTCGACGACGCGGCCCGCATCGCCGTCGAGACGGTGCGGAAGACGCCGACGGCCGTCGAGGAGGTCGGATTCGTGCTCTTCGACGACCGGGCGTACGACGTGTTCGCCCGGCGACTCGGCTGACGCGGATCACCGGCTCGCTGCCCGGCGCGCCGGGCGCGGCGATCCGCGCCCCGGGCACCAGCAGCCGGCGCGGTACCGGACCGGCGTTGCCCCCGCCCCCCTCGGACCGGTGCGCCAGGTGCGTCACGGCCCCGCATCGACCACGCGCGGCTACTTCGGTGCCGACAGCCAGGCGCCGAGCCAGTGGAAGGCCATCGGGTACGAGGCCGCGAAGGTCTGGTAGTTGTGGCCGCCGCTGGGCAGCAACTGGGTGCGCACCTGGACGGAGGACGTCGCCGAGGCCGCGAGGAACTTCTCGATGGACGCGGGCGGACTGACCCGGTCCTGACGGGAGGTGGCGAGGAACAGGCTCACCCGCGCCTTGGATCCGGCGACGAGCTTGGTCGGGGTGTTGGCCGCGCGCAGCTCGGGGTCGGGCAGGACGGAGGTGTCACCCGTCAGCGGGTCGGGGTCGATGGCGGCGCCCGCGCCGAAGATCTTCGGATACTGCAGGGGCAGTTTGGCCGCGCAGTAGCCGCCGGTCGAGTACCCCATCACACCCCAGCCGGAGTGCCCGCTCAGTGTGCGGAACTTGTGCTTGAGCAGATCAGGCACGTCGTACGCCAGCCAGGTGGCGACCTTGCGGTCGGGCAGGTCGCTGCAGTCGGTGTCCACGCTGCCCGGGTCGATCACCGGCATCGCCAGGATGAAGGGGTGGACTTTGCGCTGCTTCATCAGCTGCTCGAAGTCCCCGGGCATCCCCCCGTGCTCCACCCAGGACTGCGGCGAGCCGGGGACGCCGTGCATCAGGATCAGCACCGGGAACCGCTTCTTGCGGTAGGCGGGCTCGTCGTACTGGGGCGGCGTCCACACCAGCACCTGCCCCGACAGCGCGGAGCGGCCGCCGCGGAAGTACGTGTCCAGCACACCCTCGCGCGTGCTGTGGTTGAACTGCGCGCGACTCGCCGGCGGCCCGGGCATCGCGTCCGCGTTGGCCGAACTCGTCGTGCCCAGCAGGTCGGCCCAGGAGGCGTACAGCCCGTAGCTGTTGTTGATCCACGTCGCCACCACGGAGATGGCGGTGACCTGGCACACCGCGATCATCACCCCGTGCGTCAGCCAGCGCAGGCCTCTGGGACCGCCCACCTTGGGCCACAACGCCACCGTGCCCACCATCGCGAGGAACGTCGCGACGACGAGGACGAAGAAGAACGTCGTACCGGTCAGCGCCACACAGACACCCTCTCCTAGCGGCGACCGTCTCCGGTGGCGCCGTCCGAAATACCGAGAAGCCGGTGATCAGGCGGCGGCAGCCGCGAATCCCGGCACGTTGCAGGATGCGAAAACGAGGGCCTCGGTTGCCGCCCGGGCGGCCGGACCCGTTGTGATCCTGACGACGCCGCGCCCGCCCGATCGCGACGGCGTGGCGATTCGCGGCACTCCAGGGCACACCACGTCCATGTCGGATTCCCGCCAGCCCGAGGCCCCGCCGGTGCCCGATGCTGGACGCATGCAGAACGGGATGCACACCGACCGGGACCGCTGCGTACGCGCCGTCCGGTCCAAGGACGCCCGCTTCGACGGCTGGTTCTTCACCGCCGTCCTGACCACCGGCATCTACTGTCGGCCGAGCTGCCCCGCGGTGCCGCCCAAGCCGGAGAACATGGTCTTCCACCCCAGCGCCGCCGCCTGCCAGCAGGCCGGGTTCCGGGCCTGCAAGCGCTGCCGACCCGACACCAGCCCCGGCTCCCCGGAGTGGAACCACCGCGCCGACCTCGTGGCCCGCGCCATGCGCCTGATCGCCGACGGCCTCGTGGACCGCGCCGGCGTCCCCGGCCTCGCCGCGCGCCTCGGCTACAGCACCCGCCAGATCGAACGCCAGCTCCTCGCCGAACTCGGCGCCGGGCCCCTCGCGCTCGCCCGCGCGCAGCGCGCCCAGACCGCCCGGTTGCTGATCGAGACCACCGCCCTGCCGATGGCGGAGATCGCCTTCGCCGCCGGCTTCTCCTCCATCCGCTCCTTCAACGACACGGTGCGCGAGGTCTTCGCCCTGTCACCCAGCGAACTGCGCACCCGCGCACCCCGGCCCACGGGCACCGACCGGCCCGCCACCTCAGACCCCCGACGCCGAGCCGCCGCTCCCGGCTCGCCCCGAGCCGCCGCCCCCGGCACCATCTCCCTGCGTCTCCCCTTCCGCGCTCCCCTCAACCCAGACAACCTCTTCGGCCACCTCGCGGCCACCGCCGTCCCCGGCGTCGAGGAATGGCGCGACGGGGCGTACCGGCGGACCCTGCGCCTGCCCCACGGACCCGGCGTCGCCGCGCTTACCCCGAGGCCGGACCACGTGGCCTGCCGGCTCACCCTCGCCGACCTGCGCGACCTGCCCGTGGCCATCAGCCGCTGCCGCCGCCTGCTCGACCTGGACGCCGACCCGGTCGCCATCGACGACCAGCTGCGCACCGACCCCGTCCTCGCCCCACTGGTCGACAAGGCCCCCGGCAGACGCGTACCGCGCACGGTGGACGAGGCCGAGTTCGCCGTACGGGCCGTACTCGGCCAGCAGGTCTCCACGGCCGCCGCCCGCACCCACGCGGCCCGCCTGGTCACCGCCCACGGCGAACCGGTGGACGACCCCGAGGGCGGCCTCACGCACCTCTTCCCCGCCCCGGAGGCGCTGGCCGCGCTCGACCCCGAGGCGCTGGCGATGCCCCGCACCCGGCGCACCACGTTCACCACCCTCGTCCGCGAACTGGCCGACGGCGGCATCCACCTGGGCGTGGAGAGCGACTGGCAGGAGACCCGCGCCCGGCTGCTGGCGCTGCCCGGCTTCGGCCCTTGGACGGTCGACGTCATCGCCATGCGCGCTCTCGGCGACCCCGACGCCTTCCTCCCCACCGACCTCGGCGTCCGGCGCGCGGCGGCCGGACTCGGCCTGCCCGCGACGCCCGCCGCCCTCACCGCGCGCGCGGCGGTCTGGCAGCCCTGGCGCGCCTACGCCGTGCAGTACCTGTGGGCCACCGACAGCCATCCGATCAACTTCCTGCCCGTCTGAGGACGCACCATGAAGCAGCACACCGTCATCGACAGCCCCTACGGCCCGCTCACCCTCGTCGCCGACGACGGGGTCCTGTGCGGCCTCTACATGACCGACCAGCGCCACCGGCCCCCGCAGGAGACCTTCGGCCGCCCTGTCGGCACGGCCGCCTTCCACGCGGCCGAGGAACAGCTGAAGGCCTACTTCGCGGGCGAGCTGAGGGAGTTCACCCTCGAACTCCGCCTGACCGGCACCCCGTTCCAGCGCCGGGTCTGGGAGCAGCTGCGCCGCATCCCCTACGGCGAGACCCGCTCGTACGGCGAACTGGCCACCGCCCTCGGCGCGCCGGGCGCCTCACGTGCCGTCGGCCTCGCCAACGGCCGCAACCCCATCGGCATCATCGTCCCCTGCCACCGCGTGCTCGGCGCCGACGGCGGCCTCACCGGCTACGGCGGCGGGCTGCCCCGCAAGCAGCGCCTGCTGGACCTGGAGACGGGGTCTGCCCTCTTCTAGCAGGCCGCCCCGTCCGGGCGGCGCCGCTCACCGGCCCCCGGCCGCCCCGGGGGCGGAACCCCTGGCCAGGGCCCACACGATCACCAGGTCCAGGACCATCACGACGATGGACCACACCGGGTAGTACGGGATGAACATGAACTGGGTGATCAGGCTGACCCCCGCCACCGCGATCCCGGCCCCCCGGCCCCAGCTCCGGCCGGCCAGGATGCCCATGCCGGCGACGACCAGCGCCAGCCCGATCGCGAGATGGAGCCAGCCCCAGGAGGTCAGGTCGAACCGGTACACGTAACCGGGCGGGGAGAACAGGGTGTCCCGCGCGATGCCGGTGACACCCAGGAGGATGCTGAGCGGGCCGCTCAGCATGAGCGCCGCCCCGGCGAACAGGGCCGCGCTGTCGATCGTCTCGCCGCTGCCGGGTCCGCCCCGCTCCGGGCGCGTCCTGCCGGAAGTCGTTGCCATGGTCTTCGCCCTCCTGTCCTGCGCGCCCGCCGTGGCACACGGCTCTGCGCGAGGCGAACCACGCTCATCTGCCAGCCTGACCGCGATTCCCCGCGGCCGCGACCGGGCGGGGCGGCCAGGTGCGCGGAACCGGGCTCGGGACGGCTTGTCCGGTGCCGGCGTCCCGGGCACGGCCGGGGTCCTTGTCTCGCTCGACGCCGATCTCGCCGTCGAGGCCATGGCGCTCGCCGGTGCGGGCAGCTCCGGGACGCTGTCGAGCCGGCCGTCCGCGATGCCCCCGCGCGCGGGGGCATCGTACGGAGGCCGGGACCGCCGCGCGGGACGAGGCGTTGCGCGAGGTGGAGCCCCGCCAGCGGGCGGCCCGACGCCGCGCCGGTCGGTCAGCCGGCGCGGTGGCCGTTCTCCAGTTCCGCCGCGCCGCAGCCCTCGGTGAGAACCTCCAGGGCGGCCAGGACGCGACGGCCGGTGGCGCCCGGCAGGTGGGCGGCGAGGTCGTCGCGGCCGACCAGGCGCCAGGACAGCAGCTCCTCCTCCTGGAGCCGGATCGCCTTCAGTTCCTCCTCGGACAGCACGCCGCCGTCGAAGAGGTACGCCACCAGCGGCGGCCGACCGGTGCCGGGCACCCAGTCCACGGCGAGCAGGCGGCCCAGCTCGCGGTCGAGGCCGATCTCCTCCAGGGTCTCGCGGCGCGCGCCCTGGCGCGGGGTCTCGTCCGTGTCGGACTCGATCGTGCCGCCCGGCAGCGCCCATCCCTCCCGGTAGTTCGGTTCCACCAGCAGCACCCGCCCCCGCTCGTCGCGGAAGAGGGCGGCGGCAGCGGAGAGGACACGGGGCAGGCCCGCGATGTACGTGGCGTAGTCCGGGATGTCTGGAGTGCTCATCCTGGAAGGGTAACCAGCCGCACCCCCTGTCCCACCCGCTCCTGCCGGCCCGCGCGCTGTCCGTGCTTCTCAGGGGGCGGGCGGGGCATGACGGCGGGGGCGGTCGCCGGTTATGGTCGCAGCGGCGCGACTGGCCCCCGTGTGCGGGGCCCGGAGAGCAAGGGGAACGCAAGGTGGCGGACGCTGCAGTGCACGGCACCCGTGGGGTGCTGATTGCCGCGGACAAGTTCAAGGGCTCGCTGACGGCCGTGCAGGTCGCCGAGCGGGTGACGGCCGGGCTGCGCCGGGTCGTGCCGGACCTGGAGGTGGAGGCCCTGCCGGTCGCCGACGGCGGCGACGGCACGGTGGACGCGGCGGTCGCCGCCGGGTTCGAGCGCCGGGAGGTACGGGTCGCCGGTCCCCTCGGTGACGAGGTGACGGCCGCGTTCGCGCTGCGCGGCGACACGGCGGTGGTGGAGATGGCCGAGGCCAGCGGGTTGCAGCGGCTGCCCGCCGGGGTCTTCGCGCCGCTCACCGCCTCGACGTACGGCTCCGGACAGCTGCTGCGGGCCGCGCTGGACGCGGGCGCGCGGACGATCGTGTTCGGTGTCGGCGGCAGCGCGACCACGGACGGCGGCGCGGGCATGCTGGCGGCGCTCGGGGCGCGGTTGCGCACCGCGTCCGGAGAGCCCGTCCCGCCGGGCGGCGGAGGACTGGCACAGCTCGCGAGCGCCGATCTGTCCGGACTGGACGAGCGGCTCGCCTCGGTCGAGTTCGTGCTCGCCAGCGACGTGGACAATCCGCTGACCGGGCCGAAGGGCGCGCCCGCGGTGTACGGGCCGCAGAAGGGGGCCTCGCCGGATGACGTGGCGGCGCTGGACGCCGCGCTCGCGCACTACGCGAAGGTGCTGGAGGAGGAGATCGGGCCGAAGGCCGCCGAGTACGCCGCCTCGGCCGGGGCCGGCGCGGCGGGCGGCATCGGGTACGGCGCGCTGATCGTCGGGGCGCGGTTCCGCGCCGGGATCGACGTGATGCTGGACGTGCTCGGTTTCGCGCCGGCGCTGGAGCGGGCCTCGCTGGTGATCACCGGGGAGGGGTCGCTGGACGAGCAGACCCTGCACGGCAAGGCACCGGCCGGGGTGGCCGCTGCCGCGCGGGCGGCGGGCAAGGAGGTCGTCGCGGTGTGCGGGCGGCTGGCGCTGCCGGCGGAGGCGGTGGGGCGGGCCGGGATCCGACGGGCGTATCCGCTCACGGCCGTCGAGCCGGACGTGGCGAAGTGCATCGCGGACGCGGGCCCCATCCTGGAACGCGTCGCGGAACAGATCGCCCGGGACTTCCTGGGCTGAGGAGGTGACGGCGGGGGAGTTCGCCTCGTCGCCCCCGCCCGTCCCGTCCCCTGGGGGCCGTCGCCCCCAGCTCCCTGCTGTCGGTCTGAACGGCCTCGTCCTCGGACGCCGGACGGGCTGGATGGCCGGCCTGAGCCGTCCGGTCACCGAGTCGGGTGGTGGGTGCGCACAGGCCGGGGGTCCGGGGACGGCCACCCGGCCTGTGCCGTACACCGACCCCGTACGCCGCCCCCGTGCCTGCCTCACCTCCGCCCCGCACACCCCGTACAGACAGAAGGGCCCCGGACCGAACCGGTCCGGGGCCCTTCTGTCTGTACGGGGTGTGCGTCACGAGCGGAGCGTCACGGCAGCTGCGCCGCCCGCGCCTCGCGACGGTTGTCGCGGAAGTTGTTCACCCGGCGTGCCGTGGCGAACAACGGAATCACCGCACCCATGACCAGCTGGAGCGCACAGCCGGTCTGCAGGAGCAGCTGCCCGCTGGGGGCGTCGAACGCCCACGCGGCCAGCAGCCCCATCGACAGCACGATCCAGGACAGCATCGCCACGGCGAGCCGGCCCCGCGGCTTGGGGTACTCCACGCGGCTCACCATCAGCCACGCCGTGCCGAGGATCGCCAGCAGCGTCGCGACGAAGGGCAGCTCCAGCAGCACGATGGAGACCACCGTCAGCGCCCCGAAGGGCGAGGGCATCCCCTGGAACATGCCGTCCTTCAGCGTCACGCAGGAGAATCTCGCGAGCCGCAGCACCACCGCCAGCAGCACCACGATCGCCCCGAGAGCGGCCACCCTCTGGTGCGCGTCGTCGGCGACCATGCCGTAGACGAGGACGAAGTACGCCGGGGCCAGACCGAAGCTGATCAGGTCGGAGAGGTTGTCCAGCTCCGCGCCCATGGGGGAGGAGCGCAGCTTGCGGGCCACCAGTCCGTCGAACAGGTCGAAGACGGCCGCGCACAGCATCAGGATGACCGCCGTGGCGGCGCTGTGGCGGGCCATGCCGTTCTCCTGGCTCCCGGTGAGGTGCGGGATCAGGATGCCGGTGGTGGTGAAGTACACGGCCATGAAGCCGCAGGTCGCGTTGCCCAGCGTGAGGGTGTCCGCTATCGACAGCCGGAGCGAGAGAGGCATCTCCTCCTCGTCGTCCAGCTCGTCGGCCTCGGGCACCCAGCCGGCCTGGGTGTCTGGATCAATCACGGTCAATGCGAGTCACCCCAGCCACGGTCTTCTGACCGACCTCGACGGCGACCTCCACGCCCTCGGGCAGATAGAGGTCCACCCGCGAGCCGAAACGGATCAGGCCGACCCGCTCGCCCTGCTCGACCTTGGTGCCCGACGGGATGTACGGGACGATGCGGCGGGCCACGGCGCCGGCGATCTGGATCATCTCGATGTCACCGAGCTCGGTGTCGAAGTGCCAGACCACCCGCTCGTTGTTCTCGCTCTCCTTGTTGAACGCCGGAACGAACCCACCGGGGATGTGCTCGACCGAGGCGACCGTGCCGGCGAGCGGGGCGCGGTTCACGTGGACGTTCAGCGGGCTCATGAAGATGGCGACGCGGGTGCGGCCGTCCTTCCACGGCATGATGCTCTGCACCACTCCGTCGGCGGGCGAGACGACCCGGCCCTGGGTGATCTCGCGCTCGGGGTCGCGGAAGAACCACAGCATCCCCGCCGCGAGCGCGGTGGCGGGGACGGCGACGGCCTTGGCCACACCCGAGCGGCGGGCGCGGACGAGGCTGACGGCTGCGGTGGCGACGGTCGGCAGAAGCCACGGCGATGCTCCGCGCGCGAGGCGTACGCCGGCGAGGCTGTCGCGAGGTGCAGAGGTTTGGCTGTGGGGCATGGATGACCTTCGTAGCGGATGATGCCGCGCTGTTCGACGGGGGACGGCGGCTTTCCGCGATCGTAGCGGTTAAGGGCCACAACTGGGTAAGCCGGGAAGCCGAGTCGGCGGCTGGTAACCGCTGACGGGGTGTGATCTTCTTCTCGGCGAAAACACCCCGTACGCGGACAATCAGCCTTGGAACCGATACTCTTCGAGCAGCCTGCGGCCGATGATCATTTTCTGGATCTCGGCGGTACCTTCACCGATGAGCAGCATCGGCGCCTCGCGGTAGAGGCGCTCGATCTCGTACTCCTTGGAGAAGCCGTATCCGCCGTGGATACGGAAGGCGTCCTCCACGACCTCCTTGCAGTACTCCGAGGCCAGGTACTTGGCCATACCGGCCTCGAGGTCGTTGCGCTGCCCGGAGTCCTTCTTGCGGGCCGCGTTCACCATCATGGCATGCGCGGCCTCGACCTTGGTGGCCATTTCGGCCAGTTTGAACTGAATGGCCTGATGCTGGGCGATCGGCTTGCCGAAGGTGCTGCGCTGCTGGGCGTACTGCACGCCCAGCTCGAAGGCACGCTGCGCGACACCGCAGCCACGGGCCGCCACGTTCACCCGGCCGACCTCGACGCCGTCCATCATCTGGTAGAAGCCCCGGCCGGTGACCCCGCCGAGCACCCGGTCCGCGGGAACGCGCAGGCCGTCCATGATGAGCTCGGTGGTGTCGACGCCCTTGTAGCCCATCTTGTCGATCTTCCCGGGGATGGTGAGGCCGGGCCGGACCTCGCCGAAGCCGGGCTCCTTCTCCACCAGGAAGGTCGTCATGGACTTGTGCGGCGCGGTGCCCTCCGGGTGACCTTCGTCACTCCGGACCAGGACCGCGACGAGCGACGAGGTGCCGCCGTTGGTCAGCCACATCTTCTGGCCGGTCAGGACGTACTCGTCGCCGTCCTTGACCGCCTTGGAGGAGATGGCCGACACGTCCGAGCCGAGCGCCGGCTCCGACATGGAGAAGGCGCCCCGGATGTCGCCGGCCGCCATCCTCGGCAGGAAGTGGTCCTTCTGCTCCTGTGTGCCGTGCTGCTTGAGCATGTACGCGACGATGAAGTGGGTGTTGATGATCCCGGACACCGACATCCAGCCGCGGGCGATCTCCTCCACGCACAGCGCGTACGTCAGCAGCGACTCGCCCAGGCCCCCGTACTCCTCGGGGATCATCAGGCCGAAGAGGCCGAGCTCCTTCAGGCCGTCCACGATCGCTTGCGGGTACTCGTCGCGGTGCTCCAGCTCGGTCGCGACCGGGATGATCTCCTTGTCCACGAAGTCGCGGACGGTGGAGAGGATCTCCTGCTGGACGTCCGTGAGGCCGTGGGTCTGGGCGAGACGGCTCATCTCTACTTCCCCTGTTCCTTCAGCTCGGGCCGGCCGGGCTGCTCGCCGCCGCGCTCCTTGATGTACGTCTCGGTCGGCACCATCACCTTGCGGCGGAAGACGCACACGAGAGTGCCGTCCTGCTTGTAGCCCTTGGTCTCGACGTGCACGATGCCGCGGTCGCTCTTCGACTTGGACGGCCACTTGTCCAGCACGGTCGTCTCGCCGTAAACCGTGTCGCCGTGGAAGGTCGGCGCCACGTGCCTGAGCGACTCGATCTCCAGGTTGGCGATCGCCTTGCCGGAGACGTCCGGGACGGACATGCCGAGCAGCAGGGAGTAGATGTAGTTGCCCACGACGACGTTCTTGCCGAAGTCGGTCGTCGACTCGGCGTAGTTCACGTCCATGTGGAGCGGGTGGTGGTTCATGGTGAGCAGACAGAAGAGGTGGTCGTCGTACTCCGTGACCGTCTTCCCGGGCCAGTGCTTGTAGACGGCCCCGACCTCGAACTCCTCGTAGGTGCGTCCGAACTGCATCGCGCTCAGGCCTCCGGGATCTCGAACTTCGACGTGCGGCGCATGCCGGCCGCCCGCCCCTTGCCCGCGATGACCAGCGCCATCTTGCGGCTGGCCTCGTCGATCATCTCGTCGCCGAGCATCGCCGAGCCCTTCTTGCCACCCGCCTCGGACGTGCAGTACTCGTACGCGTCCAGGATCAGCTCGGCGTGGTCGTAGTCCTCCTGGGAGGGCGAGAACACCTCGTTGGCCGCGTCCACCTGGCCGGGGTGCAGCACCCACTTGCCGTCGAAGCCGAGCGCGGCGGCACGGCCGGCCACCTCGCGGAAGCCGTCGACGTTGCGGATCTGGAGGTACGGGCCGTCGATCGCCTGGAGGTCGTTGGCGCGGGCGGCCATGAGGATCTTCATCAGGATGTAGTGGTAGGCGTCCGCCGGGTAGCCGGGCGGCTGCTCGCCCACGACCAGCGACTTCATGTTGATCGACGCCATGAAGTCGGCCGGGCCGAAGATGATCGTCTCGATGCGCGGGGAGGCCTGCGCGATCTCGTTGACGTTGTTGAGGCCCTGGGCGTTCTCGATCTGCGCCTCGATGCCGATCCGGCCGACCTCGAAGCCCATGGTCTTCTCGATCTGGGTGAGCAGAAGGTCCAGCGCGACGACCTGCTGGGCGTTCTGCACCTTCGGCAGCATGATGCAGTCGAGGTTCGGGCCGGCCCCCTCGACCACCGTGACGACGTCCCGGTAGGTCCACTCGGTCGTCCAGTCGTTGACGCGCACGACCCTGGTCTTGCCCGTCCAGTCGCCCTCGTTGAGGAACTTGACGATGGTGTGCCGCGCCTCGGGCTTGGCCAGCGGCGCGCAGGCGTCCTCGAGGTCCAGGAAGACCTGGTCGGCGGGCAGGCCCTGCGCCTTCTCCAGGAAGCGCGGGTTGCTGCCGGGGACCGCCAGACACGAGCGCCGCGGGCGCAGGCGGTTCACGGGAGGAAGGTGCGCGGCGGAGCCGCTCGCCGAAGCGGCGGTGGCGGGAGACGGGCGGGCGGTCATGCGGGGACCTCCAGGGGGTCGAGCTTGTTCGCTTTCCGGATCTCGTCGACGATCGCGCCGATGATGCCGGTGATGTCGAAGTCCTTCGGGGTGAAGACGGCGGCCACGCCGGCGGCCCGCAGGTCTTCGGCGTCACCGTTCGGGATGATGCCACCGGCGATCACCGGAATATCTGTGGCACCGGCCACACGCAGCCGCTCCAGCACGTCCGGCACCAGCTGCGCGTGCGAGCCGGACAGGATGGACAGGCCCACCGCGTGCACGTCCTCGGCCAGGGCGGCGTCCACGATCTGCTCCGGGGTGAGCCGGATGCCCTGGTAGACCACCTCGAAGCCGGCGTCGCGGGCCCGCACGGCGATCTGCTCGGCGCCGTTGGAGTGGCCGTCCAGTCCCGGCTTGCCGACCAGGAAGCGCAGCTTGCCCACGCCCAGGTCCTGAGCCGTCAGTTCCACCTTGCGGCGCACCTCCGACAGGGCCGAGCCCGCCTCGGCGGTGATCGCCACCGGAGCCGAGGACACCCCGGTCGGCGCCCGGAACTCGCCGAACACCTCGCGCAGTGCCCCGGCCCACTCGCCGGTCGTGACACCCGCGCGGGCGCACTCCAGGGTGGCCTCCATCAGGTTCTCGGTGCCCTTGGCGGCCTCCTTCAGCCGCTCCAGCGCCTTGCAGGGGCGCGGGTGGTTGAAGGGCGGCTGGTAGCGGGTGTCGCGCCAGTTCTGGAGCTCGGCGATCACCCGTGCCTCGACCGCCGGGTCGACCGTCTGGATCGCGGTGTCCAGGTCGGCCGTGAGCGGGTTGGGCTCGGTGCCCTCGAAGATGTTGACGCCGACGATCTTCTCCTGGCCCGACTCGATCCGGGCCCGGCGCTCGGCGTGCGAGGCGACCAGCTGGGACTTGAGGTAGCCGGACTCCACGGCGGCCATCGCGCCGCCCAGCTCCTGGATGTGGTCGATCTCGGCGAGCACCTCCTCGACCAGGCCGGCCACCTTCGCCTCGATCACCTTCGAGCCCTCGAAGATGTCGTCGTACTCCAGCAGGTCGCTCTCGTAGGCGAGCACCTGCTGGATGCGCAGGGACCACTGCTGGTCCCAGGGGCGGGGCAGGCCGAGGGCCTCGTTCCAGGCGGGCAGCTGCACGGCCCGCGCGCGGGCGTCCTTGGAGAGGGTGACGGCCAGCATCTCCAGCACGATCCGCTGGACGTTGTTCTCCGGCTGCGCCTCGGTCAGGCCGAGGGAGTTGACCTGGACGCCGTAGCGGAAGCGGCGGTGCTTGGGGTTCTCGATGCCGTACCGCTCGCGGGTGATCTCGTCCCAGATGCGGCCGAACGCCCGCATCTTGCACATCTCCTCGACGAAGCGGACGCCCGCGTTCACGAAGAAGGAGATCCGCGCGACCACGTCGCCCATGCGCTCCTCGGGCACCTGGCCCGAGTCGCGCACGGCGTCCAGGACGGCGATCGCGGTGGACATCGCGTACGCGATCTCCTGCACCGGCGTGGCCCCGGCCTCCTGCAGGTGGTAGCTGCAGATGTTGATCGGGTTCCACTTCGGGATGTGGGAGACCGTGTACGCGATCATGTCCGTCGTCAGCCGGAGCGACGGCCCGGGTGGGAACACGTGTGTCCCGCGCGAGAGGTACTCCTTGACGATGTCGTTCTGGGTCGTGCCCTGGAGCCTGGTGATGTCCGCGCCCTGCTCCTCGGCGACGACCTGGTAGAGCGCCAGCAGCCACATGGCGGTGGCGTTGATCGTCATCGAGGTGTTCATCTGCTCCAGGGGGATGTCCTGGAACAGCCGGCGCATGTCGCCCAGGTGCCCGATCGGCACGCCGACCCGGCCGACCTCGCCGCGGGCGAGGACGTGGTCGGAGTCGTAGCCGGTCTGCGTCGGCAGGTCGAACGCCACCGACAGACCCGTCTGGCCCTTGGCGAGGTTGCGCCGGTACAGCTCGTTGGACGCCTCGGCCGTGGAGTGACCGGCGTACGTGCGCATGAGCCACGGCCGGTCCTTCTCCCGCCGGTCCCCGGCAGGCTGACGCTCAGTCATGGATGACCTCGGTGTCTCAGATGTTCCGGAAGCGGTTGATGGCGTCGATGTGCTCGGCGCGCATCTCCTCGTCGCGCACGCCCAGCCCCTCCTCGGGCGCCAGGCACAGCACGCCGACCTTGCCCTGGTGGACGTTGCGGTGCACGTCGTGGGCGGCCTGGCCGGTGTCCTCCAGGGAGTACACCTTGGACAGGGTGGGGTGGATCTTGCCCTTGGCGATGAGGCGGTTGGCCTCCCAGGCCTCGCGGTAGTTCGCGAAGTGCGAGCCGATGATCCGCTTCAGCGACATCCACAGGTAGCGGTTGTCGTACTCGTGCATGTAGCCCGAGGTGGAGGCGCAGGTGGTGATGGTGCCGCCCTTACGGGTGACGTAGACGGAGGCGCCGAAGGTCTCGCGGCCGGGGTGCTCGAAGACGATGTCGATGTCCTCGCCGCCGGTCAGCTCGCGGATGCGCTTGCCGAAGCGCTTCCACTCCTTGGGGTCCTGGGTCTTCTCGTCCTTCCAGAACCGGTAGCCCTCGGCGTTGCGGTCGATGATCGCCTCGGCGCCCATCGACCGGCAGATCTCCGCCTTCTGCGGGCTGCTGACCACGCAGATCGGGTTGGCGCCGCCGGCCAGCGCGAACTGGGTGGCGTAGGAGCCGAGGCCGCCGCTGGCGCCCCAGATCAGGACGTTGTCGCCCTGCTTCATGCCGGCGCCGTTGCGCGAGACGAGCTGGCGGTAGGCGGTGGAGTTGACCAGGCCCGGCGCCGCGGCCTCCTCCCAGCTGAGGTGGTCCGGCTTCGGCATCAGCTGGTTGGACTTGACGAGCGCGATCTCGGCGAGGCCGCCGAAGTTCGTCTCGAAGCCCCAGATGCGCTGCTCGGGGTCGAGCATGGTGTCGTTGTGGCCGTCGGACGACTCCAGCTCGACGGACAGACAGTGGGCGACGACCTCGTCGCCGGGCTTCCAGGCGTTGACGCCCGGGCCGGTGCGCAGGACGACGCCCGCGAGGTCGGAGCCGATGATGTGGTACGGCAGGTCGTGCCGCTTGGCCAGCTCGTTGGTGCGGCCGTAGCGCTCCAGGAAGCCGAACGTGGACAGCGGCTCGAAGATCGAGGTCCACACGGAGTTGTAGTTGACCGAGGAGGCCATGACGGCCACCAGGGCCTCGCCCGGGCCGAGTTCGGGCAGCGGCACCTCGTCCAGGTGCAGCGACTTGCGCGGGTCCTTGTCGCGGGTGTCCAGGCCCGCGAACATCTCCGTCTCGTCCTTGTGCACGGTGATCGCGCGGTACGACTCGGGGAGCGGCAGAGCGGCGAAGTCGGCGGACGTGGCGTCCTTCGACTGGATCGCGTCCAGGATGTCCTTCACGGTCACGGTGTTGCCTCCGGCGATGAGCGCCCTGAGGGAGGGGCGCTGAGGGGTACGTCGGTGCTGCTGGGTGTTTCGGGAGGGGCGCCGTCGGTTCGGCTCGGTGGTGCGTGGCAGCGCTTTGTGGCGCGGGAGGGTGCCTGTGACGCAGGCGTCCGGGCGGGCAGGCCATCGGTCTGCCGGGACAGCCGGCGTGCGTGCGGTTCACCGCACTCCGGCCGCTCGGACCTCTTCAACGTATGACACCGCGTGTCAGCTGGCAAGGCACTGAGTGCCAGGAATTCCGCTCAGGCGAAATCTTTACGTGACAAATGAGCGATGATCGATCGAACGTCACTTCGGAGCCCGCCGAAAAGGGCCCCTGACATGCCAAAACGGCCACCCCGAAGGGTGGCCGTCATCACAGCGCCAGGGCACTCGGGCGGGGGAGGGCCGAGGCCGCGGGCCGTCGCCAGGAGCGCGGGGAACCGCGCGCCCCGCCACGACGCACCCGCACCCGCGCCCGCCCACGGGACCGCGACCCACCGCCCCCGGGCACACCGGGGAAGCGGAGTCTCAGCGGGCCTTCAGGGCCTCCTCGATCGTCCGCATGACCTCGTCCAGCGGAGCATCTGTACGAGCCACCGTGACCAGCACCTCGCCCTGGTGGGACACCGTCGCCCCGGAGGGCCCCGCGGGGGCCGCCGACGTCGGCGGAGTGCTGCGCCCCGCCCCGATCCCCGTACCGAACGTCTTGCGGACGATCGCGAAGGCGTGGTCCAGCTGCGCCTCCACGTCGCCCTGCCCGTCCGCCCTGAGCCAGCGCCGCAGCACGTGGTTGTGCGCGGTGACCACCGCGGAGGCGGCGACCTCGGCCAGCAGCGGGTCGTCGTTGGCGTCGTCGGCGTGCGCGCGCTCGTCGAAGTGGCCCAGCAGATAGCGCGTGAACAGCCGCTCGTAACGGGCCACCGAGGCGATCTCCGCCTCGCGCAGCGTCGGGACCTCGCGGGTCAGCTTGTAGCGGGCCACCGAGATCTCCGGCCGCGCCGCGTACATCTTCATGACCTCCTTGATCCCCCGGCACACCGTGTCGAGCGGGTGCTCGTGCGCGGGCGCGGCGTTCAGGACCGCCTCGGCGCGGATCAGGGTGTCGTCGTGGTCCGGGAAGATCGCCTCTTCCTTGGAACGGAAGTGGCGGAAGAAGGTGCGGCGGGCGACCCCGGCCGCCGCGGCGATCTCGTCGACCGTGGTCGCCTCGTACCCCTTCGTCGCGAACAGCTCCATCGCGGCGGCGGCCAGCTCCCGGCGCATCTTGAGCCGTTGGGCGGCGGCGCGGGAGCCGGCGGCGCTCTCCGGCGCGTCGGACGTGGCGGGGGTGCGTGAGGACTTGGCGGGCTGGGGCATGACCCGAACGTACTGCATGTGCGCGGCCCGGTGCGCGGGTCCCCGGCCTCCGCCGCCCCGGGGCGCCGCGGGCGGGGCGGCCGGCTCCAGCAGACCGCCCCACTCCCGGCCGCCCGGCGACCGGTCGCCGGACGGCTCAGCGGCGGGCATATTCGCGGAAGCCGCGGCCCGTCTTGCGGCCGAGGCAGCCCGCGGCGACCAAGTGCTCCAGCAGCGGCGCCGGCGCCAGGCCCGGGTCGCGGAACTCGCGGTGCAGCACCTTCTCGATGGCCAGCGAGACGTCCAGGCCGACCACGTCCAGCAGTTCGAAGGGCCCCATCGGGTAGCCGCCGCCGAGCTTCATCGCCGCGTCGATGTCGTCCAGCGTCGCGTAGTGCTCCTGCACCATCTTGATCGCGTTGTTCAGGTACGGGAACAGCAGCGCGTTCACGATGAAACCGGCCCGGTCACCGCAGTCCACGGGGTGCTTCCTGATCCGCCCGCACACCTCGCGGACCGTGGCGTGCACGTCCTCGGCGGTCAGCACCGTGCGCACGACCTCGACCAGCTTCATGGCCGGGGCCGGGTTGAAGAAGTGCATGCCGATCACGTCCTGGGGACGCGAGGTGGCGCGGGCGCAGGCGACCACCGGCAGCGAGGAGGTGGTGGTGGCGAGGACCGCGCCCGGCTTGCAGACCTTGTCCAGCGTCGCGAACAGCCGCTGCTTGACGGCCAGGTCCTCGGCGACGGCCTCCACGGCCAGGTCCACGTCGGCGAAGTCGTCGTAGGAGCCCGTCGCGGTGATCCGGTCCAGGGTCTGCGCGGCGGCCTCGGCGGTCAGCCGGCCCTTGTCGACAGAGCGCGAAAGCGACTTGCCGATACGGGCCCTGGCGGCCTGGGCTTTCTCCGTGCTGCGCGCGGCCAGCACCACCTCGTACCCGGCCTTGGCGAAGACCTCGGCGATGCCGGAGGCCATGGTGCCCGAACCGGCCACGCCCACGGAGCGCACCGGGCGGCCGGCGGCGAGCGCGCCCCCCTCCAGCGGGGTCAGCGCGTCCCGCACGACGGTGGCGCTGCCCGGGGCCTCGTAGGTGTAGAAGCCGCGGCCCGCCTTGCGGCCGGTCAGCCCGGCCTCGCTGAGCTGCTTGAGGATCGGCGCGGGGGCGTGCAGCCGGTCGCGCGACGCGGCGTACATGGCCTCCAGGACCGTACGCGCGGTGTCCACGCCGATCAGGTCCAGCAGGGCGAGGGGGCCCATCGGCAGACCGCAGCCGAGACGCATCGCGGCGTCGATGTCCTCGCGGGAGGCGTACTTCGCCTCGTACATGGCGGCGGCCTGGTTGAGGTAGCCGAACAGCAGCCCGTCGGCGACGAACCCGGGCCGGTCGCCCACCGCGACGGGCTCCTTGCCCAGCTCCAGGGCGAGGTCGGTGACGGCGGCGACGGCCTGCGGCGCGGTGAGCACCGAGGAGACCACCTCGACCAGCTTCATCGCCTGCGCCGGGTTGAAGAAGTGCAGGCCGAGCACGCGCTCGGGGTGCGCGGAGTCGGCGGCCAGGCGGGTCACCGACAGGGCGTTGGTGCCGGTGGCGAGGATCGCGCCGGGCCGCACGACGGTGTCCAGCTCGCGGAAGATCTGCTGCTTGATCTCGTACGACTCCGGGGCCACCTCGATGACCAGGTCGGCGTCGGCGGCGGCGGACAGTTCGGTGGCGGTGCGCACACGGGCGAGGACGTCCGCGCGCTCCTGCCCGGTCAGCCGCCCGCGCTCCACGGCGCGGGCGGTGGACGCCTCCAGGGCGGCGACGCACGTGGCGGTCGCGGCCTCGCTGATGTCGATGCCGACGACCTCGCGGCCGGCCCGGGCGAGGACTTCGGTGATGCCGGCGCCCATGGTGCCGAGGCCGACCACGGCGATCGTCTTCAACGGGGACAGAGGGCTGTCGGAGAGGGGAGCGGCCATCGCGGGACTCCAGGAATGAGGGGTGACGACTGGGAACGCGACCGGGTGCGCCGAGGGGGCGCACCGGGTGCGTGAGGGAATGTCGGAGTGCGGGTGTTCCGGGCTACGAGCGCACACGCCCGGTGCCGGTCGCCGCGGGCGCGCACACGCCCGGGCAGCGGCGGAGGACCGACCGGCTCTGTCCCGAAGCCGGGTCGTACTGCGGTACAGCGGCAGCCGTCGTACGAGTCCTGCGGAGTCGTACGAGGTACGTGGTGCACCGAACCGACAGCACTCGCGGCGGCTGCGTCACCAGGCCGCTGCGAGGCGGTGCGAGTGGGTAACTCGCTCGTCTGAGCTTAACCGGTGGGTAACGAGCGCGCCACCCCCTCGAATTCATGATTCTGGTCTGCCGACTTCGTGGCCCGGGTCTTCGTGATCCGGGTCCCGTACCCCCGCCGCGCCCCTACGCTGGCTCTCGTGGACGAAGAGTTGCGATCACTCACGGAGCGCTTACGGCAGGAGTCGGGCGACACTGCCGCCTTCCGGCATCTGGCGGCCGCCGAGGACCCGGACGAGCTGGCGGAGGTCCTCACCGCGCCCGGACAGCCGCTGTGGGCGCGCGAACTGGCCGCCGTCCGGCTGGGGACCGCGGGCGACCGGCGGTCCTTCGAGGCCCTCGTCCTGCTGCTGAACCACCGCGACCCGCAGCGCTGCGCCGCCGCCGCGTACGCCCTGGCCCGCCTCGGCGACCCGCGCACGGCCCGGGCGGCGGCGGCCCTGGCCACCAACGAACTGCGCGTCGCCTACGCCCTGCACCCGGTGCGCCTGCTGACGCGCCTGCGCGCGCCCGAGTCCGTGCCCGCGCTGGTCACCACCCTCCAGCGCCGGCTGCGGCCCCACGACCCCTACCGCCGGGTCGCCCTCGCCTGCGTGGAGGGCCTGGGCGCCCTGGGCGACCCCCGGGCCCGCCCCGTCCTCACCGAGGCCCTGGCCCACCCCGCCCTCGCCGAAGCGGCGGTACGCGCCCTGGCCGTCCTCCCGGCACAGGGCTGAGGGTTCAGCGGCGCGGGTCCGTCACGTACCGCACCTCGTGAGGGCCGGTGCGGCCCTCAGCCGTGGAAGCGGACGAGAGCGTGGAGGCGGGCGCCCGGCGTCCCGCCCTGGCCGCCGGAGGCCGTCTTGGTGGCCGTCGTCTTCGCCGCCTCGGGCTTGGGGTCGGGGAGCTTCTGGCAGACCGCGTCGGCCGTCGCGCGGGCCTGTCCGCGCGGCACCGTGCCGTCGGTCAGATAAGCCGTCAGGTACCTGTCCAGGCAGGTGTTCCCGCTCAGCGTGATGCCGTGGTTGCCGCCGCCCTGCTCGACGACCAGGCTGGAGCGGGCCAGCAGACGGTGCGCCGTCACGCCGCCCTGGTAGGGGGTGGCCGCGTCGTTCGTCGCCTGGAACAGCAGCACCGGCGGCAGATCGGCGTTGGCGACGTCCACGGGGCGCTCGGGGGCGGTCGGCCAGAAGGCGCAGGGCGCGTTGTACCAGGCGTTGCTCCAGACCATGAAGGGCGCCTTGGCGTACACGGCCGCGTTGTCCTTGTGCCACTGCCGCCAGTCCCGCGGCCAGGACACGTCACGGCACTGCACGGAGGTGTAGACGCTGTAGCCGTTGTCGCCCGAGGCGTCCACGGCGCCGTAGGTGTCGTACGCGTCGACCAGTGGGCCGGTCTGCTTGTCGTTCACGTACGCCGCGAACGCCTTCGCGAGGTCGGGCCAGTAGCCGTTGTAGTAGCCGCCCGGCATGAAGGTGTCCTCCAGCTCCGAGGCGCCGACCTTGCCACCGGCCGGCGTCTTGGCGAGGGCCGCGCGCATGGCGTACCACTTGGCCTCGACCCGGGCCGGGTCCGTGCCGAGGTGGTACGTCGAGTCGTACTCGGCGATCCAGGCCATGAGGGCGCGGTGGCGGGCGTCGAAGGCGTAGTCCTGCTGGATGTTGTCGTCGTACCAGACGCCGGTCGGGTCGACCACGGAGTCCAGGACCAGCCGGCGCACGCGCTGGGGGAAGAGCTTGGCGTACACCGCGCCGAGATAGGTGCCGTAGGAGTAGCCGAAGTAGTTGATCTTCTCGGCGCCGAGGGCGCGGCGGACGGAGTCCATGTCGGTCGCCGCGTTGACCGTGTTGATGTACGGCAGCAGGTCCGCGTGCTTCCTGCCGCAGGCCGCCGCGAAGGACTTCACACGGTCGAGGTTGGCCTGTTCGAGGGCGGGCGTGCTCGGCACCGAGTCCGGGCGCACCGGGTTGAAGTAGCCGGGCGCGCAGTCCAGCGCGGGCTTGCTCGCGCCCACGCCACGCGGGTCGAAGCCGATGACGTCGTACTGGGCGGCGACGGACGGGGGAAGCGAGGAGGCCACGAAGGCGGCGAGCGAGAGCCCGCTGCCGCCGGGCCCGCCGGGGTTGACCAGCAGGGGCCCCTGGTACGTCCTCGCGGTGTGCGGCACGCGCGACAGCGCCAGGGTGATCTTCTGACCGGACGGGTGCGCGTAGTCCAGCGGCACCCGGAGGGCCGCGCACTCCAGGGTCGGGTGGTCGGCGGTGCCGCACTTCTTCCAGCCGCCCTTGAGGGCGGGCACGGCGACCGCGGCGTGCGACGGGCCGGCCTCGGCGGGGGCGGCCGTGACGGAACCGGCCAGGACGACGGCGGCACCGCACAGCACGGCAGCGCGTTTTCTCATGGGTCCTCCGGAGACGGAGCGGCTGCGGACCGCGGGGCTCGCGATCCTCGCCGCATCGTCCCGGAAACGACCCCCGGAAGAACGCGTTCCGACCATTCTTGACCCGATCGCTCCGAGCGATGCGCTCGAACGATCTCAGCTGACCGCGTGTCGAAACAGTTCGGACGAGTGGTAGGCCCACTCGCCAGACGAGGGGGCCTACTTGTAGAAGACGTCCACGCCGCCGTGGTGCGAGCAGGCGCCCTGGTGGTGGGCGGCGTACGAGTAGGTGCCGTCGTTGCACTTGGCGGTGGCCCCGTTCCCGCCGCCGGACCCGCCCGACGAACCGGAGCCGCCCCCGGACCCTCCGGACGACCCCGAGCCACCGCTCCCGGACGACCCGCCGTCGCTGCCCGGGGCCGCGGCGGCCGCGTGCGCGGTGACGGTCACCTTCACCTCGACCGTCTTCGTCGCGGTCACCGTCGTAACGGCCGTCGGCGAGGCGGTCACCGTCTCGGTGGCGGTGGGAGCGGCGGTCGCGGTGGCCGTGGTGGTGACCGTGGCCGCCGACTGCACCTTGGCGGCGGCGGGCTTCGCGTCGTTCCCGTTGTCCTGCCCGCCGGCGCCGATGCCCGCGCCGACGGCGAGGGCGAGTCCGAGCGCGGGCAACGCGTACCGCTTCCGCGCCCACTTGGGCGCGGGCCGGACCGGCCGCGGCGGCGTGGCGTACGGATTGGTCATGTGTCCCCCCAGGGAAGGTGACCGGCGCCGACGGGGCCGGTGGGTGGGGCGCGCCGCGTGGGTACAGCGGTCACCCGTGCACGGCGTCCGGGCACCTCGGCGCCCCGGCGGCACCGGCGAGCGTTCATATTAACCACACTATCTCCACATTGCCTGCACAACACCGGTTCCCGATCGCACCTCTGAGCCGGCGTCACGGGCGACCGGAGCCGCTCCCCGCCCTCAGATCAGCGAGAGCTGTACCGGCTCCGGGGAAGCGGGTGCCGGGGGCGAAGGGGGGATGCGGCGGTGGGAGGTGCGGTGGGTGGGGCCTATGCCGTATTCCTGGGCCAGGTCGTGGACCTGGCGGGTGATGCGGCGCTGGTACCACTTCGGGGCGTAGGCGCCGTCGGCGTAGAGGCGTTCGTAGCGGCGGACCAGGTGGGGGTGGTGGTGGGTGAGCCAGGCCATGAACCACTCGCGGGCGCCCGGGCGCAGGTGCAGGGTCAGCGGGGTGACGGAGGTGGCGCCGGCCGCCGCGATCGCCCGTACCGTCGCCCGCAGCTGGTCCGGGTGGTCGCCCAGGAAGGGGATCACCGGGGCCATCAGCACACCGCAGCCGATGCCGTGCTCGCCGAGGGTGCGCACCACGTCCAGGCGGCGTTCCGGGGCCGGGGTGCCCGGCTCCACGGTGCGCCACAGCTCGGGGTCGGTGAAGCCGACCGAGACCGAGACGCCGACGTCGGTGACCTCGGCCGCCTGGACGAGCAGGTCCAGGTCGCGCAGGATCAGGGTGCCCTTGGTCAGGATCGAGAAGGGGTTCGCGTAGTCGCGCAGCGCGGACAGGATGCCGGGCATCAGGCGGTAGCGGCCCTCGGCGCGCTGGTAGCAGTCGACGTTCGTGCCCATCGCGATGTGCTCGCCCTGCCAGCGGCGTGAGGCGAGCTGGCGGCGCAGCAGCTCGGGCGCGTTGACCTTCACCACGATCTGGCTGTCGAAGCCGAGGCCCGTGTCCAGGTCCAGATAGCTGTGCGTCTTGCGGGCGAAGCAGTAGACGCAGGCGTGGGTGCAGCCTCGGTACGGGTTGACCGTCCATTCGAACGGCATCCGGGAGGCGCCCGGCACCCGGTTGATGATCGAACGGGCCCGGATCTCGTGGAAGGTGATGCCGGCGAATTCGGGTGTGTCGAACGTGCGGGTCGTGACCGCGTCCGCGCCGAACAGCGCGGCGTCGGCCGGGCGGCCGGTCCCTGGCCCTTCGCCGGGGTCACCGGGGGTTGCGGGGGCGGCCCGGTCCCGGGGGCCCGCGTGGTCGGCGGGGCGGTCGGAGTCCGCGGGGTTCGCTGTGAGGTTGTCCCAGCGCATGACGCCTCCTCGGTTGCACTGGCCTCAGAATAGAACACTTGTTCCCTTGATCGTGCGGACGACCGTCCTGGCGCTGTTCGGCGGCCGTTCGCGACCGTCCCCGAGACACCGCGATCACTTGCCGCACCCCGATTTGGGCCGCCGGGGAGCGGGGTGGTTGGCTTGCCCCAACCCTGAGAACGGATGTCCTGGAGGAACCCCATGGCGCAGGTCGAGGCCACTACGGAGCGGGTCGTCGCGGCGGACGCGGAGAAGGTGTTCGACGCCCTCGCCGACTACAGCGGCACCCGCGAGAGGCTGCTGCCCGAGCACTTCAGCGAGTACGAGGTGCGCGAGGGCGGCGACGGCGAGGGCACCCTCGTCCACTGGAAGCTCCAGGCCACCAGCAAGCGCGTGCGCGACTGCCTGCTGGAGGTCACCGAACCCACCGACGGCGAGCTGGTGGAGAAGGACCGCAACTCCTCCATGGTCACCACCTGGCGGGTCACCCCGGCCGGCGAGGGCAGCTCCCGCGTCGTCGTCACCACCACCTGGCAGGGCGCCGGCGGCATCGGCGGTTTCTTCGAGAAGACGTTCGCCCCCAAGGGTCTCGGCCGCATCTACGACGCCCTGCTCGCCAACCTCGCCGCCGAGGTCGAGAAGTAGTTCCACACCTCAACTCGCCCTGAAAAAGCCTCTGTTGGGCCGTCACCGGTTCGGGTGATCTCACCGTTGTCCGGAGATACGCCGTAACTCGTCGCACCTGCCCGTAGTTGTCGCTTCACGCGCGGAAATTGCGCGGCAGGTACGACGAGGGAGAGGTACGTGGGCGGGATCACTCTGGTGCAGGACGAACCGGGGGCGGCGCCCCCGGACACCGGCGCCACCCCACCGGACACCCCCTCCGCGCCCCCCGGGCCCCGCGCCGAAGCGCCCGAGGCCGCCCCCGCCCTCAGCCCCCGCCGGGTGCGGCTCGTCTTCGTCGGGCTGATGCTCGCGCTGCTGCTCGCCGCGCTCGACCAGATGATCGTGGCCACCGCCCTGCCCAAGGTGGTCGGCGAGCTGCACGGCCTGGACAAGATGTCCTGGGCCATCACCGCCTATCTGCTCACCGCCACCGTCGGACTGCCCGTCTACGGCAAGCTCGGCGACCTCATCGGCCGCAAGGGCGTCTTCCAGTTCGCCATCCTGGTCTTCGTCATCGGCTCAGCGCTCGCCGGCCGCGCGCAGACCATGGACCAGATGATCGCCTTCCGCGCGGTGCAGGGCATCGGCGCGGGCGGGCTCATGATCGGCGTCCAGGCCATCATCGCCGACATCGTGCCGCCCCGGCAGCGCGGCCGGTTCATGGGCCTCATCGGCGCCGCCTTCGGCCTCGCCTCCGTCGCCGGCCCCCTGCTCGGCGGCTACTTCACCGACCACCTCTCCTGGCGCTGGTGCTTCTACGTCAACGTGCCCTTCGGCCTGATCACCCTGGCCGTCGTCACCGCCGTGCTGAAACTGCCCAGGCCGCGGGCCAGGGCGCGCTTCGACGTCCTCGGCGCGCTGCTGCTCGCCGCCGCCTCCACCTGCCTGGTCCTGCTCACCAGCTGGGGCGGCACCGAGTACGCCTGGAACTCGCGCGTCATCTGGGGGCTCGGCGCAGGCGCCGGCGCGGCCGCCGTCCTCTTCGTCGTCGCCGAGCACTTCGCCACCGAACCCCTCATCCCGCTGCGGCTCTTCCGGGACTCCGTCTTCAACATCAGCGCCCTGGTCGGCCTGGTCATCGGCGTCGCCCTGTTCGGCGCGGCCAGCTACCTGCCGACCTTCCTGCAGATGGTGGACGGCGCCTCCGCCACCGAGTCCGGCCTGCTCATGCTGCCCATGATGGGCGGCATCGTCGGCGCCTCCGTCATCTCCGGGCAGCTCATCAGCCACACCGGCCGCTACCGGCTCTACCCCCTGCTCGGCGGCGCCCTCTCCGCCGTCGGCATGTGGCTGCTGTCCCGGCTGGAGACCGGCACGCCCCGCCTGCACTACAGCCTCTGGATGGCCGTGCTCGGCGCCGGCATCGGCCTGGTGATGCCCGTTCTGGTGCTCGCCGTGCAGAACTCCGTGCGCCCCGCCGACCTCGGCACCGCGACCAGCGCCAACAACTACTTCCGGCAGATCGGCGGCAGCGTCGGCGCCGCCGTCTTCGGCACCCTCTTCGCCGGCCGCCTCACCGACGCCCTGCGCGACCGCCTCCCCGCCCGCGCGGGCGGGGCCCTGCCCGACGCCGAGTCGATCACCCCGCAGACGGTGCGCGCCCTCCCGGCGGGCCTGCGCGACGCCTACATCCAGGCGTACGCCGACGCCATGCCGCGGATCTTCCTCTACCTCGTGCCGGTGCTCCTCCTCGGCACGGTCATCGCCTTCTTCCTCAAGGAGAAACCCCTGGTGTCCCACAACACCCCCGCCCCGTCCGCCTTCGAGACCGACACCGCGCCGCTGCACACCACCGCGCCCGTCAACAACAACGCGGTGCCGCAGGCCCGTGCGCCGTACCCGGCCGGCGTCCCCGTGTGCGGCACAGTGCAGCACGCCGACGGCACCGTCGTACCGCGCGCGGCGCTCACCCTGATCGACATCGCGGGCCAGCAGATCGGACGCGGCGCGAGCGGCGAGGACGGCCGGTACGCGCTGTCCACGCCCGGCACCGGCTCGTACGTGCTGATCGCCGCCGCCGGCGGGCACCAGCCGCAGGCGGTCTCCGTGACCGTCGGCGAACGGCCCGTCGAACTCGACGTCGTCCTCGGCGGCGCCGGACGCCTCGCCGGCACGGTGTGCACGGCCGACGGCACCCCCGTGCGGGACGCCACCGTCACCCTCACCAACGTGCACGGCGAGGTCGTGGCCAGCACCCGCAGCGGACGCGAGGGCGGCTACGTCATCACCGAGCTGGTCGCCGGCGAGTACACCCTCGCCGCCAGCGCCCCCGCCTTCCGCCCGGCGGCGCTGCCCGTCAGCGTCCAGGCCTCCCGCGAGACCCGCCAGGACGTGGAGCTGGCCGGCGGCGCCGTGCTGCGCGGCACCGTCCGGGCCAGCGGTGGCCGGCCGGTCGAGGAGGCGCGGGTGACGCTGCTCGACGCCGCCGGGAACGTCGTGGACACCCTCACCACCGGCGCGGACGGGACGTTCCGGTTCGTGGACCTGTCCTCCGGCGAGTACACCGTCATCGCGGCCGGCTATCCGCCGGTCGCGACGGTGCTCCAGGTGGCGGGCGGCGGCCGTACGGAACGGGACCTCCAGCTCGGGCACGAGGACTGAGCCGGCGGCGGGACGCGACCGCTCCGTGCGGCGCGCCCGGCCGGCCCGGTGCCTGACGCCCGTCCGGCGCGTGACATTGCACGGTGGGCGCGTGACATTGCACGGTTCACGGCGGCGGTCGCGGGCCGCGGCCTATTCCGGAAATCGCCGGGCATCGTGACCCGGCCGCGCCGTACCGTGGTGGGCGGGGGAGCAGATCCTGCGGAGCCGTGGGGAGAGGGGCCTGCGCCATGGACCGTGGCACCGAGAGCTACGCGCCTCGCGGCCGCCAGGAGGGGAGCGTCGCCGTCGCGGGGATGCGCGCGGCCGGCCGGGTCCGGCCGGCCGTGGCCCTCGTGGGCCGCGACCGCCTGGTGTCGCACTGGAGCCGGAGCGCCCGGGAGTTGTTCGGCGTCCCCGAGAAGGACGCGATCGGCCGCCCCGCCGAGGATCTGCTGCCCGTCTCCGGCGCGCTGCCCGACGAGGACGACGAGCCGCCGGACCCGGGCCGCGTCGCCCACGGCGGACTCGGGCCCGCAGAGGCGCCCTCCCCGGGCGGACGCGGGGCGGGATCGGCGCTCTCCGTGGACGGGTCCGGGTCCGGAACGCCGCTCTCCCCCGACGGGGCGTTGTCCCAGCCGGCCGCCGGCCGCGCCCGGCTGGCCGTCCCCGGCCGGGACCGCCTCGACGTCCTGTGGTGGGCGTACCCGCTGGTGGGCCCGGGCCGCGCACGGCTGCTGGTCCTCGCCGCCGACGCGGACGGCCTGCGCGACGGCACGCCCTACGGGGCGGCGCGGGGTCACGAGGCCGCGCGGGGCCGCCGGGCGGTCGAGCGGATCGCCCCCGCCTTCGCCCCGCACACCGACTTCCCCGGCGCCGGGCAACTGGCCCGCGGGCTCCCGGAGACGCTGCCCGGCATGAGCGCGGGCGAAAGCGCCCGCATCGTCTCGCAGGTCCTCGAACTCGGTTGTCCGGCCCTGGAGTTCAGCCAGGGCGACCGGGTGCCCGTCACCGCGGACTGGGGGGTCCCGGCAGCGACCGGTTCGGCGCGGTAGTCGCGTCGGCCGCCGGTTTCACGGCGTGCGGACGCCGACGGAGCCCCGCACGCCTCTGCTCTCTCTCGCGCGCCGAGGCGCCGGATCGAGGTGTGGGTTCGGTGCGAGTCGGCCGTGGACTGTGCGGCGGATGTGTGAAGGCGAAGGGGACGCCCGGGAGCGGGGGCCCGAGCGGAGGCCGGCGAGGTTCGGCTCAGGGGGTGCGCCCGCCCTCGGGCGGGTGCCGCCGGGACGGCCCGCCCGGGCCGGTGGCGTGCCGCCCATCGGGACGGTGCGGGCGGCGCGGCCGCCGTCCGAGCCGGTTCTCCGCGCCGCGGGACCGATCGAACCGCCGTCGACGTGGCCCGTGGCCGTGAGCGCACGGTGACGGCCCGGCGGCGACAGCGGGGCTCAGCGTGTCCGGCCAGTGGCGTATTGTCGCATTGACGTAGTTTGAAAGGGGTGAGGGAAGGCCGCTCCCCCTACTGCCTGTAGGGTTACGTCCACCCCGCCACACCCCGAACGGAACAGAGACGAGAGGTGGCCGTGTCGACCGTCGCGCCCGATCCGGACGTCAGTGTTGTCGTCATCGTCTACAACGACCAAGACAGACTTCCGACGGCCGTAGGTTCCGTCCTCGAGCAAACTCTGCGCAATGTCGAGGTGGTCATCGCCGACGACTGCTCGACGGACGGCTCCTTCGAGGTCGCCCAGGCGCTCGCCGCCGCCCACCCCGGCAAGGTCCGCGCCATCCGGCTGCCGGAGAACAGCGGGGGCTGCGGAGAACCCCGCAACCAGGGCATCAAGGTCGCCCGCGGCCGGTACGTGATGTTCCTCGACAGCGACGACACGCTGGAGAAGAACGCCTGCCGCAACATGGTCGACGCGGCCGACCGCACCGGCGCCGACCTCGTCTCCGGCCTGTGTGTGCGGGTTCACACCGACAACCGGCACGGCAAGCGGACCCCCTGGTACCCGTGGCTGTACCGCAGCACCCGCACCCTCGACTCCGTCGCCGAGCTGCCGGACCTGTTCGTCTTCGACACCCTGTCCACGAACAAGTGCTACCGGCGCGGCTTCCTGCTCGACAACGACCTCGCCTTCCCGCGCGGCATCCACTACGAGGACCTGCTCTTCTCCGCCCAGGCCTATCTGGCCGCCGAGCGGATCACCCTCATCCCCAACACGGTCTACCACTGGAACGTCGTCCAGAAGACGGCCGTGAAGTCGATCAGCAACCGCCGCGGCGAGATCAGCAACTTCGCCCACCGGGTCGAGATCCACCGCCGGATCGACGCCATCCTGGACCGCCAGGGCCAGGACGAGCTGAAGCTGCGCAAGGACATCAAGTTCCTCAAGCACGACCTCGTGCTCTACCTGCGCGAACTGCCCTTCCTGGACGACGACTACCGGCACCGCTTCGCCGAACTGGCCCGCGACTACATCCAGGACTTCCCCGAGGCGGCGTACGCCGAACTCGACAAGATCCACGCCATCTGCGCCCAGTTGCTGCTGCGCGAGGACTGGACCGACCTGATGCCGGCCATCGACGCGCTGCTCAACCGTGGCAAGATCGCCACGCCGCTGGTCGAGCGCGACGGCCGTGTCTACTGGACCGGCCGTCACCTCGACGACCCGGAGATGCGCGCCGTCCTCGACGTGACCCCGCTCGGCTACCACGCCAAGCGGCTGAACCAGATGTTCCTGCGCAACCGGCTCACCGAGTACACCGTCCACGGCGGCGACGTCACCCTGGCCGGCCGGATCGTCAACCCGCTGCACACCATTCCCGGGGACGCCGCACTCAGCGCCGAGCTGGAGTTCAAGGCCCGTCGTCGCAGCCTGCAGACCTTCCGCTTCCCGGTGCCCGCCCCGCGCCACGAGGGCGAGGCCGTCACCTGGCGCGCCGAGGTCCCGCTGGCCCGGCTGCTCAGGCCGCTCGGCATCATCGACGACGTCTGGGACGTACGGCTGCACCTCACCGCCGACGGCAAGCGCACCACCAGCAGGCTCACCGTCGGCGCCGTGGACCTGGAGGACGCCCGGGCGGTGCCGGTGCGGCCGCGGCTCACCCGGCTCATGGCCGACCGCCTCGAAGCCCAGGTGTCCGCCAAGGGCCACCTCGCCTTCCGGCTCACCCAGGAGGGCCGGCTCGCCCGCTCCGGCCGCGCCGCCGTCGAGCGCAACCTGCACGGCCGTCCCGCCCGCGTCGCCAAGGGCGCCTACCGCAAGGCGCGCGCCGTGCGCCGCGAACTGAACTCCGGCGCCCGCAAGCTCCAGGTCTACGAGCGGATGCTGACCAAGCTGCCCGTCCGCAAGGGCACGGTGGTCTTCGAGAGCCACCTCGGCAAGCAGTACAGCGACAGCCCCCGCGCGATCTACGAGGAGCTGCGCCGCCGCGGCACGCCCGTCACCCCGATCTGGTCCTACGCCGGCGACCGCCCCAGCGGCTTTCCCGAGGACGCGGAACTGGTGCGCCGCTGGTCATGGCGGTACCTGAAGGCGCTGGCCCAGGCCGAGTTCTGGATCGACAACCAGGGCTACCCGCTGCGCCTGAGCAAGCGCCCCGAGACGACGTACATCCAGACCTGGCACGGCTCCGCGCTGAAGCGGATGGGCTTCGACGAGCCGGGCCTGCGGATGCTGTCCGAGGCCGAACAGCGCTCCTACCAGCAGGCCCTGGACCGCTTCGACCACTTCGTGGTCCGCGGCGAGCACGACGTGCGCACCCTCGCCCGCGCCTACCGCATCCCCGAGCACAAGCTGCTGCGCACCGGCTACCCGCGCAACGACGCGCTGGTGCGGGCCCGGGAGAGCGAGACGCCGGACCCTCAGGCGCAGCGGCTGGCCGCCCGCCTCGGCATCGAGCCGGGCAAGCGGGTGCTGCTGTACGCGCCCACCTTCCGCAGCCAGCCGGGCGGCAAGGTGCGCACCTTCGAATTCCCCTTCGACGTCGCGGAGTTCGCCGCCCGGTTCGGCGACGACTGCGTCCTGCTGGTCCGGGCGCACTACCTGAACCGGCTCACCCTGCCCCCGGCGGTGGCCGGCCGGGTGATCGACGTCAGCGGCGAGCCGGACATCACCCCGCTGATGCTGCTCGCCGACGCCCTGATCACCGACTACTCCTCGGTGATGTTCGACTACGCCCTCCTGCGACGCCCCATCGTCTTCTACGCCTACGACTGGGAGGAGTACGCCGAGGACACCCGCGGCACCTACTTCGACCTGCTCGCCGAGGCGCCCGGCCCCGTCCCGCGCACCCCGGACGAACTCTTCGCCGTGCTCGGCGACTTGGCCGGCCTGCGCGTGAAGTACGAGGCGCGGCTGAAGGAGTTCGTGGACAAGTACGGTGAGTACGACCGCGGGGACGCCGCGGCGCAGATCGTGGACCGTTTCTTCGGCCCCGCGGGAGAGGCCCGATGACCCAGCGCGACATCTTCTTCGTGGCCAACGAGGTCAACGAACTCGGCGGCGTGGGCCGCTGGCAGACCCAGCTGGCCGGCCTGCTGGCCGCACGCGGCCACCGGGTCACCGTCGTCGGCATCGCCCCGGCCAACCACCCCATGGATCTCGGCGAGGCGCCCCCGTTCCGCACGGTCACGCTGTACGCCCGCCGGCCGCCGGGCCGCCCCCGCCCGCGTCGACCGCTGGGCTCCCTCGACCCGGCCGTGCGCCGCCACGAGACGCACATGCGCACCGCCGCCTCCCGGCTCACCGGGCTGTTCCGCGCCGCGGCGCCGGGTGCGGTGATCATCGTGCCGCAGGTGTGGGCGATGGAGTGGGTGGCGCTCGCGGACACCGCCGGGCACCCCGTCATCGGCATGACCCACGAGTCCTTCGAGACCTGCCGCAAGTCCTCCCGCTTCGGCCGGGTGAAGCGGTACTTCAAGGACGTCGACCGGCTGCTCGCCCTCACCCAGGAGGACGCCGACCGCTGGGTGGGCGAGGGCCTGAACAACATGGGCTTCATGCCCAACCCGCTGCCCGTCGTGCCCGGCGATCCCTCGCCGCGCACCGCCAAGGTGGTGGCGAGCATCGGCCGGCTCTCCCACGAGAAGGGCGTCGACCTGCTGCTGGACGCCTGGGCCGAGGCCGTGGCCAAGCAGCCCGGCTGGACCCTGCGGATCTACGGCAAGGGCGAGGCCGAGGGCGAACTGCGCCGCCGCTGCGCCGAGTCGGGCCTGGAGGACTCGGTGGACTTCGCCGGGCAGACCGACGACGTGCCCGGCGCGCTGCGCGCCTCCTCCGTCTTCGTCCAGTCCTCCCGGGGCGAGGGCTTCCCGTTGGTGCTGCTGGAGGCGATGGCCACCGGAGTGCCCTGCGTGGCCTTCGACTGCGCGCCCGGCGTGCGCGAGATCGTCTCCCATCAGGAGGACGGGCTGCTGGCCCGCCCCGGCAACACCACCGAACTCGCCCGCCATCTCGTACGGTTGATGTCCGACGAGCGGCTGCGTGACGCGATGGGCGAACAGGCCCTGCGCAGCGTGCGCCGCTTCGACCCGGACACCATCACCCGCCGCTGGGAAGAGCTGTTCGACTTCCTGGAGCGCTGACCGAGGCGCACCGGCCGCCCGGCTCCGGGCCGGCGGCCGGTGCGGCAGCATCCCACCAGGCCCGCCGGCGAGGCCGGCGACGTACTTCAGGAGCGCGCATGACGGTGAGGCACCCCCACGGCGGCCATGGTGAGAGCCGTGACCTGGCGGTCAACCCCGTCTTCAGCCGGGAACCCCTCCGGGTGCCCCGGTACGCGATGCCGGACGGCGAGATGGAGCCGTCCACGGCCTACCAGGTGGTGCACGACGAGCTGATGCTCGACGGCAACGCCCGGCAGAACCTCGCCACGTTCGTCTCCACCTGGGCCGAGCCCGAGGCGCGGCGGCTGATGGACGAGTGCGCCGAGAAGAACATGATCGACAAGGACGAGTACCCGCAGACCGCGGAACTCGAGACCCGGTGCGTGCACATGCTCGCCCGGCTCTGGCACGCCCCCGACCCGCGCGACGCCGTCGGCTGCTCCACCACCGGCTCCAGCGAGGCGGCCATGCTCGGCGGGCTCGCCCTCAAACGGCGCTGGCAGGAGCGGCGCCGCGCCGAGGGCAAGCCCACCGACCGGCCCAACCTGGTCATGGGCATCAACGTCCAGGTCTGCTGGGAGAAGTTCGCCGACTACTTCGAGGTCGAGCCGCGCTACGTCCCGATGGAGGGCGACCGCTACCACCTCACCCCCGAGACGGCCGTCGAGCTGTGCGACGAGAACACCATCGGCGTCGTCGCCGTCCTCGGCTCCACCTTCGACGGCAGCTACGAGCCGGTCGCCGGCATCGCCGCCGCCCTGGACGACCTCCAGGCGCGCACCGGCCTCGACATCCCCGTCCACGTCGACGCCGCCTCCGGCGGGATGATCGCGCCCTTCCTCGACCCGGACCTCAGCTGGGACTTCCGGCTGCCGAGGGTCGCCTCCATCAACACCTCCGGCCACAAGTACGGCCTGGTGATGCCCGGTGTCGGATGGGCGCTGTGGCGCGACCGGGCGGCCCTGCCCGACAGCCTGGTCTTCCACGTCAACTACCTCGGCGGCGACATGCCGACCTTCGCGCTCAACTTCTCCCGGCCCGGCGCCCAGGTCGTCGCCCAGTACTACAACTTCCTGCGCCTCGGCTTCGACGGCTACCGGCGTGTGCAGCGCACCTGCCGGGACGTCGCCACCCGGCTGGCCGCCGAGATCGCCCGGCTCGGGCCGTTCGAGCTGATCACCGACGGCGGCGACATCCCGGTGTTCGCGTTCCGGGTGCGCGAGGACATCGACCGCTTCAGCGTCTTCGACGTCTCCGCCGCCCTGCGCGAACGCGGCTGGCTGGTGCCCGCGTACACCTTCCCGAAGAACCGCACCGACCTGGCCGTGCTGCGGATCGTCGTCCGCAACGGGTTCAGCCACGACCTGGCCGACCTGCTGCTGGACGATCTGCGCCGCGTCCTGCCGAGGCTGGACAAACAGAGCGAGCCGCACCGCGACGCCGACGACGCCGGCGGCTTCGCCCACGGCGCGGAGACCAAGAACCCGCGCCGCCCCGGCCGCGGCTGACCCCGCCGCCCCGGGCCGGCCCGGCCGTGCCCGACCACGACCCTTGTCCGCGTCGGCCGCACTCGGCCATGCGGCCCGGCCTTCCCCGCCGGAGTCGATCATCTGATCCCGGTCCGTGCCCCCGGGGGGGCGGTCGGCCGCCCCCCGGTCCGGCCCGCCCGGAGTCGGTCACCTGATCCCGGCCCGTCCCGCCGGAGCCGATCCCCCGCCCCCGTTCCGTCCCGGCCGCACCCCCCCACCACCGGAGGACGCCATGTGCCGTCTGTTCGGCCTCAGTAGTGCACCGCGGCGCACCCGCGCCACCTTCTGGCTGCTGGACGCCCCCGACAGCCTCAGCCGCCAGAGCCACCGGGAGCCCGACGGCACCGGCCTCGGCCACTTCACGGCGGACGGCGTGCCGCGCGTCGACAAGGCCCCGATCGCGGCGTACGAGGACCGGGCGTTCGCCGAGGAGGCGCGGGAGGCGGAGTCGGCGACCTTCGTCGCCCACATCCGCTACGCCTCCACCGGCGGCCTGGACGCCCGCAACACCCACCCCTTCGAACAGGACGGGCGGCTGTTCGCGCACAACGGCGTCATCGAGGGCCTGGACCGGCTCGACGCCCACCTCGGCGAGGACCGCTCCCTGGTGCGCGGCGACACCGACTCCGAGCGGTTCTTCGCCCTGATCACCCGGGAGACCCGGAACCACGGCGGCGACGTCACCGCCGGGATCGAGCACGCCGCCCGCTGGATCGCCCGGAACCTGCCCCTCTACGCCCTCAACCTCGTCCTCGTCACCCCGGACGAACTGTGGGCGCTGCGCTACCCCGACACCCATGAGCTGTACGTCCTCGACCGCGAGCCGGGCGGTCTGCACGGCGACCGGCACCTGGACCACAGCGGCAGCCACGGGCGGATGCGCGTCCACTCCGAGAACCTGGCCGACCGGCCGGCCGTCGTCGTGGCCAGCGAACGCATGGACGACAACCCGGGCTGGCGGCTGCTGGAAGGGGGCGAACTCCTCCATGTGGGCCCCGGCCCGAAGACCACCGGCCGGGTCGTCCTGACCGAACCGCCGGCGCACCGGCTCACGCTCGATGATCTGCGCCCTGACGCGGCAGCCTCCCAGCGGGCCGTCTAGCGCCCGGAGGCGTGCCGGCAGGCGCGTCGCGTCAGACGCGGACGCCGAACATGAAGGGGCCGCCGATGGTGCTCATCGACTCGTAGCGGACGACCGTGCCGCTGCGCGGGGCGTGCAGCACCTGGCCGTTGCCCGCGTACAGGCCGACGTGGTGGATGTCGTTGAAGAAGAAGACGAGGTCGCCGACCTGGAGCTGGTTCTGCGAGTAGATCCGGGTGCCGATGGTGGCCTGCGCCTCGGAGGTGCGCGGGATCGACACGTTCGCCTGCGCGTACGCCCACGAGGTCAGGCCCGAGCAGTCGAAGGTGGACGGGCCGGCGTGGGACCACTGGTACGGGCTGCCCAGCTTGCTCTGGGCGGCGGCGAAGGCCGCGCCGGCCCGGCCGGTACCGGCGGCCGGGATGTGGCCGCTCTCACCGGTGCCGCCGGAGCCGCCGTTCAGCCCGGGGCGCTCGGTGCCGCGGGTGGCGCGGTCCTGCTCGGCGGCCAGGGCCGCCTTCTCCTGCGCGGTGAGGGAGTTGAGCAGCTTCTGCGCCGCGGCGAGCTTGCCCTGCACCGCCCGCTTCTGGCTGCCGAGTTCGGTGCGGGTGGCGGAGAGGTCCTTGAGCTTGGCGGTGGCCTCCGCGCGCTGCTGCGCCAGTTCCCGCTGCTTGTCCTGGATCCTCCGCAGTGCATCGGCCTGCTGGCCGCTGACCCGGTCGAGGGTGGTGGCCTTGTCCAGGTAGTCGTCCGGGTCGGCGGACAGGAACAGCTGGAGCGAGGGGTCGATGCCGCCGGTGCGGTACTGGCCGGCCGCCATCGAACCCAGGCCGTCGCGCAGCTTGTTGAGGTCCTGCTGGCCGCGGGCGACGTTGTCCTGGATGGTGGAGATCTCCTTCTGGAGCTTCTCCTGCTTCTCCTTGGCCCCGTTGTACTTCTCGGTGGCCTGCTCCGCCTGCTCGTAGAGCTTGTCGACCTTGGACTTGACCTCGTCCTTGCCCGGCTTCGCGCCGGGCGCGGCGTTGGCCGCCTGGGCGCTGATCGCCACGGCTGCCGCCGCCGCGGTGGTGAGCACGGTCACCCGTGCGCGGCTGGGCTGTCGGGGTCGACGGTGGGACGCCACGGAACCGATCTCCTTCTTTTGGGTGACCACCCGATCGGAGGTTCGAAGCCTGACCCTAGTGACCTGATCGTGATGAATTCAATTCCTCCCCCCACGAAATCCCACCACGTCCTTCATTACTTGCACCCAACTCGCCACGAACCGCACGGCCCGCGCAGGACCCGGCGGCCGCTCGACCTGCTCTCCGCCTCATAGGAACTTCTGCGGCCGACGCGTAACGTGAGGCACCATGAAGATCCTCATCAGCGCCGACATGGAAGGCGCCACCGGTGTCACCTGGCCGGGCGACGTGCTGCCGGGGACGCCGCAGTGGGAGCGGTGCCGGTCGATGTTCACCTCCGACGTCAACGCGGCCGTGCTCGGCTTCTTCGACGGCGGCGCCGACGAGGTGCTGATCAACGAGGCCCACTGGTCGATGCGCAACCTGCTCCTGGAGCGGCTGGACGAGCGGGCGCAGATGCTCACCGGGCGGCACAAGTCGCTGTCCATGGTGGAGGGCGTGCAGCACGGCGACGTGGACGGCATCGCGTTCATCGGCTACCACGCGGGCGCCGGCATGGAGGGCGTCCTCGCGCACACGTATCTCGCCAACCAGATCACCGGCGTGTGGCTGAACGACGTACGGGCCAGCGAGGGCCTGCTCAACGCGCATGTGGCCGCTGAGTACGGGGTGCCGGTCGTCCTCGTCACCGGCGACGACCTGGCCTGCGAGGACGCGCTCGGCTACGCGCCCGAGGCGCTGAAGGTCGCCGTGAAGGACCATGTGTCGCGTTACGCGGCCGTGTGCCGCACCCCGGCCCGCACCGCCGCCGACATCCGCGCGGCGGCGAAGCAGGCCGCCGGTCTGGCAGCCCGTCACGAACCGGCGGAGGCCGGCCCGTTCACCGTGGCGGTCGAGTTCGACGCCGAGCACCTGGCGATGGCCGCCACCGTCGTCCCCGGCGTGTCCCGCATCGGGGAGCGGAAGGTGGCCTACACCAGCGCCACCATGTACGAGGGCATCCGCACCTTCAAGGCGGTCACCACGATCGCCTCGGCCGCCGTGGAGGAACAGTATGGCTGACGCACTGGCACTGGACGAGGTCGTCCGGTTCACGTCCGACCTGATCCGCATCGACACCACCAACCGGGGCGGCGGCGACTGCCGGGAGCGCCCGGCCGCCGAGTACGCCGCCGAACAGCTCGCGGGGGCGGGCCTGGCCCCGCTGCTGCTGGAGCGCACCGAGGGCCGCACCAACGTCGTCGCCCGGATCGAGGGCACCGATCCCTCGGCGCCCGCGCTGCTCGTCCACGGCCATCTCGACGTGGTGCCCGCCCGCGCCGAGGACTGGAGCGTGCACCCGTTCTCCGGCGAGGTCCGCGACGGCGTCGTGTGGGGCCGGGGCGCGGTCGACATGAAGAACATGGACGCGATGATGCTGGCCGTGGTCCGCGCCTGGGCCCGCCAGGGCGTGCGCCCGCGCCGCGACGTGGTGATCGCGTTCACCGCCGACGAGGAGGACAGCGCCGAGGACGGCTCGGGCTTCCTCGCCGAACGGCACTCCGAGCTGTTCGAGGGCTGCACCGAGGGGATCAGCGAGTCGGGGGCGTTCACCTTCCACGACGGCACCGGCCGCCCCCTCTACCCGATCGCGGCCGGCGAGCGCGGCACCGCCTGGCTGCGGCTGAGGGCGCGTGGCCGGGCCGGCCACGGCTCCCGCGTCAACACGGAGAACGCGGTGACCCGGCTGGCCGCCGCCGTCGCCCGCATCGGCGACCACGAGTGGCCGCTCAGACTCACCCCGACCGTCCGCGCGGCCCTCACCGAACTCGCCGCGCTGCACGGTCTGGAGCCCGATCTGCAGAACGTGGACGCGCTGCTGGACAAACTCGGCCCGGCAGCCGAACTGGTGGCCGCGACCGTCCGCAACAGCGCCAACCCCACCATGTTCGAGGCCGGTTACAAGGTCAACGTCATTCCGGGCGAGGCCGTGGCGCATGTCGACGGACGCTTCCTGCCCGGCGGCGAGGAGGAGTTCCGCACCACCCTCGACCAACTGACCGGACCGGACGTCGACTGGGAGTTCCTGCACCGTGAGACGGCACTCCAGTCGCCGGTCGACTCGCCGACGTTCGCGGCGATGCGCGCCGCCGTCGAGGAGTTCGCGCCCGAGGGCCGTGTGGTGCCGTACTGCATGGCGGGCGGCACCGACGCCAAGCAGTTCTCACGGCTCGGCATCACCGGCTACGGGTTCTCGCCGCTGAAGCTGCCCGAGGGCTTCGACTACCACCACATGTTCCACGGGGTGGACGAGCGCGTCCCGGTGGAGGCGCTGCACTTCGGTGTCCGCGTCCTCGACCGCTTCCTGCGGTCCGCCTGACCGGAAGCAGCGCCTCCACCCGGAGGCGTCTCGACGCCGTAGACCGGAACTCCGAAGCGCCCCAACTCCGTAGCGTCTGAACTCGAAGGGGAGACAGTGCAGATACTGCCGTACGGTTCGTGGCCCTCGCCCGTCGACGCGGCCCTCACCGCCGACCACGACGGCCGGCCGGAGTTCGCCGGCTTCGTCGGCGACGAGGTCTGGTGGACCGCGCCCCGCCCGGCGGAGGGCGGCCGGCGGGCGCTGGTGCGGCGCGCCGCCGACGGCGGGGAGTCGGTGCTGCCCGCGCCGTGGAACGTGCGCAGCCGCGTCATCGAGTACGGCGGCCGGCCGTGGGCCGGGGCGCTGCGCGACGGCGAACCGCTGCTGGTGTTCGCGCACTACGCCGACCAGCGCCTGTACGCCTACGAGCCCGGCGGCGAGCCGCGCCCCCTCACGCCCGTCTCGCCCGTCGGCGGCGGACTGCGCTGGGCGGAGCCGCAGGTGCTGGTGGAGCGCGGCGAAGTCTGGTGCGTGCTGGAGGAGTTCACCGGTGAGGGCGCGAGCGACGTGCGACGGGTGCTCGCCGCGGTGCCGCTGGACGGCTCGGCCGCCGAGGACCGCGGCGCGGTGCGCGAACTCACCGGCGAGCGCCACCGGTTCGTCACCGGGCCGCGGCTGTCCCCGGACGGCCGGCAGGCGGCGTGGCTGGCCTGGGACCACCCCCGGATGCCGTGGGACGGCACGGAACTGCTGACCGCCGAGATCACCGCCGACGGACGCTTCGGCGCGCCCCGCACCGTCGCCGGCGGCCCCGACGAGTCGATCGCGCAGGTGGACTGGGCCGCCGACGGCGCGCTGCTGTACGCGAGCGACCGCAGCGGCTGGTGGAACCTCTACCGCGACGGCCGGCCGCTGTGCCCGCGCGAGGAGGAGTTCGCCGGACCGCTGTGGAAGCTCGGCCAGCGCTGGTTCGCCCCGCTGGAGTGCGGACTGATCGCCGTCCTGCACGGACGCGGCGCGGCCGCCCTCGGCATACTCGACCCGGAGACCGGCGAGATCGTCGACGTCCCCGGACCCTGGACCGAGTTCGAGCCCACCCTCGCGGTGCGCGGCGACCGGGTGGTCACGGTCGCCGCCGGCCCGCACCGCGCGCACGAGGTCGTGGAGCTGGACACCCGCACCGGGCACACCCGGGTCATCGGCGCCGCCCACCGGGACGCCGTCGATCCCGCCTACCACCCCCGGCCGCTGGCGCGCACCTTCACCGGCCCCGACGGCCGCGAGGTCCACGCGCAGGTCTACCCGCCGCACCACCCCGAGTGCGCCGCCCCCGAGGGAGAGCTGCCGCCGTACGTGGTGTGGGCGCACGGGGGCCCCACCAGCCGCTCCCCGCTCGTCCTCGATCTGGAGATCGCCTACTTCACCTCGCGCGGCATCGGCGTGGCCAAGGTCGACTACGGCGGCTCCACGGGGTACGGCCGCGCGTACCGCAACCGGCTGCGCGAGCAGTGGGGCGTCGTGGACGTCGAGGACTGCGCGGCCGTGGCCCTCGCCCTCGCCGAGGAGGGCAGCGCCGACCGTGCCCGGCTCGCGATCCGGGGCGGCAGCGCGGGCGGCTGGACGACCGCGGCCTCCCTGACCGGCACCGACGTCTACGCCTGCGGCACCATCCTCTACCCGGTGCTGGACCTGACCGGCTGGGGCTCGGGGGAGACCCACGACTTCGAGTCGCGGTACCTTGACACGCTGGTCGGGCCGATCGACCAGGTGCCCGAGCGGTACGCCGAGCGCTCGCCCGCCACCCACGCCGACCGGCTCACGGCGCCGTTCCTGCTGCTCCAGGGCCTGGACGACGTGATCTGCCCGCCGGCCCAGTGCGAGCGGTTCCTGGCCCGCCTGGCCGGGCGGAAGGTGCCGCACGCCTATCTGACCTTCGAGGGCGAGGGCCACGGGTTCCGGCGGGCGGCGACCCTGGTGCGGGCGCTGGAGGCCGAGCTGTCGCTGTACGCTCAGGTGTTCGGCCTGGATCTGGCAGGCGGCCTCCCGACCCTGGAGCTGGAGACGTGAAGGAACTCGTCCGTCCCGCGCGGCTCGCGCCCGGCGCCCGGGTGGCCGTCGTGGCGCCCAGCGGCCCGGTGCCCGAGGAACGGCTCCAGGCCGGCCTGGACGTGCTGCGCGGCTGGGACCTCGACCCGGTCGTCGCACCGCACCTGCTCGACCGGCACGAGCGTTTCCCCTATCTCGCCGGGACCGACGCCGACCGGGCCGCCGACCTCCAGAGCGCCTGGTGCGATCCGGCCGTCGACGCGGTGCTGTGCGCCCGCGGCGGCTACGGCGCGCAGCGGATGGCGGACCTGCTGGACTGGGACGCGATGCGCGCGGCCGGGCCCAAGGTGTTCGTCGGCTTCAGCGACATCACGGCCCTGCACGAGGCCTTCGCCACCCGGCTCGGCCTGGTCACCCTGCACGGGCCGATGGCGGCCGGCGTCGACTTCGTCAAGAACGCCCGGGCGCAGGACCACCTCCGGGCGACCCTGTTCGCGCCCGAGACGGTCCGTGTGATCGCCTCCGGCGGCGCCCCCCTGGTCTCCGGCCGGGCCCGGGGCGTCACGCTGGGCGGCTGCCTCGCCCTGCTCGCCGCCGAACTCGGCGTCCCGCACGCCCGGCCCTCCGCGGCCGGGGGACTGCTGTGCCTGGAGGACGTGGGCGAGGACACGTACCGGCTGGATCGCTACCTGACCCAGCTGCTGCGCGCCGGATGGCTCGACGGCGTGCGCGGCGTGCTGCTCGGCTCGTGGGAGAGCTGCGAGGGTCCCGACCAGGTGCGGGCGCTGCTCGCCGACCGGCTCGGCGGCCTCGGGGTGCCCGTCGCCGAGGACTTCGGATTCGGGCACTGTGACGGGGCGTTGACGATACCGTTCGGCGTCGCCGCGGAACTCGACGCGGAGGACGGCACGTTGACGCTGGAGGCACCGGCGTTGCGCTGAGGGGACCGCCGCCCGGTTACGCGGTTCTGATGATGCGTCAGGACACTCCCGTCGCGGTGTTTGACGAGGTCCGGCATGTGTCCCAGCATGAGGGCAGCCGGTACTTACCGGTCGGTAAGTACCGGCTGCCCCCGCTGTGGAGGTCCTGTGTCCCGTCGCGCGCCCGGAGTCCGCGCCGCTCTCGCCGCCGCCCTCGTCACGGCGCTCACCGCACCGCTCGCCCTCGCGGCGCCCACCGCGCTCGCCGCCCCCGCGGCCACCGGCGAGTACAGCGTCACCGCCCTGCGGTTCACCGTGCGCGCCGGCGACCGCACCTGCGCGATCGACGCCGACGTGTACCGGCCCGCCGGCGTGGACCGCGCCCACCCCGCGCCCGCCGTGCTGACCACCAACGGCTTCGGCGGCAGCAAGAACGACGGCTCGACGAACGCGACGGGCGCGGCCCTCGCCCGGCGCGGCTATGTGGTCCTGGCCTACTCGGGACTCGGCTTCGGCCGCTCCGGCTGCCTGATCTCCCTCGACCACCCCGGCGTCGACGGCCGCGCCGCCTCCGGGCTGATCGACTTCCTGGCCGGCACGCGTGCCGCTGACGACGGCACCCGCGCCGACTACGTCACCCTCGACCGCCCCGGCGACCCGCGCGTCGGCATGGTCGGCGGCTCCTACGGCGGCGCGGTCCAGCTCGCCACCGCCGCCGAGGACCACCGCGTCGACGCGCTCGTCCCGATGGCCACCTGGAACGACCTGGCGTACTCCCTCGCCCCGAACAACGTGCTCGGCGCGGGGGCCGTACCCGGCGTGTTCAAGTGGCAGTGGACCGACGGCTTCTACCTCATCGGCGAGAGCCGGCCGCTCCTTGAGCCGTCCCTCGACCCCTCCCGGATCAACTCGTTGACGTGTCTGCACTTCGCGACCGGCTTCTGCGAGGCCGTCCGCACCCTCAACTCCGGCGCCTACCCGCCCGCGGACACCGCGCGACTGCTCGCCTACGCCCGCGGTGTCTCGCCGGCGTCCTACCTGGCCCGGGTGACCGCGCCCACCCTGCTGGTCCAGGGCCAGGCCGACACCCTGTTCAACCTCAACGAGGCCACCGCCACCTACCGGGCGCTCAAGGCCCAGGGCGCCGAGACCCGGATGATCTGGCAGTCCTGGGGCCACAGCGGCGGCGTCACCGGTCCCGGAACCGGCGAACTGGACGTGGAGCGAGGCGACTTGGAGGCGAGCTACGTCGGCCGGCGCGTCCTCGCCTGGTTCGACCGCCATCTGCGCCGCCACCGGCAGACGAGCCCCGGACCGGAGCTCGCCTACTACCGCGACTGGATCGCCGACCCGGACCACACCTACGCCACCGCCGACCGCCTCCCCGCACTGGACCGCACCCTGTACCTGTCCGGCGACGGCACGCTCGCGGACGACCCTCACGCGGTGGCCAGCGGGAGCCGCACCTACGCCAACCAACCGCTGCCCAGCAGCCATTCGGAGAGTTCACTGGCCGCACTCACCGGGCTGCCCGACCCCGCGCCCCACGACACCGAGGGCACGTACCTCGGCTGGACCAGTGCCAGGCTGGATCGCGCCCTCGACGTCGTCGGCGCGCCGAGGGCCACCCTCAGGGTGCACTCGCCGGCCGCCGAACACGCCCAGCGCTCCACCGACGCCGCCGACCGGCTCGTCCTGTTCGCCAAGCTGTACGACGTCGCGCCCGACGGCACCCAGTCCCTGGTGCACCGGCTGATCGCGCCCGTCCGCGTCCCCGACGCCACCCGGGCCTTCACGGTCACCCTGCCGGGCATCGTCCACCGCTACCAGCCGGGCCACCGGCTGCGGTTCGTGATCGCGGCGAGCGACGACGCCTACTTCGGCAACCGCGGGATCAAACCCGTCACCGTCACCGCCGCTCCCGGCGACGCCGGCACCCTCCGGCTGCCCGTCGTGGGCGACTGAGTCCGGCCGGCCCAACTAGGGTGGCGGGATGCCGCACACCCCCTCCCCGTACCTGGCCGAAGGCCTCCGCGTGGGCATCCGCCCCTTCACCCAGGACGACTCCGCCGAGTTCACCGCCCGCGTCCGGGAGAGCCGCGACCTGCACCGCCCGTGGCTCTTCCCGCCGGCTACCGCGGAGGCGTACGCCGCCTACGCCGGACGGCTGATCGAGGACGAGGACCGGGCCGGCTACCTGGTCTGCGACAAGGACGACGGCGCGATCGCCGGCTACATCAACATCAACAACATCGTGCGGGGCGCCTTCCAGTCCGGTGCGCTCGGCTACGGCGCCTTCGCGCACGCCGCCGGACGCGGACTGATGAAGGAAGGCCTGAACCTCGTCGTCGGTCACGCCTTCGGCCCGCTGGGACTGCACCGGCTGGAGATCAACGCCCAGCCGGGCAACACCGCCTCCCTCGCCCTGGCCCGCTCATGCGGCTTCCGCCTGGAGGGCTACTCGCCCGGCATGCTCTACGTCGACGGGGCCTGGCGCGACCACGAACGGTGGGCGCTCACCGCCGAGATGCGGACTTCCGGTTGATCTTCATCGTGTCGAGGTCCGTCGCGGTCGAACGCAGCTCCCCGAAGCCGTAACCGAGTTCCCGCAGCGCCGTCTGCGCGCGGTCCTCGGCGATCGCGGCGGCCATCTCCTCGCCGTCGGCGGCGTCGGACACCACCACGTAACGCATCGAGAAGTGCTTCAGCGGCACCGCCTCGTACGACAGCGAGCCCTCCTCGGTGAACCGCATGCTCGTCATGCCGTGGTCCGCCGCCTCGGCCAGCAGCCGTTCCCGCGCCTGCTCGGTCAGCCCGTCCCAGGTGCCCCGGACGATGACCCGGTAGGTGTGCTGCTCGCTCATCGGTCCCACTGCTCCTCGTCGCGGTCCGTCCCTGTGTCGCGGGACCGACTGTACGCGGCCCGCACGGCGCCGCCACCTGGTTTACGCCCCGTTGCCGGTCCGCCGCCTTTGCGCAATCCTGACCGGTGCCGCCCCTGGTCAGCTCACCGGCGACCGGGTTCCATGGTGATCGTGACGACGATCCGACATGAGGTACTCACGCTGCCCGCCGCACCGCTCGGACCGGACAACCCGCTGCCGGCGCTGCGCCCGCTCGACGAGGTCCACCGCATCGAGGACCGGGACCGGGCGGGTCTGCCGCACGACATGGCCCGGCAGATCGGCTGTGCACCGCTGCACAGCCTGCTCCCGGCACCGGTGCGCGACGGCTACGGCAGAACGCGCCGGGACCGTACGATCGACGCCCTCGTACTCGAGAACGACCGGCTGCGCGCCACCGTGCTGCCCGGCCTCGGCGGCCGGATCGCCTCCCTCGTCCACCTGCCCACCGGCCGTGAACTCCTCTACCGCAACCCGGTGTTCCAGCCCGCCAACTTCGCCCTCAACGGGGCCTGGTTCTCGGGCGGCATCGAATGGAACATCGGCGCCACCGGCCACACCACCCTGTCCTGCGCACCCCTGCACGCCGCCCGCGTCCCCGCCCCCGACGGCGGCATCATGCTGCGCCTGTGGGAGTGGGAACGGCTGCGCGACCTGCCCTTCCAGGTCGATCTGTGGCTGCCCGACGGCTCCGACTTCCTGCACGTGGGCGTCCGCGTCCGCAACCCGCACGAGCGGCCCGTGCCCACCTACTGGTGGTCCAACATCGCCGTCCCCGAGGAACGCCGGGTGCTCGCCCCCGCCGAGGAGGCCTGGCACTTCGGCTACGAACGCCGCCTGCGCCGGGTCACCGTCCCCGCGTACGACGGCGTCGACCGCACCTACCCCCTCAACAGCCGTTACGCCGCCGACTACTTCTACGAGGTCCCCGACGGGCGCCGTCGCTGGATCGCCGCGCTCGACGAGGACGGCGACGGACTGGTGCAGACCTCCACCGACGTGCTGCGCGGCCGCAAGCTGTTCGTGTGGGGCTCCGGCACCGGCGGCCGGCGATGGCAGGAATGGCTCACCGAGCCCGGCACCGGCGGCTACTGCGAGATCCAGGCGGGCCTGGCCCGCACCCAGCTGGAACACGTACGCCTGGAGGCGGAGAGCGAAGTGGCCTGGCTGGAGTCCTACGGCCCGCTCGACGCGCCCCCGCCGGCGGGGGAGTGGCAGGCCGCCGTCCGGCGCACCGAGGAACGGCTGGAGACCGTACTGCCCCGGGCCGCCGTGGACGCCGCCTACGCGGCCTGGAAGCCGTACGCCGACGCCGAACCGGAGGAGATCCTGAACACCGGTTCCGGCTGGGGCGCGCTCGAAGTGCTGCGCGGCGGCTGGAAGCTGCCCGGCACGCCCTTCGCCGAGTCGGCCATGGGCGGGGAACAGGAGCCGTGGCGGCACCTGCTGCGCGCCGGCTCCCTCCCCGAAGCGGAGCCGTCCGGCCCGCCCGGACCGAGCCTGGTCGCCCCGCACTGGCGCGACCTGCTGGAGACGGCGCCCGCGACCCCGGCCGCCGAGTACCACCTCGGCGTCGCCCAGTGGCACGCCGGCGACCGGGCGCAGGCGGTGCGCAGCTGGGAGCGGGCGCTCGAACTCGCCCCGGCACACTGGCCGTCGCTGCGCTGCCTGGCCGTGGCCGACCGGGGAAGCGAACACCACGAACGCGCCGCCGACCGCTACCGGCAGGCCTTCGACGGCCTGTGCGCGCAGCGGACCGGCGACGACGAGCGGTGGACGGCGGCGGCCGCCGCCCTCGGCCGCGAGGCGATCGAGGCGCTGCTGCGGGCGGGCCGGCCGGCCGAGGCCCGCGCGGTGTGGGACCGGCTGGACGAGGCCACCCGTGCCCGCGGCCGGTTCCGGCTGATCGAGGCGGAGTTGCTGCTCGCCGAGGGGCGCGCCGGACAGGCGCGGACCGTCTTCGCCGAGGACTTCGAGGTCGCCGACCTCAGGGAGGGCGACGAACGGCTCGGCCAGGTGTGGCGGCGGTCGGGCGGCGGCGAACTGCCCGCCCGCTACGACTTCCGGATGCGCCCGGACCCCTCGTGACGGGCCGTGCGCTCAGGCGCGGCGGTCCACGTACTCGTACACCGCGCCGTCCGGGTGCACGGCGATGAGGTTGCGGCCCGCCGGGGTCGCCACCGGCCCGGCGACGACCCGCGCGCCGAGTTCGGTCAGCACCCGGTGGGCGTCGTCCACGTCCTCGACGGCGATGGTCGCCGCGACCTTGCGCAGCACCTCCAGTTCCGCTTCGGGCCCGCTCATCAGCAGGAAGCAGCCGACGGCGGCCACCTGCACGCCGGCGCGCTCGAAACGGAGGGCTCTGCCGCCCGCCAGACGTTCGTAGAAGGGAACCGCGGTCTCCAGATCGTCGACACAGACGCGCAGGCTGGCTCCGAGAATCTGCATGCGGACGAGCCTAGTCGGTGGGTCGGCCGGGCAGCAGAGCGTCCGGACATCGCAACGGCGGTCCAGCGACGATCAGTTACGCCGTGTCCGGTTCGGATACCCGCCGGGGATGGAGCGCCTGGATCACCTTGAGCACCTTGACGAGCACGTGGCCGAAGAGCTGGCGCGGGTGGCGCGCGAGACGGTGCGCGACGAACTGCGCGAGCAGACCCGCCGTCGCCGGCGCACGACCGTTCTGTACGCCGCGTCCGGCGCCGCCGCCCTGTACGCGGGCGCGGCCGTCGCGCTCGCCGTGGGACTGGCCCTGGCGACCGGCCTGCCCGGCTGGGCGGCGGCTCTGATCACCGCGGCGGTCTTCGCCGCGGTGGCGTACGCGCTGCGGGGCGCGGCCCGCTCCGGCGCGGGGCGGCCGCGGGTCCCGGACGGGACCGGGCCGCGGGCACAGGCCCCGGCCGGATCGGAGGCCGCCGGGGCGAGCGGCCTCATGGACGGGACCGGTGATCTCGCGGGAGGGACCGGTGGCCTCGCCGGAGGGGCCGGTCGCGAGCACGGCGGTGGCGGCGTGCTGCGCCCTGCGGTGCCCCCGAAGCCGGCCGTCCCGCCCGTCGTTCCGGGTCCGGCCCGGCACGACGGCCGCTGGTCCTGAAGCCGGCAGCTCCGAACCGGACGCAGGGGGGGTGCCCGTCGGCGCGGGCCGACCGGCGCCCGTACCGGTCTCCCCTTCTCACCGCGGCAGCACCTTCGTGCGGTAGAAGTCGAAGAAGCCGCGCTGGTCGGCGCCGATCTGGTTGACGTAGACACGGTCGAAACCGGCGTCGGCGAACTGCTTCAGCGTGGCCACGTGCTGGTCGGCGTCGTCGCCGCACACCACGTTCTCCCGGACCATGTCCTCGGTGACGAGCGGCTTGAGCTGCTCGAAGTGGCGGGGAGTGGAGAGCACCTGGCTCATCTCGCCGGGGAGTTGCTCGTTGTACCACAGCTCGTGCACGGTGCGGACGCACTCCTCGCGGTCGGCGCCGAAGCACACCTTCGTGCCGCCGCTGACGAGTTTGGCGCCGCCCCCGCCCTTGCGGTACTGGGTGACCATCTCCTCGTTCGGCATCATCGTGATGTAACCGTCGCCCACGCGCGCCGCCAGCGCGGTCGCCTTCGGGCCGAACCCGGAGACGTCGATCGGGACGGGCTCCTCGGGCACGGTGTAGAGGCGGGCGTTCTCCACGGTGTAGTACGTGCCGTGATGGGTGACCTCCTCGCCGGTCAGCAGCCGGCGGATCAGTTGCACCGCCTCCTCCAGCATGTCCATCCGCACCCCTGCGGGCGGCCAGCGGTCGCCCAGGATGTGCTCGTTCAGCGCCTCGCCGGTGCCCACGCCGAGCCGGAACCGGCCCTCGGTCATCACCGCGCTGGTCGCCACCGCCTGCGCCACCACGGCCGGATGGATCCGCACGGTCGGACAGGTCACCGCGGTCTCGATGGGCAGGGACACCGCCTCGGACAGCGCGCCGATCACCGACCACACGAACGGGCTCTGACCCTGCGCGTCGTTCCACGGGTGGTAGTGGTCGGAGATCCACAGCGCCTGGAAACCGGCCTGCTCGGCCATTCTGGCCTGCTCGACGAGGTCCGCCGGGCCGTACTGCTCGCACGAGAGGAAGTAGCCGTACTCGGGCATGGAGGGACACCTCCGGGACATGGGCGTGCGGGGGAACGCGGTGCCGAGTACCCGGTGCGGACGGCGGAAACCGGAGGCGGGGCGCGCGGCCCCCGTGCCCGCCGCGGCGGCCCCGCCGCCGGGCCGTGCACGTTTGGCCGCCCCGGCCAAGGGGACGCGGAAGGTTCCGCACCAGGCACGACTGCGCCGGAGGCCAACCGTGGGGCGACCCCGCATCCTGATCGTCGGTGCCGGCTTCGCCGGATACCGGGCGGCCCGGACCCTGTCCCGGATGTCCCGGGGCAAGGCCGAGATCACCCTGCTCAACCCGACCGACTACTTCCTGTACCTGCCGCTGCTGCCCCAGGTCGCCGCCGGCGTCCTGGAACCGCGCCGGGTCACCGTCTCCCTGTCCGGGACGCTGCCCCGGGTGCGGCTCGTCCTCGGCGAGGCCGACGGCATCGACATGGACGCGCGCACCGTGCACTACACCGGCCCCGAGGGACGCGCCGGCACGCTGGCGTACGACCGGCTGGTGCTGGCGGTCGGCAGCGTCAACAAGCTGCTGCCGATTCCCGGCGTAGCCGAGCACGCGCACGGCTTCCGCGGGCTGCCCGAGGCGCTGTACCTGCGCGACCACGTGACCCGGCAGGTGGAGCTCGCCGCGGCGGCCGGGGACCGGGAGGAATGTGCGGCGCGCTGCACGTTCGTCGTGGTGGGCGCCGGTTACACCGGCACCGAGGTCGCCGCGCAGGGCAAGACGTACACCGACGCGCAGGTGCGCCGGCATCCGCTGCGGCAGGGCCTGCGGCCGCGCTGGCTGCTCCTGGACACCGCGCCGCGCGTGCTGCCCGAGCTGGACGAACGGCTCTCGCGCACCGCCGGCCGGGTGCTGCGGGAGCGGGGCGTCGACGTGCGCACGGGCATCTCCGTGCGAGAGGCGACGCACGAGGGGGTGGTGCTCACGGACGGCGAGTTCGTGCCGACCCGCACGCTCGTGTGGTGCGTGGGCGTACGGCCCGATCCGCTGGTGGAGAGCGTGGGGGAACCGCTGGAGCGGGGGCGGCTGGTCGTGGACCCGTTCCTCCAGGTGCCAGGGCGGCCGGAGGTGTTCGCGTGCGGGGACGCGGCGGCGGTGCCGGACCTCGACCGTCCCGGCCGGTTCACGCCGATGACCGCGCAGCACGCCTGGCGGCAGGGCAGGACCGCCGCCGTCAACGTCGCCGCCTCGCTCGGTGCCGGGACGCCCCGGCCCTACCGCCATCGCGACCTCGGGTTCGTGGTGGACCTCGGCGGGGCGCGGGCCGCCGCGAATCCGCTGGGCGTCCCGCTGTCGGGCCTCGCGGCCGGTGCGGTCACCCGCGGCTACCATCTCGCGGCGATGCCGGGCAACCGGGTGCGGGTGGCCGCGGACTGGCTTCTGAACGCGGTACTGCCGCGCCAGGCCGTCCAGTTGGGCCTCGTACGGTCCTGGTCGGTGCCGCTGGAATCGGCGACCCCGGAACTGGCCCGCGTCCCGGGCGGGCCGCTCCGCGAGACGGAGTCGGAGTATTCGGGCGGGTCCGGTGAGAGGCGGGGCGGCCCGGGTGAGGGCGCGGACGCCTCCGCCCCTGGTGCTGACGAGTCCGGTGGCACCGGCGGTGTGCCGATCACCGAGATCATCGACAACACGGAGAAGGCCCAGCTGGCCGGCGCGGAACCACCCCCGCACCCCGCACGGAACGTGCCGCGCGAGCAGTCCACCCCGGGCCGCCCGGGTGCCGGGCCGCGGCGGAACCGGCGCGGTGGCGGGGCCGGCCGGAACCGGTCGGCCGCCCGGCAGGCGAAGGCGCAGCCGGGCCCCGGCGCCGCGCGCGGCGGTTCCCGCGGACAGCCGGCCCGGAGCGGTCCGGGCGACGAGCCGGCCGAGGGCCAGGCCCCCGGCGGCCCCGCCGGAGAACGGCGCGCGGGCCGCGGAAGCGCCACGCCGGACAGCGGACGCGGCCCCTCTCCCGGCCCCCCACCCGGTCACGGAGCCGCCCCCGGGCCCGTCAGGCGTACCGACATTCCCATGGAAGGAGACTCATGAACAGCGACGAACTCGTCGAGCTGGGACAGCAGTTGAGGGTGGACAGCGTGAGGGCGGCCGCCGAGGCGGGGTCCGGGCACCCGACGTCCTCGATGTCGGCCGCCGACCTGATGGCCGTCCTGCTGGCCAACCACCTCCGTTACGACTTCGACCGGCCCGACCATCCCGGCAACGACCGCTTCGTGCTGTCCAAGGGGCACGCCTCCCCGCTGCTGTACTCCGCCTACAAGGCGGCCGGCGCCATCGACGACGAGGAACTGCTCACCTTCCGCAAGCTCGGCAGCCGCCTGGAGGGGCACCCCACGCCGCAGCGGCTGCCGTGGGTGGAGACCGCCACCGGCTCCCTCGGTCAGGGGCTGCCCATCGGCGTCGGCATGGCGCTGGCCGGCAAGCGCCTGGACCACGCCGACTACCGGGTGTGGGTGCTGTGCGGCGACAGCGAGCTGGCCGAGGGTTCCATCTGGGAGGCCGCCGAGCACGCCGGGTACGAGCACCTGGACAACCTGACCGTGATCGTCGACGTCAACCGGCTCGGCCAGCGCGGCGCCACCCGGCACGGCCACGACCTGGACGCCTACGCCCGCCGCTTCCGCGCCTTCGACTGGCACACCATCGAGATCGAGGGCCATGACGTGGACGCGATCGACCGCGCCTACGGCGAGGCGGTCTCGACCACCGGCCAGCCCGTCGCGATCATCGCCCGCACCCTCAAGGGCAAGGGCGTCAGGGACACCGAGGACCGCGAGGGACTGCACGGCAAGCCCCTCAAGGACGCCGACGAGGCGATCGAGGAGCTCGGCGGCGTCCGCGACCTCCGGGTCCACGTCCACGAGCCGCCGGAGACCCGGGCGCCGCGCACCGCCGGGCGCGACGGCCTCGAACTGCCCCGCTGGGACAAGGGCGAACAGGTCGCCACCCGCGACGCCTACGGCAAGGCGCTCGCCGCGCTCGGCACCGCCCGCGGCGACGTGGTGGCCCTGGACGGCGAGGTCGGCGACTCCACCCGCTCGGAGTTCTTCGCCAAGGAGCATCCCGAGCGCTACTTCGAGTGCTACATCGCCGAACAGCAGATGGTCGCGACGGCGGTCGGCATGGCCCGGCGCGGTTGGGTGCCGTACGCCTCCACGTTCGCGGCGTTCCTCACCCGGGCGTACGACTTCGTGCGCATGGCGTCCGTCAGCGGCTCCGGCATCAACCTCAACGGCTCCCACGCGGGCGTCTCCATCGGCCAGGACGGACCCAGCCAGATGGGCCTGGAGGACCTGTCGATGATGCGGGCGATCCACGGCTCGACCGTGCTGTACCCGAGCGACGCCAACCAGGCCGCCAAGCTCGTCGCGGCCATGGCCGACCTCGACGGCATCCGCTATCTGCGCACCTCGCGCGGGGAGAGCCCGGTCATCTACGGGCCGGACGAGGAGTTCCCCGTCGGCGGCAGCAAGGTGCTGCGCGCCTCCGACGGCGACCGGCTGACGATCGTCGCCGCGGGCGTCACCCTGCACGAGGCGCTGAAGGCCGCCGACGCCCTGCACGACGAGGGCATCCCGGTCCGGGTGATCGACCTGTACTCCGTCAAGCCCGTCGACCGGACCACGCTGCGCCGCGCCGCCGAGGAGACCGGCTGCCTGCTCACCGTGGAGGACCACCGCGCGGAGGGCGGCCTCGGCGACGCCGTCTGCGAGGCCTTCCTGGACGGCCGCCCCACCCCGCGCCTGGTCCGCCTCGCCGTCCGCACGATGCCCGGCTCGGCCTCGCCCGAAGAGCAGTTGCACGCCGCCGGCATCGACGCCGAGTCCATCGCCGCCTCCGCCCGGCTGCTGGTGGAGGAGGCGGTGGTGCGGTGAGCGACACGCCGTACACACAGCGCGACCCCCGCCGCTGACCGGGGACATGTGAGCACCGGCGGACCGGAAACGGCCGCCGGTGCGCGGGGATGTGTGTGCCGGTGAAGGTTTGGCCCGGGGTTCAGCGGCCACCCGCAGGAGGAGAGGTGGCCATGTCGAACACGAACCACGCATCCGAGTCACAAGACTCACACAAGTCACAGAAATCGCAGGAGTCACACACCGAAAACGAAGACAGCGGGAACCGCGGGAGCGCGCCGGCCCATCGGATGAGCCCCGTCCAGTTGTTGCGCGAGGCCCGCGCCCAACTGGCGGAACTCGCCGGAGTGACCGCGGAGTCCGTCACCTCCTTCGAGCGGACGGACGACGGCTGGTCGCTGGAGGTCGAGGTCCTCGAACTCGAGCGGGTACCCGACACGATGAGCCTGATGGCGAGCTACCTGGTCGAACTCGACGCCGAGGGAATGCTCACCGGCTACCGCCGGCTGCGGCGCTACGAGCGCGGCCGCGCCGACGGTCGGCGCTCCGGAGGCCAGTAGGCCGTCCGCGGGCGCCGGCGCGGCCCCGCGTACGCGACGGCGTTCTCTCTCACCACACTTCCACTCACAGACAAGGAGGCACGGTCGGCATGACCGTAGTCCCGGCACAGACGTCCGGCGGCGGAGGCGGCAGCAGCGGCCTCTACGACGTACTGGAACTCGTCCTCGACAGGGGGCTGGTGATCGACGCGTTCGTGCGGGTGTCCCTGGTAGGCATCGAGATCCTGAAGATCGACGTGCGCGTCGTCGTCGCCAGCGTCGACACGTATCTGCGTTTCGCCGAGGCCTGCAACCGGCTCGACCTGGAGGCCGGCCCGCGCAAGAGCCCCGGTCTGCCGGAGATCGTCGGCGAGGTCACCGAGTCCGGCGCCCGCGGCAAGTCCAAGGGAGCGCTGTCCGGCGCCGCGCAGACCGTGTCCGACGCCTTCAAGCAGGCCCGCTCGGAGGGCTCGGGCGAGACCGAGTCCCGTCCGCGCACCCGTAAGGCGACCGCGTCCCGCAGGAAGGAGGAGCAGGAGTGAGCACCTACGTCTACGGGATCACGTCCGCCGCGCACCCGGCGCTGCCGGAGGGCACGACCGGGGTCGGCGAGCCGCCCCGGCCGGTGCGGGTGCTGACGGCCGGCGACCTCGCGGCCGTGGTCAGCGACGCGCCCGAAGGGCTGCGGCCCAAGCGCAAGGACCTGCTCGCCCACCAGAACGTGCTCAGCGAGGCCGGCGCGGCCGGGTGTGTGCTGCCCATGCGGTTCGGCAGCGTCGCCCCGGACGACGAGGCCGTCACCGGTGTGCTCACCGAGCGGGCCGAGCACTACGCCGAGCGGCTGCGGGCGCTGGACGGCAAGGTCGAGTACAACATCAAGGCCAGTCACGTCGAGGACGCCGTGCTGCACCGCGTGATGTCGGAGAACCCGGAGATCCGGGCGCAGGCCGAGGCCAACCGGCAAGCGGGCGGCGGAAGTTACGAAGACAAGATCAAGCTGGGCGAGATGGTCGCCGCCGCCGTCAAGGCGCGCGAGGCCGACGACGCGGCCCAGGTGATCCAGGCCGTGGAGGCGCAGGCCGCCGCGGTCAGCCAGGGCCCCGAGTCCACCGGCTGGCTGCTCAACGCCTCCTTCCTGGTCGACCGTGACACAGCGGCCCGCTTCCTGGAAGCCGCCGAGCGGGCCCGCCAGGACCTGCCGCATCTCGAACTGCGCGTCAACGGGCCGCTGCCGCCCTACAGCTTCGTCGAGCCCGGCCCGGCGGAACCGGCGGGCACCGCGGCGGGAGCCGACGCGGGATCGGAGTAAGGCCATGGGACTGATCTCGGAGGTGCTGCTGCTGCCGCTCGCTCCGGCGCGCGGTGGCGCCTGGGCGATCAGACAGGTGCTGCACGAGGCGGAGCGGATCTACTACGACCCCGCCACCGTGCGGGCCGAACTGGCGCAGCTGGAAGAGCGGTTGGAAGCGGGCGAGATCACCGAGGAGGAATTCGACCGCCAGGAGGACGAACTGCTGGACCGGCTGGAGATCGGCATGAACGGCGGTCCGGGGACGGGTGAGGGGACAGCACGATGAACCGAACGGCAATCGGCCTCGCGGTAGGGGCCGGCTATCTGCTGGGGCGTACGAAGAAACTGAAGATGGCCGTCGCCGTCGGCAGTCTGGTCGCGGGCAAGAAACTGAACCTCACCCCGCGCGGAGTGGCCGAGCTGGTGGGTAAACAGCTCAAGGACAACCCCCAGTTCAAGGAGATCGGGGACCAGCTGCGCCAGGACATGAGGGGCGTCGGCAAGGCCGCCTCCGGGGCGATGGTCGAGCGGCAGATGAGCGCCCTCGCCGACCGGCTCCAGGGCCGTACGGCGAAGGTCCGCGACGAACTGGCCGGCGTCGTGCCCGACGGCGGCGGGAAGAAGGGGCCCGCCGGCAAGAAGGACGGCGACGGCGCCGAGGACGGCTACGACGACGAGTACGACGACCGCGAGGGCCGCGAGGCCGAAGCGGACTCGGAGGACTCGGACGAGGAGGAGGAGTCCGCGGACGGCTCCGGACGGCGCGCGGGCGGTCAGGCCCGCAAGGCGGCCGCCAAGGCGCCCGCGAAGAAGGCGCCGCCCGCCAAGCGCGCGGCCCACCCGGACCGGGCCGCCGCGCCGGCCAAGACCGCGAAGAAGGCGGCGAAGAAGGCCCCCGCCAAGAAGGCGGCGGCGAAGAAGACGGCGGCCGGCCAGCCGGCCGCGAAGAAGACGGCCGCGTCCGGCGGCGCCCAGCGCGCCGCCCGGACCCGGTCGCCGAAGGGCGGTGGTGACCGATGACCGAGGCCCTCGGAACCGCGAAGTCGGCCGCGGACAAGGCGGCCAAGGACAGCCCGCTGTCCGCTCTGGCGCACAGCGAGGCCGCCGACCGGCTCAAGGCGGAGGCTCAGGAGTACCTGTCCGCGCAGGCCGAACGGCTGCTGGCCGGCTTCGGCCGCAAACTCGGCGAGACCACCGGCAAGCTCAACGACATCGCCGAGGGCAACAGCCCCGGCTTCGCCAAGATGGCCCTCGAAGGCGGACGCAAGCTCGCCGAGGGCAAGGGCCCGCTGCGCTCGGCCCTGGAGGTCGGCGTCTCCCACGCCAAGGACAGCGTCGTGGGCGCGTTCAAGAACCTCGGGGGCAAGGGCAAGGGCAAGAGCAGGCGCGGCGGGGGCAACAAGCCCACCGTCATCATCGAGTCCGTCGACGTGGGCGTGCCCCAGCGCACCGCCTACGACCAGTGGACCCAGTTCCAGGACTTCAGCACCTTCGCCAAGGGCGTCAAGAGCGCCAGCCGCGCCGACGACACCACCTCCGACTGGCAGGCGAAGATCTGGTGGTCCAGCCGCAGCTGGAAGGGGAAGACGACCGAGCAGATCCCCGACTACCGCATCCAGTGGACCTCGGAGGGCGCCAAGGGCACCACCAAGGGCGTGGTCTCCTTCCACGAGCTGGAGGAGAACCTCACCCGCGTCCTGCTGGTCATCGAGTACTACCCGAGCGGCCTCTTCGAGAAGACAGGCAACATCTGGCGTGCCCAGGGCCGCCGGGTCCGGCTCGATCTGAAGAACTTCGCCCGCTTCATCACCCTCAAGGGGGAGGCGGAGGACGGCTGGCGCGGCGAGATCCGCGACGGCGAGGTCGTCCGCAGCCACGAGGACGCGGTGGCGGAGGAAGAGGAGGAGGCCCAGCAGTCGGAGGAGGGCGAGGAGCCCGAGGAGCCCGAGGAGGACGAGGAGTCCGGCGAGGCCGCCGCCGAGGACGAACAGCCCGAGGCGGAGGACGAAGAGGGCTACGAGGACGAGGACGAGGAGCCGTACGCCGAGGACGAGGAGGAAGGCGCCTACGCCGAGGAGGAGGACGGCGACTACGAGGAGGAGCCCGGCGAGGAGACCGAGGACGAGCCCGAGGACGAAGCCGAGGACGAGACCGAGGGCGAACTCGAGGATGAGGAGCCCGAGGAGGAGCCCGAGGAGGAGCAGCAGGAGGAGCACGAGTACTCCGAGGGTGGGAGCCGTCGATGACGACGCCGAGCCGACTGCCCGACGCCTACGGCCCGAGCAGCGGCGCCAACCTCGCCGACATCCTTGAACGGGTGCTCGACAAGGGTGTCGTCATCGCCGGCGACATCCGCATCAACCTGCTCGACATCGAACTCCTCACGATCAAGCTCCGGCTCGTCGTCGCCTCGGTCGACAAGGCCAAGGAGATGGGCATCGACTGGTGGGAGAGCGACCCGGCGCTCTCCTCCCGGGCCCGGCGCGACGAACTCGCCCGGGAGAACGCCGAGTTGCGCGAACGCCTGGCTCGGCTGGAGGAACTCGGCCTGGAGAAGGGCGCCGAGCGCACCGGACGTACGCTCCCGAAGGAGGCACCATGAGCGGACTGCGGTACGTCTACGCCATCTGCCGCCCCCTGGAGGCGCCTCTGCAGGCGCAGTTGACCGGAGTGGCCGGCGCCCCGGCCAAGCCGCTGCACCACCACGGCCTGGTCGCCGTCGTCAGCGAGGTCCCCGAACAGGACTTCACCGAGGACGCGCTGCGGGCCCATCTGGAGGACCTGGACTGGCTCGCCGCGACCGCCCGCGCCCACCAGGGCGTGATCGACGCGCTCACCGTCGTCACCACCCCGCTGCCGCTGCGGCTGGCGACCGTCTTCCGGGACGACAGCGGGGTGCGCTCCATGATCGAGTCCCGCGAGGAGCACTTCCTGCGGACCCTGGACCGGCTGTCGGGGCGGGTGGAATGGGGGGTCAAGGTCTACCTCGAGTCCGAGGAGCAGGAGAGCGGGGCCGCCGGGCGGCCCGCGCCGAAGGCCGCCTCCGGCCGCGACTACCTGCGGCAGCGCAGGCAGCAGACCCGGGCGAGCGAGGACCTGTGGCAGCGGGCCGAGACCTTCGCGACCGTCCTGCACGAGAAGCTCGCCGCGTTCGCCGAGGACTCCCGGCTGCACGCGCCCCAGAACGCCACGCTCTCCGGCGCCGCCGGCCGCAACGTCCTCAACGCCGCCTACCTGGTGCCGCGCGACCGGTCCGAGGAGTTCGTGGAACTCGTGGACCGCACCAAGGACGACGCGCCCGGGCTGCGCGTCGAACTCACCGGGCCCTGGGCGGCGTACTCCTTCGCGGGCGAACTGCCGGGGGAGGAGCGGGCATGACGGTCGTGGAGCGCCGTGAGATCGCCCTGGTCGACCTGCTGGACCGGCTGCTGGCCGGCGGGGTCGTCATCACCGGGGACGTCACCCTGCGCATCGCGGACGTGGACCTGGTCCGCATCGACCTCAACGCGCTGATCAGCTCCGTGAACGCCAAGGTGCCGTCCCCCTTCGAAGCCGGAGCCGCCGAGGAGGCGCCGTGACCCCGCGCAGGCGAGTGGAACTGGAACCGGACACGGTCGAGCGCGATCTGGTCAAACTCGTCCTGACCGTCGTGGAGTTGCTGCGCCAGCTCATGGAGCGGCAGGCGCTGCGCCGGTTCGACGAGGGGGACCTGACCGAGGAGCAGGAGGAGCGCATCGGCCTGACGCTGATGCTGCTGGAGGACCGCATGGCCGAACTGCGGGACCGCTACGGGCTGCGGCCCGAGGACCTCAACCTGGACCTCGGCCCGCTGGGCCCCCTGCTGCCCCGGAACTGAACCGGCCCCCGCCCCTCGGGACCCGTGGGGCGGGGGCCGGCCGGGTCCGCGGCCGGGCTCAGGCTCCCCTCCGGGTTCAGGCTTCCTTGCGGCAGAGGATCTCGCCGTGCAGGACGGCGAACCAGCCGTCCTCCCGCCGCCCCCACTCGCGCCACGCCCCGGACACCGCCCGCAACTGGTCCTCGGTGGCATGTCCGCCGCCCGTGGCGCGCTCGGCGTAGGCGGAGGCCAGCGTGCGGTCGGCCCACAGCCCGCTCCACCACTGACGTTCCTCGGGCGTCGCGTACGTCCAGGTGCTGGAGGAGGCGGTGACGTCCGTGAACCCGGCCGCCAGCGCCCAGGAACGCAGCCGGCGCCCGGCGTCGGGCTCACCGCCGTTGGCGCGCGCCACCCGCTCGTACAGGTCCAGCCAGTCGTCCAGCCCCGCTACCTCCGGGTACCAGGTCATCGCCGCGTAGTCGGCGTCCCGGACGGCGACGTATCCGCCGGGCTTCGTCACCCGCCGCATCTCGCGCAGCGCCTGCACCGGGTCGCCCACGTGCTGGAGCACCTGGTGGGCGTGGACGACGCAGAACGTGTCGTCCGGCCAGTCCAGGGCGTGCACGTCGGCCACCGCGAAGTCCACGTTCTCCAGGCCCCGTTCGGAGGCGGTGGCCCGTGCCTGCGCCAGCACGCCCGGCGCCCGGTCCACGCCGGTGACGTGTCCGTCCGGCACCAGCTCCGCCAGGTCGGCGGTGATGGTGCCGGGCCCGCAGCCGATGTCCAGGACCTTCATATGGGGCTTGAGCGAACCGAGCAGGTAGGCCGCCGAGTTGGCGGCGGTGCGCCAGGTGTGCGAACGCAGCACGGACTCGTGGTGCCCGTGCGTGTAGACGGCCGTCTCGTGCTGCTTCGGCATGGCGGTACCCCTTCTCGTCACCTGGCCCCGCGGGCGTCGGTGGCCCGGGGGCGGTGAGATCCACGGTACGCCCGAATGCCGAATAATGAGACAGGCGTATCGTCATATGGACTGACGCTGGGTCAGGTCCCGATCGGCGGGGGTGGGGGAGAGACCGCTCAGTGGCGGGGCAGCGGCCGGTACACCGTCAGCGCCTCGGGCAGCTTCTCCAGCCACACCTCGTCGTCCACCTCCGTGACCTCGCCGTCGTAGGCGAGGAGCGTGCCGGGGGCGACGCCGGTCAGGTGCAGCCGGCGCACCTGGACCGCCGCGTGGGCGGGGGAGCGGGTCAGCGGGCCCGCGATCGCCGCGGACAGCAGCCGCAGCGCCGGTCTGCGGCCGCCGTGCACCACCCGCACGTCGAGCACCCCGTCCGCGAGGTCCAGCCGCCGCCCCGGGGCCAGACCCATGCGGTGGTACGTGCCGTTGCCCGCGAACAGCAGCCACAGCGGGCGGCACTCCCCCTGGAACTCCGCCTGCAGCGGATGACGGTCGGCGCGCAGCACCCGCAGCGCCGCCAGCACCCCGGCCGGCCAGCCGCCGATCCGCTCCGACCAGCGCTCCCGCTCCCGCACCAGCTCCGGATACACCCCCAGGCTGAAGGTGTTGAGGAAGACGCCCCGCTTGCGGCCCGAGCCGAAGCGGCCCACATCCACCCGTACGCCGTCGCCCTGCTCGACGGCCCGGGCCAGGTCCCGCGCGTCCTCCACACCGAGGTCGTAGGCGAAGTGGTTGAGCGTGCCGCCGGGCAGCACCGCGAGCGGCAGGCCGTGCCGCATGGCCGCCTCGGCGGCGGTGTTCACGGTGCCGTCGCCGCCGCACACCCCGAGCACCCGGGCCCGGGCCGCAGCCTTCTCCAGCTCGGCGGCCACGTCGTCCGGCGCGCTCTCGACGATCTCCGCCTTCGGCAGCGCGTCACGCAGCGCCCGGGCGCGGTCCGCGGTGCCGGAGGCGGTGTTGGCCACCAGCACCAGGCCCTCGCCCTCGGGCAGCGCCGGAACGTCGGCCCGCGGCCGGGCCGGCGGGGCGCTGCCGGCCCGCGTGGGCACCAGCGCCCGCACGGCGAACGCGGCGCCCACCCCGAGCGCCGCACCCGCCAGGACGTCGCTCGGGAAGTGGACGCCGGTGTACACGCGGGACAGCGCCACCGAGGCGGCCACCGGGGCCACCGCCGCGCCCCACGCCGGGGACTCCAGGGCGACGCCGGCCGCGAAGGCGGCGGCGGAGGCCGCGTGCCCGGACGGGAAGGAGGTGGTGATGGGCTGCCGCCCGAGCCGGCGCACTACCGGCACCTGGTCGAGCGCGGGGCGCGCGCGGCGCACCGAGCGCTTGCCGAGGGTGTTGATGGTGAGGGAGGCCAGGGTGAGCGAGGCCAGGCCCCGGGTCGCGGCGCGGCGGGCGCGCGGGGTGCGGCTCGCCGCGATCCCGGCGGCCGCGGCGAACCACAGCACACCGTGGTTGGCGCTGCGGCTCAGGCGCGGCAGCACGGGCTCGGCGCCGGGCCAGTGACGCTCGGCCGCCACCTGGAACAGCCGGCAGTCCAGGGCGAGCAGCCGCTTCAGGGCGCTGTGGGCGCCGGTCTTCGGGACGGTGAGGTCGACGTCAGGGCTCATACAGCCACCGCTACCCGCAACCGGCCGTTTCTTGTCCACCACCGGGTCGACCAGGCGCCGTCCGGGCGCCGCGGGGTGGAGGGCCCGGTCCTGGATATGCGTTTGCCCGGAGTGCGCCGTGGCCACCAGAATGCCTGGCCATGGGACATCTGGAAGCCGCGCACCTCGAATACTGCCTGCCCGACGGAAGGGTGCTCCTCGGCGATGTGTCCTTCCGGGTGGGGGAGGGCGCAGCGGTCGCCCTCGTCGGCCCCAACGGCGCCGGCAAGACGACCTTGCTCCGCATCATCTCCGGCGAACTCAAACCGCACGGCGGCACCGTGACCGTCAGCGGCGGCCTCGGCGTGATGCGGCAGTTCGTGGGCTCCGTCCGCGACGAGACGACCGTGCGCGACCTGCTCGTGTCGGTCTCCCCGCCGCGCGTCCGGGAGGCCGCGCGGGCCGTGGACGCGGCCGAGCACGCCCTCGTGACCACCGACGACGAGGCCGCGCAGCTCCAGTACGCGCAGGCCCTCGCCGACTGGGCCGAGGCGCGCGGCTACGAGGCCGAGACGCTGTGGGACATGTGCACCACGGCCGCGCTCGGCGTCCCGTACGACAAGGCGCAGTGGCGGCAGGTGCGCACCCTGTCCGGCGGCGAGCAGAAGCGGCTCGTGCTGGAGGCGCTGCTGCGCGGCACCGACGAGGTGCTGCTGCTCGACGAGCCCGACAACTACCTCGACGTGCCCGGCAAGCGCTGGCTGGAGGAGCGCCTGAAGGAGACCCGCAAGACGGTCCTCTTCGTCTCCCACGACCGCGAACTCCTCGCCCGCGCCGCCGAGAAGATCGTCTCCGTCGAACCCGGCCCGGCCGGCGCCGACGCATGGGTGCACGGCGGCGGCTTCGACACCTACCACGAGGCCCGGCGCGAGCGCTTCGCCCGCTTCGAGGAACTGCGCCGCCGCTGGGACGAGAAGCACGCGCAGCTGAAGAAACTCGTGCTGAACCTCCGCCAGGCCGCCACCGTCAGCCACGAGCTGGCCTCCCGCTACCAGGCCGCCCAGACCCGGCTGCGCAAGTTCGAGGAGGCCGGCCCGCCGCCCGAGCCGCCCCGCGAGCAGGACATCCGGATGCGCCTGAAGGGCGGCCGCACCGGCGTCCGCGCCGTCACCTGCGCCGGGCTGGAACTGACCGGCCTGATGAAGCCGTTCGACCTGGAGGTCTTCTACGGCGAACGCGTCGCCGTCCTCGGCTCCAACGGCTCCGGGAAGTCCCACTTCCTGCGGCTGCTGGCCGGCGAGGACGTGGCGCACACCGGCACGTGGAAACTCGGGGCGCGGGTGGTGCCCGGGCACTTCGCCCAGACCCACGCGCACCCCGAACTCCGGGGCCGCACCCTGCTGGACATCCTGTGGCAGGAGCACTCCCAGGACCGCGGAGCCGCGATGTCCCGGCTGCGCCGCTACGAGCTGACCGGCCAGGCCGAGCAGACCTTCGACCGGCTCTCCGGCGGCCAGCAGGCCCGCTTCCAGATCCTGCTGCTGGAACTGGCGGGCGCGACGGCCCTGCTGCTGGACGAGCCCACCGACAACCTCGACCTGGAGTCCGCCGAGGCCCTCCAGGAAGGCCTGGAGGCGTTCGAGGGAACCGTCCTCGCGGTCACCCACGACCGCTGGTTCGCCCGCTCCTTCGACCGCTTCCTGGTCTTCGGCACGGACGGCCGCCTCCGGGAGACCCCGGAACCGGTCTGGGACGAACGCCGGGTGGAACGGGCACGCTAGTGCTGTGACCGGGAAGCCGTCCAGGTCGCAGTACGGGTCGAGCCCCGGCGCGCCCCTTCGCGACCGCACGGAGGCGCGCCCGGGGTGCGGGGCGCGCTCGGTGGCGTGGCGGGCGGTCGTCTCCGACCGCGCGCCGTGCCTGCTGTTCGACCGGGTCGTCGACAGGCGGCCGCCCGCCGCTCGGCCCCGTCACGTGTCCGCGGCGGCGCGCCCCGGCGGTGTCTCACTTCCAGCGCTGTCTCACTTCCAGCGCAGGATCGCGCCCAGGCCGCCGACCGGGGCGTCCTCGCCCGCCGACCCGCCGGCCGGGGCCAGCGACAGCGCCGCCGCGTCCGTGGTGACCGCGGAACGGATCAGGGCGTCGTCGGCGCGCGCCGGCCAGGAGTGCTGCTCACCGAGGATCTCCAGATCCGTCCGCCGCACCGCCACCTGGTCCGGGTCCTCGCCGATCCACACCTCGCGGCGGGCGTCGGCCCCGTCCGGGCTGATCAGCAGCTCCTCCAGCCGGTGCTCGCGGGCCGCCTCGACCAGCGCGGGCACCCCCTCCACGGCCCTGGAGCGCCCCTCGTCGTCGGGGTTGCGGGCCGCCCGGAAGCGGTCCAGCTCCTCGTCGATCCGCTGCCGTACGTGTTCGGACCGCAGCCGTTCCACGTCCTCGTCCAGCAGTCGGCTACCGGTGCCGTGCACGGCCTCGACCACCTGGCCGCGCAGCCGCTTGGGAAGGCGTCCGCGCACCTCGTTGCGCTCCCGGTCGTCACCGACCATGATCAGCAGGTCCGCGCCGGTCTCCTCCTGGCAGACGCTGAGCGCGTCGGCGATCTCCGCGGCGTTGTGCTCCCAGGTGTTCTCGACCTTCAGCTGGAAGTGCCGCTCCGACCAGTCGACGCTGCTGGTGCGGTGGATGGGCCACTGCCGGCCGACCACCTTGCCCGCCTGCTCCCGGCCCAGCGCGCTGCGCAGCTCGAAGTCCGCGCCCTTGCGGTCGACGTACGCCACGATCGCGACCGGATCCTCGCCCGCCAGCTCCAGCAGCGGTCCCACCCGGGGCAGCGGCGCCCACTCCGCCCAGCTGTCGCCCAGCGGGGGGCGGGCCAGCCGCGGGTCGAGGACCACCCGGCCGCCCTGCGCGAACAGGGCCCGCCCGTGCGGGTCGGGCGAATGGCGCATGTCCTCGATCGCGCTCGCCACGGCCCGGCAGGTGTCCTCGTCCGCGCCCTGCCGCGCCAGCTCGCGGGCCATCGCCTCGGCGGTCAGGTGCAGTTCGTGGGCGGTGTCCTCCGTGTGCCGGGAGGTGTCGACGTACACGGAGGCCCAGGGGCCCGGGTGTTCGTACAGTGGATTCAGAAAGGCGAGATCCATGGCTCCCTCCCGGATGCCGTTCGGTGGTAGTGCACGCCGGGCGGGTACCCGGACCGCATGAACGAACACGACGAGCGGGGCAACACCATGACCGGAGTCGACCCGGGCCGGCTGGACGACCAGCAGCTGATGAAGGAGCTGGAGACGATCCACCGCACGCGTCACGACACCCTGCTGTACGCCTCGAACGACGCCCTGCGGGCCCACAACGAGCGGATGGCGCAGCTGGAGGGCGAGTACCTGCGCCGCAATCCGCGGCGGCCGGTCGCCGCCGGCCGCACCCGCGAGGGCGCCCGGGAGCGCGGGGGCTGCGGGGAGACCGCGGCGCCCCAGGGCTGACGGGGCCCGCGCTGACGGGGCCGCTCGGAGCGGGGGCGGTGGGCGCACGGCTGTGCCCGCCGGCGCGCTTGGTGCGGCGCGCCGGCGGGCACTCTCGCGTAGGACCGCTGTGCGGACGACCGTTGGCCGGTCAGCCCTTGCCGCTCTGGGCGAAGACCTCGAGGAACGTCTCGCAGAACGCCTTCAGGTCGTCCGGCTTGCGGCTGGTGACCAGCTTGTTCGGCCCGTTGTCGCAGACCTTCACCTGCTCGTCCACCCAGGTGCCGCCCGCGTTGCGGATGTCGGTGCGCAGGCTCGGCCACGAGGTGAGGGTGCGGCCGCGTACGACGTCGGCCTCGACCAGCGTCCACGGCGCGTGGCAGATCGCGGCCACCGGACGCCCCTGGTCGAAGAAGTCCTTCACGAACGCGACGGCCTTCTCGTCGGTGCGCAGGAAGTCGGGGTTGGCCACCCCGCCCGGCAGGACGAGTCCGTCGAAGGAGTCGGCCGAGACGTCCCCGACGACCGCGTCGACGGGGAACGTGTCCGCCTTGTCCAGGTGGTCGAACCCCTGGATCTCCCCGGACTGCGTGGACACCAGCACGGTCTCGTGCCCGGCGTCCTCGGCCGCCTTCCGGGGCTCGGTCAGCTCCACCTGCTCGACGCCCTCGGGTGCGGTCAGAAATGCGATGCGCATGATCGTTCAGAATCCTTTCGTCATCCGCCGGGGGACGCCTCGCCCCTCCGGCGGCTCGTACGGTGCTGTCGGCGCCGTCTCGGGGCGCGGCCTTCTCAGGGCGTGGGCGCCGCCTTCGCGTCCCAGGCGTCGGCGAGGTCGCTCAGGCTCACCATGCCGACCGGCATGCCGTCCTCCACGACCGGCAGCCGGCGCACGGAGTGCTCGCGCATCAGCGTGACGGCCGCCCGCAGCGGGTCCTGGGGGCCGACGACCAGCGGGTCGGGTGTGCACACGGCCCGCGCGCTCACCGTCTGCGGGTCCAGGCCCTCGGCCACCGCCCGCACCGCGATGTCCCGGTCGGTGAGCACGCCGACGACCTCCTGCCCGTCGGCGACGACGACACCGCCGATGTCCTGGGCGCGCATCAGCCGTGCCGCCTCGACCAGCGAGGCGTCCGGCCGTACCGCGACCACGCCCGGCGTCATGACGTCCCTGACGAGTTCAGCCCTCACTCGGGCGCCACCTGCCTCTCGCCCCGCACGGGGATTACGCGCGGTCCTCCCGGGGGGGCCGCTCGGTATGGGTCAGTTCCTTCGCCAGTTCCTGGACGTTGGCGTACTGCGCCTTGCGCGGCAGCCGTTCCAGTGCCTCGATGAGCGCGTCGGGCGCGTTCTTCCGCCGCAGGGCGCGGGCCAGCTCGGCCGGGCCCGCGGGGAACGCGGTACGGCCCAGGTTCCGGGCCAGTTCCAGGCGCACGGTCTCCAGGGACGCCCGCGAGTCGCCCGGCGCCACCGGGCCGCCCCACACCTGCGGGTCGTCCTCGGCGGTCGGCTCCGGGTCGTGCCACTCCTCGGTGCGCGTGGGGTGGCCTGACCTGAGCAGGCCCTGCAGTTCGTGCTTCATCTCGTCGTCACGGTGGACACTCAGCCGGTCGCTGCCTCGCTGCATGTCTCCCTCCACATCGGTCGGGGGTGGCCACCGCGTACCCGTGCAGACGGAGCCGACACCGCCGTAAAGAAGCCGGAAGAACTGTGTTTGCCCCCGGCGCGGACGGGCAGGCGCACACGCAGTGCTTCGGACCGGAGGCACGTCCGCGGGAGCGGCGCGCCCCAGGCCGCCACACGCGACGCGGCCCTCCGGAACCGCGTTCGCGCTCCCTCGGTGACCGTCGTCCATCCAGAGCACTCCGAGGGAGTTGCGACCCACCATGGACATGCGAACGAGTGCGGGGCGCCACCCGCACGACGACGCACCCGACACCGCCGACGCCTTCCGCCGGCTGGTGAGGCTGCCCCCGGGTCCCCGGCGGGACGCCCTGCGCGCGGAACTCGTGGAGGCCTGGCTGCCGATGGCCGACCGGCTGGCCGGCCGCTTCCGCAACCGCGGCGAGAACCTGGACGACCTGCGTCAGATCGCCGCGCTCGGCCTGGTCAAGGCGGTCGACCGCTACGACCCCGGGCGCGGGTACGCCTTCGAGAGCTACGCCGTGCCCACCATCACCGGCGAGATCAAACGGCACTTCCGCGACCACATGTGGACGCTGCACGTGCCGCGCCGGGTGCAGGACCTGCGCAACCGGGTGCGCGCCGCCGACCAGGACCTGGCCCGGACCATCCCGGGCCGCAGGCCCACCGTCGCCGAGATCGCCGCGCACGCGCGGCTGAGCGAGGACGACGTGCGGACCGGGCAGGAGGCGCTGGACAGCTTCACCGCGCTCTCGCTCGACGCGGAGCTGGCGGGTGGCGCGGACGGCTACTCCCTCAACGACTCGCTGGGTTCGCCCGACGCGGCGCTCGACACGGTCGTGGACCGAGAGGCCGTCAAGCCCCGCCTCGCGGCGCTGCCCGAACGCGAGCGGGCCATCCTCTACATGCGGTTCTTCGACGACATGACGCAGAGCCGGATCGCCGAGGAACTGGGCATCTCCCAGATGCACGTCTCCCGCCTGATCAGCCGCAGCTGCGCCCGGCTGCGGGAACAGGTGCTGCGGGACGCGGCGTAAGGCCTGCCGGGCGGAGCGGGGGAGCGGGCGCCCGGACACGTGGTCCGGTGCTCACCCGTGGTCCGGCGCCCGTCTGCGGCCCGGTGCGAGACTGCGGCCCGGCACCCGGCGCGACGGCACCACGCAGGGCGGGGGCGTCGCGTCGGTGCGCCGGGGCTCGTGCGCCGGCCGAGCGGGCTGGGGCTGCCGGGCGTGCAGTTCGCCGGGACCGTCTGTCCCCCGCGTCCCGCCGGCTCCATCCGTCCCGCCGGCTCCCGGGAACGGGGGGCCGGCGGGACCCGTCGGGGCGGGGCCGCTGGAGCGGCGGTGTCACCCGATAGGCCGTCGGCGTCCCGCCAATGGGGCTCGGCCGCGCGCGGGCCGTGGCGTGAGGCGCTGTGATGACAGCCGGGGGCACGGAATCCCGTGCCTCCGCGCCGCCCGTCCGAGAGGCCCAGCCCATGCGCCGAACAAGCCCCCGTGCCCTGTCCGCCGCCGTCCTGGCCGGTCTCATAGCGGGCTCCGCCGCGACGACCGCGTACGCGGTCCCGGCCACCGGGTCCCCACCGCACCCGGGCACCGCCGCTCCCCGCGCCGCCTGCGCGCCGGCCGGCGACCTCGCGGCGGTCAAGCCGCTCGCCGCCCACGGCACGGCGCCCGGTTCCTGTCCGGCCGGGGCCGGCGCCGAGCGGGACCGTGCCGCGGCGCGGCGGACCGCCCCCGGTGATTCCGGCGACGACGTCTCCGACGACGAGATCCAGGACCTGTCCCAGGACCCGGTCCTCCGGGACGCGCTCGCCAACGACCCCGCCCGCCAGGACTCCCCCAGCCAGGCCCCCACCCCCACCGCCCGTGACGGCGCCGCCGGGGAGACGGCCCGCGCCCCGTCCGGCGACGACCCGGCCCGCGTTCCCGCGGCCACGCCGTCCCGCACGGCGGCCCCGGCCGCACCCGACCCGGCGGGCGGTCAGTCCAGCCGGCCGCCCTCCCGTCCTGCGGGCCGCGACGAGGGGTCCGGCACCGCCTCGCGGGATCCCGCACGGCCACCGGCGGCCACCCGTGACCCCGGGCGCGACTGCGCCGACGGGGGCGGCGGGGACTGCTCCGCGGCCCAGCACGGGGTACAGGCCGGTACCGGCGGCTCGTTCACCGCGTCCCTGCCCGCGCTGATCGGCGGCGGCGCGTTCATCGCGGCGGCCCTGTGCGGCGCGGCGCACCGCGTGTGGCGCCGACGAAGAGCGGGCGACTGAGCACCGGGCGCCCCAGGGGCGCTCAGCGTCCCCGGCCGGCCCCCGCGACCCCCGGGACCCATGGGACGGCCCCCGGCGGGGTACCCGCACCGCCGAGGGCCTGGTCCCGGTCGTACCGGCCCTCGCCGCACGGCCGGGCCCCACGGCGACCACGACGGCCACGCATCGCAACGGCATCGCATCGCACCGGCGGACAGGACACGGCACCAGGGACTGCGCGGAGGCACCCATGCGGCGGACGGAGCGGGAAGGACACGGCCCCGTCCGTTACGGGCCCTCGGCCCTGCCCGAGGACGGACTGCCGGTGCTGCCCGAGCTGTCCGCCGCGCTCGCCGGAGCCGCCGGCCGGATCCGGGACAGGCCGATCGGCGGCTGCCCCGAACTCCTGGACGCGGCCGGCGGCTACTGGTTGCGCCGCGGCCTGGCCGCCGGCCCCGACCGCCTCGCGGCGGCCCCCGGCGCCCCCGCCCTGCTGCTCGCCCTGACCGCCGCCCTCGGCGGCGACGTCCTGGTGCCCCGCCCCTGCGCCGCCTGGTGGGCGCCGTACGCGCGCCTGCTCGGCAGGCCCGCCTTCCCCGTGCCCACCCCGGCCGAGTCCGGCGGCGTACCCGATCCGTACGCCCTGCTGGAGACCGTGCGCAGGGTACGCGCGGAGGGCGGCGACCCGCGGCTGCTGGTCCTGTCCGTCGCCGACGACCCCACCGCCACCGTCGCCCCGCCCGAGGTGCTGCACGAGACCGTCGAGGCCGCCGCGGGCGAGGGACTGCACCTGGTCAGCGACGAGACCTGGCGCGACACCGTGCACGCGCCGCGGGAGACGGTGCTGGTGAGCCCCGCCGAGATGCTGCCCGAACGGGTCACCGTCGTCACCGACCTGGCCGGGGCGTTCCTGCCCGGAGGCTGGCCCGCCGCGATCGCCCGCTTCCCGGCCGGGCCGACCGGCGCCGCGCTGCACGCGCGTGTGCTCGACGTGCTCACCGCGCTGGACGCCCGGATCGCCGAACCGGTCGCCGCCGCGGCGGCCTGGGCGCTGGACGAACCCGATCCCGTCACCGAGCGCATGGCCGCCACCGTGCGCCTGCACGCGCGCCTGGCGCGCGCCGCGCACGCCGTCGTGGTCGGCGCGGGCGCGCTGTCCCGGCCCCCGCGGGCCGGCCGCCACCTCTACGCCGACCTCGGCCCGCTGCGTCCCGCGCTCGTCGCCCGCGGCGTCGGCGACGCGCAGGAGCTGGAGGAGTTCCTCGGCTCCCGGCTGGCCGCGCCCGCGCCCGGCGGCCACCGCTTCGGCGACGACCTCGCCGCGCTGCGCGTACGGCTGTCCGCGGGGGCGCTGCTCGGCGGCTCCGACGAGGAGCGCCTGGCGTGCCTGCGGTCGCCCACGCCGCTGGAACTGCCGTGCGTGCGCGCCTCGTTGATCTCTTGGAAGTCGGTCTTCGACGAACTTCGCGACGACGCTCAGCGATGGGAGCATCCCCGATGACGCAGCAGTCCGAGCCGACCACGACCACCACCCCGCCCTCGACGAGGACTGCCCCGGTCCCGGCCGGAACCGGCCCGGCCGGGACCGCGCCGGCCCGAGCCGCCGTCCCGCCTGTGTCCGCGACCGCCCGGAGAGCGGACGCCCCGCCGCCCGCGCCCGCCGCCGCGGCCACGCTCGCGCCTCCGTCCGGCCCCGCGCCGTGCCCGCCGCCCGCCGCGCCCCGGCCGCCGGGGGAGCGCCGGATGTGGCCGCGCAGCTTCCACGACCGGCTCACCGCCCCGCTGCCCGGCCTGAAGGCGCTGGCCCGGTTCGCCCGTGAGGGCGCGGTCCGGCCGGACAAGGAGGGCCTCGCCGACATCCCGCTGCTGCCCTGCGAACCCGGCCCGCTGCCCCGCGTCGACGCCCGCACCGTCGCCGTCACCTGGGCGGGGCACGCGAGTTGGGTGGTGCGGATCGGCGGGCTGACCGTGCTGACCGACCCGGTCTGGTCGCGCCGCATCATCGGCACCCCCGCCCGCATCACCCCCGTCGGCGTGCCCTGGAGCGCGCTGCCGCCCGTCGACGCGGTCGTCATCAGCCACAACCACTACGACCACCTGGACGCGCCCACGCTGCGCCGACTGCCGCGCGACACCCCGGTGTTCGTGCCCGCGGGGCTCGGCCGCTGGTTCCGGCGCCGCCGGTTCACCCGGGTCACCGAGCTGGACTGGTGGGAGGCGGCCGAACTCTCCGGCGTGCGCTTCGACTTCGTGCCCGCCCACCACTGGTCCAAGCGGACCCTGACCGACACCTGCCGCAGCCTCTGGGGCGGCTGGGTGCTCACCGCCCCCGACGGGCAGCGCGTCTACTTCGCCGGCGACACCGGCTACGGCCACTGGTTCTCCCGGATCGGCGCCCGCCACCCCGGCATCGACCTCGCGCTGCTCCCCATCGGCGCGTACGACCCGCGCTGGTGGCTCAGCGACGTGCACTGCGACCCGGAGGAGGCCGTCCAGGCCGCGCAGGACCTCGGCGCCCGCCGGATGGCCCCCATGCACTGGGCCACCTTCGTCCTGTCCGCCGAACCCGTCCTGGAACCCCTCATCCGGGTCCGGGCCGCCTGGGAGAAGGCGGGCCTGCCCCGCGAGGACCTGTGGGACCTGCCGGTGGGCGCGTCCCGTGTCCTGGACTGAACCCGCCGCGCCCGCTCCGTGCGCGCCGCTCCGCCCGCCGGCGGCGTACCCCCGGCGGCAGACGCCGGCGTGCGCGCCCAGTCCGCACCCCACGGAACGCACCCGCTCCCTGCGTCAGGCGGCGCGCCCTCGGCCGCCGCCCCCTGCGCGCCACCCGCCCCGCTCAGTTCGACGACCGGTGCGCCGGCGTCCACTCCCGTATCCGCCGCCAGGCGCTCGGCGCCACGCCGATCAGCACCGTCAGGAGGGCCGCGGCGAGCACGCCCTCCCAGGGCTCCTCGAACAGGGAGCCGCCGAGGATGCCGATCACCTGGTACGTCACCGTCCAGGCCAGGCAGGCCGGCAGGTTGCCACGGGAGAACCTGCGCAGCGGCCACTGCGCCAGCAGACAGGCCAGCATGATCGGTATGCGTCCGGCCGGCACCAGCCGGGACAGCACGAGTACCGCCACCCCGTGGTCGGCGAGCTTGCTCTGCGCCTGCTCCAGCCGGTCCTCCGGCGCCCGGGAGCGGATCGCCTCCAGCCAGCGCGAGCCGTTCTTCGAGCCCAGCCCGCGCCGCCCCAGCCAGTACAGCGCCGCGTCCCCGCAGAACGCGGCAAGCGACGCCGTCACGAACACCAGCGCCAGCGACACCGGCGCCGTACGGTGCACGGCGACCACCGCCGCCGAGGAGACCAGGGCGCCGGTGGGCACCACGGGCACCAGCGCCCCGATCAGCACCAGCAGGAACAGCGACGGATACCCGAACGCCTGCTGGGTGGTCTCCGTCGGCACCACCGCGGTCACGGCGGCCGCCAGTCGTATCACCGTACGACCTCCAGGCGCACGCTTCCGCCGTGCGTCAGCCGGTGCACCGCCACGCCCGGCGCGCGCAGCGCGGCATGGCGCACGAACTCGTCGCCCGGCGCGTGGAACTCGTGGGGGCGCACGGCGTCCATCCCGATCGGCCAGTACGTGCCGTAGTGCACCGGCACGGCGGTGCGCGGCGCGAGCCGGGCCAGCGCCTGCGCCGCACGCCCCGCGTCCAGGTGTCCCTCGCCGAGGTACGGCCCCCAGCCGCCCACCGGCAGCAGCGCCGCGTCCACCGGCCCGACCTCCTCGGCCATCGTCTCGAACAGGCCGGTGTCCCCGGCGAAGTACGTCCGCGCCCCGCCCTCGACGACGTAGCCGAGCGCGGGGGAGCGGTGCGGGCCGAGCGGCAGGCGCCGTCCGTCGTGCGCGGCGGGCACCACCCGGACCGTCACCGCGCCGACCTCGACCCGGTCGCCGGGCGCGACTTCGGTGATCCGCAGCCGGCCCGGCCGTCCGAGCCGGCGCAGCCCCGGCACCGCCCGTGGTGCGCCCCGGGGCACCAACAGGCGCGTGCCCGGTGCGAGCCGCGCCAGCGAGGGCAGGTGCAGATGGTCGGCGTGCAGGTGGGAGACGAGCACCACGTCCGCCTGCCAGGCGTCCGGCGGCGGCAGCGCGCCCTGGCGACGCCGCAGATGGGCCAGGCGGCGGGCGAACAGCGGATCGGTCAGCACGCGTACGTTCGAATCCTCGATCGTGCACGTGGCGTGACCCCACCAGGTGATCTCCACCGGCACTTCTTCGCCTCCTTCGCGCGACTCCCCCCGACCCTACGCGCAGGGGTAGGGTCGGCGGCGAAAACCCGGAGGTGAGGGGGACGCCATGGGAGAAATGCCCGATCCCCGCGGCGGGGCCGCCGCGACACCGGTCCGCGTCACGGCGATCGCCAGCCTGACGCCCCTGGAGGAGCTGAACGACGAGCCCTTCCTCGTGGACTCCCGCGGCCAGCACGCGATGTGCGCCCGGTGGGCCGCCGAACGCGGCTATGTGGTCGCCCGTGAGCTGCTCGTACGCGGCCTGCGCATCGACCACACCGCGCTGTGGGAGGGCGTCCGGCCCGGCGTCGACCTGTTCGTCGCCCCCAGCCGGCGCGTGCTGGAGCGGGCGCTGTCCTCCGTGGAGGAGTTCACCGCGGAATGCGCGCGCCGCGGGGTGCGCGTGGAGACGGTCGGCCAGGCCGAACCGTGCTACGACGCTCAGATGAAGGCCCGGGTCCACCGCCGCCTGTCCATGCCCACGGCCGGCTACGCGGGAGACTGACGGCCCCGGCACGGCCGGGCCAGGACCGCGGCCGACGGCGTCGCCCGGCGGTGGGCACGCCGACGATCCGGGGCCGGGTGCCGCCGACGGCCGACGCCCCCTCCGGCCCGGCCGGCCACGGCGGCGGCCGGCGGGACTCGGCCCCGGGGTCGGCCTGCGGCGCCCGGCGCGTCGCCCGGCGGCGACAGCGGCCCGCGGGCTGCTCACGCGGCCCGCCCTCCGTCGCCCGTATGACAAGCTGGACCGGGCCCGTGCGGAGGGCCGGGTCGGGACGTGAGGTGTGTCGTGGGTCGCGGGCGGTGGCGGCGGGTCGCCAGTCAGGTCGGGCGGAGCGTCGCCGTGTGGGCCGTGTCCACGGTCACCATGCTGGTGCTCGCCGGGATCCTGCCGGACTTCCAGCTCCAGTCGCCCGACGGGGACAGCGCGACCACCATCGCCGTCACCGCCGCCCTCGGCGCCGGCGCCTTCGGTGTGCTCTCGGCCGTCGTCTGGCCGCTGCTCGTCCGGCTGCTGCTGCTCGTGCCCGCGCTCGTGCTCGGCCTGCTGGTCTTCTTCCTCAACGGCTCGCTGCTCCTGCTCGCCCTGCGCCTGAACCCCGCCGGCCGGCCCGAGGCGGCCCCCGAGACCGCCGTCATCGTCGCCGCCGTGATGTCCGCGGTCGCCTCCGCCACCGGCGCCGCCCTCGCCGTCCGTGACGACGACGCCTACCGCAGCCGTCTGCACCGCCTCGCCCTGCGCCGCGGCAGAACCCTGCCGCCGTGCTCCACCACGCCCGGCACGGCCGTCATCCAGCTCGACGGCGTCGGCCACGACGTGCTGCGGGACGCCGTCGAGCTGGGGCTGATGCCGACCGTGGCCCGCTGGCTCGGCGCCGGCCCGGACGGGGCGGCGCCCCCGGGCCCGGCGACCGCCCCGCCCACGCACCGCCTCACCTCCTGGCGCACCGACTGGTCCAGCCAGACGGGCGCCAGCCAACTCGGCATCCTGCACGGCACCAACCACGACGTCCCCGCCTTCCGCTGGTACGAGAAGGACACCGGCGAGGTCATGGTCTGCAACCGGCCGACCAGCGCCGTGGAGCTCCAGCGCCGCGCCGTCGCCCGCACCGGCCACGGCGGACTGCTCGCCGACGACGGGGCCAGCCGCGGCAACCTCTTCAGCGGCGGCGCCGGCGAATCCGCCCTGGTCCTGTCCGTCTCGGCGCGCCGCGGCCCCGGCACCCGCTCCCGCGCCGGCTACTTCGCCTACTTCTCCGACCCCGCGAACGCCGTCCGCACCGCTCTGTCCTTCATCGCCGAGACCGGCCGCGAGATCGGCCAGTCCCTGCACGCCCGGCTGCGCGGACAGCGCCCCCGCGTCTCGCGCGGCGGTCTCTACCCGCTGATCCGCGCCTTCGCGACGGTCGTCGAACGGGACGTCGTCGTGGCCGCCGTCGTGGGCGACCTGCTGGCCGGCCGCTCCGTCGTCTACGCCGACCTGGTCGCCTACGACGAGGTGGCCCACCACTCCGGACCGCACAGCCGGGACGCCGCGAAGGTGCTGCGCCGCCTGGACCGCGCCCTCGCCCTGATCGAGAACGTCGCCGAGCACGCCCCGCGCCCGTACCGGATCGTCGTCCTGTCCGACCACGGGCAGAGCCCCGGCGAGACCTTCCGCGCCCGCTACGGCCTCACCCTCGCCGACCTGGTCCGGGCCGGCTGCGGACTGCCCGTGCCGCGCCGCGCCCGCAGGACCCGCAGCGGCGCCGAGGCGCGGGCCGCCGTCCGGGCCGCGCTGCGCCGCCCGGTGGAGGAGGGCGCCGAGCGCCATCGCCCCGCCCGCCGCCCCGAGCCGGTCGTGCTGGCCTCCGGCAACCTCGGCCTGGTCTCGTTCCCGGACGTGCCGCACCGGATGAGCGAGGAGGAGATCTCCGCCCGGCACCCCGCGCTGCTGCCGACCCTCGCCAACCACCCCGGCATCGGCTTCCTGCTCGTGCGCAGCGAGGAGCACGGCGGCGTGGTGCTCGGCGCCCGCGGTGCGCGCATACCGCTCGCCGACCTCGACGCCGACCCCGGGCCGCTCGCCGTGTTCGGTCCCGGTGCGGCCGACGCCGTCCGCCGCACCCACTCCTTCCCGCACACCGCCGACATCATGGTCAACTCCAGCCACGACCCGGCCGACGGCGAGGTGCTGGCCTTCGAGGAGCAGATCGGCTCGCACGGCGGCCTCGGCGGCGCGCAGTCCCGCCCCTTCCTGCTGTCCCCGCTGCGGTGCTCCCCGCCCGTCCCCGAGGGCACGGAACTCGTCGGCGCCGAGGAGATCCACCGCGTCCTGCGCCGCTGGCTGACCGAGGCGGCCGCGCCCCCGCGGGTCCCGGCTCAGGCCGCACCGGAGTCGGAGGCGGGGATGCCGGGAGCCGGGATGCCGGAAGCGGAGACACCGGTAACGGGGGCACCGGAGACGGATGGGGAGTCGGAGGAGCGGGCCGCCTGACCGCCTCCGCACCGCACCGGCCGCCCATACCGGACCAGACCGACCGTACTGCCCCGAAACACCCCTGCCGCGCGCCCCGTTCACCGCGTCCGCGCGCCCCGGATGTGATCGGATGGGGGCGACGGAACCCCGGCAACGGGTCCCAAGGCGAAAGGTATGGATCACACCGTGGCAACTACGCGCACCGCTCACACCGTCTGGGAAGGCAACCTGCTCGAGGGCAACGGCGTCGTCACCTTCGACTCCTCCGGCATCGGTGAGCAGCCGGTGTCCTGGCCGTCGCGCGCCGAGCAGGCCAACGGCAAGACCAGCCCCGAGGAGCTGATCGCCGCCGCCCACTCCAGCTGCTTCTCCATGGCGCTCTCGCACGGCCTGGCCGGCGCCGGCACCCCGCCCACCAAGATCGAGACCAAGGCCGACGTGACCTTCCAGCCGGGCACGGGCATCACCGGCATCCACCTCACCGTCGAGGGCACGGTCCCCGGCATCGACAACGACGCGTTCGTCGCCGCCGCAGAGGACGCCAAGAAGAACTGCCCGGTCAGCCAGGCCCTGACCGGCACCACCATTACCCTGGACGCCAAGCTCGCCTGACGCGCCCCGTCGGCGCGCCGCCGCACGAGCCGCCCGGCCGCGCTCCGGACGTGGGACGACCGCCCCCGATGCCGCGCCCCCGCACCCCGGGGTGCGCGGCATCGTCGTACGCCCCCGCCGGGGTACCCGGCATTGACAACGGCCCGCTCCCGTCCTGGGTTGGAGACGGGGGGCGACGCCCGGCGACGAACGGCGGAAGGGGACGACGATGACACGTGCGGTCGGGATCGATCTCGGGACGACGAACTCGGTGGTGGCCGTCCTGGAGGGCGGCGAGCCCACGGTCGTGGCCAACGCCGAGGGGGCGCGGACCACGCCGTCGGTGGTGGCGTTCGCCAAGAACGGCGAGGTGCTGGTCGGCGAGGTCGCCAAACGGCAGGCGGTGACCAACGTGGATCGCACCGCCCGCTCCGTCAAACGCCACATGGGCGACGCGCACTGGCGCTTCCCCGAGCAGGGCTCGGTCGACGGCACCCGCTACCGTGCGCAGGAGCTGTCCGCGCGGGTGCTCCAGAAACTGAAGCGGGACACCGAGGCCTACCTCGGCGAGGAGGTCACCGACGCGGTGATCACCGTGCCGGCGTACTTCGACGACGCGCAGCGGCAGGCGACCAAGGAGGCCGGGGAGATCGCCGGCCTGAAGGTGCTCAGGATCATCAACGAGCCCACGGCCGCCGCGCTCGCCTACGGCCTGGACCGGGGCGAGGAGCAGACCGTCCTCGTCTTCGACCTGGGCGGCGGCACCTTCGACGTGTCCCTGCTGGAGATCGGCGACGGCGTCATCGAGGTGAGGGCCACCAACGGCGACACCCGCCTCGGCGGCGACGACTGGGACCAGCGGCTCGTCGAGCACCTGGTCAAGCGGTTCAAGGGGCAGTACGGCGTCGACCTCGGCAACGACAAGATGGCGCTGCAACGGCTGCGCGAGGCCGCCGAGAAGGCCAAGATCGAGCTGTCCTCGTCCACCGAGACGAACATCAACCTGCCCTACATCACCGCCTCCGCCGAGGGCCCGCTGCACCTGGACGAGAAGCTCACCCGCGCCCAGTTCCAGGAGCTGACCGCCGATCTGCTGGACCGCTGCAGGAAGCCGTTCCACCAGGCGGTCCAGGACGCGAAGATCGAGCTGTCGGCCATCGACCATGTGATCCTGGTCGGCGGCTCGACCCGGATGCCCGCCGTCACCGACCTGGTGCGCGACCTCACCGGCAAGGACCCGCACAAGGGCGTCAACCCCGACGAGGTGGTGGCCGTGGGCGCCGCCCTCCAGGCCGGTGTGATCCGCGGCGACGTCAAGGACGTCCTGCTGCTCGACGTCACCCCGCTCTCCCTCGGCATCGAGACCAAGGGCGGCATCATGACCAAGCTGATCGAGCGCAACACCACGATCCCCACCCGGCGTTCGGAGATCTTCACCACCGCCGCCGACAACCAGCCCTCGGTCGGCATCCAGGTCTACCAGGGCGAACGCGAGATCGCCGCCTACAACAAGAAGCTCGGCGTCTTCGACCTCACCGGCCTGCCGCCGGCCCCGCGCGGAGTGCCGCAGATCGAGGTCGCCTTCGACATCGACGCCAACGGGATCATGCACGTCTCCGCCAAGGACCTGGCCACCGGCCGCGAGCAGAAGATGACCGTCACCGGCGGCTCCGCCCTGCCCAAGGACGACATCGACCGCATGATGCGCGAGGCCGAACAGTACGCCGAGGCGGACCGCGAACGCCGCGAGGCCGCCGAGACCCGCAACCAGGCCGAGCAACTCGCCTATCAGACGGAGAAGTTCCTGACCGACAACGGCGACCGTATCCCCGCCGACACCAAGGGCGAGGTGGAGTCGGCCATCGCCGGGGTGAAGGCGCTGCTGGAGCAGAACGCCGACACGGCAGCCCTGCGCGCCGCGACCGACGAACTGGCCACCGTCAGCCAGCGGATGGGCCAGGCGATGTACGCGCAGGCCCAGCAGCCGCCCGGGGACGCGGGCGGCGGCGAACAGACGCGGGACCGGCGGCCCGGTCAGGAGGACGAGGGCGTGGTGGACGCCGAGATCGTCGACGACGACCGCGACACCAAGGGCGGAGCCGCGTAGCCGCAGGACCGGAGCCGCGCAGCGCGGAACCCGAGCGGCGGGAAAGCAGAACCGGAGCCGCGGGGAGCGGGCGGCCGGCGTCCCCCGGACCGGCTCCGGAGAGGTGGCGGCTCAGTAGCCCTCGCGGCACTCCCGCAGCAGCCGGCGGGTGCGCTCGGCCGACGCCGCACGGGTCGTCATGTGGTCCAGCACCTCCAGGTGCGCGGCGACCTCGGTGCGCGAGTCCAGATACAGCGCGCCGGTCAGGTACTCGGTGTAGACGAGGTCCGGCAACTCCGGCTCGGCGAACCGGAACAGCGTGAACGGCGCGTACGTCCCCGGATGCGGTCCGTCGGCGAACTCGGCGATCTGGACCGTCACCCGGTCCCGCTCGGTGAGTTCGAGGAGCTTGTCCAGCTGCCCGCGCATCACCTCGCCGCGCGGGCTCACCGGCCGGCGCAGCGCCGTCTCCTCGACGACCACCCACAGGTGCGGGGCGTCCGGCCGTTGCAGCAGCTCCTGGCGGGCCATCCGCAGCGACACGTGCCGCTCGATCGACTCCCGCGCGGACTGCCCGACCGTGCCCGCCTCCAGCACGGCGCGCGCGTACTCCTCGGTCTGCAACAGTCCCGGAACGAAGTGCGGTTCGTAGGAGCGGATCAGCCGGGCGGCGCCCTCCAGGCTCACGTACAGACTGAACCAGTCCGGCAGCACGTCGTGGAAGCGCTGCCACCAGCCGGGCTGGTTGGCCTCCTCGGCCAGCCGCACGAACGCGGCCGCCTCCTCCTCGTCCACCCCGTACGTCTCCAACAGCACCTGCACGTAAGGGATCTTGAGGGCGACCTCTGCGAGTTCCATGCGCCGCACGGTCGCCGGGGCCACCCGCAGTACGCGCGCGGCCTCCTCCCGGGTCAGGCCGGCCGCGTCCCGCAGCTCCTGAAGCCGTCTGCCGAGCACCACCTGGCCCACCGTCGGCGCCGGCCGCCGCTCGCTCACGCCACGCCTCCCCATACGCGCCGAAGTACGCGGATCAGTGTGACACAGCGCCTCAAGGGATCATCGAGCGAAGGTACTTCACGGTCGCCGGGTCGGCGGGCAGGAAGGTCTCGATGGCCAGCTCGGCCACCGTCACGTCCATGGGCGTGTTGAAGGTGGAGATCGAGGAGACGAACGACAGCGTCCGCCCGTCGTGCTCGATCAGCATCGGCAGCGCGAAGTACGGCACGTCACGGGCCGGTTCCTCCGGGAGACCCGAGTCGTTCTCCGGGACCGGGTACGCGGCCACCTCCTCGTACAGCTCCCGCAGGGCCGGGGAGCGGTGCAGCGCGATCTGCCGCTCCATCTGCGCCAGCAGATGCCCGCGCCACTCGCGCAGGTTGCGGATGCGCGGCGCCAGACCCTCCGGGTGCAGGGTCAGCCGCATCGCGTTCAGCGGCGGTGCGAGCAGCGTCTCCGGGACGCCCTCCAGCAGCATGGTGATGCCCCGGTTCGCCGTCACCACGTCGTAGCGGGCGTCCACCACCAGCGCCGGATACGGCTCGTAGCCGAGGATCAGCCGCTCGAGCCCCTCCCGCAGGGCGCCCAGCGCGGGCGCGTCCAGCGGGGTCTCCGGGTAGTGGGGGGCGTAACCGGCGGCCAGCAGCAGCGCGTTGCGCTCGCGCACCGGCACGTCCAAGTGCTCGGCCAGCCGCAGCACCATCTCCTCGCTGGGGCGGGAGCGGCCGGTCTCGATGAAGCTGATGTGCCGGGCCGAGGAGTCGGCGCGCAGCGCCAGCTCCAGCTGACTGACCCGCCGCCGCTCGCGCCAGGCCCGCAGCAGCGGGCCGACGCCCTGGCCGGCGGGGGCGGTGGGAAGCGCGGCGGCAGCGGTGGCGACAGTGGTCATACGCCTGACCGTAGTCGAACCGCCGTCCGATCCGGGCCGCTCCCCGGCCGCGTCCCCCGCGCACCCCGGTGAGCAGGGACGGCTCGGCGCTCCTGTGGCAGGCTGAACACATACCCGCGGCCGCGCACCGCGGGCCCGCCGCCACCCCCCGAGGGAGTGTTCCCATGCCCGTCGAACCGCTGTCGCAGAAGGAGATCGAGGACCGGCTGGCCGAGCTGCCCGGCTGGTCCCTGGACGGGGACCGGCTCACCCGCTCCTACCGGCTCGGCTCGCACTTCGCCGCAACAGCGATGGTGGTCCACATCGCGCAGGTGCAGGAGGAGCTGGACCACCACTCCGATCTCACCCTGGGCTACGACACGGTCTCCGTGAGCGTGCACACGCACAGCGCGGGCGGCGCCGTCACCGAGAAGGACTTCCGGCTCGCCCGCCGGGTCGAGGACCTCGCTCCGGGCCACGGCGCGCACTGAGCCGCGCGGAACGGGGGGAGCCATGCTGGACTACGACGAGGAAGCCGCGCGCTACGACGCCCTGCGCGGCGGCGAGCCGCGTGCCGCCGCCGCGGCCGAGGCGGTCCTCGGTCTGCTGCCCGGGGCGGTGCGGGAGATGCTGGACCTCGGCTGCGGCACCGGGATCGTGACCCGCCGCCTCGCCGCGGGCCGCCCCGGAGCGCGGGTGACCTGCGTCGACCGGGCGCCCGCGATGACCCTGAGGGCCGCGGCCCGGCTGCCCGGCGCCGTCGTCCGTGCCGACAGCCGCCGGCTGCCGTTCCCGGACGGGCGCTTCGACGCGGTCACCAGCGTCTGGCTGCTGCATCTGCTGTCCGCCCCCGAGGACGTGCGGGCGGTGGTCGCCGAGTGCGCCCGGGTGCTGCGGCCCGGCGGCGTCTGGGTCACCACCGTCGACAAGGCCGCCGGCCACAACGTCGGCAGCGACATCGACGCCGTCCTCGCCGCGCGACCGCCCAGCGCCGCCCGCGACGCCGGGGACGAGGTGGCCGGGTACGCCGCGGAGCACGGTCTGCGCCCGGCCGGCCGGGCCCGCTTCCCGGGCGCCGGCCAGGGCCGCAGCCCCCGCAGCACCGTCGAGGACCTGCGGCGCGGCTGGTTCGTCACGCTGCCGCCCGGCGAACCGCTCGCCGAGGAGTTCGCCGCCCGCCTGGCGGCCCTGCCCGACCAGGACCGCCCCCGCCCGGACCCCGTCTTCACCCTGCGCGCCTTCCGCAGACCCGCCGAGGGCGAGCCCGCCGCGGGGTGAGCCGGGTACGACGACCGGGTGGACCCCAGCAGCAATGGGGTCCACCCGGCGTGCGGCACGCGGAGCCTTAGCGGGGACTTATTCGAGGAGCTCCGCGTACGAACCCATGGCGAGGGCTGTGTCCGCCTGGGCCCAGAACCGGTGGTACGTGAAGACGGGAGCCGCCCCGCCCTTGAGATAGGCCTCGATCTTCGACCAGGCCGGGTCGTTCTTGTAGAAGGACCGGATCGAGGAGAAAGTGGCCGAGGAGTCGATCTTGTCGCCGTTCGGCATGGTGCCGGTCCAGCCGCTCGGCACGTACACGCTGTCGCCGAACCGGCTGTAGTCGGTGCGGGTCTCCGGGACCGCGACGCCGAGGGCGTCCTGGTCGTTCGCCCACATGCCGTCCAGCAGCGCCTTCGCCGTCGACTTGGCCTGCGCGTCACCGGACTTGGCGGCGTAGTACGTCAGCGTCTTGGCGTACGCGGCGGCCACGCCCACGTCGTCGGTGTAGTCGGCGATCGTGACGTGCAGGGAGCTGTTGGCGCCGGGCGATGCGGCGTTCCAGGTGTCCGGCTTGCCCGACCACTTCAGCGTGGAGGGGATCAGGAAGGAACCGTCCGGGTTGACCGTGGTGTTGGCCAGTGCCCACTTGACCCACTTGTCCAGGACGGTCTTCGCCTTGGCGTCCCCGGTCTGCTGGTAGTACTCGGCGACGCGCTCCATCGACCAGGCCTGGAAGCCGAACCACTGGTTGGACGGCGGGTCGTGGTAGACGGGCGCCTCGTCGTAGTACATGCCGTAGAAGGTGGGGGTGCCGGCCGGCGGGGTGGCGTAGCGGCCCTGCCAGCTGTTGGTCGCGCCGCCCGCGATGGCGCCCTCGGACGACTGGAGCCACTGGTAGAACTCCAGCTGCCGTTGCAGGGACTTGCTCCAGTCGCTCGCGCCCGTCGCCGACTTGGGCTTCAGATCGGCGTAGGAGCTGAGCGCGTACGCGGCCAGCGGGTTCTGGTAGCCGCCGTGGACGTGGCTGGAGCCGATGCGCCAGGCCCAGCCGGCGCTGGTGTCGGTGGCGCCGCCCCAGGCGTAGTACCAGGACAGCAGGTAGTGCGAGGCGTCCTTGCCGGTGCCGGCCGCGCAGGTCGACGGACCGGTGCAGTTGCCGATCTTCTTGAAGTACTTGTCGTACATCGCGTAGCGCAGGTAGTCGCCCATCTTCGCGGCCTTGCCCACGGTCGCGGAGACGTCGCCGCCCTTGCCCTGCGCCTTGGCCCACACGTCCGCCCAGTACGCGGCCTGCACGGCGCGCGCGTCGGCGTCCGGGGCGTCGGTGTACTTCCACTGCCTGGTGTAGGAGGAGTCGCCGGTGAAAAGGTCCAGGTAGCCGTTCTTGCCGCCGTACTTGAAGGCGTCGCAGGTCGGCTGCGGGACGGTCTCCCAGACGGACTCCTGCGGGCCGCGCTGGAAGGTGTTGATGTAGGACGGTCCGGTGGCGGCCGGGCCGGCCTCGCACTTGCCGGGCTCGTCGCCGTAGCCGTAGACGTTGTCGACGTCCTGGATCCAGTGCATGCCGTAGACGTCGTCCGTGCCGTACGCGGACTTCAGCTCGCCCGCGATCGGGTCCGAGCCCACGGACACGGAGGTGTCCAGCCTGGCCGGGTACTCGTTCGGAGTGTCCGCCTCGGGCGCGTACGTGGCCGGCTTGGAGGCGTTGTAGAAGGAGTTGGTCGGCTGGTCGGCGTGGGTGGGGATCATGTACTTCTCCATGATGTCCCAGGCGCCGTTGAACTTGGACCAGTCGCCCGTCACCTTGCCGTACATCGCCTGGAGCCAGATCAGATAGCTGTAGGCCTCCGACGTGGTCTCGTGACCGTAGTCGGGCGCCTCCACGATCAGCGTCTCCACCGAGTGGTAGGGGATGCCCTCGGGCGAGAAGTAGCCGTTCGCCGGGTTCGTGATCTTCCCGTAGAGGTCGAGGAAGCGGGCGTCGTACGCCTTCGACGCGGCCAGTTCCGTCACGGTGACCGTGGCCTTGGCGTGGCCGGCTGCGGAGGCGGTGAAGGTCGCCGAGCCGGTCCCGGAGGCGTCGGCCGTGATCGTCACCTTCTGCGCGGTGCTCCAGTTCGCCGGGGTGAAGGTGAGCGAGGAGCCGGCGGTCACGGACAGTCCGGTGTTGCCGTCCGTACGGGCCGTGCTCACGGTCACGTTCGCGCTCGGCTGCTTGGACAGCTTCACCTCGAAGGTGCCCGACTTGCTCTGTTGGACGCCGAGTTGGGTCGGCGAGGCGACCACGGCGGGGCCGGAGGCGACGGTGACGCCGACCGGCGTGGACTCGGCGGAGGCGCCCAGGCTGTCGTAGGCCTTCGCCAGCAGCGAGTGGCTTCCCACCGCGAGATCGGAGGCCGAGAAGGTGTACGGGGCGCTGGTGTCGGTGCCCAGCAGCGTCGTGTCGTCGTAGAACTCGACCTTGGTGATCGCCGCGTCGTCGGCGGCCGCGGCGGTCGCGGCGAGCGGCACGGCCTCGCCCTGCGAGTAGGTGGCGCCCGGGGCCGGGCTGGTCAGCACGGTGATCGGCGGCTGGTGCGCGCCGGCGCAGGTGGTCCCGTTGACCGCGAAGCTCGTCGGCGCGGTGTTCGTGCCGCTGTAGGTGAACTGCGCGCCGGTGGTCACCGCGGCGCCGGCGGCGATCGTGCCGTTGTAGGAGGCGTTCTTCACGGTGACCGACTGCCCGGACTGCGACCAGCTGCCGTTCCAGCCGTTGGTCAGCTTCTGGTTGCCCGAGTATCCGTAGGCGAGGGTCCAGCCGTTGACGGCGTCCGTGCCGCGGTTGGTGATCGTCAGGTCCGCGGTGAAGCCGGAGCCCCAGTCGTTCGTCCTGTAGTCCACGCTGCACGCGAGTCCCGCCGCGTGCGCCGTGACCGAACCGGTGGCCAGCATGGTCGTGGGGAGTGCGAGGGCCGCCACCGCGGCGGTCCACAGCCGCCGCGCCAACCGGCGGCGTCTGGGTCTGTGTGCGGGGAACATGTGCTGGTCCCTCCTTGCGGCTCGGAAGAAGGTGTGGGGGAGGAGCAACAAGCCCTGACCAGTGGGAGCGCTCCCATAGTGCGGACGTGTCAGGGAACGGTCAAGTCCTGGACGGAACGAAAAGATTCGGCGCCCCGCTGACCGGCTCCGTCGCCGAAAACTCGCCGGAAACTCGGCGCCGCCCCTGTTCCTCGCCCGGACTTGCCGCTACCTTCACTCGAACCAGTGGGAGCGATTCCATCAGTCGACGTGTCCGCCCGACGCGCCAGAGCTGCAAGGAGTCGCTCATGCGACACCCCCCCGCGTTCGGCCTTCCTGGCCGTCGCCGGCGCGGTCGTGCTCCTCGGGAGCGTGGTCGTACCGGCGGTCACGGCCCAGGGGCCACCCCCGTCTGCACAGTCCAGTACCCGGTCCCCGGCCAGCGGGACAGCGGCTTCCAGGGCGCCGTGCGCATCACCGACGACCGCGCCGCGCTGACCGGTCGGAGTCTCGCCTTCGACTTCCCGGGCGGCCTGGAACGCCGAGTGGTCCCGGTCCGGCGTCGCGGTGACCGCCGTCGGCGAGGGCTGGAACGGGTCGCTCGGCAGCGGTGCGGGCGTCGACGCCGGGTTCCTCGCCTCGGGGCCGGCCGGCACGTCCACGCCCACGGTGTTCCAGCTCGACGGCACGGCCTGCGACGTGGATCCGGAGCCCATGGCTTCGTCGACCAGGTCATGAAGCGGTTCTACGACCACCGCCTGTCCTGCCTCGGCTGGACCTGGAACACCTGGGACTGTTCCTCCGGCCCCTTTCCGAACTCCGCCTACGACGGGTCACCCACCGCGTACGGCGCCGGGCTGCGCGACCACTTGCGCGCCCTCGCTCCCTGACCTCCCCGTCCCGACCGACCGAGATACCGGCACATCCTTTCCCAACAGGAGGAATTCCGCACTCATGAGCCGCACCAGAACAGCGATGCTCGCCGCCCTGACCCTCGTCGCCGGGGGCACGGGGATGGCGCTCACCGCCATCCCCGCCAGCGCGGGCGCCACCGCCGCGCCCTGCACCGTCGACTACAAGATGAACCAGTGGAGCACCGGCTTCACCGCCGACGTCACCGTCACCAACAACGGCGCCGCCAAGTCGTCGTGGGCGCTGAAGTGGACGTACGCCGGCAACCAGAAGATCACCAGTGGCTGGAACGCCAAGATCACCCAGTCCGGCGCGAACGTCACCGCAGCCAACGAGAGCTACAACGGATCGCTCGGCACGGGCGGTTCGGCCAGCTTCGGCTTCCAGGGCACCTACAGCGGCACGAACGCCGTTCCGGCGTCCTTCACCCTCGACGGCGTGACCTGCAACGTCGACAGCGGCGGCGGCACGGGCGGCGGCACCGGCGGAGACACCGGGGGAACCGGCGGCTCCGGCGGCGACACCGGGGGAACCGGCGGCGACACGGGCGGCAGCACCGGAGGCGGAGGCACGGACCCGAGCGGCCGGGTCGACAACCCCTACGTCCAGGCCAAGGTCTACGTGGACCCGGAGTGGTCCAAGCTGGCCGCCGCCGAGCCGGGCGGCAGTCGCATCTCCAACCAGCCGACCGCCGTCTGGCTCGACCGCATCGCCGCCATCAACGGCGTGAACGGCGGCATGGGCCTGCGCGCCCACCTCGACGAGGCCCTCAAGCAGAAGGGCTCCGGCGACCTCGTCGTCCAGCTGGTCATCTACGACCTGCCCGGCCGTGACTGCTCCGCCCTCGCCTCCAACGGCGAGATCGGGGCCACCGAGCTCGACAAGTACAAGACCCAGTACATCGACCCGATCGCCTCGATCCTGGCCGACTCCAAGTACGCGGGGCTGCGCATCGCCACCGTCATCGAGCCGGACTCGCTGCCCAACCTGGTCACCAACGCCGGCGGTACCAACACCACCACCGACGCCTGCGTGACCATGAAAGCCAACGGCAACTACGAGAAGGGCGTCAGCTACGCCCTGGACAAGCTCGGCGCGATCCCGAACGTCTACAACTACATCGACGCCGGCCACCACGGCTGGCTGGGCTGGGACACCAACCTCGACCCGTCGGTCCAGGAGTTCCACAAAGTCGCGACCAGCAACGGCGCGAGCGTGAACGACGTGGCGGGCTTCATCGTCAACACCGCCAACTACGGCGCCACGAAGGAGCCGTACTTCAAGGTCACCGACAGTGTCAACGGGCAGACCGTGCGCCAGTCCAAGTGGGTGGACTGGAACCAGTACGTGGACGAGCAGTCCTTCGCCCAGGGGCTGCGCGACAAGCTCGTCGCGGCGGGCTTCAACTCCAACCTCGGCATGCTGATAGACACCTCCCGCAACGGCTGGGGCGGATCCGCCCGGCCCGCCGGAGCCGGCCCGCTGACCTCGGTGGACGCCTACGTCAACGGCGGCCGCATCGACCGCCGCATCCACACCGGCAACTGGTGCAACCAGAGTGGAGCGGGTCTCGGCGAGCGCCCGACCGCGGCGCCCGCCGCCGGGATCGACGCCTATGTCTGGGTGAAGCCCCCGGGCCAGTCCGACGGGTCCAGCTCGGCCATCGCCAATGACGAGGGCAAGGGCTTCGACCGGATGTGCGACCCGACGTACGGCGGCAACGCGCGCAACGGCAACAGCCCCACGGGAGCGCTCCCGAACGCCCCGGTGGCCGGCCACTGGTTCTCCGCGCAGTTCCAGGAGCTGATGAAGAACGCGTACCCGCCCCTGCCGTAGGGCGGTGACGCGGGGGCGATCCCGCCGGCCGGCCGGACCACCGCGGTCCGACCGGTCCGGCGGGACCCGGCCCCTGAACCCGTACGGCGTCACCGGGTGCCGCGGCGGCCGCGCCCGGTGGCGCCGCTCGCGTGTTCCGGCCGCGCCCGTCCCCCGCGCGTCCCAGCCGCGGGTCCGGAAAATGGCGCTCCCGCTTCTTGCCGTCCCGGCAACGGAAGTGGCCCCGGCGCCGGGTGTCGGCGCACGCTGGCGGCGGCATTCACAGGAGAGGCTGACCACCATGGCGCACGCACACCGGGACCCCCACGGCCCGTACGACCCCGCCCCGCACGACCACGACCACGACCACGAACGGGCCCCGCACGACCACGGCGACCGCCACGCCCACCACGGTGGCGCCGGCCTCGACTGGGCCGTGCTGGCCCCACTGCTGGAGTCCCAGGCGGAGCTGTCCGCCCCGGTGTACGAGCAGATCATGACGTGGCTCGGGCAGCAGACGATGGGCGAGCCCGGTCTGATCGTGGACGCGGGCAGCGGTCCGGGCGTCGTCTCCGGCCTGTTCGCGGGGGCCTTCCCCAAGTCCCGGGTGGTCGCGGTGGACGGCTCGGCGCCGCTGCTGGAGCGGGCACGCGCCCGCGCCGCCCGGCTCGGCCACGCCGACCGCTTCACCACCGTCACCGGTGAACTCCCCGAAGCACTCGACCAGTTGGAGTACCCGGCCGATCTGCTGTGGGCCAGCAACAGCCTGCACCACCTGGGCGACCAGCGCGCCGCCCTGGCCGCCTTCGCCGCCCACCTCGCCCCCGGTGGCACCCTCGCCCTGCTGGAGGGCGGACTGCCCGCCCGCCATCTGCCCCGTGACATCGGCATCGGCCGCCCCGGCCTCCAGGCGCGGCTGGACGCGGCCGAGGCCGACGCGTTCACCCGGATGCGGGCGGAACTGCCGGGTTCCGCCGCCGAGACCGAGGACTGGCCCGCCCTGCTGACGGCCGCCGGACTGCGGCCCACCGGCACCCGCAGCTTCCTGCTCGACCTGCCCGCCCCCGTCTCCGACCAGGCCCGCGCCTACGTCGCCGCCACCCTCGGCCGCCTGCGCGAAGGGATGGGCGAGACCCTCGACGCCCAGGACCGCGCCACCCTCGAGCGGCTCCTCGACCCCGAGGACGCGGCGAGCGTGCACCGCAGGCCCGACGTCTTCGTCCTCAAGGCCCACACCGTGCACACGGCGGTCCGCCCCTCCTGACCCGGCCGGCCGTGTCCTGACCGGACCGGCCGCGGGAGGCGCGAAGGCCCGGGACGACCGCTGGAACCCAAGGAGCGGCCCGGGCCTTCGCGCTGCCGCGCCGTCCCGGATCAGGCGACGTCGAACGTGGCCGGGTCCGGACCCAGCCGCCGGTCCTCGTTCAGGGCGCTGATCGCCGCGAGGTCCTCGTCGTCCAGCTCGAAGTCGAACACCGCGATGTTCTCCTGAATCCGGGACGGCGTCACCGACTTCGGGATCACGATGTTGCCGAGCTGGACGTGCCAGCGCAGCACCACCTGGGCCGGGGTACGGCCGTGCTTCTGGGCGATGGCCACGATCGCCGGGACCTCCAGCAGGCCCTTGCCCTGGCCGAGCGGCGACCAGGCCTCCGTGGCGATGCCCTGCTCCGCGTGGAACTCACGCGCGGCGGGCTGCTGGAGGTGCGGGTGCAGCTCGATCTGGTTGACCGCCGGGATCACCGAGGTCTCGGCGATCAGGCGCTCCAGGTGCTCCGGCAGGAAGTTGGACACGCCGATCGCCCGGATCCGGCCGTCGGCGTACAGCTTCTCGAACGCCTTGTACGTGTCCACGTACGTGCCCCTGGCCGGCAGCGGCCAGTGGATCAGGTACAGGTCCACGTACTCCAGGCCGAGCTTGGCCAGGGAGGTGTCGAAGGCGCGGAGGGTCGCGTCGTACCCCTGGTCGCCGTTCCAGAGCTTGGTGGTGACGAAGACCTCCTCGCGCGGGAGGCCCGAGGCGGCGATCGCCTTGCCGGTGCCCTCTTCGTTGCCGTAGATCGCCGCCGTGTCGATGCTGCGGTACCCGGCCTCGAAGGCGGTGGCGACGGCGCGCTCCGCCTCGTCGTCCGGCACCTGCCAGACGCCGAAGCCCAGCTGGGGCATCTCGACGCCGTTGTTGAGGATGATCGGGGGGACCTTGCTGCTCACTGGCTTCTGATCCTTCGGTTGTCGTCAGGTCGTCAGGTGGTACGTCGTACTCGACATCGTCAACGATCACCGGCCGTGTCGCATTCCTGACCGGCCGATCCGTCCGGAACCGGCCGCCGGATGCGGCCTGATCCGGCCGTCGCGCCCGTGTTCCCGGCTTCGGGCGGTCTCATGCCCGGTACAGCGCCTCCACCTCGTCGGCGTAGGCGTTCTCGATCGCCCGGCGCTTCAGCTTCAGCGACGGGGTGAGCAGTCCGTGCTCCTCCGTGAACGGCTGCGCGAGGATGCGGAAGGTACGGATCGCCTCCGCCTTGGAGACCAGGGTGTTGGCGGCGACCACCGCGCGCCGCACCTCCGTCTCCAGGTCCGCGTCGTGCACCAGCTCGGCCGCGGTGGCGGGCTTGGCCTTGTTGCGCATCTGGAGCCAGTGCTCGACCGCCTCCTGGTCCAGGGTGACCAGGGCGGCGACGTAGGGGCGGTCGTTGCCGACGACGATGCACTGCGCGACCAGCGGATGGTCGCGCACCCGTTCCTCCAGCGCGGCCGGCGCCACGCTCTTGCCGCCGGAGGTCACCAGGATCTCCTTCTTGCGGCCGGTGATGGTGAGGTAGCCGTCCTCGTCCAGCGAGCCCAGGTCGCCGGTGGCCAGCCAGCCGTCGTGCAGGGTCGCGTCGGTGGCCTTCTGGTTGTTCAGATAGCCCTGGAAGACGTTGCCGCCGCGCAGCCACACCTCCCCGTCGTCGGCGATGTGCACGCTCACCCCCGGGATCGCCTGGCCGACGGTGCCGTAGCGGGTGCGCTCGGGCGGGTTGGCGGTGGCGGCCGCGGTGGACTCGGTCAGGCCGTAGCCCTCGTAGATCTGCACCCCGGCGCCCGCGAAGAACAGGCCGAGCCGGCGGTCCATGGCCGAGCCGCCGGACATCGCGTTGCGGATGCGGCCGCCCATCGCCGCGCGCACCTTGGCGTAGACGACCTTGTCGAAGAACTGGTGCTGCATGCGCAGCGCGGCGGACGGGCCGGGGCCGATGCCCCACGCCTTCGCCTCCACCGCGTCCGCGTACTTCACGGCGACCTCGACGGCCTTCTCGAACGGCCCGTCGCGGCCCTCCTTCTCCGCCTTGCGGCGGGCCGCGTTGAACACCTTCTCGAAGATGTACGGCACCGCCAGGATGAACGTCGGCCGGAACGCCTGGAGGTCCGGCAGGAGCGCGGACGCGTGCAGTTCCGGCTGGTGGCCGAGCCGGACCCGGCCGCGGACCGCGGCCACCTCCACCATCCTGCCGAACACGTGTGCGAGCGGCAGGAACAGCAGCGTGGAGGCCTCGTCGCCCTTCCTGGAGTGGAACACCGGCTCCCAACGGCCGAGGACGGTGTCCGCCTCGAACATGAAGTTGCCGTGGCTCAGCACGCAGCCCTTGGGGCGGCCGGTGGTGCCGGAGGTGTAGATGACCGACGCGACGGTCTCCGGGGTGACCGCCTCACGGTGCCGGTGCACCACGTCGTCCTCGATGTGCGCGCCCGCGTCGTACAGCTCGGACACGGCGCCCGCGTCCAGCTGCCACAGCCGGCGCAGGTTCGGCAGCCGGCCGATGACGGTGGCGATGGTCATGGCATGGTCCTCGTGCTCCACGACCGCCGCCGACACCTCCGCGTCGTACAGCGTCCAGAAGCACTGCTCGGCCGAGGAGGTGGGGTAGAGGGGCACCACCTGCGCGCCGATCGTCCACAGCGCGAAGTCGAACAGGGTCCACTCGTAGCGGGTGCGGGACATGACGGCGACCCGGTCGCCGAACCGGACGCCCTCGGCGAGCAGTCCCTTGGCCAGCGCCAGCACCTCGTCGCGGAACTCGGCGGAGGTCACATCGCGCCATGCTCCGGTCTCGTCCTTGCGGCCGAGGGCGACGTGCCGCGGGTCCTCCTGGGCGTACCGGAACACGACGTCGGCCAGCCCGCCCACCGGCGGCGCCGACGTGGACGGAGGGCTGGTGAACTCGCGCAAACCCCGCTCCCTCGGTCTTCGGGCCGTCCCGAGGCGTTCCGGCCTCCGGACCACCCCTGACGCCCCGCACAGCGCGGTGAAAGCTACCCCACGCACGGGCGGTGCGGGAGGGGGGCCGAAAGCGAGGGGTGCTCATGTACACACAGGTCAGCGCCGGGAAATGCGCCCACAACGGACACGGCAGGACAGAAATTCCTACGGTTCAGTAAGCTTCGGTGCCGTAATCTCCACGGAATCTGTACGACCCGCTTCCGGCCATCGAGGCCGCTCGCCGGAGTCCTCCGGTCGCGACGTCGCGGCGTCGCGGCGGGAAGATCCCCGTGATCGGTTCGCCGCAGCGGCTCGGTCATCCCGCACCGGCCGACGTGGGCGCCGCGGCACGCGTGGTGGGCCGGGGCGCCATGTCGGTCGCCGACCGCGCGACGGCGGACGGCGGGAAGCGTGTGGCCACCCTGATCCAGCTCGAGCGGGAGTTCCCCGAGGACACCGCTCGGCGCGGGAAGGCCTGACGCGGCTCCTGCGCGCTTGTCCGCCGAAGCCGATGGCGGTCCCGGGCCGCGCCCCGGCGTGATCCGAACGCAGGACCCTAGCGGTGGTGCAGGCGGTCGCCGCCGGTGAGGATCGCCGTCGCCAGGGCGTCGGCGGCGGACCGGGCCGAAGGGCGGTGGCGGCCGTGGACCAGGACGAAGTCGACCTGCCCCAGCTCCGGCAGCCCGGCCCGCTCCGGCACCCGGACCAGGCCCGGCGGGATCAGCCCGCGCGAGTGGGCCATCACGCCGAGGCCCGCGCGGGCGGCGGCGACCAGCCCGTTGAGGCTTCCGCTGGTGCACGCGACGCGCCACGGGCGGCCCTGCCGCTCCAGCGCCTCGAAGGCGAGCGCCCGGGTGATCCCCGGCGGCGGATAGACGATCAGGGGCACCGGACGGTCGGGGTCCAGGCGCAGTCGCTCCGCGCCGATCCACACCAGCCGGTCGTGCCAGACGGGCTCGCCGCCCGGGTCCTGCGGACGGCGCTTGGCCAGGACCAGGTCCAGCTTCCCGGCGGCCAGCTGCTCGTGCAGCGTGCCCGACAGCTCGACGGTCAGTTCGAGATCGACCTCGGGGTGCTCGTAGCGGAAGCCCTCCAGGATCTCCGGCAGCCGGGTCAGCACGAAATCCTCGGACGCGCCGAACCGCAGCCTCCCGCGCACCCGGGTGCCGGTGAAGAACGCCGTCGCCTGCTCGTGCACCTCCAGGATCCGCCGCGCGAACCCCAGCATCGCCTCGCCGTCCTCGGTCAGCTCGACCGAGTGCGTGTCGCGGGTGAACAGCGGCCGCCCGACGGCCTCCTCCAGCCGGCGCACATGCTGGCTCACCGTCGACTGGCGCAGCCCCAGCCGCCGCGCCGCCCGGGTGAAACCGAGCGTCTGGGCGACGGCGAGGAAGCTGCGCAACTGGGCCGGGTCGTACACGCGGCCAGACTAACGGCTGCCCCGGCCATGCTCATCACGGAACGCGATGACAGTGAGAGCGGTGGGACGGTTTCCCGATCGCGCTGGTGAGGGGGACGATGGACGGGGGACCCGGAGGTCCCGGAACGACGGACGCGGCCGGGCGCACGCCCCCGGCCGCCGCCGACGAGCCCGAGCGAGTGGAGCACCGTGAAACGCCTGCGCTGGCCGAGCTGGATGCCGGTCGACCCGTACATCGTGCTGCTGATCGGCACCGTGGGCCTGGCCGCACTGCTGCCCGCCCGCGGCCCGGCCGCCGATGTCGCCTCCGGCGCCTCCACGGCCGCGATCGGCTTCCTCTTCTTCCTCTACGGCGCCCGGCTCTCCACCCGCGAGGCACTGGACGGGCTCAGGCACTGGCGACTGCACGTCACGGTGCTGGCCTGCACCTTCGTGATCTTCCCGCTGCTCGGCATCGCCGCCCGCGGCCTGGTCCCCGTCCTGCTCGACCAGCCGCTCTACCAGGGCCTGCTCTTCCTCACCCTGGTCCCCTCCACCATCCAGTCCTCCATCGCCTTCACCTCCATCGCCCGCGGCAACGTGCCCGCCGCGATCTGCGCCGGCTCCTTCTCCTCCCTGGTCGGCATCGTCCTCACGCCGCTGCTCGCCGCCGTCCTCCTGGGCAGCAGCGGCGGCGGCTTCTCCGCGCACTCGCTGGTGACGATCGTGCTGCAACTGCTGGTGCCGTTCGTCGCCGGACAGCTGCTGCGGCCCTGGACCGGCGGCTTCGTCGCCCGGCACAAGAAGGTCCTCGGGCTCGTCGACCGGGGCTCTATCCTGCTCGTCGTCTACACCGCGTTCAGCGAGGGCATGGTGCGGGGCATCTGGCACCAGGTCAGCGCCGCGCGCCTCGGCGGACTGCTCGCGGCGGAAGCGGTGCTGCTCGCCGTGATGCTCGCCCTGACCTGGTACGGCGCGAAGGCGCTGCGCTTCGGCCGGGCCGACCGCATCGCCATCCAGTTCGCCGGCTCGAAGAAGTCGCTGGCCTCCGGGCTGCCCATGGCGAGCGTCCTGTTCGGCGTCCACGCCTCGCTCGCGGTGCTGCCGCTGATGCTCTTCCACCAGATGCAGCTGATGGTGTGCGCGGTGATCGCCAAGCGCCGGGCCCGCGACCCGGAGGCCCGGGAGGAACAGGAAGAGGGGAACGAGCGCGGGGAGCGGGCGGCGTCCGCTCCGGCCACGGAGCAGGGGGCGTCAGCGGGGCCGGTCGGCACGGGGCCGCGGTCGCGCTGAGGCGCTCGCGCCGACGCGGGCGAGCGGGCGTGGGACACGACGGCCGCTCGTCGTCGTGTGGCCTCGTGCAGCGGCGCGAAGTCGGCGTAACCGTGCCCGAAGCACAGGCCGGTCACCCGGTCGCCGGGCCGGAACCGGGTGACGCCCGCCCCCACGGCCGTCACCTCGCCGGCGATCTCACCGCCCAGCGCGATCGGCTCGGCGGCCTCGGTGACCTTCCGGACGCCCGGCAGGGTGACGCCGACCGCCTCGCAGCGCACCAGAAGCTCGCCGGGCCCCGCTCGGGCACGGGCGCCTCCTCCACGAACAGCGGACCACTGGCCGTCTCGTACCGCATGCGTCGCATCGCACCCCCACACAGGGCGTGCGCCTGCTGGAGCGCTGCGAGCGGGCGGCCCGCGAGGCCAACGACACGCTGCTGGGGCCACTGTCGGCGGCGGAACGGGATCGGTTCATGGAGCTGCTGGTCAGGATCTCGGGGACGCGGGAGTGAGCCGGCGGCGGAGCGGTGAGGGGGTGGCCCTACGCGGGGGAGCCACGGCCGAGGACGGACCCGCACCCCGACCCGCGCGCCGCCGGGATGCTCACCCCTGCGGCGCCTCCGCGCGCAGGGCGATGCGCTTCTCGCCCGCGTACACGTTCATGTTGCTGCCCCGCAGGAAGCCCACCAGGGTGAGACCGGTCTCCGCGGCCAGGTCCACGGCCAGCGAGGACGGCGCGGACACCGCCGCCAGGACCGGGATGCCCGCCATCACGGCCTTCTGGGCCAGCTCGAAGGAGGCCCGCCCGGAGACCAGCAGGATCGCGCGGGACAACGGCAGCGCGCCGCTCTGGAGGGCGCGGCCGACGAGCTTGTCGACCGCGTTGTGCCGGCCCACGTCCTCCCGTATGTCCAGCAGCTCTCCGTCCTCGGCGAAGAGGGCCGCCGCGTGCAGGCCGCCGGTCCGGTCGAAGACCCGCTGCGCCGCCCGCAGGCGGTCGGGCAGGCCGGCGAGCAGGCCCGGCTCGACGCGCACCGGCGGCGTGTCCGCGATCGGCCAGCGGGCCGTCGTGCGGACGGCGTCCAGGCTGGCCTTGCCGCACAGGCCGCACGAGGAGGTCGTGTAGACGTTGCGCTCCAGGGTGATGTCCGGGACGGCGACCCCCGGAGCGGTGCGCACGTCCACCACGTTGTACGTGTTCGAGCCGTCCACCGTCGCGCCCGCGCAGTACACGACGTTCATGAGATCCGCCGCCTCGGCCAGCACGCCCTCGCTGACCAGGAAGCCGGCCGCCAGCGCGAAGTCGTCGCCCGGGGTGCGCATGGTGATCGCGAGCGGCTTGCCGTTCAGCCGGATCTCCAGCGGCTCCTCGGCGACGAGGGTGTCCGGCCGGGCGGAGACCGCGCCGTCCCGGATGCGGAGGACCTTGCGTCGTTCCGTCACTCGTCCCATGTCGTGATCAGCCCCGGTTCTGTACGCGCTGCCGGCCGAAACGGCCCTTCCCGCAGAGAGTGCCACGAGTCACCGGGCCGGTGTACGGCGAGGCGACCTGCGCGAGCCCGTCGTCCGTGCGCCGCCACGTCGCCGTGGACACACGGACGCCGCCCTCCACGTACCCGCCGGACGCCTCGCGGACGCGTACCCGAACGCACCTCCAGGCCCCCTGCGGACGCGCCTGCCTCTGACGGAAGCCGACAACCGGGGCACGTGTTTCCTGTGCCCTCACCTGCCGCCGTACTCGTGAGTCACTGAACAGACTGAGGTCCCGCAACCCACGGCAACGAGGGGGACCCGCAATGAACGGCTCGCGCATCACCGCCGTCGGCCACTACCAGCCCGCCAAGGTGCTCACCAACGACGACCTGGCGTCCCTGGTCGACACCAGCGACGAGTGGATCAGAAGCCGGGTCGGCATCCGGACCCGGCACATCGCCGCGCCCGACGAACCGGTCGACGAACTCGCCGCGCACGCCGCCGCCAAGGCGCTCGCCACGGCCGGCCTGACCCCGGCCGACATCGACCTCGTCCTGGTCGCCACCTCCACGGCCGTGGACCGCTCGCCCAACATGGCCGCCCGCGTCGCCGCCCGCCTGGGCATCCCGTCGCCGGCCGCTATGGACGTCAACGTGGTGTGCGCCGGGTTCACCCACGCCCTGGCCACCGCCGACCACACCCTGCGCGCCGGGGCCGCGACGCGCGCCCTCGTCGTCGGCGCCGACAAGATGTCCGACGTGGCCGACTGGACCGACCGCAGCACCTGCGTGCTCGTCGGCGACGGCGCGGGCGCGGCCGTGGTCGAGGCGGCCCGGCCGGGGGAGACGGCCGGGATCGGGCCGGTGCTGTGGGGCTCGGTGCCCGAGATGGGCAACGCGGTACGGATCGAGGGCACGCCCGCCCGGTTCGCGCAGGAGGGGCAGAGCGTGTACCGGTGGGCCACGACCCGGCTGCCGCCGCTGGCCCGGCAGACCTGCGAGCGGGCGGGCGTCGCGCCCGGCGAGCTGGCCGCGGTCGTCCTGCACCAGGCCAACCTGCGGATCATCGAGCCGCTCGCCGCGCGACTGGGCGCCGTCAACGCGGTCGTCGCCCGCGATGTCACCGAGTCCGGCAACACCTCGGCGGCCAGCATCCCGCTGGCCCTGTCCAAGCTGGTCGAGCGCGGCGAGGTGACGACGGGCGACCCGGTCCTGCTGTTCGGCTTCGGCGGAAACCTCTCCTACGCGGGACAGGTCGTCCGCTGCCCGTGAGCTGCGCGGGGCCGGTCGTGCGGTGCTCATGAGCGGCGCGGGGGAGGTCGTGCGCCGCCCGCGAGCGGCGTCGCGCGACGAAACGTGACGTGTCCGCGACGGTCGGTGCGCGCCGTCGGCGCGGCGTGCGCGCCCCGGCCCGCGCGGGTGCGTACGGGGCGGATACGCAGGTGAAAGGCGCTCCGAAAGCTTGGTATTGTTGTCCATGTCGCCGCGGGGAACACCCCCGCCGGACGACACACACCTAGTCCGGGTGGCGGAATGGCAGACGCGCTAGCTTGAGGTGCTAGTGCCCTTTATCGGGCGTGGGGGTTCAAGTCCCCCCTCGGACACACAGTGACACAGTGCAGCGGGAGCCCCCGGCGTGAGCCGGGGGCTCCTCTGTCGTGTGCGGGTCCGCTGCTCTCCCCCCGGCCGTGCCGCCGCGGGACGGTGAGCGACGCGACCGGCTCGCTCACCGTCCCCCGGCCGGCTGCCGTCAGCCGGCCGTGCCGGTGCCCACCGCCTCGACCAGCCGGGCCACCGCGTCCGCGAGCGCGGCCAGCCCCGGGCCGGCCGGGCCGCCCGGCTCGCTCATGTACACGTCCCGGCGGATCTCCACCATCAGGGCGCTGACCCTCGGGTCCGTCCCGTAGTACGCCAGCGGGACGTACGCGCCCCGGAAGGGGCTGTTGACTCCGGTGCCGCCGAAGTCCGCGAAGGCCTTCTCCGCCTGGGCCAGCAGCTCCGGCGGGGTGTGGAAGTCGTCGTGCCCCAGGCAGATCGGGGGCCGCGGGCCGTCGCCGTGCAGTTCGTAGGGCAGGGGCGCGGTCGGGTACGAGTGGACGTCCACGACGACCGCCCGGCCCACCGCCGCCAGCCGTTCCGCGACCGCGTCGGTCATGGCGGCGGCGTACGGGTGGAAGTACCGCTCGATGAGCGGCTGTCCGTCGTGACCGGCCGGGCGCAGCTCCTCGCCGTGCGTGGTCCGCGTGTACACGGCGCCCATGCCCACCGACAGCATCTCCTCCCGCCCGTCGGGGAACCGCTCCGGGTCGATCACCAGCCGCGAGAGGCGGTTCACGAACCGCCAGGGGGTGACCGGGGCGCGGACGGCGGCGGCCGCCGCGATCTCGGCGGTGTGCGAGTCGGTGATGTGGTCCAGTTCGCGCTCCAGTCCGGCGTCGTCGAGGGTGATCCCGGCGCGCACGTCCGCGGGGATCACCCGCGAGGAGTGCGGGACGTGGAGGATCACGGGGGAGTCGGGCGAACCGGGAAGGAACTCGAAGGAAGGAGATGACACGGTGTTCATCCGGGATGGCTCCGTAGGGCGTCGATGTGGATCGTACGTCGAGAGGCATGCGTGCCTCCCGCCTGCCTGACCGGGACGGTGCGCGGCACCGCTTGATCAAGTCCGGTGATCTTAGGGCAGCCCTGTGACAGCGACGGGCGCGGGAGTCCGCGCCGCCGCGGTTCCGGCCGGGGGCCGCCGACGCGGGTGATGCCCGCTGCGGTCCGCGCCGCCCTGGACACCGGACGATCCGGTACGGGTCCGCGGACCCCGCGCCGGCCGCACGGGCCCGACGGCCGGGCGGCGACCGACGCCGCCGGCCGCCCCGGGGACGCGGTGACCGGGACGGGTACGGCGGGCCGCCATGATTCCTTCTACCGGCGAGATCCAGCCAACTTCACTCGTCCGGGTGATCCCGCACCTTCCCGCTCATTCCGGGCGCGGCCAGTCGGTCTGCCGGGAAACCCGGCAGATGTCCGATGGCTGATTCTTTTCGCCGCTCGCGCACGTGCGACGACCGGGCTCGGCTTCCCCCGTTCCAGGTACGGATACTCAGGGTCCGGTTGAGTGATCGAGCGGACGCCGCACGGCGCACGCGCCCCGTAACGTCGGCCGCGGTGACCTCGACGGACACAAGGAAGCTGGACGGCACTTCCGGGAGCACCCGGGTCACGGGGGAGGAGACCACGCATGGCGTGGGACGAATGGGAGCGGCTGAAGCAGGACGCCGCCGAGCGGAGCTCGACGCACATGCAGCTCAACCAGTATCCGGCCGGTGACGGTCCCGGCCCGTCGGTCAGCGGCGTCACCGGCGGCGTGAAGTCGACCCAGGAGGCCTGGAACAAGGCGGCGGAGGGCGTCGACGGGCTCAGGGCGAACGTGGACAAGGCGCTGGGCCGGCTGGACGACGGGCAGAAGGGGCTCGACGCGGGTTCGGGATGCCTGTCCGCCGCCGCCCAGAAGGACGTGTACGACTCCTGGACCCGCTACGTCAAGAGCGTCGGAGAGCGCTGCGGCAGCGTCAAGGGCGTCCTCGAACAGGTCGGCCACGACCTGCTGATGACGGACGACTCCGTCAGGTCGGCGTTCGGCGTCATCAAGACGAAGTACGCCGACACACCCGCCATCGGCGGCCAGGACGGCGGACGGTAGCGGCAGCCATGGACCTCGCGACACTCAAGCAGCTGAAGCCCTCCGAGTTCGAGGAGGCGGCCGACGGCTACCGTGCCACCAGCGACATGGCGAGCGCGGCCAAGGACCACCTGGACAACGTCGTCGCCGCCGGCATGCGCAAGTCCCTCAAGGGGCAGGCCCTCGAAGCCGCGCTCGGCGAACTGAAGAACCTCTCGGCCGACTTCCACTACGCGCAGATCGAGTGCGGTCTGGTCAGCACGGCGCTCAACGGCTTCGCCCACGACATCGACGCCGCCCGCAAGAAGCTCCTGTCGGCCCTCGACGACGCGCAGGCACAGAAGCTGACGGTCAACGCGGACGGCAGCGTCACCTACCCGGACGGCCCGGCGAAGGACGGCTCCGAGTCGCCCGCCAAGGGCGGCACGGTCAGCGGGGCGACCGACCCGGCGGTGCAGGGCATCGCACGCCAGTCGGCCCACTTCGACCCCAACCCCCACCACGCCGAGGCCCTCGACATCGCCGACCGGATCACCGCCGCGTTGAAGGAGGCCACGGAGGCGGATGACAAGTGGGCGCCGAAGATAAGGGCGTTGAAGGCCGACGACGACCTCACCGTGTCCAACCAGGACCTCAAGGACGCGCAGTCGGACATGGCCGGGGTCCGGGACGCGGCCAAGAACTACCTGGACTCCATGGCCGCTCCTCCCCACGACGGAAGCCCGCAGCAGAACGCCGACTGGTGGAAGGGGCTCACCCCAACGGAGCGGGAGGCCTACCTCTCCCTCCACCCGGACGTGGTCGGGCGGCTCGACGGCCTCCCGTCCGAGACCCGCGACGAGGCCAACCGCATCGTCCTCGACGAGAAGCAGGCCGAGTACCAGCTGCGGATCGACTCCATACCGAAGCCGCCCGTCAACGAGTGGACGTGGATCAGCGCGGGCGGCTGGGCGTCCAAGGTGCACACCGACGAGTGGATGGAGTGGGACAAGAAGTACGGCGACGAGTACCGGCACCTGCAGTCGTCGCTCAAGGGCATGAACGCCATCCGGACCAGGTTCGACCAGACGGGCGAGGGCGGCCTGCCCGAGGCGTACCTCCTCGCCTTCAGCCCGGAGGGCCACGGCCGGGCCGTCGTGGCCACGGGCAACCCCGACACCGCGCAGAACCAGGCGGTGTACGTGCCCGGCACGACGTCGAACCTCGGCAAGATCGGCGGCGACATCGACCGGATGACCGAACTGTGGCGCCAGACGCAGCAGGCCACCCCGAACGCGTCCGTCTCGACCATCACCTGGCTCGGCTACGACGCGCCCCAGGACATCGTCAAGGACTCCCCGTTCGAGCACTACGCCTACGACGGGGCGCCCGCCTACCGGCAGTTCATGGACGGCCTCGACGTCTCGCACAGCGGCGCCGGCGATCCGCACCGCACGGCCATCGGGCACTCCTACGGCACCACCCTCATCGGGGCCGCGGCCCAGACCGGCCATCTCAACGCGGACGACGTGATCTTCGCGGGCAGCCCGGGCGTCAAGGTCGGCTCGGCCGAGGAGATGGACGTCCCCAAGGGGCACGTGTGGAACGAGGAGGCGGACGGGGACCCGGTCCCCGACATCGGCCGCTGGGGCCACGGTGGCAGCCAGTGGAAACTGGGCGGCGGCACGTTCATCATCCCCAGCGACGACATCTTCGGCGCCAACCAGATGAACACGGACGCCGAGGGCAGCGGCGCCTCGGCGACCACGGGGGCGGAGGGCCACAGCCAGTACTGGAACAAGGGCTCGACGGCGCTGAAGAACCAGGCGCTGGTGGTGGTCGGCGAGTACGGCGACGTCACCGCGCCCCAGTGAAGCAGGCGGCCTGCTCGTAGAGTCGCACACGCACCATCACGGACCCGCCGAACGACACCTAGGACCGACATGTTCCGCGCACCGTTCCCCCCTTCTCACCGGCATCGCCTGCGCGGCGCCTTCCTCACCCTCCCCCTGGTACTGACCGGACTCCTCCTCAGCGGATGTGGCATGACGGACGACGACAACACCAAGCCCCCGACCGCCGGCGCCGGCACGTCGGACGACGCCGGCACGAAGATCCCCGACGCGGGCACCGCCTCGACCGACGACGCGGTCGCCAAGGTGAAGTCCGTCTCCAGCCAGATCTACGACTTCCTCGGCGTGCCCGGCACCGCCTCCGAGCCCGGACCGGGTGTGAGGGCGTGCGAGGGCAAGGACCCCGACACGTATTTCCAGGTCTACCACCCGTGGAACTTCAAGCCCACCTCCGGCGCCGACGTCGACGCGGCCATGAAGAACCTGAAGGGGAAACTGACCACGGGCGGCTGGGTGATCAAGAGGTCCTACCAGGACAACAGCGCCAACAAGAACCTCAACATCATCGCCGACAACGACGCCGCCAAGGCGAGCGTGTGGATCGTCGCCTACAGCAAGCGGACCACCCCGAGCATCGGCATCGAGGTCACCTCCGGCTGCTACCGGGCGCCCGAGGGGGAGAAGGTACGGCACTCCTGACGGCGACCCGACCGGCGGACCGGAGGTGGTCCGGACGGGCCCGACCGGACCGGGGGCATCCCCGGACGTGCCGGACGGACGGGAGGCGTCCCGGAAGGTCCCGGCGGGCCGGGACGCGGCCCGGACATGCCCGGCGGGGCGGGGTGCGGCCGGCGGGACGCCGACGTGCGGGCGTCGGCCCAGAGCGGTCACGAGCTGTCCCGGACTCCGCGCAGCACGTCGGCGACACGGTCGGCGGTACGTGGCCTTCGGCACAGTATGCCCATTTTGGTCGAATGGGTGTGTAAAGGTGGTTCGCGAGGTGGTTGCACTCTCCGGTGGCCAGCTTCGACGACTCACAGACCAAGGGCATGGGAGAAGCGTTTGATCACGGCACGTAAACGACACACCGGGCTGGCGGCCGCGGCCGGCGTACTCGGCGGTGTGCTCGCGGTCACGGCCCTCGGCGGCACCGCCATGGCCGCCACCGGGAGCGACGGCACCGGGAACCGCCCGGGGACGCAGGCCCCGGCGGCCACGCAGACCCCCGCGCACCCGGCGGCCTCGCAGGCTTCGCCGGACCAGGCCGCCGCCCAGGACGTCTCCGGCGCCCGAATAGACATCACGCCCGGGCAGGGCGCCCACGACGTCGCGGTCGACGCCCCCGTCAAGGTCACCGTCAGTGACGGCAGGCTCACCAAGGTGACCATGACCGCCGTGGCCACCGGCACCGTGCTTCCCGGCACGATGTCCGAGGACGGCGCCTCCTGGCAGCCGGACGGCCGGCTGCAGCGGGCCGCCAGGTACCAGATCGCCGCGGAGGCCGTCGACGCCCAGGGCCGCTCCGCGACCGAGAACGCCACGATCACCACGGTCTCCCCGGCCAACGACTTCATCGGGCACCTGTCCCCCGAGAACGGCTCGACCGTCGGCGTGGGTATGCCGGTGTCGGTCACCTTCGACAAGGCGGTCCGCGACAAGGCCGCCGTGCAGTCGAAGATCCAGGTCAGTTCCAGCAGCGGCCAGCAGGTGGTCGGCCACTGGCTCAACGACGGCCGCCTCGACTTCCGCCCCCAGAGCTACTGGAAGCCCGGCTCCACCGTCACCGTCGGGCTCACCTCCCACGGCGTGAAGAAGACGGTCACGTTCAAGATCGGTCGCAGCCAGGTCAGCACGGTCGACGCCGCGACGAAGCGGATGACCGTCGTGCGGAACGGCAAGACGGTCAAGACCATCCCGATCTCGTCCGGCAGCCCCGAGCACCCGACGTACAACGGCCAGATGGTCATCTCCGAGAAGTTCCGGCACATCCGCATGAACGCCACGAGCGTCGGCCTCACGAACAAGGACGGCAAGCCCGCGTACGACATCGAGGCCGTGCCGCACGCCATGCGCCTGTCCGACTCGGGCACGTTCATCCACGGCAACTACTGGAGCGCCGCCTCCGTCTTCGGCAAGGCGAACACCAGCCACGGCTGCGTGGGCCTGAAGGACGCCAGGGACGGCCGCGACAGCAAGCAGCCCGCCGCGTGGTTCTTCGACCACTCGATGATCGGCGACGTCGTGGTCGTCAAGAACTCCGACGACAAGGGCAAGCTGGCGCCGGACAACGGACTCAGCGACTGGAACATGCCGTGGAGCCAGTGGGTCGCGGGCAGCACGACCGGCTGACGCCGGGTCCCTGACGCCGGGTCCTGCCGTACGCACCTGAGTGCGCACCCCTCTCCGCCGGGTGGCGGCCGACAGCACGCCGGCCGCCGCCCGCCGCGTCGGGGCGGCGTCGGCTCGGCCCCGGACCGGGCGGCGCGGCCGCCGGCCGGCGTCGACGCACGCGGCCCCCTGACCCGTCCGTCCGCACGAGCACCCGACTCCGCCCCGCGCGCCGCAACTCGGCTCGCGGGGCGCGCTGTTGATGGTCCGGACCTGTTGACGCCACATACCGGTGATGATTCACTCCGTGGCTGAGAGCGCTCTCTCGCGGTTGGGGACCAGCCGCGGCCCCGTCTGCCCACCATGTTCAGGGAGAGCCGTGTCCGTCATTCCCTCTCGTCGTGCCATGCTCCGCGGGGCGGCGGCCGTCGCCGCAGCGATGCCGCTGGCCGGTGTCACCGCAGGGCCCGCCCTCGCGTCGTCCCCCGCCCCCGGCCCGGGCGGCCACGGCCCCGCCGGCCACGGGAGGGCCGGTCTGGGCGACAACGTCCTGGTCTTCGACCCCTCGATGGGCGACGCGGCGATCCAGGAACAGATCGACGCCGTGTTCGCCCTCCAGGAGTCCAACCAGTTCGGCACCGAGCGCTACGCCCTGGCCTTCAAGCCCGGCACGTACAACGTCGAGATCAACGTCGGCTTCTACACCCACGTCCTGGGCCTCGGCGCCAGCCCCGAGGACGTCGTGATCAACGGCCATGTCACCGTCGACGCCCAGTGGTTCGAAGGCAACGGCACCCAGGACTTCTGGCGGGCCGCCGAGAACCTGACCATCGTGCCGCCGGACGGGCTGGACCGCTGGGCCGTCGCCCAGGCCGCGCCGATGCGCCGGGTCCACGTCAAGGGCAACATGATCCTCATGCCGAGCCCGCCCGGAAACGGGTGGTCCAGCGGCGGGTTCCTGGCCGACAGCGTGGTGGACGGCCGGATCGACTCGGGCTCGCAGCAGCAGTGGCTCTCGCGCAACGACACCATCGGCAGCTGGACCGGCGCCAACTGGAACATGGTCTTCGTCGGCGTCCAGGGCGCGCCCGCCACGTCCTTCCCGACCCCGCCCTACACCACCGTGGACCGCACCCCGGTCGTCCGGGAGAAGCCGTTCCTGACCGTGGACCGCCGCGGGGCCTACCACGTCTTCGTCCCCGCGCTGCGCCGGGACAGCGCCGGCACCTCCTGGGCCCACGGGCCGGCCGCCGGCCACAGCATCCCGCTGACCGAGTTCCACGTCGCACACCCGGGCGACTCCGCCGCCAGCATCAACGCGGCGCTGGCCAGGGGCAAGCACCTCCTGCTCACCCCGGGCGTCCACCCGCTGTCCGCGCCGCTACGGGTGTCGCGGCCCGGCACCGTCGTCCTCGGCCTCGGCCTGGCCACCCTCCAGGCCGTCAGGAACAACTCGCTCATCGAGGTCGCCGACATCGACGACGTCACCGTAGCCGGCGTCATCCTCGAGGCCGCCTCCGCCAGTTCCCCCGTGCTGCTGCGCGTCGGCGACGGCCGCACCCGGAAGAACCACGCGCACCGGCCCACCGCGCTCTTCGACGTCTTCCCGCGCATCGGCGGCGCCGTCCCCGGCGGCACCAAGGTCAGCATCCAGATCGACAGCAACGACGTGATCGTCGACCACGTGTGGGCCTGGCGCGCCGACCACGGCCTGGACGGCTCGGTCGGCTGGGCCGTCAACCCCGCGGGCGTCGGCTTCCTCGTCAACGGCGACCGGGTCACCGCCTACGGCCTGTTCGTCGAGCACCACCAGAACTACGAGGTGCTCTGGAACGGAAACCACGGCCGCACCTACTTCTTCCAGAACGAGCACCCCTACGACGTCCCGACGCAGTCGGCCTGGAGACACGGCACCACCAACGGCTTCGCCGCCTACAAGGTCGGCGACCACGTCACCGACCACCACGCGTGGGGCCTGGGCAGCTACGCCTTCTTCAACCTCAACGCGAACATCTACACCGACCGCGCCTACGAGGTCCCCGACACTCCCGGCGTCGTCCTCACCTCGCTGATGGACGTCTGCCTCAACGGCGCGGGCGGCGGCGGCATCCGGCACTGCGTCAACAACACGGGCGACCCCGTCGAGAACGGCTTCGGGACCTACAGCATGAAGTCCTACTCGAACGGGGTCGGCACGGTCTGACCCCCGCAGTCACCACTGCCTACGAGGCGCGCTCCGCCCACGCCGTCTCGCCGGGTCCGCCGTCGGCGCGGGGGCTCCAGCCCCGGCGCCCGGCCAGGGCCTCGACGAGCAGGGGGCCGCGCCCGCCGTCGCGCGGGCCGGTCTCCGGGGTGTGGGCGGCCAGGCGGGGGAGGCGTTCGCCGATACGGGCTGCGTGAAGCCGCCTGCGGCTTCAGGTGCAGGGGGCCGGCGTCCTGGGGCGCACTACCTACTGGTCCGCCTCCGGTGCACCACCGTTTCTGCACGGCTGTCGCCCCGGCACCGCCGAGGTCCGTTCCTGGGAGCGGAGCATCCCGGCGCTGGCGGGCGTACTCAACGACGCGGGACTCGGTGGGGTGCGGGTTCGGCATGCTCTACAGCGGCTCCCCGGCGGACTTCTCCGCCGGTTACCGCCAGCAGAAGCAGGGCGAGCACGGACTCACCGACGACGATCTCCGTGGCTGGCTTCCTCCGGCCGCGACCCGAGGTCGTCGCGCAGCAGTGAAGCAGTAGTCAGGAGCAGGTCGACGTCGGTCGGTTCAGGGACCACCCGATGCGTGAGCGGGTGGCCCTCAGCCTGCATGTGCAGCTCCGCCCACACGGTCTTGCCCGGGGCTGCTGGGCGAGGGCTGACGCCCCAGCCGTCCGCGAGGGTGGCCACGAGCAGAAGGCCCCGGCCGGATTCGGAAAGCGAGTCGGTCGCCGGGGGGCCGGCCGGAGGTTGTTCCTCGGTACGGGTGTCGGTCACCTCGATACGGAAGGTGCCGTCGGCCAGAGCGAGTTGGACGTGGAAGTCCCGGCCGGGGACGTGGCCGTGGCGTACGGCGTTGGCGGTGAGTTCCGCGGTGATGAGGGTGAGCGTCTCATTGACCGGGCTCGCGTAGGGGTGGCCCCACTCGTCCAGGCGGTGCGAGACGAGCCGGCGGGCGAGGCGGGCGCCGCGCGGGGTCGAGGTGAAGCGCATGGTGAACTCGTGTTCGAGTGCGGGGTGCTGCGGCATATGCCCGTTCGGGGGAGTCGCTGACTTCATGGAGTCAACCGTGACGGACTCTGCGTAGCGTTGACCAGGAGCGATGAGCTGACGGGTGCGGGCTGTACACGTGGGCGGTGCGCTTGTACGTGGGGTTGGGCGTGACCGGTTCCCGGGGCCCCGAGTTGGCTGATTGGGCTGGTGTGCGAGAGGAGCTACGGCGTGGACGACGAGGTTCAGCAGCCGGAGTACGAGGTCGGGACGGGCATGCTGTGCGTGTTCGGGCGACAGTTGAAGCTGTTCCGAGAGCGGGCGGGCCTGGACCGCGCGACACTCGGGTCCCTGACCGGGTACTCGGCTTCGACGATCGCCTCGTTCGAGCAGGGGAGACGTATCCCGCCGCCGAGGTTCATCGACCAGGCGGATGAGGTGCTGCAGGCGGGTGGGGTGTTGAGTGCGAGCAAGGAGGAGGTGGCTCGGGCTCAGTATCCGGCGTTCTTCCGGGATGCGGCCAAGCTGGAGGCCGAAGCGGTTGAGCTTCATGTGTACGACACCCACGTGGTCAACGGCCTGTTGCAGACAGAGGAGTACACGCGGGCTCTGCTGGGGATGCGGCGCCCGCTCCTGGATGAGGCGACCATCGAACAGCGCGTTGAAGCGCGGCTCGCACGACAAGAGATCTTCGACAGGTGGCCCGCACCGTTGCTGAGCTTTGTCATGGAGGAGCCGGTTGCACGGCGGCCGCTCGGTGGTGAACAGGTATGGCGCGGACAGCTTGAGCAACTGCTTCTGCTCGGCCAGAAGCGAAACGTCGAGCTTCAAGTGATGCCGCTCGACCGCGAGGACAACGCTGGTGTTGATGGCGCGTTCACTTTGCTGATGCCGAGGCAGGGGCCACGGGTCGGTTACATGGAAGCTCAAGGTCGGAGCACACTGGTTACGGAGCGGGACGCGGTCCATGCGCTGTCTGCGCGCTATGGGATCATCCGAGCGCAGGCCCTCACCCCGAGGGAGTCCCTGGCCTTCATCGAGAAGCTGTTGGGAGAGAGATGAACGCTGAAGTGAAGCGCGGTCCCGCGCCTGCGCTTGTCTGGGCCAAGAGCAGCTACAGCGGCGCTGAGGGTGGCCAGTGTGTCGAAGTCGCCACCACCCCCGCCAGGGTCCACGTGCGCGACTCGAAGGACACGACCCGCGCAGCACTGGCAGTGGACCCCACGGCCTGGACCGAGTTCGTCGCCTTCGCGGCACTCTGAACAGACGCGGGGCCCTCGGCAAGCGGACCGCTTGCCGGGGGCCCCGCGTCCGCTCCCGCAGCGCCTTCAGCCCTGAGCGGCCTTGGCCGAAGTCGTTGAGTCCTGCCGGGGTGAATCCGGTCCGCGCACCCTTCGGTGCGCCGAAATGATCGCGTCCATCCCGGCCGCCGCGTGATGGACGTGCCCGTGACGGCGCCCATGAGCAAGGTGGGAACGTCCCCCCAGCTCGGCCTCAACCAGACCCCCGCCATCGGCGACAACGGCTACTGGCGCACCTACCTGCCCATGGCCCACTAGGGCAGGCTCACAGGAGTGGAAATGATCAAGCGAGCGGGCTTCTACCGGGAGATCGGCGGCCGGGCCACCACGGCGGACGTTGCGCCGTCGCTGCGAGGCGCCGTACAGGACGTTGGGCCCTGGGACGAGGACCGTGTCCTCGCCTACCTGGAATCGGGCCTGGAGATCTACTCCACGATGGGCGCCGAGCGCGACGTCCTCACGGGCGAAGAGTGGATCGCCGGCTCCGGATCCCTGATGACGGACGGCACCTGGCTCTGGCCCGTCGATCTCACGCACTACGTACGGCGTCACCACGCGGCCCTGCCGCAGGAGTTCCTGGACCACATCCGGGCCAACGACTACACGGTCCCCGCCGTGCCCGACGAGCAGGCCAGGCGCGTCTTCTGGGAGGAGTTCCCGGACAACGCCCCCGCTGCGGCCCCGCCCAAGGCCGTCGGCTTCTGCACCTGGTACGCGCCGAAGCCGGACGGCGCGCGCGCCCATCAGCTCCTCGCGCACCTGGAGAACGCCGGGCTCTTCGCCGTGCACCCGCTGACCAACGCCCTCTTCGGATTCCGCGAGACGCCGGCCGGACACCGCGAGCCGCTGATGGGTGAGGGCGCCGCCCTGGCCGCCGCCCTGGCAGACGACCGGTACTCGACGATCGAGTTCACCTGCTGGAAGGGCTACGACCAGTCCCTGACCGGCATCGTGCGACGCACGGACGAGACGACGCAGAGCATCACGCTGCGCCTACCGGGTCGCACGAGACCGTGGTGCGCGGGGTGCCGAGCTCTCTCCTCCCGCATCGTCGGCCTTCCGCCGACCCGGACGAACCCTCCCGCTTCACGAAGTGAACGGAACGGGACCTGGAAGTGCCTCCCCACCCGTGGAATCCTCCTCGACGTGAACGAAGCGGCAGGGCGGAGGGCGGAAGTTCCGTCACCGGGTGGTGATCGATCAACGGCTTTCCCGCGCCGTGGGCCGGCCGGGTCCGCCGCCGCCCGCGCCCTCGTACGGGCCGCCGATACCCAACCGTTGCACTGCGGTCGTCCTCGCCCGCAGGCTCCTGCGGACCTCTCCGTCGCAGGTCAGACATGCTGAACGGCCCTCGTCCGAGAGGTACTTGGGCCCTCGTCCGACCCCTCGGCCGATTCGCCCCTGTCACATCCCTTGACGAGCCCGCCTCGGGAGGTTTAACTCACGTCCTAAATTAAGCCATGAGGTGCTTCGGAAGTCGAACGGGGACGTACGTCGCGTCGGCCGCCGGAGGTCTCCTCGGGTTCTCGACTCCCGGAAAGGGACACCAGGAGCCATGCGCAGCATCCGAGCCGCGGCCGTAGGCGCCGTCACCATGTCTCTCGCCCTTGCCGCCTCGGCCTGCGGAGGCGGTGCGTCGACCGGCGGAGGGTCCAACGACTCGCCGAAGACGCTCACCTACTGGGCCTCCAACCAGGGCACGAGCATCGAGGTCGACAAGAAGGTCCTCCAGCCCGAACTCGACAAGTTCGAGAAGCAGACGGGCATCAAGGTGAAGTTCGAGGTCGTGCCCTGGTCGGATCTCCTCAACCGGATCCTGACCGCGACGACTTCCGGCCAGGGCCCCGATGTGCTGAACATCGGCAACACCTGGAGCGCCTCCCTCCAGGCGACCGGCGCGCTGTTGCCGTGGGACGCGAAGAACTTCGGGAAGATCGGCGGCAAGGACCGCTTCGTGGACTCCGCGCTCGGCTCCACCGGCGTCCAGGGCCAGGACCCGGCGGCCGTCCCGCTGTACTCGATGGCGTACGCGCTCTACTACAACAAGAAGATCTTCGCCGACGCCGGCATCTCCAAGCCCCCCGCCACCTGGGACGAGCTGGTCGCCGACGGCAAGAAGATCCAGGCGAAGGGCAAGAACGTGCTCGGCGCCGAGGGCGCCAACGTCTCCGAGAACATCCACCACGTGTTCGTCTTCGCCAAGCAGCACGGCGCGGACTTCTTCACCGCCGACGGCAAGCCCGACTTCGCCAACGACAACGCGGTCGCGGCGGTCAAGCAGTACGTCGACCTGATGGCCAAGGACAAGGTCATCCCGCAGGGCAACGCCGAGTACGCGCAGAACCAGTCCGTCAGCGACTTCGCCAAGGGCAACACCGCGATGCTGCTGTGGCAGTCCGCCTCCGCCAACCTGAAGAACCAGGGGATGAGCGAGGGCGACTACGGCATCGCCCCGGTGCCCGTGCGGTCCGGCGCCCCGGGCAGCGGCGCGCAGGTGAACTCGATGGTGGCCGGCATCAACATGGCCGTCTTCAAGAACACCCACAACCTGGACGGCGCGACCCGGTTCGTGAAGTTCATGACCAGCGACGACGAGCAGAAGATCCTCAACAAGGCCTACAGCACCATCCCGCCGGTCAAGGGCGCCCAGTCGGACCCGGCCTTCGACACCCCGGCCAACGCCGTCCTGAAGAACACCCTCTCGACCAGCGCCGTGGCGCTGCCCCAGGTCGCAGCCGAGTCGCAGTTCGAGACGACGGTCGGCACGGCGGTGAAGGAGCTGTTCGCCGACGCCGCCGCCGGCCGCGCGGTGACCACCGAGTCGGTGAAGGCCAAGCTCGTCAAGGCCCAGCAGCAGATGCCGACGAAGTGAGCGAGATGACCAGCACCGTCCGTACGGACGCGGGAACGGCGAAGCCGCGGTCCGCGCGCGGTGACTCCTCCGGTGGGACGAAGCGCGGTCCGCGCCGTCCCACCGGCCGGCTGCGCCGCGTCTCGCTGCCGTATCTGCTCCTGCTGCCCGCTCTGATCCTCGAACTCCTGGTTCATCTGGTGCCGATGGTGATCGGTATCGTGATGAGTTTCAAGGAGCT